>CBFIBQ010000020.1:3183-63032 GCA_965660875.1 Salibacteraceae bacterium | reverse complement strand
CCCAATGTTAATCTAATGCTGGGTTATGCCTTTTGATACCCTTGACCAAGAGTTATAATTTGTTAGCAGCCTTCCTCAAAGCCAATACCAACTCCTCTTGTTTTTGGGTGCCAATAAGGTAAACGAGTCCGTCTTTATCGGTCAGTTCCACGGCTTTTCTGCCGCTGCAATAAAATCGAATGGTACCGCGACGGTGCAGGTTATAAACCGGTCGGTTCAAGAAAAAACGGCTGTAACGCACCGGCTCGATACTCACCATATTGGTGAGGTCCAATTTTACTTTTCTGGAAGTCCATAAACCATCAAGCGTTAAGGTGCTTTCGCGCACTTCCGTTTTCAGAAACAACACCAACATCAATATAGCCGAAAGTATGAGTACGATAAGCCCCATCACAAACAAGTAATTGGCTGCCTTGCCTATGCCAAGTTCCGGGTTCTGCTCCGAATACAAATAGGTCAAAAAACAAAAAATAGCTACCACCAAACGTCGGTTTAAGGAATATTTATTGCTACCCAAGTATTGGGTTTCGGTATAACTTATGTTAGACAGTGTACTCATTATTTCTGTTCCACAAAGTAAACCTTTTTGGTTGATTTTTTTACCCCATAGCGGTTGTCAATGCGCTGCCCCACCAGCCAAACAATTTCTTTTCCAGACAGCAGCACCAGCTGTTCCTTTTTTTTGGGCAATGCCATTTTTTGGTCAATTAAAAAATCACTGACTTTTTTAAAGCCTTGCATTCCAAAGGGCTGAAACTTATCTCCTGCTTTCCAGGTGCGCAAGGTTAAGGGAAAGGTGAGTCGTTCCGCATCCAAATACGCACAATCGTTACTGGGGTTTATCTCAACTGGAGCATCTATGAACTCAATGTTTAGTGTAATGGGTTGTTGAATGCTGCGATCGGCAAGAGAGATTTTGCGCACCTTAAATGCAGTCGCACCATTGGGGGCGTTTTTTTCCAAAATCAAATAATTACGATCTACAGTAAGCACATGCGTTGGACTCAAAAACTGTTTGCCGGGTTGATCGAAGTTGCACTTACTAATAGCCCGCACCACGGTCGAGTTGAAGTTAAAGGGTTTTAAACTCTCGTATAAGTAATAGCTCAAAGGCTTGAGGTCGCGAAGAAGTGCAATATTGATAAACCACTGATCTCCTTCTTGACGAATCAAGTGTTGATTTATGCGTTTAACTTCTCGTTGCACAAGAGATTCGGCATGTTGTAAATGCTCTATGCTCGTTTTTAGCGCAGCATCAAAATGTGGGTATAACGCTTTTATTTGTGGAATCAGTACATTGCGCATTTGGTTGCGTTCGTAATTATTGGAGCGGTTGCTGGCATCTTCTCTAAACTCCACTTTTCGTTGTTTTACGTAACGGTCAATTTCCGACCGACTGGTATTAATAAACGGACGCACCACCCGCGACCTGACGGGTAAAATGCCGTGCAGTCCAGTTAATCCGCTGCCTCGCATAAGGTTCATAAGTAAGGTCTCGGCAGAATCGTTTAAATGCGTTCCTACCATAACGGCAGTCAGTTGGTGCTCATCAAGTAGGCTATTGAACCAATTGTAGCGTAAGGTTCGCGCAGTTTCTTGCAAATTATCACCAGTTTGCTCAATGATATTTTTGGTGTTGAATTTTTTGATGAAGCAGGCAACCTTGTTTCTGTTGGCAAAGTCCAAAACAAACGCTGCATCTTGTTCAGAAGCTTCTCCGCGCAACTGAAAATTACAATGCGCAATACAGAATTTCACTTCTAATTCAAGCAATACAGTACAGAGGGCCATGGAATCCCTTCCTCCGCTTACGGCAATTAAATACTGCTGATTTTTCCAATCCGGTGCGTATTCATTTAACCAGTGCCTAATTTCATCCTTCACGCGGTAAAGGTATAGCTTGCTTTTAATCAATCCATAAAATTGAGACGACTTATGTAAATGATGTATGGGATGTGCGGGCTATTTTTGCAAACATGTTTCAAGTAGGTAAGACACTAATTTCGGAAGAAGTATTAGAAGAAGAGTTTGTTTGTAACCTCTCGGCATGCAGGGGTGCGTGCTGTGTAGAAGGCGATGGCGGTGCACCCTTAGACGAGGAGGAAGTGGCCAAAGTAGAGCAGAATCTAGATGCTATCAAGCCCTTTTTGAGAAAAGAGGGAGTTGAGGTAATCGAAAAACAAGGATTTTGGTACACCGATGAAGATAATGAAAAGCTTACCAGTTTGGTAGACCACAAAGAGTGTGTATTTGTAACCTACGATGCGCAGGGAATCACAAAATGTGGCATGGAGGAAGCCTATTTGGAAGGAAAAACCGATTTTAAAAAGCCCATCTCCTGCCATTTGTACCCCATTCGACTCAAGCAATATCAAAATTTTGTTGCGGTGAATTACCACCGATGGCAAATTTGTGAGGCGGCATGCTTTCACGGCAAAGAATTGAATGTAGCGGTCTATAAATTTTTAAAAGAACCGCTTATTCGAAAATTTGGAGAAGATTGGTACAACGAATTGGCATTAGTTGCGGAAAACTGGAAAGCATAATTACAGTACAGTGTAGCGTTTTAAGCATCTATCTATAAATCAGCTAATTAACCTTTATTTAAGGAATGGGATTCTTACAATTAACTTTTGGGTAACATTGGGGTTGGCTTGTTATAATTGGGTTTGTCGGACTTATTGACAAGTAATTAACAGGTGTCGGCTTTCAAAATAATCAAATACCAGCACGGTGCAAGTAAATTGACAGAAAAAAGATGCTAAGAGCAAGCCGCCGAAAATAAATCGTGCTATACTGCGGCATGCGCATTTTTTCACTTGCTCTATCAACAGGTAGTTGTTAATTGCGAATGTTGAAAACTCCGGTCAATTGTGAATTCTTTAGGCTTTTTACGCCTGTCTTATTTAGACAAATTTGGAGTGTCAGGATGTGAATGATGTTTTTGATTTCTGAAAACATTCACAAATTACAAAATATAGGATGAACGAATTTTTAGCAAGTATCGATATTAATCGAGCTAAAATTTTTGGCAGTAAAAAACAAGGAGTAAAAACATGGAAGAGAAAAAAGAAAGAGAAGTAGACCCGAGAATTACGGACGTTTTACCCAGCGAAGTAAACGAAGTAAAAACCGTTCAAGAATTAGAAAAAGAAGAACCCATTCTTAAAGAGAACAGTGGGCGTTTTGTACTATTTCCAATACAGCACAACGACATTTGGGAAATGTATAAAAAGTCTGAAGCGAGTTTCTGGACAGCAGAAGAAATTGATCTACAACAAGATACCAACGATTGGGAAAACAAACTAAACGATAACGAGCGATACTTTATCAAAAATGTGTTGGCCTTCTTCGCGGCATCTGATGGTATTGTAAACGAAAACCTAGCCGAAAACTTTGTTGCTGAAGTACAATATACAGAAGCAAAATTCTTCTACGGATTCCAAATCGCTATGGAAAACGTACACTCCGAAACGTATTCTTTACTGATTGATACTTACATCAAAGACGGCGCAGAAAAAGACAAGCTTTTCAATGCAATTGAAACCATGGATTGCGTGAAGAAAAAAGCAGACTGGGCATTAAATTGGATCGATAACGGAAGTTATGCAGAGCGTTTAATTGCTTTTGCTGCGGTAGAAGGCATCTTTTTCTCAGGTTCTTTCTGTTCCATTTTCTGGTTGAAGAAAAGAGGCCTTATGCCAGGACTTTCTTTCTCCAATGAGTTAATCTCTAGAGACGAAGGAATGCACTGTGATTTTGCTTGTTTATTATACAACAATCACTTGGTAAACAAATTGCCAAAATCACGAGTAACCAAAATTATTACTGATGCAGTAGAAATAGAGAAAGAGTTTGTAACCGACTCTCTGCCCGTTTCACTTATTGGAATGAATGCAACTCTTATGCAGCAGTATATTGAATTCGTTGCAGATCGATTATTATCCGAATTGGAATGTGAGAAAGTATACAACTCGTCAAACCCATTCGATTTTATGGAAATGATTTCACTACAAGGAAAAACCAACTTCTTTGAAAAAAGAGTGGCAGAGTACCAAAAAGCAGGAGTAGCAAACGCGGATAAAGATGCACACAGCTTCAACTTAGACGCAGATTTTTAAAAACATTTTAGCCCAAACACAATGGAAGTAATAAAAAGAGACGGCAGACGAGAAAGCGTAATGTTTGACAAGATTACGGCGAGGATTAAAAAACTTTGCTACGGTCTTTCAGAACATGTAGATCCTGTTGAGATTTCAAAAAAGGTTATCGTTGGGTTGTACGATGGAGTAACCACTTCTGAGCTCGATAACTTAGCTGCGGAACAAGCCGCTTCAATGACGGTCTCACACCCAGATTATGCCTTGCTGGCATCAAGAATTGTGGTTTCTAACCTGCACAAGCAAACAAAAAAGTCATTTTCTGAGACGATGACCGATTTGTATGAATACATCGATCCAAAAACAGGAGAAAAGGCTCCACTTTTGGCAGACGACGTCTATCAAATTGTAATGGATAACGCCGAACGCATCGATTCGCATATCATTTACGATAGAGACTTTGGCTATGACTTTTTTGGCGTTAAAACCTTAGAGCGTTCGTACTTGTTGAAACTAAATGGAAAAGTAGCAGAGCGTCCACAACAGATGCTGATGCGTGTATCGCTAGGTATTCACAAAAACGATATCGACAGCGCGCTTAAGACTTATGATTTAATGAGTGAGCGTTGGTTTACACACGCTACTCCAACCTTATTTAATGCAGGTACACCAAAGCCACAGATGTCTTCGTGCTTCTTGCTTACCACAAAGGATGATAGTATTTCAGGAATTTACGACACACTAAAAAATTGTGCTCAAATTTCACAATCTGCAGGTGGCATTGGTCTGTCTATCCACGATATCCGTGCTACGGGTTCTTACATAAAAGGAACCAATGGAGAATCGAACGGAATAGTACCTATGTTGCGTGTATTTAACGATACAGCGCGTTACGTAGATCAAGGCGGTGGAAAACGTAAAGGGTCATTTGCCATTTACATAGAGCCATGGCATGCAGATATTTTCGATTTCTTGGATTTAAAAAAGAACCACGGAAAAGAAGAGCAACGCGCGCGAGATTTATTCTACGCTATGTGGACGCCGGACTTGTTCATGAAACGTGTAAAGGAGAATGGCAATTGGACGTTGATGTGTCCGAACGAATGCCCAGGTTTGGCAGATACGCACGGGGAAGATTTTGAAAAACTGTATACGAAATACGAAGCTGAAGGTAAGGGTAGAAAAACCATTAAGGCACAAGATCTTTGGTTTAAAATCTTAGAATCTCAAATTGAGACGGGTACGCCTTACATGTTGTATAAGGATGCAGCAAACGGCAAATCGAATCAAAAGAATTTAGGTACCATCAAGTCTTCAAACTTATGTACTGAAATTATTGAATACACAGCACCCGATGAGGTAGCAGTTTGTAACCTTGCTTCTTTGGCCTTGCCAAAGTATGTGAGTAATGGTGAGTTTGACCACGACAAGTTGTTTGAAGTGACTTATCAAGCCACTATGAACCTAAACCGCATCATAGATCAAAACTTTTACCCAGTAGAAGAGGCTAGGAATAGCAACATGCGTCACCGCCCAATTGGTTTAGGTGTTCAAGGTTTAGCAGATACGTTTATTATGCTGCGCTTGCCTTTTGACTCGCCACAAGCAAAACAATTGAATAAAGAAATATTCGAAACCATTTATTATGCGGCAATGACTGCCTCTAAAGATTTGGCAGTAGAAGAAGGAGCGTATGAAACCATTAAGGGATCTCCTGTTTCTCAAGGAATATTCCAATTCGATATGTGGGGCGTAACGCCTTCTGATCGTTGGGAGTGGGATGTGCTAAAAGAAGAAGTGAAAAAGCACGGTGTGCGTAACTCACTCTTGTTAGCGCCAATGCCTACGGCATCAACCGCACAGATTTTAGGAAACAACGAGGCGTTTGAGCCTTATACTTCAAACATGTTTACGCGAAGAACGCTATCGGGCGAATTTGTTGTAGTAAACAAACACCTACTGCGCGACTTAAATGATTTGGGCATTTGGAACGACAATTTGAAAAACAAACTGATTTCTGCGAACGGTTCAGTACAGAATATTGATGAGATTCCAGAGAACTTGAAGCAATTGTACCGCACGGCTTGGGAGATTTCTCAGAAGAACATCATTGAAATGGCTGCGGATAGAGGAGCATACATCGATCAGTCGCAATCTCTAAACATTTTTATGGAGAATGCAAATTTTGCAAAGCTGACTTCCATGCACTTCTACGGTTGGGAAAAAGGATTGAAAACCGGAATGTACTACTTGAGAACGAAAGCAGCTCGAGATGCTATTAAGTTTACGGTAGATAAATCTACATTGGCGCAGCCAAAACCAGAAGAAGCACAGGTAGAGGCGGCAACACCTCCACCAACTTCAAACGCTGAAGAATATGCTGCATACTTAAGAGCACAGCGCGAAAAAGTAGAAGAAGGCGACGATTGTGAAATGTGCAGCGGATAGACCGTCCGACTGCCGCTAACGGCAGGCCTCTAAGGTCTATCCGTTGCACATTCGACCGACAATAGGAGGTCAAATGTGCAGTTAGTTTTGTTAGCTAAAAGCTAATAAAACTAACGTCATTCCCGCCCCGTTTTTCAACGAGATAAACTCCGGTGGGAATCTAAATATTAAATTGTGAAACCTCTATCGGTTAAAACCGGTGGGGGTTTTTGTTTAGATATACTTTAGCTAGTTTAAAGGGAAAGGGTTTTGCAGAAGCAACCATCCAGCAATTTAATACGTAGTTTATAGAAGTGCTTACACTAACGGTTTAAATCTTAGTACTTTTGCATGCCCAATGAGTAAGCTAAATTTGAAAATATCAATAACATTCCTCGCAATGTTGATGGGAGTAGTTGCTTTTGCAACTACCTACACCACAACCTCAGATGGTTCGTATGCAGCAGCTGCGAATTGGGTTTCAAACAACAAGCCTGGTAATTTTTGGGGTGCTGGAGATTCGGTAATTGTTAACCACGCCATGAACTTAAACAACAATATAGGTTTTGCAGGTGTGCTTATTGTTTCTACTAGCGGATCAATCACGGGTACATCTAGAAATATACAGTTGAATAATGGAGCGGAGGCTTACTTTAATGGACCAATAGATATTCAAGATTTAAGTCTCAATTCAACTTCTTTCGTTGATGCAACGGCTTCTATCGATGCACGAGATTTAAGCATTCAAAACAACTCCACTTTTAATACGACCGCTCCCATTGATTTATCCGACGACTTTACCAATAGCGGGGGAGCTTTTACCTCCACCTCTACTATGGATGTCGACGACGATTTTCAGTTGAATAATAGTGGTTCATTTTCGATTACTGGAGCACTCACCGTAGGCGATGATATGGAGTTGAATAATGGAACAAATGCCACCTTTGGAAGCACTGTAAACGTAACGGATAAGATAACCCTAAATGGTGGTACAGGTACATTTAATGGTGCAGTTAATGCAGGTGGAGATGTGACCTTTAATAGTAATAGCACGGCCATTATTAAATCCACTTTCGAAAGCGGTGATGATATTACCTTAAACGGTGGTGCGGTAAATGTGGCCTCAACAGGAACCTTAGAAGCCGATAATGATATTACTGTGAATGGTAGCTCCACACTGGACAACCATGGAACGGTTGACGCTGGAGATGATTTTATACTAAATGGTGGAAGCGTTAATACTACAGGTACTATTAGTGCCACGGATGACATCACCCAGAATGGTGGTTCGACACTCACTAATAATGCTCCAGGAAGAATTGAAGCAGGTGATGATTACACCCATAACGGGGGAACTTTAACTAATAACCACCATATGGTAGTTGGAGACCGGTTAACTGTCAATGGTGGGGCAACTCATAATGGAAACGGCTTACTTCAGGTGGAGCGAATTCGAAACAATGGTAACATTGGAGGAACGTTGGACATTTGCTCTGTAGATGGAAATAATCCAACATTTTCTGGAAGCGGAAGTTATTCAGGTTCAGTAACCTTTTGTGAAAATGCAGCAGCATTTCCCTTACCGGTAGAGTTGATATCCTTTACAGCAAAACCAGAAGTAAACCAAAACGTACTTCTTTTATGGCAGACGGCTTCTGAGTTGAATAACGATTATTTCATTCTTAATAAATCGATTGATGGTGGAGAAAACTTTGAAGAAATTGCCAAAGTTTATGGCGCAGGAACAACTAACGAAAAACAAGAATATCAATTCTTAGATGAAAGCTTTAATTCTGGTGTGATATACTATCAGCTAATACAAGTAGACTTTGATGGTGCAATTACCAGCCTTGACATTATTGGGCACGAATCGCAAATATCTGAGATTAATGAACCAGTTTCTTCAATATACCCTAATCCATTCTTTGATAAATTTATAGTTTCAAATGTTCAAAAGAACAGTGAGGTAAGCATGATAAGCATCAATGGTTCTGAGGTATTAATTGAATTAAACCAGACTGAGGACAATAGTTTAGAGGTTTCCCTTCCTTCAGGCTTACCAAGTGGAATTTACTTTCTTATTCTTAGTTCTAAGGGTAATAGAAAGGTACACAAAGTGTATAAGCGATAGACAACGCGTACCCAAAACCAGGTATTTTTAACCTTAAGCATTAATTGATTGGAAGATTCTGTAATTTAGCGGAAACACTTTTAATATGCTTAGACCCAAATGTTTGGCTAAATGCCTTTTCCTTAGTGTTGTCTTAGCCTCAACCTTGGCGGCTTGTTCAGAAAGTAAAAAAGCTGCGCAAGAAGCAGGCACAAAGGAATTGGTAACTAATCCTCCAGCAGAGGATAACTCAACAGAAATGGAAGTAAAAAACGAAATTGCTAGCCCATCTGTGCAGTACACGTTACAAGCGAAAAAGGCGATTACCGATATTGCCAAACTGGATAAGGAGGAACTTGCGCAGAAATACAGCATAATTAATCAGGATGGAGCTTATAAAATCAGCGCTCTACTTACCGGTGGTAACGATTTGGATATAGATGCTCTCAAAAAGCTTGGAGTAGAACTTCAGAGCAAAACAGGAGAAATTCATAGCGCATTGGTTCCCCTAAATCAGTTGGAAAAGCTGTCGGACGTTCCTGGCTTAAATCAAATAGATATTCCTAAAAAGTCAAACCCAAAATAATACTTTATGAAAACATCATTACATCATTTATTGGCTGCTGTATGTGTACTCTTCAGTGCAGGAGTATTTGGTCAGCAATCCAAACAAACACTTGGAGTACAATTGCTCAATAGTGCTTATGAGAAACACAGCAACGAGATTTTTGAAGACGAACAGCTGGAGCACCTGATAGCGCCCTATGCGCACGATCCACTTTTTAAGAAAGTTGATGTCATTGTTCATGGTAATTCGGAATTCGCTGAGGAGGCGGCAGCCGCTGGTTTTCAAATTAATTCAACAATTGGCGCCTACTTCACCTTGCACATTGCCCCAAGGGATATAAACCAGCTTTCCAGCCTATCCTCGGTCCATTATGTCGACTTGGTTCCGAAGCCCTATAAAAAATTAAACACTGCCAGAACAGCTGTAAATGCAGATAAGGCGCACACCGGCTCAGGGCTTTCTACATCGTACAAAGGCGACGGAGTTGTGGTGGGTGTCATTGACTACGATTTTGACTTAACCCACCCCGCATTTTACACGGCAGATGGCTCTGAGCTAAGAATTAAGCGCGTATGGATGCAAGGTTTTAGTGGGAATCCACCGGCGGGATTTACCTACGGTTACGAGGCGGCCACAACGGCCGATATTTTAGCGGAGGAGTACACCAACAATTCGGCGACACATGGTACTCATGTAGCGGCAACGGCAGCGGGGTCAGCAAACGGATTGGATGATTATGAAGGAATAGCACCAAACGCCGACTTGGTTTTTGTGGAAGGAGACAATATCGCAGATGCTCTAAATTACATTTTCAATTATGCTCAATCGCAATCGAAACCTTGTGTTGTAAATATGAGCTTGGGGACCCATATGGGTCCACATGATGGCACATCAACTTTGGATAAGGTTATAGACCAATTTGCATCTGAAGGTCAAATAATTGTTGGTGCAGCAGGTAATGAAGGAGAAGCGGACTTACACATCGAACATAACTTCACAGGCGATACCATAATAACCTACCCTTTGCTTGATAATTTTACGGATGGTTCAACCTCAATTGACATTTGGGGCGAAAAGGGAAAAGAGTTTTCGGTGGCATTGGCTGTTTATAGCTACATAACACAATCAATCGTGTATGAAACTGATTTTATACCCACATCAGTCAATGATCAAGACGATACCCTTTTGCAAATAGGCCAAGATCAAGCCTATTTATCACTTGGTGCTGTGTCTTCAAGTCCATTGAATCAGAAACCACATGGAACAATCTCCTATGAAATTACCAGTGACGATATTGAAGTATATTTAGTATTAACCAGTCCAAGTGGAAAAATACACATGTGGAACAATACTGACGGTAGCGGCGGAGCGTTTTCAGATGTTGATGCGGCAGGAGATCTGCTTCCAGGTTTCAAAAAAGGTAATACAGAATATACCGTCGGAGAAATAGGGGGCACGGCCAACGAAATAATTGCTGTCGGGGCTTATACCTCAAAAAATTCATTTACCGGCTTAAACTCAGTCGTAACATCTACCTCTGAAACGAATGGGGATTTGGCTGAATTTTCTAGTAGGGGTCCAACGGTCGACGGCCGGATTAAGCCAAACATCACTGCACCTGGAAATTATGTAGTGGCAGCGGTTAACTCCTTTTCTGCCGATTTAATGCCTGGAGGCAATAGGGAAGACGAATTGGTGGCAAGTACTAACGTAGCGGGAAAAACCTATTATTACGGTGGTATGCAAGGAACATCAATGGCAACACCAGTTACTTCTGGCGTGGTAGCATTACTGCTGGGTTTGGACCCTACCTTAACTCCAGATCGAGTAAAAACAATTTTGGGAGAAAACGCCATTAAAGACGGATTTACGGGTGCTTTGCCAGGAACCGGCACAAACGACTGGGGTAGAGGAAAAATTGATGCTCAGGCCAGTTTATTAGCGCTAGAGAGCCAAGTAGCTGCAGTAAAATCAAGTGCAGAAATTAACGCAGGAATTTCAGCTTACCCAAATCCAGTAAGCAAGGAATTAAAAATAACGACAGCGCAGAGCATCACAAGTGTACGTGTCATTGACATGACTGGAAAAACCTTAAGTGCTTTGGCGCCGAATAATGGAAATGAAGTACAAGTAGATATGGAGTTCTTAGAAAACGGTATCTATTTGATTGAAGTTGCTACCACTGCGGGAACAGATGTTTTAAGAGTGGTTAAGCGCTAAAATAAATAGGCAAACAATTCCATACTACCCGCAAGGGTGGTATGGATAAGTACGCCACCCCAAATATTTCTTGAATAGAACGCCAACACACCCAATAAATAGCCTCCAAAAACAGAGCTTATAGTCTCTCCGATGGGTTTGCCAAAATGCAAAACAGCGTATGCAGCTACCATTGGCAAAACAGCGTCTTTTCCTAAATATTTTGATGCACCAATAACCAAAAACCCCCTAAACAAAAGTTCAGTATTTAGAAAATCGGTGAGGTAAAAAAACTCGTATATGGCTACTGAAAATAATTCTGAAATGCCGTGAAAAGAGGCAAATTCAGTTCCACCACAACGCTGATACACGGGATAAAAAGATCCAATTTCTCCTGAAAGAGCACCAATTAACGCAATCGGAATTACTGCTAAAACCAGTAGTAGATAAAAACGGCCATTTAAATTTTTGAAGCTCAACCCATAGAAACCATCCGTTGAGTTTTTGTCTAGCACAAGCTTCGCAATTAGTAGGACAGAAAAAATAGTAATCCAACCGTAAGAATTATATAGAATCTTAAACCAAAAGAGGAAAACGGGTTGATCTAAATGACCTAGGATGGGATCAACAAAATAGGTAAATACGGATCGATCGATAGACAGGATAAGCAGCCCTAAAAAGGAATACCCAATTACAGATTTCGTGATTTTCAGATTATCTTTTCTGAACTTTTTTAGAATGAACAGCACCCCAAAGTAGCCAAGTAAGTTTAACCCCAAGAAAGCAGGTATTCGATATAAAGTTGGACGTATTTTATCGATATAGCCGTTCTCAATATTGAAGTAATAGTTGGTTGCAATTAAGGTTGAAATGAACATCAGTATTGCTAAATACCCTTGTATGCTCAGGTATTTGTTATGATAAATCTTGAAATAGTTAAGTACTTGTTTCACGTTTTAATTTGTCAATTCAAACGTAGAATAATTCCTTATTTTAGCTGGTCGAATAATTAAAGGAACCAATTGGCCAACTAATAATCTCTACATACATTATGAAAAAACTAACGTTAATGGCATTTGCCGTTTGCATTGTGCTCGGAGTGCAAGCCCAATCACCAGACTTATTCAGCTATCAAGCTGTAGTAAGAGATAACTCGGGAAAAGTAATTGCCAGTAAGGCAGTTTCGCTACGATTTAGCATCAATAAAACTACTGCTACGGGCACAGCCCAATACGTTGAAACGCACAACCCAACCACCGATGCAAACGGGTTGGTTTCATTAATGATTGGCGGTGGAACAGTTTCTTCGGGAATCTTTTCTGCAATTGATTGGGCAACTGACAAGTACTTTTTACAAGTAGAATTGGACCCAGCTGGTGGAAGTTCATATTCGAATATGGGTACGACACAATTGATTTCGGTGCCGTATGCGAAGCATGCAACTACTTCAAGTCGAGCGCTTGATAACTTTGATAGAGACTCCACTAACGAGCTGCAGGCATTATCTAAATCAGGAGATACAATCTTCTTATCAAACGGAGGGTTTGTTCAAGTGCCAAAAAATTGGGATAACGATTCGACGAATGAATTGCAAGCCATTTCAAAATCTGGAGATACTATTTTACTCTCAAACGGTGGTTTTGTGAGGTTACCTTCCAATTTAGACAATGATTCATCAAATGAAATTCAACAATTGACAATTTCAAATGACACCATATTTTTATCCAATGGTGGTTTTGTTGAAATACCTGACAGTTCACTATTGGGTGTTCCAAAAGGTGGAAGTGGAGTGGGAGCAGGTGGAACTGCAAAACTGAAAGACTTTGACAATAAGTTTAGTGCGGTAAAAAATATAGGGTTTGGGTTCGAGATTGTAGGAATAAAATCTGACAATTCTAAGAATTTATATGTGCTTGGCACGTTTGAGCAAACCATGAAACTAGGAAGTACGACCATAAATGTTACTTCAGGTAAAGGACTTGGAGTAGTTTTAATAAAGCTAGATAGTAACTTAAATATTCAATGGCACAAATATTCAACATCTGGTAATTCTCGAGCAACACCAAGGGGGTTTGTTACTGATGCTTCTGGTAATTCTTATTTCGTAGTAAAGCTTGAAAGAAATACGGGTAACTTGACTTGGGACGGGAACACTTATTCTGTAACTCATAGTCAGAGTCAAGGAGTTGTCATGAAAATTAATTCTTCGGGGGCGGTAGCTTGGACTGTGCCTTATAGAGCATCTAATGGTACTCATCATATGTTTTTAGCAATCAACAGCACGTCTGATGTTTATTTTACTGGAAATTTAGTTGGATCAACTTTTACATTAGGTTCGGTTACCACAAGCTATAGTTCTTCTTATCAGGTTAATTACGGATTATATAAAATCTCATCCTCTGGAATAAATATTCAATTGTTAGATTCTGCTAGTGAGTTGGGTGGAAATTTCGTTTTAGTCGATTCGAAAGACAATATAATTGTAGCAACAAGCTATAGGTTAAGCTCTAGATCAAGCAATCAATTACGCCTAAAATCTGGAACTTATACCATGACCAGAAACGGTATGATATTGAAATATTCTCCTTCAGGGACTTTGTTAAGAAGAAGTAACTCTATTGATTTAAGAAATGGAATTGATGAAGATCCGCATAATTTTCTTATTGAAAACAATGGTAAGTATTTCTGCGCTGCAATTGCTTCCGGTACATGGGTAGGAAATGATTTCTATCCTAGAATAAACGCATATATAGCCGAATTAGACACAGGGCTTACTTTACAAAAAAGTACAATGATTAAAACCCCTAATTCTTCACTCCTACTTGGGTTAGATGCTACTCCAAACACCATTAAGCTAGGTATTAAGGTGCATGGATCTTATCTTGTGAATGACATAAGTTATAAGACTCTTTCAGGTATTGGACAAGAAGCTAGCGGAATTATTTCGGTGAATAATAGCTTACAAATTAGCAATCATCAACAATTACAATCTTTTAATTCGGCCATTGGGTTTTTAGTGTCTTGCAGTGGATCAACAACATTTCTTGGCAGTGAAGTATCAGGTAATTTTTATAATAAAGGCATAAAATACACCCCTGGGGTTTATTTGTTTAAAGAATAAGAATTATGAAAAAGTCATTTATTCTCACGCTTATATGGTTATGCGTAGCAAACACATTTGCTCAATCACCAGACTTATTCGGCTATCAAGCAGTAGTAAGAGATAACTCCGGAAAAGTAATTGCCAGTAAGGCAGTTTCGTTGAGGTTTAGCATTCTGCAAACCACTGCTACTGGAACGGCGCAATATGTTGAAACGCACAACCCAACCACAGACGCCAATGGATTGGTTTCGTTAATGATTGGCGGAGGAACCGTTTCTTCGGGTTCGTTTACGGCAATAGATTGGGCAACCGATAAGTATTTCCTAAAAGTAGAATTGGACCCTGCTGGTGGAAGTTCATATTCGAATATGGGAACCACACAATTGATTTCTGTGCCTTATGCGAAGCATGCAGAGACGGCAATGCACGCTTTAAATGATTCAGTAAAAGATGCCGATGCAGATTCTACAAACGAGTTGCAGACCTTGAGTATTTCCAACGACACTATTTTCTTGAGCAACGGTGGATTTGCCGTTATTCCAGATAGTAGTTTATTAGGAGTACGCAAAGGAGGCTCAGGTGCAGGTGCTGGCGGTTCAGCTGAACTCAAAGATTTTTCAAGCAATTTTAAAACGGTAATGAAAATTGGTGATGACTTTGAAATTACTGATATGATTGTTGATGCCCAGAAAAATGTATACATCGTAGGGCATTTTATTGGAGAATGTATTGTTGGAGGTACAACCGTTAGCACAGGTAAGACGGGCTATGATGTTTTGCTGGCAAAATTTGATAGCACTGGCACGTTACTATGGCAAAAACATAGTGATAATGGAGATATTAATCAGAATGAATATCAAGGATCCAAGTTGGCGTTGGATGCTGGAAACGTTTATATTTCCTTTAGACGAAATAACGCCTACCTCGTAAAGCCCCTGAAATTCGGGGGAAGTGTGATTTCTGGAACTGATTCCAGTCAACATCATATAATGAAATTAAATCAAAATGGAGTATTGCAATGGCAATCAGGTTTTCATGTAAAGTCTGGAAACGCATTGAATTTTAGGGTTAACATTGCAGGAATTGCGGTCAATTCATCGGGTGAAGTATTTTATACTGGCGAGGCAACAGGAGAATACGTTTTTGGAAATCAACGAATGAAAATCAGCCAATCCTTGAATACGAGATATTTAGTCCTTGCAAAAATTTCAAGCAACGGATTAACACACACAGTTCTTGACACAGCAAAAAATGGTTCTGGGCTAGGTGTAACAATTTCTCCAGCGGGAAATCCAATTGTATTCGGAGCGGTCGGAGTTGGCATAGGTAGTATTAACCTAGGCAACACCAACTATTCATTAAGTTCCACAGGGTTTTTAGTTGAGTATTCTTCGCAAGGGTCATTAGTAAGAATGACCAATGAACTAGACTACAGAATAAACATTGGCTCTACAAATACAGTTGATATGCTTGCAACCAGTTCAGGAGTTTATATTACTGGAGTAATGTACAATGGACGAATCAGCAACCTATATAAAAACTCAAATTTATTCTCATCTTTTGCGTTTGTACTTAAAACAAATTCCAATTTACAGGTTACAAACATTAATGATTTGAAATATCAAAGTGCATACAATTGTAAGATTGTGATTAACAGTGCTGGTAATGTTTTATGGGGAGCTACTGGTGCAACCTCGTATACCTTGAATGATAAAATAAAGTATTTTTTAGGGGGAACCACAGCTACTCTAACTACGACCAACAGTAACTTGCAAGCGCAAAAAGTGGAAGAAATAAGTACTTTGGAAAGTTCTAATGGGTTTATCGTGGATCATATAGCTGGTACAACCTTTTTATTGAGTAAAATAGACGGCAACTTCTACAATAAAGGCACGAAATATACACCTGGGGTTTATTTGTTTAAAGAATAAGACTTATGAAAAAAACTATATTATTACTAGCAACAGTGGTTATAGGAACTATGGGTATAGCTCAAAAACTTTCACCTGTTGCAATTGGAAGCGGATTTGTTAACGGAACTAGTGCGAATGCTGAGATAAGTTCAACCGTTGGGCAAACAGCTTACACAAGTAAAAGTGATGGTTCTAGTCAGCTCACAGAAGGGGTGCATCAACCTGTGGTTGAAATAGTAAGTGTAGAAGACGAAATACCAGAGATTGGAATGGCGGTTTATCCAAACCCAAATTCGGGTCAATTCTTTTTTGAATTGACTAACCTCGAAGGGAAAACTTTTAATGGAGAGTTATTCGATGCAAATGGAGTTTCAATAGAAAAAGTCGTGGTTTCAGAGCAAACGAACTCAATAGATATTTCTAATTTACCCAGTGGTTCTTACTTTTTGCATGTATTTGGGGAAGATGGACACTCCATGAAGCAGTACAAAGTGATGAAGATTAGATAGCAGATTCCTTGTCAGGCAAGGTATGACGAAAGCATCTTAATGGAAAGTCTTTATCAGTTTGAGTGTTCCGATGCAATCGGAATGTATTGAAAAAAAGAAAGCCCAATTCTGACCTAACCATTTATTTGCGCACTCTAATGGGTTTAGAGGTTCCTTGTAAGGCAAAGAATGACGAAAGCATCTTAATGGAAGGTCTTTGTCAGTTTGAGTATTCCGATGCAATCGGAATGTATCGAAAACAAGAAGACCTGATGGTAGAAACCTAACTAAACACTAATCCAATAAGCCAGTACATTATCGAACTAAGAACAATAATTGTTGCGATATTTAATACAAAACCTACCTGTATCATTTGATTCACCTTTACTTGACCACTGCTATATACCACTGCGTTTGGCGGAGTAGAAATGGGCATCATAAAAGCGCAACTGGCTGCTAAAGTCACTGGAATTGCAAATTCGAAAGCAGAAAACCCCATTTGATCGCTAATCCCCATAACCACCGGAAGTAGCACGGTTACCAAAGCCACATTACTCATGATTTCAGTTGCGAAAAGGCTAATGGTTGCTAGCCCAATTACCATAATCCAAACACTGGTTTTTAGATTTTCTGCAGCAAAAGTTCCTACGAGGTCAATCGCACCAACAGATTCTAGTCCACCGGCTAAACTCAAGCCACCTCCAAATAAGAGTAGAATTCCCCATGGCAAATCTTTCATGGATTTCCAGTCTAAAAGAAATTCTTTTTTGGATAAATCTACAGGGATACAAAACAACAGCAACCCGCCGAACATGGCTATGGTAGTGTTGCTTAATAGTTGTTTGTCAAAAACTAGTTGATTAACCTGACTTTTAAACATCCATAATACTGCGGTTAATATAAACACGATAAGCACTCCTTTTTCGGCTTTTTCAATTCTTCCCAGCTTAGCTAGTTCTTGCTCAATAAGCGATCCAGCTCCTTGAATTCGGGGTAATTTAATTCTGATAACTCCTCTCGTTAATAGCAGATAGGAAACTGAAAGCATTATTAAACCAAAGGGAACACCAATCAACATCCATTGTCCAAACCCAATTTCTATTCCGTAGCGGTTCTCTATAAAACCAGCCAGAACTACATTTGGAGGAGTTCCAATCAAGGTCATAGTACCGCCAATATTTGCTGAATAGGCAATGGAGAGCATAAGGGCCAAACCAAATTTTTTATACTCAATCACATGGTTGTTTTTTGAGAGTAATTGCAAAACGGATAAGGCAATCGGCAACATCATTACGGCGGTTGCCGTGTTTGAAATCCACATGCTTAAAAATGCCGTAGCCAAGCTAAAACCCAGTATAATTCCTGTGGGCTTAGTTCCCGTAAGTTTGATTAGGTTAAGCGCTATTCTTAAGTGTAATTTGCGTTTTTCCATAGCCAAGGCGATAATAAAACCGCCCATAAATAAGAAGATTATTGGATGGGCATAGGGTTCGAAGGTCTCTTTTACAGAGAATAAACCCATTGTCGGAAAAAGTACCATTGGCAGTAAGGCAGTAACAAAAATGGGAACAACCTCAGACACCCACCAAAGCATCATCCAGAAGGCAATACCCAGCATTTTTATCATAGCAGGAGCAGAGAAATCTGAAGCGAATACCGTGGTCAAGACCCAAACGAATGGGCCGAGAAACAAACTAATCCTTTGAAAGGGTTTCATAAAGCTAAAGTACGTGGCAAAAAAAAACCACAGTAAATTTTTACTGGGGTTTTTATCTATTGTATTGATTAGGACACTCGACGATTAGAGTGTAGGAGAAAAACTAAGGCTTTATACTACTTAAACTCTGTAAATCAAAACTAAGGCGTCTGCAGAGTTTATAATCGAGGGTATTTACTTAAACCAATAAGGGCAATACCTTATTTGTAAAAGTTCATTTCATCTATGTATTGAAATACCGGCTCTGTCAATAAATAACGCGTATCGCGTCCTTCTTTAATTGATCGTCGAATAAAGCTTGCTGAAACTTTCATTATTGGGGCATCGGTGAGCTTTACGTTTTTGTGCTCCGCTATTTCAGGTTGAGCACTACTCAGTTGAGACCCTTCGGAAAGCTCTTGTTCGGTAAGAATTCTTGGATATACAAATAACTGGTGATTATCAAGAATGGAAGCGTAGTTTCTCCAACGGTGAAACGTTCGTAGATTATCTTCTCCCATGATGAGTGAAAACTGGTGCATGGGAAACTTTTCTTGAATATAAGCTAAGGTAATGCCCGTGTAAGAGGGCTTTTCTAATTTAAACTCAATGTCTGAGGCGCGCAATGCGTCGTTGTCATAAATTGCTCGATTCACCAATTCGAGGCGATGATAATCTGCCAATAAACTCTCTTTCTTTTTTAAAGGGTTTTGAGGCGAAACAACCAACCAAACTTGATCCAGCTCGGTGAAGCTCACCATGTGATTGGCAATGATTAAATGTCCAACGTGGATGGGGTTAAATGTCCCAAAGTACAAGCCTATTTTCATTCAGTAATAAAAGTATTTATTAAACCTTCAGCTTTGTCAATGGCTTTGTCTAATATCTTGTTTTCCAATACGAGGTCAAATTGATCCGCATAGCTCAATTCTTCAGTTGACTTCTTCAAACGCATTTGAATTTTTTCTTCCGATTCGGTTTTTCGGCCCCTGAGCCTTTTTTCCAACTCTTTGGCATTTGGGGGCATTACAAAAATGGCTAAAGCATCAGTGCCAAAGTATTTTTTAAGGTTCAGCCCTCCAATTACGTCCACATCAAAAATTACTGTTTTACCAGCCTCCCAAATGCGTTCAATTTCAGATTTAAGCGTACCGTAATACTGATCCGTATACACTTCCTCGTGTTCTATAAAATCGGCGTGGTTTATTTTTTGTTTAAACTCCTCTGGAGTAAGAAACCAATAATCTATTCCATTCCTTTCTTCTCCTCGGGCAACTCTGCTGGTTGCAGAAACTGAAAAAGCCAAGTTGTCCATTCTTATGAGTAGACCATGAACTATTGAAGTTTTGCCAGCACCTGATGGCGCAGAAAATATGATGGCTTTACCTTTCATGGTTTACAGGACGTTCAGTACTTGCTCTTTTATCTTTTCAAGTTCATCTTTCATTTCAACCACACTGCGTTGCATTTCTGCATGGTTTGCTTTTGAACCTATGGTATTGATTTCTCTGCCCATTTCTTGGGTAATGAACCCAAGTTTTTTTCCCTGACCTTTTTTGCCATCCATGGTTTCAGAAAAATACTTTAAGTGCGCCTTTAGTCTTACATGCTCTTCTGTAATATCCAATTTTTCTAGGTAATAAATGAGCTCTTGTTCAAAACGATTATTATCTAAAATATCGCTATCGTTTTTCATTTCCTCAAACCGGGTCAGCAGTTTTTCTCTTTTACTATCGACTCGCGTTGGAGCCAATTCAATCACTTTTTCGAGGCACTGGTCAATAGTAGAAATCCGTTTTTTTAAGTCCAACTCCAACTGAACCCCTTCATCTCTTCTAAAGTTAATGCACGCCTCAAGTGCTTCGGATATGGTCTCTTGTATGGCTTTATATTCGTCTTTATCAAATTCATGTTGCTCAGTCTCCATCACATTGGGCAGACGCAAGAGTAAACCCAGAACATCCTCCGTAGAAGCGCCAATCTCTTTTTCCACCATTTGCAGCTGTGCATGATAGTCGCGAACGAGGTCGGTATTAATTTTTGAGGCAGTAGCTCGGTCAGAAGCATCCAAATTGAGGGAAAAATCAATCTTTCCTCTATCCAGTTGCTCGCTTATCAAGTTTCTGATTTCCAACTCCTTTTCTCGGTAAGAACTGGGTACTCGGACTTTGGTGTCGTTCATTTTAGAGTTTAGGGTTTTAACCTCGGCGGTTATTTTAGTGCCGTTGAACTCTTTTGTGGACTTTCCAAAACCGGTCATTGATAAAATCATACGGAAAATGTTTGTGCAAAGGTAATAAAGCCTCTAGCTTAGCTAAAGCGTTTGCTTACAATATATACACCGGAAAAAATCAAGATGGTACCAACAATTTTCACCAAGGTAATCTCATCTTTTCCCATCAAAATTGCGAATAGAGCAGCAAGTACTGGTTGTGTATATATGTAAATACTCACGGTGGAAGGTTGTAAGTTCTTTAGTGCAAAAATATTGAGCAAGTAGGCAAAGAAGGTAGTACAGATAACCACAAACGCTGTCTCTAGCCAAATAATTTCTGGGAAAGTATTCCACTCTATGGCCATGAAATCGGTATATCCAAATGGAAGTACGTAGAGTAATCCAAAGGTGAAGACCCATTTTATAATCGTCAGTGGTTTGTATTGTGTCATAAGTGGTTTTACCAGCACCAGGTACACGCCATAAGAGGCCGCATTTAAAAAAATCATGAGATCGCCAGGCCAGGTGGAGGAGTCGAAGGAAAAGTCCGCTTTAAATAAAATGATGAGCAAGGCTCCAATAACGCCAAGTGCGAGTCCCGTTAGTTTTTGTTTGGTAATTACTTCTTTTAAAATTATGGAGGCTGCTATTATTACCAAAATGGGGTTGGAAGTCATAATTATTGCTGCATTTATTGGTGTGGTGATGTTTAGGCCTGCAAAAAAAAGCAGTTGATTCATAGCTACACCAAATAATCCGCACAAGGCTACTCTGGGTATGTCTTTTTTTCTCAGTTGTTCAGTACTCAGCAGGGAATGAAATAACCAAAAAAGTAGCGTGGCACCAATAACTCTAAGAAGGATAAAGCCAAACGGTTGAATATATTCGGGCATTACATCTTTTGCAACGGAATAATTTAGTCCATAAATTAAATTAGCTGCGAATAAAGCAAGGTGTGCTTTTATATTTGTTTTGTTCACGGCAACGAAAGTGTCAAATTATTGCACGCTTTTTGTACTGAAAAGAAAAAAAATAATAATTATGAAAAACGCAACATTTTTTATCCTATCCGTCTTTCTTTCCCTTAATGTTTTGGGTCAAGGAAAGGGCGTAAAAGAGGCTCAGTTTCATGTTGAAGGAATTTGCAACATGTGTAAAGATAGAATTGAAGAAACGGTCAATTTATCGAAAGGTATCAAAAGCGCAAGCTGGGACAAGGAGTCTGAAGTACTAACTGTACTATACAAAGAGAAAAAAACTTCGCCAGAAGATATCGGTAAAGCGCTGGCTAAAGCTGGGCACGATAATGATTATGCCAAAGCTACAGAAGAAGAGTACGAGAAAATATCAAAGTGCTGCAGATACAAAACCCAAGAGAAACACTAAGATAAGGCGGCTTTTAGCTGCTCTATGTTTTTCTTGGAGTTGCCAATAAAAATCTGATCACCCAATAATACAACGGGTCTTTTTAAGAAGGTATACTCATCCAAAATCAGCGCCTTGTAGTCTTTTTCTGTCAGTTGTTTTTCACCCAAGTTTCGCGCTCTATATTGCATAGATCTTCTAGAAAATAAAGATTCGTAACTTCCAGCTAAACCATACATTTCCTCTAATTGTTCGAGGGTAATTTTGTTAGTTTTGATGTCTTGAAAATCAAAATTTTTTGATTTCAGATCAAGGTCTTCTATGATTCTTTTGCAGGTACTGCAAGTAGAGAGATAGTATACTTTTTTCATAGAATCAAAAATACAATTAGCAATTAGTTTTGGCCAAGTCAAAGAAGAAGTCTCCGGTTCGACAGTTATTAAGCCCACAACGTATTTTTATTCCAGTGGTAATTGGTTTAGCCGTTGCTGTTTGGCTGCTTTGGGACGAATTTGATGCCGAGGCATTTGGTAGGATTTCTTGGGGTTGGTCTACTGCCTTCTGGTTGTTTTGTGCGCTTTTGATGGTGGCAACAAGAGATTTGGGCTACATGTATCGCATTCGTATCTTAACAGACAAGGAGATTAAATGGCGCAACAGTTTTGATGTAATCATGTTGTGGGAATTTGCCTCAGCAATTAGCCCGAGTGTAGTTGGTGGTTCGGCAATAGCGCTTTTTATTGTAAACCGAGAAGGTATCAGCTTGGGCAGGAGCACTGCTGTGGTAATGGTCACGGCCTTTCTTGATGAGTTATTTTACATATTAATGGTGCCGCTGGTGTTGTTATTTGTGGGCACAAGTGACTTGTTTCCACCGAATTTACAAAAGGAACTTTTAGGGTTCAATTTGGGCGCTAAACAAATTTTTTATGTCGGATATGGCTTTATTGTAGCCCTCACAACATTAATACTCACGGCCATTTTCTTTGCACCTCAAACTACAAAAAAGGTACTGGTGAAGGTTACCTTTTTAAACTTCTTGCGTTTTTGGAGAGCAGATGCAATACAGACTGGAAACGATATTATTACGACTAGTAGAGAGTTAAGAGGTAAGCCTTTATCCTTTTGGGCGCATGCATTTGGCGCTACTTTGTTTAGCTGGACTGCTCGTTTCTGGGTAGTTAATTTTCTCATTTTAGCGGTGGGAACCTTAGCGTTTAACGAACATATGATGGTATATGCTCGGCAACTGGTAATGTGGGTAATTATGCTGATTAGCCCAACACCAGGAGGAACTGGAGTTGCGGAATATATGTTTAGCGAATTTTTAGGCCTCTACATAGTGGATGGGTTTGCAGGAATTGTGGCGCTACTCTGGAGGTTGTTTACTTACTATCCCTATCTATTTATTGGAATAATTGTGTTGCCCGGTTGGATTAGGCGAGTCTATCTTAAACGCAATCTAATTTCATTCAAAAAGGTGTAAGCATTATTGGCTTTTTAGAAACTCCAATGCATCTGTGTAATTTACACGCTCACCATCGGCAATACCAATCATAAACGCTTTATCAATACCTTTAGACTTAACTAAGGATAAAGTCTGCTCCGCTTCCATTTGGTTCGTAGATTCACCGGTATAATAGCGCACCGGCGAACCTTTAATTGATTTTACCTTAAGTTGCAATTGATGTTCGTACTTGGCCAACTCGTATATTGGGTCTGCTGCTGAAACACTTGCGCCAATTTGAACGGCTAAATAAACCTGCGCTCGTTTTTTGATTTTAGGCGTTTTTCGTTTGCTTGGACTAGGAGTAGTTTGCACCGTCTCTTGCTCTTTTGTTGTTTCATTCGAATCGGATTGTAAGTTCCTTGCCTCTGAGGGACTCACTTTTTTACCGTTGGCATAAGCCACTACAAAAGCGTCTCGAATACCCTTTTTAAAGATGTTGTTTTTTGACTCTACCGCTTCTGATATTGATCCATAATGACCTACTCTAAATTTATTCAGTCCACCTTCTTCAATTATATAAAAGTCTTCATTTAAGCCTGAAAGACTTGTTGGTGGTGCCGCATCTGCACCGGCCGCAACTTGAACAGCAAAATAAACTTCCTTAGTTTCCTTATTGTTAACTGCTGTTTTGATTGGTTGTGGCTCAGTTTTCGGTTTCTGAGTGGCTTGCACTGGAGTTGCTGGCGGAGTTGGGAGTATTGGTTCTGGAGTGGTAGGAGTTACAGTTTGGGGAGTTGGTTCGGGTTCTATCTCCTCTTCTTCTTGTTCAACAGCCTCCGCAACCGGTTCTGATTCCGGTTCTGATTCGGTTTCGATAATGCTATCCGCTGTTGGAAGAAG
The DNA here is from genome assembly GCA_965660875.1 of Salibacteraceae bacterium. Classification (GTDB taxonomy): domain Bacteria; phylum Bacteroidota; class Bacteroidia; order Flavobacteriales_G; family Salibacteraceae; genus UBA6770. The sequence goes on along the minus strand of CBFIBQ010000020.1, from coordinate 38,498 downwards.
AGTATCTGCTTTGGGTAACTCATTGACTGGGGGCTCAGGTTCTTCTACAATCGTTTCAATGGGTTGCTCCTCCACTATGGTATCGGTTGAAACAGCAATGGCGGAATTAACAATGGTATCTTTAACTGGTTCCACTTGCTCAGCTGCTTCTGCAACTGCAGTAGTTACCACCTTTTGTGTATCCATTTTTTGGATGGTGTTTTTGGGCATACTGTCTACTTTGGCGAGCGCATCAAAAGCTGGTTCAGTATAGGGTTCTTCAACCTTTGCTTGTTGTTCTTGTTTTGTGGTATCTATTTTTTCGACAATAGGAGCAGGTTCTGATGCAACTGTGGTATCCTGTATGGCTTCCTCTTCAACCAACTCTTCTGTGGATTCTTCAGCAACGAGCTCTTCCATAGGCTCAGGTGGAGCAGGTTTTGGCGTTTTGCAAGGGTCGTATACATAAGCAGCGAAACCTTTTAATACTTCTGAAAGTTTTTCAGTGTTGGATAGAAAACTTGCGTATTGATCCGGCTTTTGTTTTTCAATGTCCACGCTCTTCACACGCTTTATTAGATACTTTACTTCAATAATTTTCTGATTCACTAATTCAAAGTCAAACCCCTCACAAGCACATTCAGGCCGTAAAGAAATTTGAGTAATACTATGACTCATAAGGTCCGCCTGTTTGTTAGACGACTTTATCAAACGAAGCATTTTTTCGTCACTGGTTTTATTTCTTTCATCGCTGGCTACCTCTGCGAGTTCATGGCAAGCGGTTACATCTTCCACAATACTTTTCATTTGATCTTGAACAATGCTCAGTTCGGCTCCAAACATCTCACAGTCCTCCTGAGATAGCACAAAATTTGAATAGAAGAGCAGAGAAATTGCAAGTAGAAATACTTTCATAATGGATGAATTATGCACTCAAATGTAATTATTCTCAAATATTTTTAACACTTAATTCCTTTTATTAAAGCAGGTACTTATTTTTTGTTTAACACAACGTTCTGAATAAATATAAACTGTGAAACGCTTTTTATGTCAGCGTTTCCAGCACATTTGTACCAAATATTTTACACATGAAAATTCTATCGATTGTTTTATTTTGTTTGGTTACCACTTCAGTTGTTGGGCAAGATTGTTATTCAAAATACAGAAAAGCATTTTCCCTTCGTGGTGCGGAGGAGGTTACCGATAGCACTTATGATGGTGTAATTATAGCCATTCGAGAAGGTGATGAAACCAATTGCTTTATGGGAAAAGTTTCAGTTAAATCTGGGAAAGTTGTTCTAGATAATTTCTACATAGCCCTAGAAGATGAAACGTATGAGAATTTGGGTCCACGTTTTAAGAACTTGAAGCCGGTAGAGATTAAAGATGGAATATCCCAGATAATCATTGATAAAAGGGACAACTTGTATAACGTAATATTTTTAGATCACCTAAAACCGAAAAAGAAGGGCTTTAAAAAAGCACCCGATTTTGATTTAAATTAAGAGCCCTCTAGACGAGTTCTTATGTCTTCATTGATTTCTTGATTCATTACCTGAGAAAAAACCGTTTCAAGTGCATCTTGCCTCATTTGAGCTACTTCTAATTTTTCTTTTTGAGCTTTCGTGGGTTCACTTTCGGTAGGTACTTCTTGGCTTCGCAGGCGTTTAAGTGTTTCCTTGTTTGTGTTTTTGAATAGAATCAGTCCTGAAGCTGCAGCGTTTTTCACCCAACTGAGTTTAGAATCGAGTAAAACTTTTGCAAAAATGGAATAGCCATCTAGCATTAAGTCTGTTTGATCTAACCTGATGAGGAATTTGGAATAAAATGTCAGCAACGCACTCTTCTTATAGGCACCAACTGAGTATAGGTTTTTTTGGAAGAAGCCCACGTCTTGTCTAGACCCAAACTGAGCAAAGGTTTTTGCTATTTCCAGCTTAAGCTCTGCATTTGAATCCGTTTGATGGGCTCGAGCAAATTTGATTACCTCAACGCTATCATTGGCCATTGTTCCGGCAGATAAAACTGCTGACAATACAAGGTAAGAGCTGTCGGTGCTGAAACTATTGTAAAACGCTACTAAGGATTCAGGGGTGAAATTGGAACGATAAAGTTTAACCGCCGCTGCGCGAACCTTTGAGTTGACATCCCGTAAACCGCTTTCCAAAATACTTTTTTGTTCGTTTTTTGTGAGTAAGCTGCAGCTAGGTACTAGTTTAAGTGAACGCAGTCTGAGGTCATAAAACTCGTGTTCAACTCCTAAAAGGAGCACCTCTTTATAAGCTTCACGATCGGAGTAATTAACAGATAAAGCTTCTAAAGCAGAGACCAGTTTTCGATAGTTGTTGCTAGATTTAAATTGCATCAACCACTGATTGGCCGTTTTGTTTGGTTCTTGAACCTCTGCAAGTAAGTAGTTTTGACTATCGAAATTCACCCAATTTAATGCAGTGTTCCCTTTAAGGTAAAAAGTATCCACTTCGTTCTTTATCCAGATACTATCTAAAGTTTTTTCTTCATCAAAATGTGTCTTTACGCGGATGGGTAGCTGATATAATGGAAATTCATTGAGGTCTTGAGTTTGTTTTGTTACCAGAAAATTCTGCGACTTCAGTGAATCGTAATGGTAGGTAACGGTAAGTTTTGGGTGCCCATTGTCGAAAGCCCATTGTTTAAAAAACCAATTTAGGTCTCTGCCAGTAACCTCTTCCATTACAATGCGCAATTGGTGCATTTCTGCCGAAGAATGTGCGTAACGATTCAGATATTCTCTAAGCCCAGTAAAAAACGCATCGTCACCTATTACGTTGCGAAGCTGATGCAAAATACACGCCCCCTTTGAGTAGGTGTGTCGATCAAACATATGCAGCTTATCCTCATATTGAAAACGAACAAGATCAACATTTTTAAATTCAGCTTCTTGTAAATAGCTTTTAAGCTTACCGTCGATATTTTTTTGCGCTTCAAAAGCGTTTTCGCTGTGTTCTACCCACAGGTATTCTCCATAGGTTGCAAATGCTTCGTTAAGTGCCAGGTTAGACCAGCTTTCACAGCTCACTAAGTCTCCAAACCATTGATGAAATAATTCGTGAGCGATGATACCGTCTTGCGGATAGTCCAATAATTCTTTGGCATGTCGTTGAACAAATTCGCCGTGCAAGGTGGCGGAAGTGTTTTCCATAGCACCGGATACAAAGTCGCGCACCACAACTTGCGCATATTTATCCCATGGAAAAACAACGCCCAGTTTATTGGAGTAAAACTCAAGCATTTTCGGGGTGTTTTTAAAAATAATTGGCGCATCGGTTTTGTAGGCTGGCTCCGTATAATAACTCACATCAAGTCCGCGCCAATCTTCTTTGTGCACAGAAAAGTTACCAACCGCTAACATGAAAAGGTATGGAGAGTGGGGCTTCTTTTGTGACCAAAAGTCAGTCCGCGTGCCATCTCCGTTTTCTGTAGAAAACTCCAATACTCCGTTGCTCAAAGTTTTTAGGGTGTCGGGAACAGTAATGGCTATTTCTTGGGAAGTTTTTTGATTGGGCTCATCTAAGGTGGGAAACCAGCAGGAAGAGAAATCAGTTTCCCCTTGAGTCCAAATTTGTATCGGCTTATTGGGAATTTTATTTTGTGCATTAATGAAATAAAGGCCCTGACCACCCCTAATGGCTTTGCCGCTGCGCTCTACCACTTCGTTGGGGTTTGCAGTGTACTGAATAAATAGCTCCACTGTATCTGAAGCAAGGTATGACGCATTAAAAGCTACTATTAATTGGCTGCCTGTATACTTATAAGTGCATGAATTTACAGTGTCGTTCTGAAGCTTTACCTCATGAATATCGAAAGCTTTTGCGTCTAGTATAAGTGTTCTTTGAGGATAAAAATGCGGGCTTAAGATTAATGTCGCTTCGCCGTTCACGGTTTCTTTATCTAAATCAAAACTCACTTCTAGTTGGGTATGAATAAGGTCCCAAATTAGTGGAGTAGTAGCTCGGTATTGTTCTTGTGTTGCTTGCGCTTTACTTTTTTGAGCAGTCTTAGGGTTTGTTGATTTGTCAACGGATTCGCTAACTGGTTGCGTTGTTCCACAGCTGAATAATAAACATACTGAAAGAAGTAAAATAATTTTATGCATAAGCAAATTTAGAATTCTATGAATTATTAAAACCAACTCGTTGAATAGCTTTACAACAGAATTTAGTTGATGAATACCTAATAATAGCACTATTTTTGAATTTCAGAATTTAAGATTATGACAAAAATAATTGGCAAGGAAAACACTTATGTAGTCGAGACTAACAACACGCTCACTTTGGATGGAGTTGAAGTAGAGTTGGACATGGTTTCTGAAGGACCGAATGCTTTTCATGTGATTCGTGATGGAATAGGCTATGATGTTTTCATTTTGGAGCAGGATGCGGATACAAAAACGTATACGGTAAGTATTAATGGCCATAAATACACCATGCAGGCAAAATCAAAATTTGATGAGTTATTGGATCAATTGGGCATGTCCAGCATGATGGAGGCCAAGGCCGATGATTTAAAAGCGCCAATGCCAGGTTTGGTATTAGATATAAAGGTTGAAGCTGGAACCGAAGTGTCCAAAGGAGATCCCTTGTTAGTGCTTGAAGCAATGAAGATGGAAAATAATATCAAAGCTTCAGCTGATGGAATAGTCAAAAGTGTAGACATAAAAAAAGGACAAGCGGTAGAAAAAAACCAAGTCCTAATTTCATTTGAGTAAATCTAAATACTCAAGATTATATGGTATGCCGTTGATTTAGTCCTTTGTCAACAGCTTAAAACCCTTTCCGTGTACGTTGACGATTTCCAAGTTATCGTCTGCTTTCAAATATTTTCTAAGCTTGGTAATGTACACATCCATGCTTCTTGAGTTGAAATAGGAGTCATCCCCCCAAATACGATTCAAAGCATAACTTCTGTCCGTTACTTCATTTAGATTCAGCGCAAGAAGCTTCAATAAATCGTTTTCTTTGGAAGTAAGTTTTTGTGTTTCATCGTCAATAATCAGTTCTTGTAATTTGGAATTAAAATTAAAACGACCAATTTCGAACTGCTCTTGTTTCTGGTGATCCCTCTCTTTTCGCGTTCTTTTTAAGATAGCTTGAATACGCATCAGCAATTCTTCCATGCTAAAAGGCTTGGTTAAGTAGTCGTCCGCACCTAACTTAAAACCTTCAACTTTATCTTCCTTCATAGATTTAGCAGTCAAGAAGATAATTGGAACTTCGGGGTTGATTTTTAATACATCTTTTGCAAGAGTAAACCCGTCTTTTTCTGGCATCATTACATCAAAAATGCACAAATCGTAATGACTGGTTCTAAAGGCCTCTAAAGCCTCTTTGCCGTTTCTGCGCAAATCTGCAGAAAAACCTTTAGCAGTTAAATACTCAGAAAGTAAATCTCCTAAATTGTGATCGTCTTCTGCAACTAGTAGTTTAATGTCTTCTTTTTCCATAGCTATTACTCTTCAATATTATTCATTGGTATTGTGATGGTAAAAGTACTTCCTTTATTCAATTTGCTCGTTACTTTTACATCTCCGTCGTGCCTTTCTACAACTGTTTTCACATAGTTTAACCCAAGCCCAAACCCTTTGGCATCGTGTAAATTACCCGTTGGAACTCGATACAGCTTATCAAAAATTTTACTCTGGTTTTCTTTACTAATTCCAATACCATTGTCGGTGACACAAATAATTAAATTGTCCTTTTCGTTTTTGGTTTTCACGGTTATTTTCGGTTGCTCTGGTGTATATTTTATGGCGTTATCAATGAGGTTGTAAATAGAGTTCGTTATGTGCACCCTGTCGGCCATTAGCCTGTCCGTTTTCGCGTTTAACTCTAATTGCAGTGCCCCTTGTTTTTCGCCCAACTGCATTTCAAATTTAGCTGCCGCTTGTTCTATAATATTGTGAATATTAACAGGTTCAGTATTCATTTTAAATGCCTTACTCCCCCAAATGGCACTTTTTAAAACGTTTTCGACTTGAACCCCTAATCGTTTGTTCTCTTGACCAATGATGCCAATGTAACGATTCATTAAACTCGGTGTGGCACTGATATCTGGGTCACTTAATGCTTCACAGGCCAATGAGATAGTAGAAATTGGTGTTTTTAATTCGTGCGTCATGTTGTTTATAAAGTCGTTTTTTATTTCAGAAACTTTCTTCTGTTTCAGAATGGTTCGGATACTGTAATAAAACGCAACAAGAATTAAAATGATAATGAGTAAGCTGGAAAACAGCAGGTAGGATACGGAACTAAAAATATACTTCAAACGTTTTGGAAAAAATATTTTTAGAGTAGCGCGCTGTCCTAGAATGTCTTTCGGGAATAATTTCACTTCAAATGACTGAAGGTCTTGGGTAAGTGTGGTATCGGTAAAGTTTCCAGTTTTTAGCTCGTGATTTTCATTGTAGACGCCGAAATAGTATGGTAGGTTTATACCTTGCTCGAGTAAGAATTTCCGCAATAATTTATCTACACGGACATTATCAACCCTGTCTTCAATACGTTCAGATAAGTCTACTTCCATCAAACTACGCACTATATCACTCACCAGTACTGTTTTGTTTACAAGCTGTTTTCTTACCGCAGTATCTAGGTTTACTTTTAAGTCACTGGAGTAATAGCTTTCCCCTTCATTTCCATCGGTGTGATAGGAGAGGTTATCTTCAGAATCTTCAATATCGGCTCTATGTTGGCCTGCAGTAATGTAGTCCGTTACCGTTTTTTTTCCACCCTGCTCTTCAACTACTCTTACTTCAATTCCAGCGTCTTTTTTTTCTAATTCTTTAAACAACAGATATTTGTATGTTGAATCTTGAACTATGCTCGAATTACTCACCGAGTCTTCGGTAGTAAATAGAAACCTTCCTTGCTGATGTGTTTTTATTTTCTTTAGTGCCTCTTCTTGTTCGAGTACGTCTACAACATCAAGTAAGGCTTTGTGAACCAATCTATCAAATTCCTCGTTGCTCAAAGAAACTGCTCTATTTATCCAAAAAAGTTGAATACTGATGAGCGCCACAATGGAAAACACTACACCGCTTATGAGCCAAGAAATTAATTTATTATTCACAAGAATTAAATTAGAATGCAAATGTACTTCTGTGCTGAAAGCGTAGCCTTTGCTTAACCAAATTTAACCGCATTGCATGCTTTTATTCGATCAAAAAATTGATAATCAACCAATTATAATGAGGGATTTGAGAGTTATATTAATTGTTTTTTGGACTATTTTAGTCCAAATAGCGAATATAAAGTTGATGTTGTATGGTACGCCTAAAGTGCATAGTTTTGGAGGTTTGAATAATTAAAGGAATATTTATGAAGCATTCTTTAAAGAAAGCGATGAAATCAATAAGCGGAATCGGACTTGTTTTGGTTGGTATTATGTTCAGTTTTGGGTCTAGTGCTCAAACCTCAATAATGACAATGGGAAACGATACAATATGTCTTGGAGATAGTGTAATGGCCTATGCAACGAGCTCAAGAGTAAGTGGCGTAAGCTTTTCTTGGTCAGACAGTTTAGGTTCTACTATGTATGTGGATACGGTTTCTAACGATACCGCATGGTTAAAGCCCCAAGTTTCCACTAAGTTCAGAGTAATTGGAGACTCTGCTGGTGTAGCGGACACTGCATATAAAACAATTGTAGTTCGTATGCTGCCCAGTGTATCCATTGCAATATCTGCTGATACTGCTTGTGTGCGCGATACTATATCAATAAAAGGTAGTGGTGCAGCGACCTACACTTATTACAGAGGAACTAACATTATTGGATCTGGAGATTCTACCTTGGCGATTGTTGCTTCTGGTGATAGTTTATGGGTAATGGGAACGGATGCTCACGGTTGCTCAAGTACAGCAGGTAAGCAGGTAGTTACTCAGGCGCTTCCTACTGTTAACTTTAAAGTATTTTCTAATGGATTCCCTTCAGATGATCGCTTTGCTTGTGCGGGTCAAGAGTTTTCAATTACGGCTACACCAGGGCACGCGGCATACCTTTGGACAAGTGATTCAATGATTGTTTCTGGTGCTACCGATAGCGTGATGACAGGGATAACAACTACAGCGGCAAATTATAATGTTCGAGTGATTGGTACAAATGGTTGCGTTACGAATGCTGTGCAATTGATTAGAACGATCGCCCAACCAGCGAAGTATGTAACATTGAATTTGGTGGGCAATACAGATACTGTTTTGTGTGGAGGAGAATCTAGAACTGCTCAAGCGGCGCGTTGTGATTATTATAGATGGTCACCTGCTTCGGCAATAGTAGGTAACGATACAACTTCTCCAACGGTAACATTGCTGCCTGCAAATGATGTCACCGTTCGCGTTATCGGAGTCTACGAAGGTTGCTTAACTAGCGAAGAAATTACTTTGAGAGTGAGTCAGCTTCCAACATTAACTTTGGTAAGTCAAACCAGTTCACCAGCTAATAGGTTGTGTAAAGGTGATCCAGATACTATTGTTGTAAATTCAAATTCATCAAGAATTGAATGGAATACGGTTATTTCAGCAAGGACAACGAAGTCTTTCACTTACCCTAAAACAACAACCTTTAAAATTACTGCTTTTAATGATTTAGATTGTACCGAGGAAATTACAGTGACTTCTCATGTAGATACTACGTGTGGAGATTTAAATTTGAATACTACTGAACAGGCGAATGCCGGTATTGAGGCGTTCTACAATTCCAATGCACAAAAAATGGTTGTAAACAACTCAACATTCGATGGGATAGCTGCATTGTTGGTTTATGATTTGAGTGGCAATGAGCTTATTAATTCTGAAATAGAATTGCAGCCAAACGCGATGATAGAGGTTGATTTTTCTCAATTTTCAACCGGAGCATACCTTTTCAGATTGCAAAGTGCTGAAATAAATTACAGTCGAAAATTTATCAAACAGTAGAAATTTAAAAGCCGACATTGTTCGGCTTTTTTTTAATTCGCCTTATGAAGACATTAGTTCAAGATTTTCCAAATCACATGAGAGATGCGTTTCAGATAGCTGAAAGGTATGCGTGGAATGAAAAGGACAGAGAATTTTCGAATGTTGTTGTCAGTGGCTTAGGTGGCTCCGGAATTGGAGGCACAATAGCAGCTCAAATAGCGGCTCCAACATGCCACATTCCAATGGTGGTAAACAAAGATTATTCAGTGCCCGGGTTTATCAATGACACAACATTATTTGTGGCATCATCTTATTCTGGAAATACTGAAGAAACACTTGAAGCACTTGAAATTGCTGAGAATAAAGGCGCTACAATCGCCTGCTTAACCTCTGGAGGCAAGTTATTGGCTCGAGCTAAAGAAAAAGGTTATCATCACATTTTAATGCCTGAAGGATTCCCACCAAGAGCAGCTTTTGGGTATTCAAGCACATTGCTTTTTCATTTGTTGGCAAATTATGGTTTAGTGGATAATAAAGTAATTAAGGATTTGTCTGCTGTGCCAAATTGTATCGATGAGCATATTGAATCTATACAGAGTCAAGCGAAAGAACTGGAAGAAAAGCTGTATAATAAAACTCCAGTTATCTATGCTGCGGCAAGAATGGAAGGTGTCGCTGTGCGGTTTAAGCAACAAATAAATGAGAACTCTAAAATGCTTGCTTGGGCTAGTCCAGTTCCAGAAATGAATCACAATGAACTGGTGGGTTGGGCAGAGCAGCATGCTGAGATAGCTCCTGTTTTTTTGCGTACTAAAAACGATTATTTCCGAACCTCTGAACGAATGAACTTCAGTAAATCGTTGATGCAATCAAAAGGTGCAGTTTGTTCAGAACTTATGGCAGACTTTGATTCGGATGTAACCAATGCTTATTACTTGATTTCCATTACAGATTGGGCTTCTGTCTATTTAGCAGAGCATAAAGGAATTGACCCTGTAGAAGTAGATGTAATAACAGAGTTAAAAAATAAGTTGGCAAATATCTAGCGTTTGGAGCAGGTCATTCTTGAAAAGCTTGGTTTAATTGATTACCAAAAAGGCTGGGATTATCAAGAGCAACTCTGTAAACAGAATGTAGATGTAAAATTAGCCCAGAGAAAAAACCTACCCAGCCCTGGTGAAACAAGGCATCATTTATTACTATGCGAACATCCTTTGGTATATACCTTGGGTAAAAGTGGCGATGAATCGCATTTATTGGCGAAGCACGATACGCTAAAAGAGCTGGGCATTTCTTATTACAAAATAAACCGGGGCGGAGATATAACGCACCACGGTCCAGGTCAGTTGGTGGTATATCCAATTTTTGATTTAGAAAAATTTTTTACCGACATACACAAGTACCTTCGGTATTTAGAGGAAGCCGTAATCCGAACACTAGCAGAATATGGAATAGTAGCAGGCAGGTATGAAGGGTACACGGGTGTTTGGCTGGATGCAGAAACACCAAATAAAGCTAGAAAAATATGCGCAATGGGAATTCGTTGTTCACGCTGGGTTACTATGCATGGACTAGCCTTGAATGTAAACAACGACTTATCTTTTTTTGGTAATATCATACCTTGTGGAATAGAAGGGAAGCAAGTGACGTCTTTAGAGCGAGAATTGGGTAGAAAAATTCCTATTGAAGAGCTGTCCGGGAAGTTAGTGCAACAACTATCCGATTTGTTTAAGTTTGAGCTGATAGAGAAGTAATGAAGCTTTTAAAGAGACTAGGAATTGTTGTAATAGTAGCCATTCTATTCCATTTAACACTACTTGCTACAAACAACTTACATTTATACAAAACACTTAAGCAAACGGTGCTTAAGGGTAAATTAGGTCCATCTATTGACGAGTATAGTGCTTTTGAAAACAGAAGTGTAAATGTTGGTACTCATGAACCTTGGAAAGTGAGCAACGACTACAACAATAAGGAGTTGTCTGAGCAGGCAGCTACTAAGTTTAAGGAGCTTAACACAGTAGCATATTTAGTCATTAAGCACGGCAAAATTGTCCATGAGTCCTATTGGGATGGTTACTCAAAAAAGAGTTTAAGTAACTCTTTTTCAATGGCTAAAAGTATTTTGAATATGGCCATTGGTCAATTGATTCGACAGGGGAAAATCGGAGGAATTGACGATAAAGTTTCCGATTACCTGCCCCAACTTGATGTTTCATCCTATCCGAATTTAACCATTAGGCATTTGTTGCAAATGAGTTCAGGAATCAACTTTGACGAAAATTATATTAATCCCTTTGCTTATCCAGCAAAAGCAAACTACGGAACAGATCTGCTTGAATTAACCTATTCTTACAAGGTAACTGAAAAGCCAGGTGAAAAATTTGAGTACCGCTCCGGAAATAGTCAATTGCTCAGTTTTTTGATAGCGGAGGTCAGTGGAATGCCTACATCAGAGTTTGTTTCTCAGGCCATTTGGAAACCAATTGGCGCAAAGTACAAGGCCTTATGGAGTTTAGATCATGCGAATGGTAATGAAAAGGGGTTTTGTTGCTTTAACAGCAATGCAAGAGATTTTGCCAGATTGGGCAAATTGTACCTTCAAAAAGGAATTTGGAACGGGGATACCATCGTTGATCCTTCATTTGTTGAGGCTTCTATATCAAAGGCCCCAATAGTAGATGTAGATGGCAAGCCGACTGAGCGTTACGGACTACATTGGTGGCTGCACAATCACCAAGGTAAGAAGGTTTTTTACGCACGAGGTATTTTGGGTCAATACATTGCCGTTGTTCCTTCGGATGACCTTATCGTAGTGCGTTTAGGTGAAAAAAGAATACGTCCAACGGGAGTTGCGTCGCCTCCTGACCTAACCTTTTACTTAAACGAGGCCTACAGGATTACAGAAGCTCTTCAGATTGGAGGCTAGCGCTCGTAGCTTTCTGTACCGTTTCATCAATTTCGTGCAGTATGGGAAAAAACGCCTCGTCTCCAAATATATTTCGTCCAATTCCGGCGCGTACCCTAACAGAAATTATCGATTTAGAAGTTTCGTATTGCTCCTCGTTGATTGAAATGTTTCGGTTCTTCAAGAAATTCAGAAAATTTGTTTCAACCTCCCCTTCATACTTAAAGTTCTCGATAAAAGTTTTAGCGTTTCCATACCCTTCCAAATCCTCTCTTTGTGCATCTGCATAGTCAAAAGCAAACTGATAAAACGATCCGGAATAGAAAATACGAGACAACAAAATACTTCCACCAGCAGTGTCTATTGGTATAAATACATCCGGAGTAATGCCACCACCCCCAAATACTGACCGTCCTTGTCGGGTTTTATAAACCGTACTATCTTTTACTACTGTGCTATCTTCTGTATCCATTTCACCATGCTCGTAGCGCTCATACACCTCTTTTTGGTAGGCTTTTATTCCCTTGTCGTATGACTTTTGAATGCATCTGCCCGAAGGGGTGTAGTATCTAGCAATTGTAAGTCTAGTAGCACTTCCATCTGGCCAACTGGATTGTTCCTGTACCAACCCTTTTCCGAAAGAGCGACGACCTAAAATCACTCCCCTATCGTTATCTTGAATCGCTCCAGCCACAATTTCGCTGGCTGAAGCAGAAGTTTCGTCAATAAGAATGCATAGCGAAATGTTTTTCAAGTCAGTAGAGCTAGTAGCCAAATATTCTTTTCTTGGACGGGCTCTTCCTTCTGTATAGACAATTAACTCATCTTCTTCTAAAAACTGATCCACCATATCGATGGCAGCATCCATAAATCCGCCACCATTTCCTCTCAAGTCCAATACCATTTTTTTCATGCCTTGATTCAACAGCTCGTTGTAGGTTTTTTGAAACTCAGCAAAGGTTTCTCTTGAGAACCGGCTCACCTTTACATAGGCTACCGTGTCATCTATCATATAACCTATATCTACCGAATAGATGGGTATTTTACCGCGTGTTATGGAAAAATTCAATAAATCCTTTTTCCCATTTCTTAGTACATCAATTTCAACTTCAGTGCCACCCTCACCTTTCAATAAGCGCATGACGTCTGCATTTTTAATTCCATTACCAGCAATCAACTCACCATCTACATTGATTATTCGGTCTCCAGAGGCCACCCCAACTTGTTCACTTGGGCCTCCTGATATTGGCGTTATGACTACAACAGTATCTTTTTGAATACTAAACTGAACCCCTATTCCTTCAAAGCTTCCCTCTAAGGGTTCGTTCATCGCTTGTAGGTCTGCTGCCGATATGTAATAAGAGTGAGGGTCTAGCTTTTGTAGTAAATTTTCAATGGTTTCATCAACCAGCTGCTCCCGATCGGTGCTATCTACATATTCGTTATTGATGTAATTGAGAATCTGGTTGAGTTTAGACTGCTTGCTTACCGGAAAGGAGGATATGGTTGTGCTGTCCTGATTTGGGAAAAATGATCCAAAAAAGTACCCAAATGCAAAAACTACGGCTAAAACTATTGGCCAGATACTGGTATTAAAAAAACCGTTTTTCATAGATTATCGACAAGCGAAAGTAGTCATAATTGTATCGGAGCTAATTGTAAAAACCTTTAAAACCTCGTCTTGCCTTATCTACAGTAGGTAATTGTAAATCCTGAACACCTCCGATAAATAGAACTTCTGTATCTCCTTGTAATTTATACTTTTGCATCCGCTTTTTTGTAAACATAAAATTCTTGTACTATGGGAATGAAATTATCCGAATTTAAGTTCGAATTACCTGATGAACTAATCGCACAGCACCCCGCTAAAAATCGTGACGAATCTCGATTAATGGTCGTGCATCGTGAAACTGGTGAGATAGAGCACAAAGAATTTAAGGATATTCTAGATTATTTCGAAGAAGGAGACATCAAGGTAATGAACGATACCAAAGTGTTTTCGGCAAGAATGTATGGAAACAAAGAAAAAACTGGGGCAGTTATTGAGGTGTTCTTACTCAGAGAATTAAATAAAGAAAGTCGCCTTTGGGATGTTTTGGTAGATCCTGCCAGAAAGATTCGAATTGGAAACAAACTTTATTTTGGAGAAGATGATGAGCTCGTAGCCGAGGTTATTGATAACACCACTTCTCGTGGACGAACATTGCGCTTCTTGTTTGATGGTCCATATGAAGACTTTAAGGAAACCCTTTACTCATTGGGTGAAACGCCACTCCCTAAATACATTTCTAGACCTGTCGAGCCTGAAGATGAAGATCGTTTTCAGACAGTAGTTGCAAAGTATGAGGGGGCTGTAGCAGCTCCTACTGCAGGCTTACATTACAGTAAGCAATTGCTCAAACGCTTTGAGATTTTGGGAGTAGACTTCCCTATGATGACTTTACATACTGGCTTGGGCACTTTTAGACCTGTAGATGTTGAAGATTTAACTAAGCATAAAATGGACTCTGAGGAGATGATTATCTCTCAAGAATGTGCCGACCGTGTAAATCGAGCGAAAGCTGAAAAGAAGAAAGTTTGTGCAATCGGAACAACAGTACTAAGAGCTATGGAAGGCTCAGTTTCTACCTTGGGAGAACTAAAGCCTTATGAAGGTTGGAGCAATAAGTTTATTTTCCCTCCATACAACTTCAAAGTTTCAAACTGTTTGGTAACGAACTTCCACGAACCTGAATCTACCTTATTAATGATGGTTTGTGCTTTTGGAGGCTATGATTTGATGATGAAAGCTTACAAAACTGCCATTGAAGAGAAGTATCGGTTTTTGGCTTATGGAGACGCAATGCTAATTATTTAATGCGATAGAATATTGATTGTGGAAAAGAAAGGAGATATTTATAGCTCCTTTTTTTGTTTATAATGGGAGCTAAAAAATATGTCATAATAGTTGCTGGAGGCTCAGGTTCCAGAATGCAATCTCAAATACCTAAACAGTTTTTGTCTATTGGAGATAAAACTATTTTAGAACATACTATAACCAAGTTTTTGCAAAATGATGCCCAGTTAAAGGTTACAGTGGTAATACCAAAGGCACATGAGTACTTGTGGAAAAAACTACCAAAGCTAGAAAGAGTGCAGGTTACTTTTGGTGGAGCAACACGCTACCAATCTGTGGCCAATGGCCTCAAAACCATAAACGCAATGCCCAACGATTTGGTTGCTATACACGATGCTGTGCGCCCTTTAATTAGCAACGATTTAATTGATAAGTGTTTCGCTGCTGCTCAAGAAAAAGGAAATGCTATACCAGCAACAGAAGTTGTAGATACTTTGCGCGTCTTCGATAAGGAAAAATACAATTGGGTAGATCGTGCAAAATACCGAGCCATTCAAACGCCTCAAACTTTTCAATATAAATTGATTGAAGAGGCCTATAGTCAACCTTATAGCAAAAACCTTACAGATGATGCCAGTGTTGTTGAGCAGTTGGGAGCAGTCATAAACTTGATAGCGGGCGAACGTAATAACATAAAAATAACCACCAAAGAAGATTTAAAATTAGCAAGAGCCCTAAGTGATTTATGAATAGTGAAAAGAAAGATATACGGGTTTTTAATCTCGAGCAACTTCAAGCTCATTTAGATACATACGGTTGGCCAAAATTTCGCGCCAAACAAGTCTACCATTGGCTTTGGAAGAAACATGTTCGTTCGTTTCAGGACATGAATAACCTGCCCAAGGCGATTATAGAAAGCCTGGAAAATGATTTTTCAATACTTCCTATTTCTGTTAAGGATGAGCAGGTAAGTGGAGATGGAACCATAAAATCCGCCTTCGAAACAGCCGATAAAAAAATTGTTGAAGGAGTGCTGATTCCAACTGAAAAACGAATGACGGCCTGTATTTCTTCACAGATTGGTTGCAGTCTTGCATGCAGCTTTTGTGCAACGGGAAAGCTAAAGCGGCTTAGAAACTTAACTGCCTCAGAAATTGTAGACCAAGTAGTGGAGATAAACAACCAGGCCCAGAAAAATTACGAAAAAAACTTGACCAACATTGTGTTGATGGGTATGGGTGAGCCTTTGCTGAATTACAGTGAAGTAATGAAAGGAGTAAATATGATTACGAGCGAAGATGGGCTTGGTATGTCTCCGAGAAGAATTACACTTTCCACTGCTGGTATTTCGAAGATGATTCGAAAAATGGGTGACGATGGATCACGCATTAATTTGGCACTCTCCTTACACGCTGCAAATGATGAAAAACGCAGTAAAATTATGGCCATTAACGATCAAAATAATCTGGACGAGTTGGCCGACGCAATGAACTATTACTATTCAAAAACAAAGCAAATGCTAACCTTTGAATACATCATATTCAAAGACTTTAATGACAGTATCGACGACGCAAGAGACCTTGTTCGTTTCTGCAAACGAGTACCCTCTAAAGTGAACATAATTGAGTACAACTCTACCGACGATGAGCAATTTGCTAAATCACCAGAAGAACGTGTAGATGCCTTTGTAGATTTTTTGACAAAACAAAAAATTGTAGCCAAGGTCCGGCGGAGTAGAGGAAAAGATATTGACGCAGCATGCGGACAGTTGGCTAATAAAAATAAAGCTATATTAAAGGTGTAGGCGTCTGGTTTATAGGGGAGTACAATTTTTATTTTTTACACAAATTTTTAAATTTGCCTTTCCTATGCATAGGTTAGAAGATAAAAAGGAATTTCCAGATCCCGCGCAAGCAGATTTTGATGGTTTACTTGCTGTTGGTGGAGATTTGACCTCAGAACGTTTAAAATTAGCCTACTCTAAAGGCATTTTTCCTTGGTTCAATGAAGGGGAGCCCATTCAATGGTGGTCACCCAATCCTAGGTTCGTTCTATTCCCTGAAGAATTGAAGGTTTCTAAAAGCATGAAGCGTTTATTTAAGCAAGAGAAATTCAACGTGACTGTGAACTCGAGTTTTGAGGAAGTGATGCGCAATTGCTCTACTACTAAGCGCGAAGGGCAATTTGGTACTTGGATTACTGAAGAAATGATAGCAGCTTATAAGCAACTGTTTGATTTAGGATACGCCAAATCTATTGAAGTTTGGAAGGAAAACAATTTGGTTGGTGGACTCTATGGAGTAGATGTAGGCAATGGTGTTTTTTGTGGGGAAAGCATGTTTGCAAAGGAAAGTAACGCGAGCAAATATGGCTTTCTTTCCTTTATTATGCAGTCCGATTACAAGTTGATCGATTGTCAGGTATACACAGCGCATTTGGAAAGTCTGGGTGCAAAAAAAATTGAGAGAAAAGAGTTTCTTCAATATCTGTAGAAATCATTTAGAGTTAGCGCATTTGGGTCAACGGCCGGAAACTCCCAAAAAACCAAAACAATTGGTACTCTTCGAGGAAATATTATAACAATACCATTTATCAAGTTGTATTAACCTATACTTTTGAAGTATAACCTCGATTTTGTCTGTAGTTGAAGAAATAAAAGAGCCTATTAAGGCAGAGATGCAGGTCTTTGAAGATCGCTTTCGGTCTTCGATGAAAAGCACTGTGCCATTATTGGACAAGATTACGCATTACATCATAAAACGTAAGGGTAAGCAAATGCGTCCCATGTTCGTGTTTCTATCTGCAAAAGTTTTTGGTCAGCTAAGCGACTCCTCTTATCATGCAGCATCGTTAATTGAGTTACTACATACCGCAACTTTAGTACATGATGACGTAGTTGATGATGCGCACAAACGAAGAGGTTTTTTCTCACTGAACGCACTTTGGAAAAATAAAATTGCGGTACTCGTAGGCGATTATTTACTGTCTCAAGGGCTGTTATTAGCGGTAGATAATGAAGAATATAAAATGTTACAAATTGTATCTCGCGCCGTAAAGGAAATGAGCGAGGGAGAATTGTTACAAATGGAGAAGGCTCGCACATTAAATATGGACGAATCCATTTACTATGATATCATTCGAGGCAAAACGGCGACTTTAATTGCTGCATGTTGCGCTGCTGGAGCCGCTTCAGTGACAGACAATCAGAAGGAAATAGATGCTATGCATGCATTTGGAATAAACGTTGGTATAGCTTTTCAAATCAAAGATGATTTGTTCGATTATGGATATGGGCAAGATATTGGAAAGCCTGTAGGTATCGATATTAAAGAGAAAAAGACGACCTTGCCGCTTATTTATGCATTGAATAAAGTGGGCTGGCTGAAAAAGCGTCAAATGATTAACATTGTAAAAAACCACAATACCAATCGAAAGAAAGTTGCTGAACTATTTGACTTTGTAAAGGAGCAAGGTGGAATTGAATACGCCGAAAAAATAATGCACGACTATACCCAAAAAGCAAAAGAGATTTTATTGCAAATGCCAGAGAATTCAGCCCGAGCGAGCTTGATTAAAATGGTAGACTATACCATTACCCGAAAAAAGTAATCAAAACCCTTTATTTAAAAGCAGGAATCCCGGTTATATCGGCACCTGTGATTAATAAGTGAATGTCGTGTGTACCCTCGTAGGTAATAACGGATTCTAAGTTTGCCATATGACGCATACATGGATACTCACCAGTAATTCCCATGCCGCCATGTATTTGACGTGCTTCACGTGCTATTTTTATCGCCATATCTACATTGTTTCTCTTAGCCATTGAGATCTGAGCGGTGCTTGCTCTTCCTTCATTTCGCAGTACACCTAAACGCCAAGTAAGCAGTTGTGCTTTGGTAATCTCTGTAATCATTTCTGCTAACTTCTTTTGAGTCAACTGAAATGCGCCGATGGGTTTGTCAAACTGAATGCGCTCTTTTGAGTATCGCAAGGCTGAATCGTAGCAATCTAATGCAGCGCCAATTGCTCCCCAAGCAATTCCATATCGTGCCGAATCTAAACAACTCAATGGTGCTCCTAAACCAGATTTACCGGTAAGTAAATTCTCTTTAGGCACTTTTACATTGTCGAAAATTAGCTCGCCAGTAGCAGAGGCACGCAAGGAGTGCTTTCCGTGCATTTCGGGGGTTGAAAAACCTTCCATTCCTCGCTCTACAATTAAACCATGTATACGGCCCGTTTCATCTTTTGCCCATACCACTGCAACTTGAGCAAACGGAGCATTTGATATCCACATTTTTGCTCCATTTAGTAAAAAATGGTCGCCTTGATCGGTAAAGTTTGAAATCATTCCAGAAGGGTTAGAGCCATAGTCTGGTTCCGTTAAACCAAAGCACCCTAACCATTCACCTGTAGCAAGTTTTGGCAAGAATTTTTTCCGCTGATCTTCAGATCCGTATTTCCAAATAGGGTACATGACCAATGAGCTTTGTACAGAGGCTGTTGAGCGCACACCCGAATCCACGCGCTCCAATTCTTGCATTAACAGACCGTAAGAAATTTGATCTAAGCCGGCTCCTCCATATTCTTCAGGGATATACGGGCCAAAAGCACCAATTGAACCAAGTCCAGGGACTATTTGTTTAGGAAACTCACCCTTTTCATAGTAATCTTCGATTATTGGTGAGACTTCTTTTTTAAGCCAATCACGGGCAGAAGAACGTATGATTTTTTGCTCCTCGCTTAAAAATTCGTCAATTTGATAATAATCGTGTGCTTGATAACGGTCTGTGCTCATAATTTTATGCTTAGATTTACGACTTGCAAAGGTACATTATTGCTTTTCTATTCAACAAAAAGAATATGCTTAAAAGAAGAATTTTACTCTATTTCTCGATACTATCATTGTTTTGTATACAATCTTGTAAGAAAGAGGTTTTTGATACAACTGAGCCCTTGGAAGGAGACCCAAATCTCGAGTGTAACGATATAAACTATGTAACTACCGCAAAATCCATTTTTGAAGCCAAGTGTATCACCTGTCATGGCCCCTCAAATGTTGGCCCTGGGAACTATAACGACTTGAACATCTTGCGGAGCAACTTATCCAGCATTAGGAATTGGGTGGAAGCTGGAACAATGCCCCCTGCAGGTTCTCCGCAGCTGACAGAGGACGAAAAGGCCTCGGTATTAAAGTGGATAGATTGTGGCGCGAGCTTTGAAGGTTCAAACGACACTTTGGTTTACGAAACGGACATTAAACCACTTGTATTGTCAAAATGTGCAAGTTGCCACCCCAGTGCTGGTGGACCCGGAGATTATAGCGTTAGTGCTGATGTAAAGGCTGTAGTGAATAACGGTAAGTTTGAAAATAGAGTTTTAATAAAAAAAGATATGCCGCCCAGTGGTTTGAGTCAGAGTGAATTGGATAAAATTCAGCGTTGGATGGATCAAGGAGCAAAGTTTCAATAAATAATTACAAGTCATGAAAAAGATACTATTTACCATTTTAGCAGTTACATTCGGTTTGCTTAGGGTTCCGGCGCAAAATATTTATGCTGTGGAGTCCACCTTTGTGAAGTTTTTTTCGGAAGCACCGTTAGAAAATATTGAAGCGAGCACAAAATCTTCCAGAGCGCTTGTGAATATTGACACAAAGGATGTAGCGTTTATTATTCCAATAAAAAGCTTTGAATTCGATAAAGAGTTAATGAAAGAACACTTCAACGAAAACTACATGGAATCAGAAAAATTCAAGAATGGGACTTTTAAAGGTAAGTTGGCAAGTGACGTAGATTTTGATAAACCCGGAAAATATGAGGTATCGGCTCAAGGTATTTTAAAAATTCACGGTGTGGAACAACAACGAACATTAAGTGGAACAATTGAAGTTACGAAGAAAGGTTTTCAAGTTAAAAGTAAGTTTCAAGTAAAGTTGGAAGATCACGACATAGAGATACCGACCATTGTATTTCAAAATATTGCTGAAGTGATTGATGTAACCGTTGATTTTTCATTTATCCCAAAACCCAAAAAGTAGTTGAAAATGAAGTATTTACTACTGTTATTTGTTGCATTTAGTGTGCACTTCACCTCTTATGCTCAAGACGATTTAATGGACATGCTGGAAGAAGAGGAACCTGAGGAAAATTATCGCGTTGGCCCTACTTGGAAAACTATGAAACTGGTCAATTTACACTCCACCTCCATGGTAAAAAAGAATGGGCTGGACTTTAGAGTAACGCACCGTTTTGGCTCCATCGGTGAAAAAAGCGGTGGAGGTATTCATAATTTATATGGCCTTGATATTTCAGACGATATTAGAATATCATTTGATTATGGCTTTACAGAAGACTTGCAAGTAGGTATAGGAAGAAGTAAATACTCAGAACTCATTGACGGAAATGTCAAGTATAAAATCCTTGCCCAAAAGGAGCGGAAGGTGCCCTTAACCCTGGTGGTGTTAGGTAACATGGCCATTACTCCTCAAAAAGCTTTAGATACGCGATATGACGACTGGCAAAATAGGTTGTCCTATTTCTCTCAATTAATTATAGCTAGAAGGTTTAGTGAACGGCTATCCTTTGAATTAGCGCCTGGCTTTCTCTACAGAAACCTAGTGTTAAAAACGGAAGACGGAGAAGGAAATGTTTTGGAAGATGAAAATGCTACGTTCTCTCTTGGTGTTGGCGGTAGGTTTATGATTACCAAACGAGTCGGAATTATTTTAGATTACGTGTATGTAGTTTCTGATTACCGAGAAAACGTACAGCCAACTGCATATTACGACCCCTTGGGAATAGGAGTCGAAATAGAAACAGGAGGTCATGTGTTTCACATTACAATGACCAATGCTGCTGGTATTGTAGAGAATAACTACATACCAAACACCACAGCAAATTGGCTCGATGGAGGTATGAAATTGGGCTTTAATATTTCTAGAGTATTTCAATTTTAGCTTCCTTGCAGTAGTTAATTTTGTAGCTACTTATGCAGGATTCAAATCAAACAGCGATAGACACCCTTCAACTGGACTCGATTGAACCTGTTGCAGTTGTTGATAGCAAGGAATCATTTTTGATTACCAATTCTGCGCACTCTATTCAACAAGAGCTCAAGGAAAATAATGCCCCCCTATGGGAAATAATTGTTGTTTTAATTGCATTGTTATTGCTAGCAATCCTTAGGCGCACATATTCAAAAAAGCTCAGTCAATATGCAAATGCATTTGTAAGCAATCGATTTATTGGACAGCTCACGCGGGAAGAACGCAGCAGTGAAAGTATGACGGTAATTTTATTTGAAACCTTATACTTTGTAATAGTGGCCATTTTTTCAAGTGAATTGTATGTGCTTATAAACCCAGACTTTTTGCTGCATGGGTTTAATGGTTTTGCGCTCTTTGCCTTACTGTTTTTAGCCCTGCACCTACTCAAGGTATTCATTAATAATCTCATTGGTTGGTTACTAGGAATGTCAGCCGTTATTAATGACTTTCAATTTTTTAATTTTTTGAGCCACGCCGCTACAGCAGTTTTTCTTTTACCCGTGGCTGTATTGGTATTGTTTAGTCCGCTTAGCTCTTACTTATTAATTGGCGGCGGGCTTATAATTATTGCATTGCTTTATGCTTACCGAATCATTCGATTAACGCTGCGTTTCTGGCAAGAGAAAAGTTTCCTGCTCAAGTATTTTATTTTATACATTTGCGGACTTGAAATTTTACCGGTTTTGATTATGGCGAAATTTGCTTACAAAACATTGTAAAATAAAGAGTTAAGGAGTTTATTACAGCTTCAGAATTTGGATTAAAAAGGCCGTAAATTGAAGGATTTGAAAGTAAAAACCATATTGGTTTCACAACCGAAACCCGAAAACGATAAGTCACCGTATTTTGATTTAGCGGAAAAGCTTAAGCTTAAAGTAGACTTTAGGTCGTTTATTCATGTTGAAGGAGTTCCTGTATTAGAATTCAGAAAACAAAAATTAAACTTGTTGGATTTTGGCGGAGTAATATTCACCAGTAGAAATGCTGTGGACCATTACTTCAGAATGGCAGAGGAGATGCGTGTAACCATTCCAGACTCAATGAAGTATTTCTGTACCTCGGAGTCCACTGCTTACTATTTACAGAAGTACGTCGTTTTTAGAAAGCGGAAGATTTTTCACGGTAAATTGAAGCTTGCAGACTTATTACCGTTATTGAAAAAACATTCGGAAGAAAAGTTTTTGTTGCCGACATCTGATGTGCTTAAACCAACCGTTCCAGAGACGCTAGAAAAAGCTGGGATTAATTATGAACGTGGTATTTTTTACAGAACGGTTTGCAGTGACTTAAGCAATCTTGCCGATGTGTATTACGATATATTGGTGTTCTTTAGTCCTTCAGGAATAAAATCTCTGTTTCAGAATTTTCCAGATTTTAAACAAAACGATACACGCATTGCTTGTTTTGGACCAACTACAAAACTGGCTGCAGAGGAAATGGGACTAAAAGTAGATATACCGGCACCCACCCCAAGTGCGCCCAGTATGACTATGGCTATTGAGGCTTATGCCAAAAAAGTAAACAAGAAATAACTGATAAGAAAATATTAAAATTGGAAAAAGGGTGGCTTTACACCCTTTTTTTGTTTCATAATGAATAATCAATTCGGAAGAGGCCATAGCTTAAAATCAAAAAAAAAGATAGCGCTACTTTTTTCAAAAGGGAAACGAATTCATGGCTCAATCTTGACTTTGATATATCATAAAGTGGAGCTAGGAGACGAAAGTAAAGAGTTGACGCAGGTTTTATTTTCTGTACCCAAACGAAATTTTAAAAAAGCAGTAGATCGCAATCTTTTGAAAAGACGCCTTCGAGAAGGCTACCGAATGAATGTGAGCTCTCCTTTTGTTTCGGGCAAGTCCTCCTATCAATGGTATATCGCTTTTGTGTATAAAGAGAGCCGAATAAGAGATTTTAACGATATTAAGCAAGCAATAACTCTACTTTTACGAAAGCTAGAAGCAAAACAAGCAGAACTATGAAATGGTCTAAAGCAAAAAAATGGATATTAGGTGTAGCCTTGGTGACAAGTTCTTTCGGAATGGTTGCATACAAGGCGGTCAACGAAAATTATTTCGAGATTTCGAAGAATTTGGACATTTTCGTTAACCTGTACAAGCAACTCAATATTTATTATGTTGACGAAACCAACCCTGGTGAATTGATGAAAACTGGGATCGATGCCATGTTGGAGTCCTTAGATCCCTACACGGTATATATTCCTGAAAGTGATATTGAAGATTACCGCTTTATGACTACTGGTCAGTATGGTGGTATTGGCTCATTGATTCGAAAAAAAGGAGACTATGTTGTAGTTGCCGAACCCTACGAAGGGTTTCCAGCCTTTAATGCTGGACTAATAGCAGGAGATATTATTCTTGCTATTGATGGCCATGATGTTAAAGGAAAAAATACCAGCGAGATTTCTTCACTGTTAAAAGGTCAGGCTAAAACGGACGTTAATCTGGTTATTGAGCGCTACGGTCAAAAATTGGAAAAAACATTGACTCGAGAAAACATAAAAATTAAGGACGTTCCGTATTTTGGTTTGGTAGACGAGGGAATAGGTTACATAAAGCTAACGAGCTTTACAGAAACAGCCAGTAAAGAAGTAATTAAAGCATTTAAGGCGCTTAAAGAAAAACACAATATAACCAAGCTTGTTTTTGATTTGCGCGGAAATGGTGGAGGCCTTTTAAATGAGGCAGTCAACATAGTAAACATCTTTGTGCCACGAGGGACAGAAATTGTTTATACCAAAGGCAAAATGAAGGAATGGCAACAAAGTTATAAGGCTCTGAATAGCCCCTTGGATACGGAAATCCCTTTAGTTGTTTTAGTAGACGAGGGTTCGGCATCTGCATCAGAAATTGTAAGCGGTGCGCTTCAAGATTTAGACAGGGCAGTGGTTATTGGACAAAGAACTTTTGGTAAAGGGCTGGTTCAACAAGTAAAACCATTAACCTACAACTCGCAATTCAAAGTAACGGTTGCCAAATATTACATTCCCAGTGGCAGATGCATTCAAAAGCTAGATTATTCAAATAAAACAGATGGTAAAGCAACTGCGGTAGCAGACTCATTGCGCAAACAGTTTACGACAACTAACGGCAGAACGGTAAAAGATGGCAAAGGAATTATGCCAGATATAGAGGTAGACTTGCCAGAGGCTGCGGATGTAACCGCTTCATTGCTCGCAAAAAACCACATTTTTGATTATGCCTCTGATTTCAAACAAAAGAATGCCACAATAGATTCTGCAAAATCTTTTAAACTCACTGATAAACAGTACAACGATTTTGTGAGCTTTTTGGATGGAAAAGATTACGACTACACTACAAAAACAGAGGTGGTTTTGGAGCAATTAAAAAAGGCTTCGGAAGACGATAAGTATTTTGATAGAATAAGTGAAGATTATGAGCACTTGGTTCAAGAAATAAAAGGAAATAAAGACAAAGACTTACAGCTTCATAAAGATGAAATCTCTCAAATTTTGGAAAATGAAATTGTTTCGCGTTACTATTATCAAAAAGGAAGAATTCAGCATAATTTGAAGAACGACCCGAGGGTAAAAGAGTCAATTGAGGTACTTAATCAAACGAAGAAGTACTCCGAAATATTGACCGCATCTGCTAAAACTAAGAAGTAGTATACTTTTTATTTTCACACTCAATAATTGTGTTTCATTTGCGTTAGCTGTAGTTGCAAATGCTCTCTCAATTCATTCATCAAAGAAATATTTACCTGTTAGGTCTAGCTGCCTTGTTATTTGGCCTGCCTATCTCTGGTGTAGTAGTAAGTTTAGCTCAAATGCTTTTGGCAGCGCATTGGCTGTTTACAGCAGACTTCCGCAGTAAGTGGATACGCATCAAATCCAATAAAACAGTTTGGTTACTGTGGTTACTTTATTTGCTTTATGCAATTGGGTTGCTTTACTCTAATGAAGTCAATCCTGCTTTAGATAGTTTACGTATAAAGCTTCCACTATTGCTGTTACCGCTGTTTGTGGTAAGTCAAAAACGAATTACTAGAAAGGAGTTGGCGGTGTTATTTACCTTCTTTTTATCTGGAGTACTCATTTCTGCGGGAATATCTTTATACCAGGTATGGCTCAACAGCTCAAACATTACCTATGATGTAAGGTTAGCGACAGTACTGGTTCCACACATTAGATTTTCGTTAATGCTAGACTTATGCATTGTATGGCTGCTGTATTATGCATTACGAAGCAAAAAAATATTTCATTCTGTTTTCTACTGGCTAATGATCTGTGCTTTGATGATTGTTCTCTGGAAGATTCAAGCATTAACGGGTTTGTTTATTCTACCAATAGCTGTTTTTACTGCAATAATATTGGGTGATTTTGGTCGGTTGTCAATAGCGAAGTTAAAACCATTCATTATTTCAGGTATTGCACTCATTTCAGTATGTTTTGTTGTATACATATATCGAGTGGCTCAGCCGTTTTTAAAATTCCAACCTGCAGATATTGAACTGCTTGAAACGAACAGCGCAAACGGTTACGTATACCTACACCAGGTTGAAAACGCCATGGTTGAGAATGGCCACCAAGTCTGGATTTACATAACAGACCCTGAGTGCAGAAAGGAATGGAATAAACGCAGCACATATAAGTTTGATGAAAAGGGCAGTACTGGTGAGCCAATTAGAGCAACACTTTACAGATTTCTTGCCTCCAAAGGGAATAAGAAGGACTCAGTGGCAGTAAGTCAATTGACCAATTTAGAGGTTCAACTTATTGAACAAGGAGAAACCAATGTAAGGTATGCTCTAAATGAATCTTTTGAGAAGCGATTGTATCAGACCATATGGGAGTTACACAATTATTTTCATGGGGCGGGAGGTCATAGTGGGCACTCCGTTGCTCAAAGAATTGAATTTTGGTCTACGGGCCTGCAAGTCTTTCAGGATGCCATGTTTTTTGGTCATGGAACTGGAGCAGTATTGTCAGAAATGGCTAAAAAGTACAGCGTCAATAATACGGAGCTAAATAAAAGTGTGTGGTACAAGCCGCACAATCAATTTATTACCACTTCCGTTGCGCTTGGTTTATTTGGTTTTTTTGCGCTGTTGCTGTGTTTTGTGCGGATAAGTTTACGAACGCAAAACAACCCCATCCATATAGCCTTTGTCGTTATTTTATTTCTTTCTATGCTTACCGAGGATACTATTGAAGGGCAAATTGGAGCGACTTTATTTTCCGTTTTTTATGCTTTATTTTTTTGCCAGCCCCAGGAAAATAAAAATATGAGAGCAGAGAAAGAAAAACAGCTGGCTACGCAGTCAAACGTTTGAAGAGATTTCTTTGTACGTTTTAAAAACACGCTCAGCATCAATCAGTTCTATAGTATGGTCATTCGCAATGGTTAAGTTGTTATTGATTGGACCGTCATAGGTCAATGCTTGAGCCTTGGGGCCAATGGGTGCCCAGCGACCGGGGTGTATAGGCCTTAGTGTAGAATAAAGCCCAATTGCAATTCTTCCTAAAGCTGCAGCAATATGTAAAGGACCAGTACTAGCAGCAATTAGTCCATTTGCCTTGCTGATAAACGCGATTAATTCGGAGAGGTTCATTTGACCCGTTAAGTCAATGAGCTGTTTACTAAATTTGAAATGGGGTCGAATGAGTTTTCCTTCTTTTTCGGTGCCCGTTATAAAAACGGTATGTCCATTCGCTATAGCAATTTCAGCAAAGTTTCTAAAGTTATCTAGGCCCCACTCTCGAGCACTTCCCTGAGATTTTGGGTGAATAACAATTGATTCACCAGAAATATTTAATAGATGCTCAAAGCGATCAGGTAAAGATACTTGAGGTTCAAAACTGAATAGCTTTTGAACTGCTTTTAAAGAAAAAGTGCTTTCCGCAATTAGAGGTTCTAATAACTTTAAGTTGAGTTGGGCTTCGTGTAGGTCGCTTTTTCTTCTACTAAAAGCAGGTCGAAAATTACAATACAACCAATGAAACCAGCGCTTGCTTACACCAATTCTTTTTGGAATTTTAGCCTTGAAGGCGGCTTTCGCTAGTTCAAGGTTGGGTAAGGCAAACAGAATGGCATCCAAATGGAGTGCTTTCAATTCATTTACTGAATTCCCAGCACTTTTTAACTGCTCCCAATCTACAAACTCATCAATCTCTACACAGCATTCAACTACGTTTTTGGTGTATCCTTTTCCAATAAAAACAACTTCCACATTAGGGTAGCTCTGTTTTATAGCACCCGCCATTGGGAGGGTCAGTATTACATCCCCAATACTGTCTGTTCTGGCAATTGCTACCCGCTTCATTTACAAAAGCTCCTTTTCTAACATGCGTAGCTTGGCGTATTTGAGATATGTGGCGTGCGCAGATATCATACAAATAGAGAAGCCGGCAAAGCCATCTAAAAACCCCCGCTGAAAAAAGTAAGAACCGATAAATTTTACGAATGGATTTACGATCAACTTGAACCAACTGGCTTTTCTTCCTTTTTCTAAGTATTGTTGAGCTAAAATATCTGTAAAATAATCCACCTGAGCTAGGTGCTGTTTTATAGTGTAATAGCTGTAGTGAAGTATATCGCCTTGCAAATGTTTGAGTTGAACACCAGCTTTCATTTGGTATTCGTCGTGTGGGTTAACTCCTCCCCAACTGCCTTTTCTACTATCCCACAAACGCAATTTTTTATCTGGATACCAGCCGCTGTGTTTAATCCAGCTGCCACACCAGTTCGTTAAACGATTCATCGTATAACCATCGGCTGTCCAATTTTTTTTGACCTCAAGAATAGAATGCTCCAGCTGTTTATCCAACGCTTCATCGGCGTCTAGAGATAATATATGTGGATATTTAGCTTGTGTAATGGCCCAGTTCTTTTGTTCTATGTGTCCGTCGAACTGATGCTCGACAAATCGCGCCCCAAAGCTTAAAGCGATATCTTTAGTTCTGTCTGTAGAAAATGAATCCACTACAACGATGTCATCCGCAACCTTTTGGACAGATTCCAAGCACCGTTCAAGGTTTTTTTCCTCATTAAAAGTTATAATTACAACAGAAATAGGTGTCAAATCGTCTTGCTTTTATCTGAACAAATATGTGAAATTAATTAGCATTTTCACTTTTATTATGGGTTATCCGCCCATGATTGGATGTGCAGAAAGTATTAAGTTTGTGGGTCTAAATCTTAAGGGATTTCATGGATAAATTTTCATACGTAGGAAATGGTGATGTAAACGCTATTGAAGACCTATACAATCAGTACCGTAAGGACCCAGAGTCGGTTGAATCCGGATGGCAAAAGTTTTTTGAAGGTTTCGAGTTTTCAAAAGCAAATTTTGAGGAAGGTGGAGCTATCCCAGAAAACGTTCAAAAAGAGTTTAAGGTAATTGAACTCATCAATGACTATCGAGCGAGGGGGCACTTATTTACTAAAACAAACCCAGTTCGAACAAGGAGGCAATACGCACCTACACTCGCCATAGAAAACTATGGGCTTTCCAAAGATGATTTGGAAACTACTTTTGAAGCTGCGGTCGAAATTGGCTTAAAGCCCACAACATTAAAGGAAATTATTGACCATTTAGAGTCTACTTATTGCGCTTCAATTGGTATTGAGTATACCTATATTCGGCAGCCTGAGGTAGTAGAATGGATTGAAAATAAAATAGAACCAAATAAGAATACGCCTAACTTTTCAGAGGATGAAAAATTAGAGATACTTATCAAACTGAATGAGGCCGTAGGTTTTGAATCTTTTCTACACAAGAAGTTTGTCGGTCAAAAGAGATTCTCATTAGAGGGCGGTGAATCGTTGATTCCAGCCTTGAATACCCTAGTAGAGCATGGAGCAGAATTGGGTATCGAGGAATTTATTATCGGAATGGCACATCGTGGCCGATTGAATGTTCTGACCAATATTTTCAATAAATCTTATGCCGATATCTTTACTGAGTTTGAAGGTAAAGAGTACGAAGACAATTTGTTTGATGGTGACGTTAAATACCATTTGGGTTATTCTTGCGATGTAGAAACCGACAGAGGAAAAAAGGTACATATGACCTTGGCACCAAACCCTTCGCATTTAGAGGCTGTAGACCCAGTAGTAATTGGGATTGCGCGTGCCAAAATCGATAGCTACCTAAAAGATGAATCGAAAATCTGCCCCATATTAATACACGGAGACGCATCCATTGCAGGTCAGGGTGTAGTATATGAGGTAATCCAAATGGCTGGACTGGACGGATATCGTACCGGAGGTACTGTTCACATTGTGGTAAATAACCAAATTGGCTTTACTACAAACTACATTGATGCCAGAACCAGTACGTATTGTACGGATGTGGGTAAGGTTACGCTTTCTCCTGTTTTTCATGTGAATGGAGATGACGTTGAGGCAGTGGTACATACCATTAAACTTGCGGCAGAGTACCGACAAAAATTTAAAAAAGACGTATTTATTGACTTACTGTGTTACCGTAAATACGGTCATAATGAAGGAGATGAACCGCGTTTTACGCAACCGCTGCTGTATAAGGCAATTGCCAAACACCCAAACCCAAGAGACATTTACTTGGAAACGTTAATTTCTGAGGGGGTTTTAGGAAAAGATGCTCAAAAGAAACTGGAGGCGGAGTTTAAAGAAATGCTTGAGGATGATTTGTCAAAATCAAAAAAGAAAAAGCTGGCTGTAATTACTAGCTTTTTAGAGCATACTTGGGAAGGATTAAAAGAGGCCGATTTAGATGACTTTAAAACTTCTCCAAAAACAGCCGTTACCAAAGCAAAATTTAATGCATTAGGTAAAAAAATTACGGAACTACCTGAAGATAAGAAGTTTTTCAAAAAAGTACAGCGCTTAATTGGTGAGCGCGGAAAAATGCTTGAAGAGGGTACGAAGCTAGATTGGGCAATGGGCGAGTTAATGGCTTATGCCACGCTGCTTGATGAGGGTTTTAGTGTAAGAATAAGTGGACAAGATGTAGAGCGGGGAACGTTCTCACATCGTCATGCGGTGCTTAAGTTAGAAGACTCGGAAGAAGAATATGTGCCCCTTAAAACCACAGAAAATAAAGGAAGTGAATTCACGATTTACAACAGTTTATTATCGGAATACGGTGTTGTAGGATTTGAATACGGTTACGCTATGGCCATGCCAAATACCTTACCCATTTGGGAGGCTCAATTTGGAGACTTTTTTAATGGTGCTCAAATCATTATAGATCAATTCTTATCTGCAGCAGAAGATAAGTGGAAGGTAATGAATGGATTGGTTATTTTATTGCCTCATGGATACGAAGGCCAAGGAGCAGAGCACTCATCTGCACGTATGGAACGTTGGTTGCAAGCTAATGCTGAGAACAATTTCCAGGTGGCTAACGCAACAACTCCAGCAAATTATTTCCACTTGCTAAGAAGGCAGCTCCACAGGCCGATACGTAAGCCATTGGTGGTATTTACACCGAAAAGTCTGCTGCGCTATCCTAAGTGTGTTTCAACAATTGAGGAGTTCACTAAAGGAGGTTTCCAAGAGGTAATTGACGATCCGCTGGTAAAAGATAAGTCTAAGGTGGAGAAAATTATGTTCTGCACCGGTAAGGTTTATTACGATGTGATTGAAGAGCGTGAAAAGCGCGGTGATGATACCATTGCATTTGTAAGAATGGAACAATTGTATCCGATTCCATATGAGCAAATGGATGAGGTAATTGCAGGTTATAAAAATGCGAAACAGAAATATTGGTTGCAAGAAGAACCTGAAAATATGGGCGCATGGTCGCACATTTTAAGACGTTTCCCTAAAGGCGACTTGGAATTGATTAGTAGAAAAAGTTCAGCATCACCTGCAACTGGCTCAAGTAAACGCCATGCTGCACGATTGAAGCAGTTAATGGATGAAGTTTTTAAGAAATAAATAGAACAAACGATATATCATGGTAAAAGAAATGAAAATCCCGAGTCCGGGGGAATCAATTACCGAAGTAGAAATAGCTTCTTGGTTAGTGGAGGATGGTGAATACGTTGAGGTAGACCAACCCATAGCTGAGATAGACTCTGATAAAGCTACTCTTGAACTGAACGCTGAATTTGCAGGTGCAATTAAGTTGATTGCCGAAGAAGGCGATGCAGTTGAGGTTGGAAGTGTTGTTTGTTCAATTGATACAAGCGCCGAGTCTCCTGAAAAAGCTCCAGAAGAAGAAACTAAAGACGAACCAGCAGAAGCTCCAAAAGCCGAGGAAAAGTCAAAAGATAAGTCGTCAGAAAAATCTGCAGAACCGGAAGAAGATACTTCGAATGTAAAAGCCACTCCTTTGGCTAAAGAGATGATGAAGGACAACAAGGTCAAATCATCTGCAGTGAAGGGAAGCGGGGCAAACGGAAGAATAACCAAAAGTGATGTTGAGGCTTACATTACAGGTGGAGTTGATGCTTCTCAAATCATACAAGGCTGGGGCGGTACCCGCGACGAGGACCGCAAAAAAATGTCCATGTTGCGACGTAAAGTTGCTCAGCGATTGGTTTCTGTAAAGCAAGAAACCGCAATGCTCACTACATTCAATGAGATTGATATGAGCTTTGTAATGGACCTTAGAAAAAAACATAAAGAAGCATTCAGAGAAAAACACGATGTGAATTTAGGTTTTATGTCCTTTTTTACTAAAGCTTGTACTGAGGCATTAAGACTTTATCCAGCAGTAAACGGAATGATAGATGGGGAAGAAATCGTTTACCACGATTACGCCGATGTAGGTATTGCGGTAAGTTCTCCAAAAGGACTTATGGTGCCAGTAGTGCGCAATGCCGAGCAAATGTCCTTAGCGGAAATCGAAGCAGATATCAAGCGATTAGCAATTAAAGCTCGAGACGGAAAATTGAGCATTGATGAAATGACGGGTGGAACATTTACCATAACGAATGGTGGTGTTTTTGGCTCTATGATGAGCACTCCAATTATCAATCCTCCACAATCTGCAATTTTAGGAATGCACAACATCGTGGAGCGACCAATAGCTGTAAATGGCGAAGTGGTTATTCGACCTGTAATGTACATTGCATTGTCTTATGACCACAGAATCATTGACGGTAAAGAATCGGTTTCCTTCTTGTACAAAGTGAAAGAAATGATTGAAAACCCAATGAAATTGATGTTTGGAGCCAAAGATCCTGAAGAGGTTTTGTTAGGGCTTTAAGCCAAACGATATATTGAATTATAAAGCCGCTTTAGAGCGGCTTTTTTGTTTGACCATTTTTCTCGTTATGTCACTCTGAATTTATTTCAGGGTCTCCATTTGACTGTCTTGGAAGAGATGCTGAAACAAGTCCAGCATGACCTATACTTAGAGGTACTGCTAATGTACATGCATCAACTCTCCTTCGAAAACCACTTATTCAACTTCTCATGAGCCTTTTTCCGATGCGCTTCTGTAATTTGGCTTTTGATGCCGGAGTAAATGAGCATTACTACACCCAAGTCATCGGCATATCCTACAATGGGCGTTATGTCTGGTATGGCATCAATCATAGAAATAAAGTACCCAAGTGCACCATAAATTTTCAGCTTATCCGACTTCTTGGTTTTTGGGTCTGCCGCCACATAATACAATTGCAGCACGTGACCGACAATATCTTCACCCGCGGTGAGGGCAAAATTTTTCACCTTATCCCAAAAGGAGTCTTCAGAATATTCCTTTTCGTAGTTTTTGTTTTCTAGGTGTTCTGACATTACTAGGCTGTTTAAAAGAATTTTAGTTTCACCAAAATAGACAACTAACGACCAAACTAACTCATCATTATCGTTAAAAATTTCTGTGTTAACCTAATCAGTAAAGCGCAAAGTGGAGAATTCTCTCATTTTGGTTAAATGAATTTTTCAATTGTTTTCATTTCTATCCTATTCCTTTATTACCTTGTACTTCCTTTTTATTTACATCAATTGGTACAGCCTAAATGACAGAACAAAAACAACAACTCGAAGCGCAACTCTGGAATATAGCCAATACCCTGAGGGGTAAAATGGATGCAGACGATTTTAGGGATTATATCCTTGGTTTTATTTTTTACAAATACCTCAGTAAAAAAATGGAACTGTACGCCAATGAAATCTTGCAACCTGATGGAATTGCCTTTGCAGAAGTGGAAGGTCACCAACAAGAAAAAGAATTATTGGCTGCGTTGACTGATGCCGCCCTTGATAAGTTGGGCTACTTTCTAGCACCATCGGAGTTGTTTTCTGAATTGGCGCGAAGAGGAAATGCCGGAGGCAAGCACCAATTTATATTGGCCGATCTCGCAAAAGTGCTCACACACATAGAGCAGAGCACCATGGGCTCCGAGAGCGAAGAGGAGTTTGGAAACCTATTCGAAGACTTAGATTTAACCAGCTCTAAACTGGGCAAAACCGAAAACGACAAAAACGAATTGATAGTAAAAGTGCTTTCGCACTTGGACGAAATTGATTTTGATTTAGAAAATACCGAAAGCGATGTGCTGGGCGATGCCTACGAATACCTCATTGGGCAATTTGCCAGTGGAGCAGGCAAAAAAGCAGGGGAGTTTTACACACCACAACAAGTCTCTAAGGTACTCGCACAACTGGTAACCCAAGGCAAAGACAAACTAAAATCGGTATATGACCCAACATGTGGTTCGGGTTCGCTGCTGTTGCGCGTAGCAAAAGAAGTGGGCGATGTGGGTTCATTTTACGGGCAAGAGATGAACCCAACTACCTATAACTTGTGCCGAATGAACATGATAATGCACGACGTGCATTACAAACGCTTCGACATTAAGAACGACGACACTCTAGAAAACCCACAGCACGAAGACCAGCGTTTTGAGGCCATTGTGGCCAATCCGCCATTTTCTGCCAAGTGGAGCGCCAGCCCCTTGTTTATGAGCGACGACCGCTTTTCGGCTTACGGAAAACTAGCACCAAGCTCCAAGGCCGATTTTGCCTTTGTGCAACACATGGTACATCACCTAGCCGATAACGGAACTATGGCCGTAGTGCTGCCACACGGCGTATTGTTTAGGGGAGCTGCCGAAGGACACATACGCAAGTATCTAATTGATGACCGCAACTGCCTAGATGCTGTAATTGGCTTGCCCGCCAACATCTTTTATGGCACCAGTATCCCTACTTGTATTTTGGTATTTAAAAAGAAACGGACCCAGGCAGACAGTCTTTTATTTATTGATGCTAGCCAGCATTTTGAGAAAATAAAAACACAAAACTACCTGCGCGAAGAAGACATTAATAAGATTATCTCAACGTACAAGCAATTTGCCTCCCCTCTTGAGAGGGGACTGAGGGGTGTGTTAGAAGAGAAATACAGCTATGTGGCTAAACTTGAGGAAGTAGCCGAAAACGACTACAACCTAAACATACCTCGGTATGTAGATACTTTTGAAGAAGAAGAGCCGGTGGACCTGGCAGCGGCTTCTAAGGAACTAAAAGCCCTAGAAAAGGATATGGCAAAAACGGACGCCACCATTGCGGACTATTGTAAACAATTAGGAATTGATACACCTTTCTAACCGTCTGGACTTTGATTGTTTTGATGAAATGATTTTTTATGATTAATGAAAAATATAAATATTCAGACTTAACCGCTAAAATA
>CBFIBQ010000020.1:0-3173 GCA_965660875.1 Salibacteraceae bacterium | reverse complement strand
GGTTCATTCTGAGTTAGGGAATGGGTTTCAAGAAGTAATATATCAGCGGGCATTAGAAATTGAAATGGCAGAAAGTGGCATCTCTTTTTCACGAGAATATGAAATGCCGATTTATTATAAAAAGCAGCACATAGGTACCCGAAGAGTAGATTTTTTGGTGGAAGGTGTTGTTTCTCTTGAATTAAAAGCACTAGTTAAAACAGAAGATGTTCATTTGGCACAAGCCATTAATTATTTGGAAGCTTATGATTTAGAAATTGGATTGCTTGTAAATTTTGGGGCGAAAAGCCTTGAATTCAAGCGATTAACCAACAAATCATTCAAGCAAAAACAACAAGGAAACCCCAACATTAAATGAGAGCAACGTACATAAATCATGGGCATCCCATAAATCAAAAAAATCATAGTGCAGACAATTGGAACACACCCCTAGCCCCTCTCAAGAGGGGAAGACTCGAATGAAGAATACATGCAGTGAAAAATGAATGAAACCAAAAGACATAACAAAACTGAGAATAAGCTGGTTCCTCAATTGAGGTTCAAGGAGTTTGAAAAGGATTGGATTCAATTCAGGCTTAGTGCCATAGCTGAATTTTTAAAAGGTAAAGGGATTTCTAAAGCTGATATAACTGCGAAAGGAGCTTTTGAATGTATAAGGTATGGAGAATTATATACAACCTATTCCGAGCTGGTTAAGCATATTGTTTCTAAAACAAATTTACCTGAGCAAGATTTGGTATTAAGCGAGTTCAATGATGTCATTATACCTGCGTCAGGGGAATCGAATATTGATATTGCTACAGCTTCTTGTGTTCTTAAGTCTGGTGTAGCATATAGTGGAGATTTAAATATTATTAGAGGTAAAATGGATGGCATATTTTTGTCATTTTATTTAAATAACAAAAGGAAGTTTGATATTGCGAGACTAGCTCAAGGGGTTTCTGTTGTTCACTTGTATAAAAGTCAATTACAAACTTTAAAACTAAACCTCCCATCCCTCCCCGAACAACAAAAAATTGCTTCTTTTTTAAGTGCGGTAGATGAAAAAATACAGCAGCTCACCAAAAAGGCGGCATTGCTGGAGCAATACAAAAAAGGCGTAATGCAACAACTCTTCTCCGGCCAGCTCCGCTTCAAACCTGACCTAAGCGGTGTCGAAGGTGACGAAAACGGGAATCCCTACCCTGATTGGAATTGGGTTGGAGGAAACGAGTTATTTGATAATATTTCAGATAAAAAACACAATTCAGATTTACCAATTCTAGCTATTACTCAAGATCAAGGGGCTATCCCAAGAGATATGATTGATTATCAAATGACGGTTACTGAGAAAAGTGTAGCAAGCTATAAGGTAGTTCAAGTAGGAGATTTTGTAATTAGTTTAAGAACCTTTCAAGGTGGTATTGAATTTTCAAATTATCACGGAATATGTAGCCCAGCTTATATAATACTAAGGCCGAGTTCAGAAGATGTACATAGAACATTTTATAAGTTCTACTTAAAAACATCTTATTACATAAAACAGCTTCAAAAGAATTTAGAAGGAATTAGAGATGGTAAAATGATTAGTTATAAATACTTCTCAGAAATTAAACTTCCGTTTCCCTGCGTCCAAGAACAACAAAAAATTGCTACTTACTTATCGAGTATCGATACCAAAATAGAAAGTGTAAATAATCAATTAACCCAAACTCAAAGCTTTAAAAAAGGGCTGTTGCAGCAAATGTTTGTATAATATCATGGAACGTAAAAAAATAAACTCGACCACTGATTTAGAATTACATTATAAGAATTCGTCAAAAGCTGCAGCTGAAAAACTGAAAGCCGACCGGCTAACGACTGGCAGTGAAATTAGATTCGAGAATAAGATTCAAGAAAGTTTATCACTTAAAGGGTTTGATTTCACTGATAAGGTAATCTTTCATTCGAGGGACTCAAATCTTACGTTGATTGATTGTACATTCGAAAAAGGAGTTTCTTTTGCTGATGCACATATTAGAGGAAAGCTTCGATTTAGAAATTGCTCGTTCAATGAAAAGGTGAACTTTGATAACACATCGTTTCACGAATTAGCAGATTTTTGGAAATGTACTTTTGTAAAACGAACCATTTTTTACAAAACTGATTTCTATAAGATTGCCGTATTCTCAACAGCTACCTTCAAGGAAAATGTCCTCTTTACCTACACTTTAATCGATAAATTAATTTTATTCAGAGGAACACAATTTGTCAAAGGACTAGACCTTTCTACTTCAATTATAAATGGAAATATTGGGGCCTTTGATTTTAATTTAAAGGATTTTGAAGTTGTTCATCTCAAGCAAGAGGAGGGAGAAAAGGGAAGAAAGAAATTTGAAACTGATTATGAGAATGCCATTTTTGATACTGGAGATATTCCAATCCAAAACAAACGAGATACCTTTCGTATTATCAAGAGTAATCTTGAAACTCAAAAAAACTACCTAAATGCCATTGAATATAATGTTTTAGAGAAATCGACTTTAAAGACGGAATATGAAAAAGGCCTTTTAAAAGAGGCTCCTGGTAAAATTTGGGTTGATAGGAAGATTCTTTTGTTAAATGAAGTTTCTAATGGTTTTGGAAAAAGCCCCGAAAAGGGGTTTGTGTTTGTTGCAGGTATTGGTTTTCTATTCTTTTTGCTCCAAATTGCCACAAACCTTAGATTTGAAATTGATGTCTTTTGCGACCTGCACAATTGGGATAGGTTTTTTTCGGGATATTTTGCTTCGTTAAACCCGACACATAAAATTAATTATTTGGGAGAGGAGCTTTTTAACAACCGAATAAGATCAAAAAGTGCTTTTGTTTTAATTGATACAATTGGTCGACTGTTTATTGGCTACGGTATTTACCAAACGATTCAGGCGTTTAGAAAATTTAGATAAACTTCTAATCATGAAAACTCAGTTTAAGTCACCATACTCTACATTGGAAATTGATAATATTATTTCAAAAATTGAAATTGAGCTTTTAACACGACCGCGAGTAAAATTTCAAACTGAGACCAGCTTCAAATTGCACTTCCCTCAAGAACCTGGGGTTTATGCCATTTTTGAAGACGATAAGTTTGTTTACGTTGGAGAAACAGCCGAACTCCAGTCTCGCATGATGGATTTAAGAAGGACATACAACCACACGTTTCGAAAGAAGAT
>CBFIBQ010000019.1:0-63537 GCA_965660875.1 Salibacteraceae bacterium | reverse complement strand
CACATACATGTCTGGATCCAATGCCGCTGAGGGTTTTACATCCAACTCAAATACTGAGAATCCACTACCGGGTATATCACATTTATCATCCGTAAAGGTAATAAAGAAGCTCTTTATTGGATCATCACCCATGACTGCTCGCCATGTAAACCTTGCTACAATTTTGTTTCGACTACCGGTTGGAATGATGTCTAATCGGGCATTTGGCATAACCCTATTCATGTTAGTCTGTACTAAAATTGTATCGCCACTATTAGGGTCTTCAAGTGTATCTTCCCATGTAATTAAATCACCATTACATACTTCCAATTTATAGGTAGACAGTAAGGTAGCTTTTCCCGTGATATTAGATATACCACTGATATCTTCTGGAATACCGTTATTGTTTGAACAAGACTGTATACTAAACTGAATTTCTCGATATGTTTTACCTTTTAGTATTCCCGTACAACGCTCATACTCCTCAACATAAAAAGCAACAATAAAATTTCCAGCACTACTGGCTGTAAATGAAATTAACCCTGTAGATGGATCAAGTATTAAACCAGGAATAGCGCGAGTGCATGAAGCTCCATTTCTTGGTGCCATTCGAGCTAAATTTGGACGACCAGTACTGGAACTGGTAGCCCAAGGGCATGTAGGTACGAAACGTAAACTATCGCCATTACTATCATAAGTTCCAATACCATAAAAAACATCTTGGCCTACACATGCAGAAGGAAATGGTTTTGCTTCATCAGCAAATTGAGGAGCACTATTAGCAGGTGCCCCACCCGGATTGTTCCTTGGAGACCAAGCGGTATTTATAAAAGTTTCCAAACCAACATTATACCCTCCTGTAAAATTTTGAATACCGTTTCTCGCGTTTGTACATGTTTGATAAGTAATTCGCCATGAATTACATCTAGGCAAATCCACGGTTGCCTCATAAAAAAACACTTCGTATCCACTAGGCGCCGAACCATTACCTTCACATTGAGACCGAATTCCTGAACAAAGATCAGAAACATCCTTAGCACCATTCGGATTTGGTCGTTCACCCGGTTTTGGGACATACGGAACATTTGTTAATGCAAATGGGCCAAGCTGTGCAGCAGACTGAGTACATTCTGCATAAATAACATGAGGAGTTGTTCCGCAATTGAACTGTATTCCTCCACAATCTCTCACCATACTAATGGTGATTTTGTACCGCCATGAGGTGGTAGAACCGGGCGTTGGACCTACATAATCGTAACGAATACTTCCACCTGCAAGGTGAGAGGCATTAGCGTCGTAACTAAATGACAA
Source organism: Salibacteraceae bacterium (assembly GCA_965660875.1). GTDB lineage: Bacteria > Bacteroidota > Bacteroidia > Flavobacteriales_G > Salibacteraceae > UBA6770. The sequence continues at coordinate 62,247 of CBFIBQ010000019.1, read as the reverse complement.
TCCAATGATTAAACCAAAAAATACAACTAATAACTTTTTCATAATGTGGGTTTTTTAATTTCTTCTTCGTGTATTAGACGTATCAAAATAATTGAAGTTGCCTATGCAATGAAGAAAATTACTTTCGGTAAACGTCTCGTGGATAATCTAACATCTTTACCGCAGAAGACTCCAACTCTCTAATGGCATCATTTGCAATCCATGCTGCACTTGCTTCTGAAAAATTTAAAATTTCCTGCGCCGTTAAAATAGCCTCTCGTTTTAAGTCAATGTTACGTTTTCCAATACTTCTTAGCGCCCAGTTTACTGCCTTTTTTACGTAGATTCTCTCATCGACACTATTATCTATGATAATTTTAAAAAAAGGCCTAAAAGTGTCATTATTCGCCGTTTTATTTGCCATGCAGTATGCTGCAATTGTTGCAAACCCCGACCTTTTCTTAAACTCTTCAGATGCTGATGTAAAGTCGATAATGAGTTCTTCTGCAAGTGGGCTTTTAGCAAAAACACCCATTGAAAAAGTATCGCAAATCTCCCAATTTTCAAAGCTTCTTGCCCAGTCCTCTGCTAGGTCTTTGGTAAGCAATTTTGGTGGGAACACTTTGGCACATAATAACCTCGCTTCATAAATATCAGTATCAAATAATTCAACTGCTAGCTGCTTATTTTTTCCGATATCTCTTGCGATAAGATTTAAATCGCTCATCATTACTCCCATTGCGTTATGGGCTGAGACACCGAATTTATTTTTCTTTAAAACTACTTTTTCTGGGTTGGCTTTTAATTCTAGCCACTCTACTATTGATTCGACAGAGTTCAACTTCTTTCGTAAATTTTTACTTCAGCAGGAAAGGGTTCAGCTCCTAAGAGAAACTGATCTTTTTTATTCCACTTATCAGGAACTATTTTTGGAAAAAAGGTATCCGCATCGAATAATGCAGCAACATGGGTAACGTACATTTTATCTACTAAGTCTCGCTCCAAACACTGTTTATAAATTTGTCCTCCACCAATAATAAAAACCTCTTCTTCACCGCTGCGTTTTGCAAACTCCAATGACTTCTCAATACTATTAACGACCTTAACCCCCTGTTCGGCTTTATATGCTTTGTTTCGTGTAACAATAATATTTGTCCTATCTTCTAACGGGCGAAACTTTTTTGGTATTGATTCATAGTTTTTTCGGCCAGTAATAATGCAATGCCCCGAAGTAGTTTCCCTAAAATAACGCATATCTGCAGGCATGTGCCAAAGTAATTGATTCTCTTTTCCTATACCGTAGTTTTCATCAACTGCAACAATTATCGACCGAATCATATAGAAACCTCCGCCTTAATGTGAGGATGTGGTTCATAATTCACCAATTCGAAGTCCTCAAATTTAAAATCGAAAATATTCTTTACAGCTGGGTTAATCTTCATTTGAGGCAAAGAACGAGGGTCCCTAGTTAATTGCAACTTAGCTTGATCGATGTGATTGTTATATAAGTGAACATCGCCAAAAGTGTGCACAAAATCGCCGGGTTCTAAATCACAAACTTGAGCTAACATTAAAGTAAGCAAAGCATAGGAAGCAATATTGAATGGCACCCCTAAAAAAGTATCTGCACTCCTTTGATACAACTGACAAGATAACTTACCGTCTGCCACATAAAACTGAAACATGGTATGACAGGGAGGTAAAGCCATATCCTCAATAAATTCACAGTTCCAAGCGCTCACCATTAATCGGCGTGAATTCGGGTTTGTTTTTATCATTTCAACTAAACGGGTAATCTGATCTACACTTTCACCAGTTGAAGTAGGCCAGCTCCTCCATTGGTAGCCATATACAGGACCTAAATCACCGTTTTCATCAGCCCATTCATCCCAAATCCGAACACCATTTTCCTTAAGGTATTTGATATTTGTATCGCCACTTAAAAACCACAACAACTCGTGAATAATAGATCTTAAATGCAATTTTTTAGTGGTACAAACAGGAAAACCTTCACTAAGATCAAATCTCATTTGATAGCCAAAGCAGCTTATTGTGCCAGTTCCAGTTCTATCTCCTTTTTGTGTCCCGTTTTTTAAAATATGATCTAAGAGATCTAAGTATTGTTGCATAATTCTAGGTATTTACGGCAACAAATTAACGCTTAACAATTTCAAGATAAAGGTTGGACCGCTTTGTTTTACTAACAGATAATACACATCTGAAGAAACAACTTTTAATAAATGGAGCCAATTATTGTTGCCGATAACAAAGATGCCAACGTACCACCGATTAACGCCTTTATACCGTATTCGCTCAACATTTTGCGTTTTGAAGGTGCCAAGGAGCCAATTCCGCCAATTTGTATACCAATAGAAGCAAAATTGGCAAAACCACACAACATGTAAGTAGACATAATTATGGATTTTTTGTCTGTAAAAACCTCAGCCTCCTTTAAAGAGGCCAAACTGGTATACCCAACAAACTCGGAAGCAATAATTTTTTCACCCAATAATTGACCAACTAGAGCAATATCTGCTCCAGGCACACCTATCAGCCACATCAAAGGAGCAAAAGTGTAGCCCAAAATAGCCTCGAGGGATAAGCTTGAGTATTTTCCACTGCTTAACTCATTGACTAGTGTGTTTAAACCTGTTAGGTCGCCAAACTTGATAAAGGCGAAGTTTATCATAGCAATAAAAGCAAAAAAGACGAGGAGCATTGCACCTACATTTACAGCAAGCTTCAACCCTTCCGTAGTTCCGTTTGATAAAGCATCTAGAAAGTTACTTCCTACTTGCTGCGGCGAAACTTCAATATTAGAGCTTATCTCTTCGTTTTGAGGAACTAAAATTTTAGCTATAACAATAGCTCCAGGTGCAGCCATAATTGACGCTGCTAAAAGATGTTTTGCAAATTCGAGTCGTGCTACCGGATCATCTCCACCCAGAAAGGAAATATACGCCGACAAAACACCACCCGCTACAGTAGCCATTCCACCTATCATAACCAAGAGTATCTCACTTTTATTCATGGCTGGTAAATACTCCTTTATCATAAGGGGAGCTTCCGTTTGGCCCAAAAAAATGTTACCTGCAACACTCAAGGACTCAGCCCCGCTTATATTGAGTAATTTGGTGAATACCCATGCTAATCCATAAACCACCTTTTGAATAATGCCAAGGTAAAAGAGAACCGAAGTTAGAGCAGAAAAGAAAATTATAGTCGGTAATACTTGAAAAGCGAAGATAAACCCATAAGAATCCACTTTTAGCATATCTCCAAATAGGAAAATACTACCATCTCTTGTGAAGTCTAAAATCTTGACAAAAATTTTACCACAAAACTCAAAAAAACGTTGAACGAAAGATATTTTGAGAATGGATAACGCCAATAAAACTTGTACACTTATCCCAGTGAGTACTACCCTCCATTGAATAGATTTTCTGTCGCTGCTGAAAAGCCATGCAAGACCTATCAGAACGAGCAGTCCTAAAAGCCCTCTACCTAGGGAATAGAAGCTAATTGCAAGAATTGTCATGCAGCCAAAGTACTACTTTCTGCGATCCATTTCGTCGCGAATTTTTGACGCAAACTCATAATCTTCATTTGCCAACGCTTCTTCCAACAGATCATTTAGCTGATCAATGGTTTTACTTTGAATAGGGTCGTTTGGCCCCTCAGTAGTTTCAAGTGCTTTGGCAATATCGTCTTCTACATTACTATGAGCTGGCCTAATTTCGGCGTCTTCGTCAATTATTACACCTGCGTCTTTCAAAATGGACTCATTAGTATATACCGGACATTTAAAACGCACAGAAAGCGCAATTGCATCAGAAGTTCGGGTATCTATCTCTGCTGTTTCACCGTGTTTATCCATACAAATCAGCTTTGCAAAAAAAACACCCTCAATCAAATTGTATATTAAGACCTCCTTGATGTCAATGTGGAATTCATCAGCAAATGTCTTGAACACATCATGTGTTAGCGGTCTACTCGGTTTCATAGACTCCAACTCAATTGCAATTGCTTGAGCTTCAAATGAGCCAATGATGATAGGAAGACTGCGATTACCCTCAGTTTCACTCAAAACAAGGGCATATGCCCCCGTTTGAGCTTGACTGTATGAGAGTCCAGATATCTCTAATCTGATTTTGTCTTCCATATATTACAGGTTAGTTGAGTGCCTTGGCCGCTTCAACTAATTTTGGCACTACATCAAACGCATCGCCTACAATACCATAGTCGGCAGCCTTAAAGAAAGGAGCCTCTGGATCTTTATTGATAACCACAATAACTTTTGAACCATTTACACCAGCTAAATGCTGAATAGCGCCGGATATTCCAATAGCGATATACAAGTTTGGACGAATAGCCACTCCTGTTTGTCCAACATGCTCGTGGTGTGGTCTCCAACCAATATCAGCAACTGGTCTAGAACAAGCCGTAGCTGCTCCAATGGTTGAAGCTAAATCTTCTACCATACCCCAATTCTCAGGACCTTTTAAACCACGCCCTGCGCTCACTACTAGTTCCGCTTCAGTCAGATCAATTTTTCCTTCTCCACCTTTTTTCTTGAATTCCTTGACTGTAACCTTTGATGCACCTAAATCTGTGTTATCCGTAATGACTTCAGCTTTACTTTCGGTCGTCTCAACATCCAATGAATTCGGCAACAAAGAAAGTACAGCGATTTGAGAGTTTATTTTGTAGGTAGCAAAGGCCTTACCTGAAAAAACTGATTTTTTTACAGTAACTTCATTTTCGAAGTTTGGCACTTCTACCACTCCTGAAACTATTGCTGCATCTAAACGAGCAGCTACCCTAGGAGCGACAGCTTTACCGCAAAAATCATGACTAAAAACCACAGTTGACGCATTTTCAGCTTCTACCACAGAAGTCACTAATTTGGATATTTGTGCGTTATCTGCGCCTTCGGTCGAGTTTTGAATAATCTTATTTGCTCCATAATTCCCCGCAAGTTCTAACGCTTCATTCGAAAGGTTACTGCAAGAAACAGCGATACATTCAACACCTTTTTCTGTTGCGATTTTAGAAGCATAATTCACTGCTTCGTATGACGCCTTTACTATAGCACCATCTTTATTATCTACGTATACAACTACACTCATATCTAAATTGCTTTTGCCTCGTTTCGTAATAAATTGATTAATTCCTCTGCATTTTCTGGGTCCACATATTTGCACTCTGATTTTTCTGGTGGCAAACTGTATGCAACTACCTCACTATGATTGCTCGTAACTGTTGAACTAACAACTTCTAATTTTTTTGTTCTTGCAGCCATTATACCACGCATATTTGGGATACGTTGCTCTGCCATTCCTTTAGCAGCACTCAACACCATTGGTAAAGTTGCTTCGAGCACCTCTGTCCCGCCTTGAACATCGCATTCAATGGTAGCGACAGCATTCTCTACTTCCAATTTTGTAGCTTGAGATGCAAAAGGTAAGTTCATGAATTCAGCAATTAAACCAGGAACTTGCGCCCCGTTATAGTTTATTGTTTCTTTTCCACAAAGAATCAAATCAAACTGCTTATCAGCAGCATAATTTGTAATTTCTTTTGCCACAGCAAATGCATCAGCCGCAGCTGAATCAATTCTAACGGCATCATCTGCTCCTATTGCTAAGGCCTTTCTAATAATAGGGTCATTTTCAGCTCCGCCAACTGTAACGGTGGTGACGGTTCCTCCTAATTTTTCTTTTAACTCTAAGCCCCTTACCAAAGCATACCACTCGTCATAAGGGTTTACAATAAACTGCACGCCAGTTTCATTAAACTTGGTGTCGTTATCAGTAAAGGATATCTTGGTAGTGGTATCCGGAGCCTTACTTACACATACTAAAATCTTCATATATCAGCTATTTTAAGCACCTTTTAAACATGCTGCAAAAGTAGTGAAATCGCTTGGTTTTAAAAATTGAAATCTGCAAGGCTTAAGATTGTAAAAAAGTTGTTTTCTACACCGCTTATAATTTTATTTTTGTGGGTTGCAAAATCAAAACAATATGAGAGTAATTCAGTTCAGAGAAGCGCTTAATGAGGCGATGAGCGAAGAAATGAGACGCGATGAAAACGTGTACTTAATGGGTGAAGAAGTAGCTGAATATAATGGTGCCTACAAGGTGAGCCAAGGAATGCTTGATGAGTTTGGCGAAAAACGGGTAATTGACACGCCTATTGCTGAACTTGGTTTTGCTGGAATTGCTGTTGGCTCTGCCATGAACGGACTGCGACCTATTGTTGAATTTATGACTTGGAATTTTGCGATACTCGCGGCTGACCAAATTATCAATAGTGCAGCAAAAATGTTACAAATGTCTGGTGGCCAATATAATGTACCCATTGTATTTAGAGGTGGAAACGGCACTGCTGGTCAATTAGCTGCTACGCACTCCCAAAGTTTTGAGGCGTTTTATGCACATGTGCCGGGATTAAAAGTAATAACTCCGTCTAATCCATATGACGCAAAGGGACTGTTGAAGGCCGCGATCCGAGATGAAAACCCAATTGTTTTTTTAGAGTCGGAAAAAATGTATGGAGACAAAGGTGAAGTTCCTGAGGGTGAATATGTTTTACCAATAGGCAAGGCAAATGTAAAGCGCGAAGGCTCTGACTGTACGATAGTATCGTTCGGTAAAATTTTAAAAATAGTAGATGAAGCAGCTGAAGCATTATCTAAAGATGGTATAAATGTTGAAGTAATTGACTTAAGAACCATTCGACCTTGGGATGAAGCGGCTGTTGTTCAATCCATCAAAAAAACCAATAGACTATTAATTGTTGAGGAGTCTTGGCCTGTAGCTTCAATTGCGTCAGAAATTACCTACAGAATTCAAAGTGCCGCATTTGATTACTTAGATGCCCCGATTAAAAGGTTAACTCAATCTGATACTCCTTTTGCTTTCTCTCCAACATTGATAGAAGAAGCCCTTCCACATCCCAAAGATGTCGTTGAAGCTGTGAAGTCATTGATGTATAAGTAATTTTTGTTTTAAAGAGTTTTATTCGTTTATTTGAAGGTATGCAAATAAAACTACTAGTCTTCTTATTAACGCTATTCTTAGGGTTGGTCTCTTGTAAAAAAGATGACCCAACGTTTACGGCCATAAAGGTACCAAAAGCGGAAAGCGTTTTAGAGGGTCGTTGGACGCTCTTATTTGCACAAGCTGATGGAAACGCGAGAATAGGAAACGGAACTTTTCCAGTTACGGGAAGCAATATAAACAACCCCGATGGTTATTACGATGTTCGAGTTGGAGAAGGTGATGAAGAGAACACTTACTCCTATGACTTAAAAGTGCTACTCAATTTAGTAATAGGAGAAAAAAGCACGATAACAAGAGAATATAATTATAACGACAAAGACGCGGGTACCTGGATATTAAACTCTGAAGAGCAGCTCACCTTTTACGCAAATCAAGGAAATGTCGAAAAAGTCTTCTTTACGCGTTATGATAGTGCAGAAGTTCAGCACATGCAAATATCTATTCCAATAGACACCGTGTTGGAAAATATAGACTACACGGGGAATATCATTTTGGACATGATCAAAAACCAATAATTCAACCTGAAATTTCTTCTTGATTTAATCAATCGAATAACTACTTTTGCAGCCGTTTTTAGCAAGCTCTTGCCTTGCTATTTTATTTGAACTAAACTTTAAAAACATGGATGCATTATCTCAAAATGTAATTTATATCGCGCCAATTTTCGCTATTGTGGGACTATTGGTAATGGTGACAAAGTCCGCTTGGGTAAGAAAACAAAGTGCTGGAAGCGAGCGTATGGTTGAAATTTCAACCGCAATTAAGGAAGGTGCACTGGCATTTTTAAATGCTGAGTATCGACTTCTTTTAATTTTCGTAGTAATTGCTTCAGTTGCCCTTTTTGGTATTTCAACACTCGTCGATACAACGAGCTGGATGATTATTCCTGCCTTTATTTTAGGAGCTATATTTTCTGCGTTAGCAGGTAATATTGGAATGCGCATCGCAACGGAGGCTAACGCTAGAACTGCCGAGGCTGCTAAAACAAGTTTACCAAATGCATTAAAAGTTTCATTTGGCGGTGGTACCGTAATGGGACTTGGTGTTGCTAGTTTAGCGGTTTTAGGCTTGAGTTTACTTTTCTTATTCTTCTTAAGTCAGTTTATGGGTTCTGATCAGGGCTTTTATATGAACATGACAATTGTTTTAGAAACCCTAGCGGGGTTTTCTTTAGGAGCTGAATCAATCGCATTGTTTGCACGTGTTGGTGGTGGTATATATACAAAAGCTGCAGACGTTGGTGCTGACTTAGTTGGTAAAGTTGAAGCTGGAATTCCAGAGGATGACCCTAGAAACCCTGCAACAATTGCAGATAATGTTGGAGACAACGTGGGAGATGTTGCCGGTATGGGAGCAGATTTATTTGGTTCTTATGTAGCCACGGTTTTGGCTGCAATGGTATTAGGAAATTACCTTATCAAGGATTTATCAAGCACTACACCATTTGTCGATGCTTTCAATAACATGGGACCAATTTTACTGCCTATTGTTATTGCTGGAGTTGGAATTATCGCTTCTATAATTGGAACGCTTTTAGTTAAGATTGGAAGTAATGATGCCAAAGAAGCTGAAGTTCAAAAAGCTTTAGACATGGGTAACTGGGTTTCTATTTTGATTACCCTTATTGCAAGTTACTTCTTAATTGATTGGATGTTACCTGCTTCAATGAACATGAAGTTTTTTGGTGAGGGTTACAAACAAATTTCATCAATGAATGTATTCTTTTCCGCATGTATTGGTTTAGCCGTTGGAGCATTAATTTCAATGGTTACTGCATATTATACTTCATTGGGAAAGAAACCTGTAATGGATATTGTTCAAAACAGTTCAACTGGTGCAGCGACGAACATTATAGCTGGTCTTGCAGTAGGAATGAAATCAACTTTTGCTTCTGTTCTGTTGTTTGCAGCTGCTATTTATGGGTCATATGCATTAGCTGGGTTTTATGGTGTAGCCTTGGCTGCTTCAGCAATGATGGCTACCACTGCTATGCAATTGGCTATTGACGCTTTTGGCCCTATCGCTGATAATGCTGGTGGAGTTGCTGAAATGAGTGAATTAGAGCCTCACGTTAGAGAAAGAACAGACATTCTAGATTCTGTAGGTAACACTACTGCTGCAGTAGGTAAAGGATTTGCCATTGCCTCTGCTGCGCTTACAGCATTGGCATTATTTGCTGCGTATGTAACTTTCACTGGAATCGACGGAATTAACATATTCAAAGCGGACGTTTTAGCTATGTTATTCGTTGGTGGAATGATTCCAGTTATCTTCTCAGCTCTAGCAATGCAATCTGTTGGAAAAGCTGCTATGGAAATGGTTCAAGAGGTTAGACGTCAGTTCAAAGAGATTCCTGGAATTATGGAAGGAACTGGTACTCCTGAATACGCTAAATGTGTAGATATTTCTACAAAGGCAGCCCTAAAAGAAATGTTATTACCAGGATTAATCACGATTATCACCCCTATAATTATCGGGTTGGTATTTGGCGCTGAACCACTTGGTGGATATATGGCTGGCGTATGTGTATCTGGCGTAATGTGGGCTATTTTCCAAAACAACGCTGGTGGTGCATGGGATAACGCTAAAAAATCTTTTGAAGCTGGAGTAATGATTGATGGTGAAATGACTTACAAAGGATCTGACGCTCACAAAGCAGCAGTAACTGGTGATACAGTTGGTGATCCATTTAAAGACACTTCTGGTCCTTCAATGAATATTCTTATTAAACTTACCTGTTTAGTTGGATTAGTAATTGCACCTATCTTAGGTCAAATGGCTGGAAATACCCACGGTGAAGAGAAACCAGAAACAGTTAAAGAAGTTGTAATTGAAAAAGAAAAAAATGATGTTTAAAACAAGCAAATTAATTCTAGTTTTTATCGGGTTCATATTCTTATCCTGTAGCGATGATAAACCTGAGAACAAAAACGTAAATGAAGAACAGGACAACAATAAAGAAAGTGTCGTTAAAACATACGAAATTGTTCCTGAGGAGTCTTTTATTGAATGGACCGGCAGCAAACCTACGGAGGATCATGTTGGCACCCTTAATGTATTAAGTTCCGCCATAGAAATTCAAGGAAATCAAGTGTCTGGCGGAGAACTTGTTGTTGATATGAATTCATTGAAAGTAACAGATATAAAAGACCCTCAAGCAAACAAAAAATTATTAGATCATCTTAAAAATGAAGATTTTTTCAGTGTAACTGAATACCCAGCGGCAAGGTTTAGTATTCAAAGCTCTAGATCTGAGGAAGGCAATAATGTGGTACTTGGTGACCTAGAGATGAAAGGAATCAGTAATAGTGCTGAAATTACCTACAATGTAAAGCGAAATTCCAATATAATCGTAATAGAAGGGGAGCACACATTTGACCGAACTTTATACGATATTAAATACAAGTCAAAATCGGTTTTTGGTGACTTAGGAGATAAATTTATCAATGACGAAATTCGATTAAAATTTAACTTGGTATTAATCGACCCCTCTGCTAAGTAGTACCATACGATAGAAATTATAAATTTGAGCCATGTGGAAAGTTTCTTCATGGCTCTTTTTTTTGTGCATAGTTGCAGTAAGCCAAACCGTAATTGGCCAGGATTATGTGGATTTGTTTCGGGTGCAAGGAAATACCTCCCCTCAGAATAGTTTTGTTAACGATACAACCAGTGGGTATAAAAACTCAGGAACCAATATTGAAGAATTTGGAATTGACTTAACACTTCCAATAAAACTGAACGAAAAGTTTGTGATTATTACGGGCTTATCTTACGACCATTTAAGCTTATATACTTATCCCGAAAATCTAACTGTGGACTTTGAAAGGTTCAACATGCATACCTTAAAAGCTGGCTTATCTTGGCAACACAACGATACTTGGTCAGGGCAATATTTAGTACTTCCAAAAACAACAGGTAACTTAAAAGCTTTCAACAAGAAAAACACACAGCTTGCTGGACTTGCCCTGCTAAAGCAAAAGAAAAAGGAAAACTTATTTTTCAGGTACGGTTTGTATTATAACTCTGAGGTTTTCGGGCCATTTTTCGTCCCTTTGCTTGGTATTTGGTATCGAAGCCCAAATAAAAAGTTCGAGATGAATTGGACATTACCCGTTTGGGCAGACATGAACTATACTTGGAAAAAATGGTTTACCACGGGAATGAATTTTTCAGCTTTTGTAAGATCTTTCTACATTCCACAACAGGGTCTGCAAACTAACAATCCTCCTGCAAACTTCCCCGCCGAACAATACATGGTGAAAGCATCCAATGAGCTCTTTCTGTATACTCAATTCAACATTAAAAAGAGTTTCCTTATTCAAACTAAAGTTGGACACTCTATTGGGCGCTCTTTCAGACAGTACGAATATGGGGATAGGGTTGATTGGGGTTTTAGTGCTTTTAGATTTGGTGGTGATAGAACACAACTCAATCCCGACCTAAAGGATGGTTTAATTTTTCAAGTGCGTTTAATCTATCGGTATTGGATTAAAGAAGAAGAGGCGGATGAAACTGCCAGATTGTTTTAGAACAAACCGTGTAGCTCTGCATCAATCATGGAAATGATTTTACCTAAATCTTCTTTATCTTCTTTAAAGTTGTTGTCGTCAACGTTTACTACTACTACTCTACCTTTATTGTAAGTAGATATCCAAGCTTCGTAGCGCTCGTTTAATCGCTTTAAGTAATCCAATCTAATTTGCTCCTCATACTCTCGCCCTCTGCTCTGTATTTGGCTCACCAAAGTTGGAACAGAAGCTCTTAGGTAAATTAATAAATCTGGAGGTGAAATAAAGGATTCCATCAAGTTGAATAGTGAAAAGTAGTTTTCAAAATCTCTGGTTGTCATTAGGCCCATTGCATGCAAGTTCGGCGCAAAAATAAAGGCATCCTCATAAATTGTTCGATCTTGAATAACGGTTTTACCCGATTCTTTAATCTCTTGAATTTGAGCAAAACGACTATTCAAATAATAAATCTGAAGGTTAAAAGACCAACGCTGCATGTCACCATAAAAATCGTTCAAATATGGATTGTCATCTACATCTTCAAAATGCGCATCCCACTTATAGTGTTTCGATAATAAAGTAGTTAAAGTTGTCTTCCCTGATCCTATATTTCCGGCTATTGCGATGTGCATTTTTCTCCTATTTAAAGCAAACTAAAATATAAAATCTGTAAGGGCTAACATTGAAAAGTTCTTAACAATTACGGCCGATACTCAAATAACTTTAACGACCTATCGTCCAACACATTAATCTGATTTTTTGTCAGAAAAACAGCTCTTTTCTGCGTGTCAAATTCAAATAACGTGTCGTAGGTCAGTTCTTTTATATCAAAGCTTTGTAAGTAGTTATTTTTTACATAAAAAACCTGATCTTCCTTTATCTGAAAGTAGTCCACCTCCTTTATTGGAATTGTTTTGTAATAGGCGCCATAAATATCAAAGACCAGGATTCCTCTTTGAGGGTCGTTCAGGTAGACCCAATTATTAACCTCTCGCATAAAATTTGGTTGCGGAGCGAACCCAAGAATCTGCAAAAGACTGCCACTTTTTGTTGTGAATTTTCCATTTTGATCCAGGCGGGATAACTCAAAGGTTGTTTGATCGAACAACCAAAGGCCCAATCCGTGACTGGTGCATGCCAGAGTAACCTGATCAAAGCCAATTTCTTCTAATGAAAGTTCTTTGCCCTTCTCCGCCAATTGATTATCTAAAAAAACTATTTGTGATAGGTTCTTAAAAAAAAGTAATAATTCTAAGCCGTTACTGGCATCAAGGTCGCTAATTTCTCCATAAAGTTTGTTGCTATTTCTGGCAATTAATTTTCCGTCGGAGTTATAGAGCGTAATCTCATTATTATTAATGATATACAGTTTACCAAAATTATCAACTCTAAGGAAGTCTCCACTGGTCGGAATTTCAGCTTTCAACTTTAAGCTTTGTGCTTGCCCCCGAAAAAGAACTATACTCAAGCAACAAACAAGAAACAATTTATAAACTCCCCAAGGCATATATCTCTTCTATAATTTTTCGGTGATTACTTAATCTCGGCACTTTATTTTGACCTCCAAGTTTTCCCTTAGACCTCAGCCAATCATAAAATGTACCATTGCTTGCAGAGATCACTTTTGGAAGTTTCATATTCATGTCTTTATAGCGTTTGGCTTCATAATCTGAGTTTAAAGCTTTTAAAGAATTGTCAAGCAACGTTGTAAAATATTCTAAATCTTCAGGCTCCTTATCAAACTCAATAATCCACTCATGCCCCCCAGAGCTATCCTTTTCATTAAAAAATGGGCCAGCTGTATATTCTTTTACAATCGACTCTGTTTTTTCACAAGCCATTTGCAACCCCTTCTCAGCATTTTCGGCCATTAATTCTTCCCCAAACGCATTAATGAAGTACTTAGTGCGTCCACTAATTTTTATTCTATATGGGTTCGTCGAAGTAAACCTAATTGTATCGCCTAACATATACCGCCATAAACCAGCATTGGTAGACATAATAATTGCATACTCTTCATCTAACTCTACCTCCTCTAGCAGTGTGGTTTTCGGATTATCTTTCCCCAGTTCTGATAGTGGTAAAAACTCGTAATACACGCCATAATCAAGCATGAGCAGTAAGTCAGCGTCAGTTTTCGAAAATTCATCTTGCAATCCAATAAAACCTTCAGAGGCATTGTAAGTTTCAAGGTAAACTACTTTTTCGCTCGGAAATAGCTGCTTAAAACGTTCTCGATATGGCGAAAAACTAACTCCGCCGTGGGCATACATTTCAAAGTTTGGCCACACCTCTAACATGTTTTTCTTTCCACTAATTTCCAATATTCTATTGAGTAAAGCCAAATTCCATGAAGGTACACCGCTAATATTGGTTACATCTTCTTTAACTCCAGCCTGAGCCATTTTTTCAATCTTCTCTTCCCACTCTGGTAAGAGCGTGATATCTATACTTGGCGTTCGAACAAATTCCGCCCACATTGGAAGATTTTTAATAATGATTGAAGATAAATCTCCATAGTAGGAGTTCTTTTTGTACTCGTTTACCTCGCTGCTTCCTCCAAGCACAAGGCCTTTACCTACAAATAATTTACTATCAGGAAACGCATTAAAGTAAATGGATAACAAGTCTTTTCCTCCTTTGTAGTGGCAATCTTCTAGACTTTCTTTTGATACAGGAATAAACTTGCTCTTATCCGAGGTAGTACCCGAGCTTTTTGCAAACCAGTTTATGTCCGTAGGCCAGATAACATTCTGCTCACCCTGCCTTACCCGTTCAATATACGGTTTAAGTGCTTCATAATCCGAAATGGGCACTTGATTCTGAAAATCTTGCCGGGTTTTGATGTCTTTAAAGCCATGCTTTTTTCCAAACTCCGTATTTTTAGCCGTGTCTATTAATTTGTTGAACCATTCTATTTGAACCTCATGAGGATATTTTCTGAACAACTCGATTTGGTGCATTCGTTTTTTAAGCACCCAAGACGCAATAGAATTTACCAGTTCCATAGTTTCCAATTAATAATAAAACAAAGATGGGGATTGGTTTTACATGTAGGGGTGTTGGTTGGTTTTTTTGTTGGAATTATTGAGGCAAGAGGGCAAGGGTCGAGAATAGGTTTATCTGGTGATTATTTTGCAGGCTTTCAACAATTTTACAAACTACCTGAACCCATAACAAATGCAGCTGTAGCTACATATGCATTCAAAACAGCAGATTACACCCCTTACTTTGCTTTTCAATATTGGAAAGAATATATATACGTTTTTGGCGGAATGGATAGCACTCTTTCACCGTCGGGAATACACAAAAGATGCTATAAGATTAATGAATATGGTGTAGTTCAAAGATTACCAGATATTCCTGACTCAATGGGTGTAATTGCAAGCTCTGCTAGTACAATAGGTGATTTTATTTATGTAGTAGGCGGATATCACGTTTTCCCCGACTCATCAGAAGTTAGCTCAAAGCGCATTCATGAATTTGATGTAATTGGTGACACTTTCACTTCAAGGAGAATTGAGATTCCCATAGCTATTGACGATCATGTTCAAATAGTATATAAAGACCTACTTTACATCATATCTGGTTGGAGCAACACCAGAAACGTAAGTGCTGTGCAGGTTTACGATACTAAAACCAACCAATGGAGTTGGGGAACGATATTACCACCTTCTATCACACCCGTTTTTGGCGCATCGGGGGGTATAATTGGTAACAAAATTTACTTTTTAGGAGGAGCTAGAAGCGACCAAAATTATTTTCCAACTGTAAATCAAATTTGTGTTGGAGAAATTGACACACTAAATCCAAATAACATTTCTTGGAGTACCATTCCAACAACATTTGACGTTTCTAGATATCGCTCAAGTTGTATTAGAATTAAAGACAACCTAATATGGTTTAATGGTAGTAAATCATCTTATAATTTCTCTCCTCATTCTTATAAAACAGACTCTCTAGTTACAATTGACTCCAGTGCAATTAGATTAGATGAAACAGGAGAATTAACGAGCTATGTGAACATATCAACGGCACTTACTGATGCTTATAATGGTATTTGGGACGGTTCTGAAAACATGCAGCTTTTTATGGACAATCGAGATTTTGCAAACGGAAATAGACTAAAAGCCTTTAATGATAGGAGAGGTACGTCAGGTTTCATTCAGAGTTTTTATACCGTGGGAGGAATTAATAATGAAGGTAAAGTATCTGATCAAATTACTAGAATATTTGAAGAAGGGTTTGTAGGCTCAATCAACGAAAGTGGCTCTATGAATTCATTTCAATTACACCCCAACCCCGCCACCTCAGAAATCCACGTCCGCATGAACGACCAAAAAACTCACTCCCTAAAAATCTTAGAAATTAGAGGTAATGAGGTACTTTCAAAACAAATTTCCACGGAAGAAACCGTAGATATTTCTGATCTAAAAGCTGGAGTATATTTTGTGGTGATTGATGATGCGATTACGAAAAAGCTGATAAAAAAATAGCCCCTCAATTGAGGAGCTATTTTCAAAAACAAATTTCTAAAAAATTTTATCTCACTTCAAGATCAAAAGGAACGCGAGCTTGAATTCTATCAGATTCTTGCAATCTTTCTATCATTTGGTAGGCTGAATAAAGCTCGCCAAGCTTCCACTTCATTAAAACACTTGTAGATTCGCCGGTAAGCTCTTTCATGAATTCCTTAAGCGGGTCTTTTTTCTCAGGGAAAGACTTTAATCGGTAGTCTTTTATTCCTGCCTGCTCAGCAGCATAGGCTAGTGCATCTTCAATACCTCCAAGTTCATCAACTAAACCTAGCTCCATTGCGTCTTCTCCAGTCCAAACCCGTCCTTGACCAATAGCATCTACTTCTTCTTTCGTCATATTTCTGCCTTCAGCTACATGACCAAGAAAAGTGTCGTACACTTTTTCCACCGATTGTTGAATTTTTCCATACTGAAAAGGAGTCAATGGTTTGGTCAGTAAGCCCATATCAGAGTTTGCATTTGTCGTAACGCCATCAAAGGTTAACCCTAATTTATTGTTCAACATGTTTTTTGCGTTAGGAATCATTCCAAAAACACCAATTGAACCGGTGATAGTATTTGCCCCTGCAAAAATCCTATCTGCATCACAGCTTACATAATAACCGCCAGATGCTGCCAATCCACCCATACTTACAATAAAGGGTTTAGCGGCTTTTGCCAACTGCGTTTCTCTCCACATAACATCACTAGCCAATGCGCTTCCTCCTGGAGAGTTCACACGAAAAACAATAGCCTTAATTGACGAATCCTTTCTTGCCTTACGAATCGCTTTCACAATAGTTTTCGAACCCATTGTTTCCTGATCGCTGCTGCCAGACCTTATCTCACCAGCTCCATATATTACAGCAATCTTATCTTTCAATTCCCATGGCTTAGGAGCTCCATCTTCAAATGTTTCTGGGGCCCTTGTGTACTTTGACATAGAAATAAAGTTTATATCTTTTTCATCGGCAACATCAAGTTTTGACTTCAAAGTATCCATTACTTGATCGCCAAACAATAAACCATCAACCAAGTTATATTTCAACGCGTTTTGTGGGTCAAAAGCGCGTAGACTATCTGCATATTCATTCAACTGGTCAACCGAAACATTTCGAGAATCAGCTATTTTCTCTGTCCAATTCGACCAAATGGTTGAAAGCAATTTTGTGATTTGCCTTCTATTGGGCTCACTCATTTTATCGTACATAAATGGCTCAACAGCACTCTTAAATTTATTGTTTTTACCTCTAATGATTTGAACATCAACCTCCAGCTTTTCAAGCATTCCTTTAAAAAACATCAGCTCGGTCATCAAACCATTAAACTCTACTCCCCCTTCGGGGTATACATAAATTTGATCCGCTACGCTCGCCAAGTAATAGGTCGATTGACTTACATCCTGGCCATATGCCACTATCCACTTTCCTGAGCTTTTAAAATCATTTAATGCGGCGCGTATTTCATCTAGATTGGCCATATTCATGCTGACACCTTTTAAATCCAAGTAAGCGCCTTTAATCTTTTCATCGCTTTTTGCTTTCTTAAGGTTATCAATTACTTGTTTGAGGCTTAGCTTCTTGGTTGACTCGAACGAGTTGAAATCAAATGTTTCTAAGGGATTACTTGAAGCTTTATCTACAACTCCTTTGCTAAAATCCAGATAAAGCACGGAGTTTTCCTTTAATTCTAAGTCTTTTTCGTCCTTATCCCCACCCGACATGGCAGCTATAGCGCCAACTATAATAAAGATTCCAAGAAAAATTGTCACTCCAAATCCAAGCATTGAAGCAAATACTATTTTAAAAAACTGTTTCATTTGATTATCAGATTTAATTTTGAAGGCCAAAAATAGTTTACCAAAGTGGTTTAACACCGCATTTATACACTAGAGGAACGAATGAATTTTAAAACACAAAATTCAATTATCAGTGGTTAAAGAGAATGTAAAACAAGTATTTATTGCTTACGGATCCAATTTAGGAGATTGGATTCAGATTAAAACCGCTTGCTTTGCACTAATAAGTGCCAAGGTTGGCAACATAAAAAAACAGTCCAAAACGTATATCACACCTGCATGGGGCAAGCTCGATCAGGCAGATTTTAAAAATGGAGTCCTTCAAGTGGAAACAACAAAGCCAGCTAATGAATGCTTAAAACTGCTTCTGAACATTGAAAACACCTTGGGCCGAGTCCGTGCAGAAAAGTGGGGGCCAAGACTGATTGACTTAGACATTATTGACTATAACCACGAAGTATTACAAACTGAATCGCTAACTCTACCGCACCCTTTCGCAAGTGAACGACAATTTGTGCTTGAACCATTGGTGGAAATAGCACACGATTTAAAATTGGGCGGCCACAAACTGACTTGTTCTGAACTTTTAGAACGTTTACCAAATAAAGAACCTTTGGAGGTACTTGAATGATCCCCAATAAATACATCTGCATAGAAGGAAACATTGGAAGTGGTAAAACAACACTGGCAAAAATTCTAAGCTCAAGATTTAAATCCAAGATCATCCTCGAGCAATTTGAGGAAAACCCTTTTCTCAAAAGTTTTTATCAAGACCCAAAACGCTATGCATTCCAACTTGAATTGAGTTTTTTAGCAGAGCGCTTTCAGCAAATACAAACAGAACTACCCAGCCAAGATTTATTTCAAGAGTACATTGTATCGGACTACATGATCGAAAAATGTTTGATATTCTCAAAAAACAATCTAGATGATCAATCAATACAACTATATCGTAAAATGTACGATATCATTATAAAAGCTATACCAAAACCCGATATCATCATATACCTGCATAAGGATACAGATATTTTGCTAAACAATATTGCAAAACGTGCCCGACCATATGAACAGGAGATACAAGGCCAATATCTAGAAAATATTTACTCCAACTACCTCACCTACTTTAAGCAACAGAATCGATACCCAGTCCTATTCGTCAATACCAATTCAATTGATTTTGTGCACGATATCGAAAGTGTCAAAATATTTGAGGAGTTGTTGAATAAAAAATTCGATACGGGTTTACACGTTATAAATCCTTAACGAAATACAAAGGCTAGCGCCGCAGAATATAGCCTAAATAGAAACATTTAATTATTATTGCACATTAATTGAAATTGAACGAAAACTATAACGCTTATTATAAGCTTTACATCATGAAAAAATCAAGTTTGAAAAGCATCGCAATCGTAGCAGTAGCTGCAACAAGTTTAATGGCATGTAATCCATTAAACAAAATGAGTAAATACGCTGAGAACATTAAGTACAGTGTCGATCCTGATCCGTTGGAGGTTCATGCCGACAGTGTTGACGTATCAATTTCAGCTAAATTCCCTCCAAACTTCTTTCATAAGTTGGCTACTATGACGGCTAAGCCTGTGCTTAAAAATGCTGATGGTGAAATAGTCAAAGAGTTCAAAGAGATTAAAATGATCGGCATTGAAGCTGATGGTGATGGTCAAAAAGTAGATTTTGAGAAAGGTGGTACGGTAAACTATTCCGATAAAATTGCTTACGACCCGGCTCTAGCCAATGTAACCATGCACATTTCTGCTGTTGCAGGGTACAAAACAAAAACTAAAGAGTTCGAAACTGTAAAGATTGCTGATGGCACCATTACAACATCGACAATGGCTCAAGCTGACGCTCGACCAATTTTAGGAAAAGACAATTTCAAAAAGGTAATTCCACGTTCTGTAAAGGCAGATATCAACTACTTGATTCAACAAGCTAATGTACGTTCCTCTGAGTTAAGAGCTGATGACATGAAAGCCATGGAGGATTTTATTAAAAATGCAGTTGAAAATGAGTTTGTATTCAAAGGCGTTACTGTTGAAGCGTACGCTTCTCCAGATGGTGAATTAAGAATTAACGACAATCTTGCTAACAACCGTGCTAAATCAGCAGGTAAAGCAGTAAGCAGAGTGTTAAGAAAAAACAAAGTAGAAGCTGCTAAAAAAGATGGTTTCATTACTGAAATGGGTAAAGGTGAAGACTGGGAAGGTTTTCAAAAAGCTATGAAGGCTTCAAGTGTTGAGGATAAAGAATTAATCCTACGTATTCTCAATATGTACAACGACAATGAAAAGCGTGAAACGGAGATTAAAAATTTAGCTGCAACTTATGTTGAAATTGCGGACAAAATTCTTCCTCAGCTTAGACGTTCAAACATTACAGTAAACGCTGATGAAATGTCTCGGACAGATGAAGAAATAACACAACTTACAAAGTCAGATCCTTCGGTATTGAGTGTAGAAGAGATTTTATACGCAGCTACTCTTAGCAATGACCTTGAAGAAAAAATGCGCATCTACAAACTTGCTAAAACACAATATCCAAAGGATTGGAGAGGACACAACAACGTAGGTTATGTATTCGTTTTGAAAAATGACATGAAAAGTGCAAAAGCAGAATTTGAAGCTGCTGCAGGTGTAAAGAAAAATGGTGCAGTGAATAACAATATGGGCGTTGTTTCTTTATTCAATGGTGATGTATCTGGTGCAAGTGAAATGTTTAATGCAGCTTCAGGAGCTGGTAATGAAGTTAATTACAACAAAGGAATAGTTTCTTTAATGCAAGCAAATTACAGTGATGCTGTAAGTAAGTTTGGAAGCGACAATACATTTAACGCTGCCTTAGCCAAGTTACTTAACGGCGATAATGATGGTGCATTGAAAGCCATTGATGCTTCAGAAGCAAAAGAATCTGCAGAAGGTTACTACTTGAAGGCTGTAATTGGTGCTCGTTCTGGCAACAAAGAGTTAATGGCAAACAATCTAAAGTCTGCTATTGCTAAAAACGCTAGCATGAAGAAAAAAGCAGCAAACGATGCTGAATTCATTTCTTACAGAGATGACGCTGCCTTTACAGATTTAGTAAAGTAAAAATTTAATGGTATAAACAAAAAAGGCGCTAAATAGCGCCTTTTTTGTTTTCAAAGCCCAACCCAAAACCTATATTACTATATTTGTCCCTCTAGTAAATGATTATGAAAAAGATTTTATTTTTAGTAGCGATTTCAACAATAACGCTTTTGTCTTCATGTGAAAAATGTTCGACGTGTACATTTGATGATCCTGAAAGAGGTGAATTGGTAAGCGAAGATGTTTGTCAGAAAGGAAGACAATACGATGATGTTTTAGAAATGTACGATCGTAATGGTTGGACGTGCACCGAACAGTAATAAACTCCTATATACCCATTTTTTGAAAGGCTTAAGTAATTAAGCCTTTTTTATTTTTGATATCATTTCCCAAAGCGCCATACCTGTGCTTACAGAAACATTAAGGGAGTGTTTCGTACCATATTGTGGTATTTCTAAGCAATAATCGCTTTTATCAACTACCTCCTGTCTCACGCCATCCACTTCATTACCTACAACAAGTGCAAATTTTGAAGTATCAGCCGAAGAGAACTGGTTCAGCGCAATGCTATTTTCAACTTGTTCCAAAGAAATTATTTTATATCCCGAAAGTTTGAGTTGTTCAATTAACTCAACAATATTAGCGGAATATTCCCACTGAACCGATTCTGTTGCACCCAAGGCCGTTTTGTAGATCTCACGGTGCGGTGGTTGGGCTGTAATACCGCACAAATAAATTTTTTCGAGAGCTAAAGCATCAGCTGTTCTAAATATAGAACCAATATTAAAACCGCTACGAATGTCATCTAAAATCACTACGATAGGAAATTTTGGTAACGACTTATACTCTTCTACCCCAATTCTATTCAGTTCCTCTAACCTAAGTTTCTTGTTCATAATTGATGAAAACAATAAAGCTGCAAAGGTACCCTTCCGAATAAACTGTCCTTAATTTAGATGCTTCAAACATTGGAGATAAGTTGGCAAAAAGTAAAAAAACGAGCGAAACTCCGCTCATGAAACAGTACAACCAAATTAAATCGAAGCACCCTACTGCGCTGCTTTTATTTAGAGTTGGTGATTTTTACGAAACCTTTGGCAGTGATGCCATAAAAGCGTCAAAAATTCTTGGAATCATACTCACCAAAAGAAAGAATGGCGCAGCTTCTCATATTGAATTAGCTGGCTTCCCGCACCATTCTCTAGACACCTATTTACCAAAACTTGTTCGAGCTGGCGAACGAGTGGCTATTTGTGACCAGCTCGAAGATCCAAAACAAACAAAAACTATTGTAAAGCGGGGTGTAACAGAACTTGTTACGCCAGGAGTTTCTTATAACGACAAAACCTACAACCAAAACACAAATAACTTTCTTGCAGCTATTTATATAGATAAGAAAGAGTCTGGAGTGGCCTTTTTAGATATTTCAACCGGGGAGTTTTTAATAGCAGAAGGAAGCACACTTTATATAGATAAGTTGCTGCAAAGCTTTGAACCCAATGAAGTATTATATCAAAGAAATAAGAAGCAAATATTTGAAGAGCATTTTGGGTTAAGCTTCAACACCTTCCCTATGGAGGCATGGGCCTTTGATTTTCAAAATGCAGAGTCTCGTTTAAAGGAGCATTTCGAAACAAATTCCTTGAAAGGTTATGGTATCCAAGATATGGATGCCGCAATAGTTTCAGCAGGTGCTATATTTTCTTACTTGAAAGAAACCGAACATCATAAGATTCAACACATAACAAAAATCAGTCGTATTGAGTCCGATAAATACGTTTGGATGGATCGCTTTACGATACGAAACCTAGAAGTATTCAACTCAACAACTTCAGGCGGGCATTCACTAATTGATACCATTAATAAATGCATTACCCCTATGGGGTCTCGTTTATTAAAACGCTGGCTTGCGCTGCCTTTAAAAGATAAGACGCTCATTGAAAAAAGACTGGATATCGTTTCAGAGCTTCAAAACAATGACAATCTAAGGGGCTGGCTAGGTAACGAATTTAAAACTATTGGAGATTTAGAAAGACTCATTTCTAAAGCATCTTTTGGGCGGATAAATCCAAAGGAATTACTATACCTTTTCAAAACTTTAAAATTAATTCCAGAGTTACAAAAACAGCTACTGAATTCAAACAATACCTCATTGAAAGAAATGGGCAACCAGCTGAATTTATGCGAGGATATTTCCAAACGCATTGGCAAAACCCTTTCACCTGAAGCACCGGCTCAACTATCCAAAGGAAACGTTATTGCGGAGGGAATAGATGAAGAGTTGGATGAACTCAGAAACCTAATGCATTCGGGTAAAAATCACTTACTAAAAATCCAAGAACAGGAAATAAAAGAAACCGGCATATCTAGTCTTAAAATTGGATTTAATAATGTTTTTGGCTACTACTTAGAAGTAACTCATGCTCACAAGAACAAAGTACCCGAAAATTGGGTGCGCAAGCAAACTTTAACCAATTCAGAGCGATACATTACCGAAGAACTTAAGACGTACGAGACCAAAATTTTAGGTGCTGAAGAAAAGATTGCCGTTTTAGAATTGGAAATTTATAACGACTTAGTAACGGCAGTTTCAGGTCATACAAAAGCCATTCAACTAAATGCAGAAATAATAGCCCAATTAGATACTTTACTTTCATTTGCGAATCAAGCAATAAACCAACACTATACTCAGCCAAAAATTAATGACGGCTTTAATATTGCTATCCAGGATGGCAGGCACCCAGTGATAGAACAACTGCTACCCATTGGAGAGCAATATATAACCAATGACCTTTATCTGGATAGAAACACGCAACAGTTGCTCATGATTACTGGACCCAATATGGCCGGTAAGTCAGCTTATTTAAGGCAGAATGCATTGATTGTATTGTTGGCTCAGATTGGAAGTTTTGTTCCTGCAAAAGCTGCAGAAATAGGTTTGGTCGACAAAATTTTCACCCGTGTAGGTGCAAGTGACAATATCTCTCAAGGGGAATCAACCTTTATGGTTGAGATGAATGAAACTGCTAGTATCTTGAATAACATTTCAGACCGCAGCCTAATAATTTTGGACGAAATAGGAAGAGGAACGAGTACATACGATGGCATTTCAATAGCTTGGGCCATTGCAGAATATTTGCATAACCACAAAGGCTGTCCTAAAACACTTTTTGCAACGCACTATCACGAATTGAATGATATGTGCAAAAGCCACAAGCGAATAAAAAACTACAACGTCTCCATTAAGGAACACTTAAAACAAATCATCTTTCTGAGAAAGCTGGTTCCAGGTGGCAGTGAGCATAGTTTTGGCATCCATGTAGCCAAGATGGCCGGTATGCCTTCCAAAGTAATTACTAAAGCCAACAAAGTTCTATCTACACTTGAATCAAATAGCTCCAAGGGCGATAAGAATATGACCATAGAGCCTGATGTTCAAATGAGTATATTTCAATTGGACGACCCCACTCTATCACAAATTAAAGATGAACTGATTGAAACCGATATAGATACGCTTACCCCAGTGCAAGCCTTACTAAAACTCAATGAAATAAAAAGTTTATTGAACGGCTAAAAAACCTTTGATAGGTGGTTATTTTATATAATTTTGTCGCCCGATTGCGAAAGTAGCTCAGCTGGTAGAGCACGACCTTGCCAAGGTCGGGGTCGCGGGTTCGAATCCCGTCTTTCGCTCTAAAAAGAGGCTGCTTTGGCAGCCTCGAATATTTTCACGCTTAGTGAATGTTTCAAAAAGTGTTCATCACGCCCGGGTGGTGGAATTGGTAGACACGCAGGACTTAAAATCCTGTGGCCATTGTGGCCGTGCCGGTTCGATCCCGGCTCCGGGTACAAAAGCCTCTCAAATTTGAGAGGCTTTTTTATTGGTTACTCTATTCAACGCAGCAACGGAATATGGCTTTTGAAATTAAACTACTTTATAAAGCTTCTGTAGAAGAAACAGTTGAAGTTGCCGTTAAAACATTCCGTCAATCTCACGGAACCAGTGCATCAGAAAAAGATATTGACCGATACATTTCTAATTACCTTACAGTAGACCAATTCGCAAAAGAACTGAATGAAGAACAAAACGTGTTTCATTTGCTAATGCAAGATAAAGCTGTAATTGGGTACTCAAAAATTTCGCTCAACTCGCCTCAAAAAAACATAAGCTCTAATAGGGTTACCAAACTAGAACGCTTGTACATTTTAGAGCGTTTTTATCACAAAGGCTTAGGAAAATTACTACTACAACATAACATTGAATTAGCTGTACAACATAAGCAAGAGTTCATCTGGCTTTACGTTTGGACGGAAAACGAAAAAGCCGTTCAATTTTACAAGCGCAATGCTTTCAAAATAATAGGAAGCCATGACTTCCAAATTTCAGAAACACACACCAATCCAAATCATGTGATGCTTAAAAAGTTGTAATTCAATTAAATCAACCGATACCCTAAAAACAGTAAACCTACGGAAATGGCAATTGAAGCAAGGAAATATACAAACGCCTGAACCAACATTCCTGTTTTTAGTAATTGAAACAATTCCAACGAAAAGGTTGAGAAGGTTGTAAATCCACCACAAAAACCTACCGTTAAAAAAACAACCACTCCAGACTGGGAGGAGTCGTTTTTTAAAGCATATGCGGCCATAATTCCGAGAAAAAAAGATCCCAAAGCATTAACAGAAAAAGTGCTCAGCCATGGGTAAGTTGTGATTTGATAAGGGAAATTCCTAGCTATGACAAAGCGCATAACGCTCCCAAATCCTCCACCAATAAAAACAAGTAAATAATTCAATTTAAATATGGGTTTAAATATTCCAACACCTTTTTTGTCGCCCCCTTATTATTGTCAATATATCTTGTACAGATTTCTGAACGCTCCTCAATTGTCTTTGAGTTCATAAGCTTGGTAGACTCCTCAATAAAGTCTTCGTAGCTATTCACTGAAACCACACCACCCTGTTCTATTAAATCAATGGCTTCTTTAAACTTTTGATAATTCGGACCAATAATAATTGGAACACCGAAAACAGCAGGCTCCAGAATATTATGAATTCCGTCCACAAAGCCTCCCCCAATAAATGACCACGAGGCATACCTATAAATCTGCTTCAAAATGCCAACACAATCAATTATAAGCACTTGAGCCTTATCGACATCTTCCCAAGAATCAGATTGGGTGTAACGCAGGACCTTCACTTGAAGTGACTCAATTAAAGACGTCATCTGCTCCTCTTTTATCTCATGTGGGGCAATAATTACCTTACCTAAGTAAATTCCGGAATTCAACCAATTCACTAGGTACTTTTCTTCTTCTTCCCAGTAACTGCCAAACACAGGAGCTTTTGTACCCAATAAAAATTGCTCCACAGAAGCATTGCCTTCCATTTGTTCACGAACCTCAATTACACTATCTATTCGCGTATCTCCAGTTATAGTTGTGTTCTTTACTTCTGATTGTTTTAGCAAATCATTGGTTACTTCATCTTGGACAAAAAACATTGTGGGTTGCTGTAAAACAGGGCGATACAGACTTCCGTACCATTTAAAAAACATATGATCCTTATTGAAGATGGCGGATACCAAAAACAGTGGCACCTCTCTATCCGTCAATTCTTTAAAGTAATAGTACCAAAATTCATACTTAATAAATAATGCAAGTTTTGGTTCAACGCAAGAAATAAATCGTTTCGCATTTGAAGCACTATCAAGAGGAAGGTAATGTACCGAATCTACGTACTTATAATTCTTGTAAACCTCATAACCACTAGGAGAAAAAAACGTTAGCAGGAAATAGTGGTCACTGTTTTTCTTACTTAAACCTTCCAATACAGTTCTACCTTGTTCAAACTCGCCGGTTGAAGAAGCATGAATCCAAATAACTGGCTTTTCATTGTCGGCCAATGCCAATAGCAGCTTACTCTCCCAATTCTTTCTACCGGCAACCCAATGCTGCGCTTTTGGGTTACCAAAAGTTGCAGCTATTTTTATCAGCATGCCATATGAGGCTACTATTATTGAATAAAGAAACCTGATAGCTACTGGAAGTAAAACTCTTTGGGAGCGCGTTTATAAATCGGTATCATCCAACCTACTTTAATGCCCGTGCTAGCATCAAAACGACTGGAGTTATCTTCTCTCTTTTCACTGAAATTATACGGTCTTCTATTTTGAGTAAACGCTTGATTAAATTCAAGGCCAACATAAAAGTTCACCAACTTAGTATTACTAAAGATTTGATAACCAACAAATTGAGAACAAAGAAAACCATTTGTCATTCTATCGTATCCGCGTTGATAAGGCCATGCCAATTGTGGTGTATTTACTTGCCTGTCTTCCACGCGCATTTTATGCTGCATCATTCCTATGCCCAAACGAGCAATTATACCGGAATTATCATTGGGCTTTCCAAATGAGAACACCTTACCTACGTTTGCTC
The DNA here is from genome assembly GCA_965660875.1 of Salibacteraceae bacterium. Taxonomy (GTDB): domain Bacteria; phylum Bacteroidota; class Bacteroidia; order Flavobacteriales_G; family Salibacteraceae; genus UBA6770. The sequence continues at coordinate 34,849 of CBFIBQ010000019.1, read as the reverse complement.
TAACTTGCCAACCTCTTAGTGAAACCAACAAATCAGCAGCGTTTCCATCTCTATCCAAAACAGTGTTTGTACTGGTCAGCAAATTATCAATAATGGTTCGCTCACGAATTTGGTTTCCAAATAGAAAAATTGCGTCTGCACCAAACTCATAATTACTTTTAGTCTTAAAAAAATATCCACCTCCCACACCATGAAAAAAACCAAACCTATTCGCTAAGTCACCACTAGGAATTTGAAAACTGTAATTAAAATCAATATGAGAAACACTTATGGCAGAGTCAGAAATACTTTTTTGAGCAAACGATTGACTAAAGAATGACAAGCCCAAAAACGCGCCTATTACTGCATAAAAATTGACTTTCTTTAGGATTTTCAATGTCGGGTTTTTCAACTGTTTGTGAGCTTTTGAGGCTGCAAATTTAATTATATTCGCACTTTATTTTACGCAACAAAATTTGATGAAAAATCTACAACTAGTTGACCTTAAAACTCAGTACGAAAAGATTGAAAATGAGGTAAACACTGCTGTCCTAAACGTATTAAAATCAACCGCATTTATTAACGGACCAGAAGTAAAAGCGTTCCAGTCCGAATTTGAGCAATACTTAGACGTCAAGCACGTAATTCCATGTGCTAACGGAACCGATGCATTGCAAATTGCATTAATGGCCTTAGGTTTAAAACCTGGAGATGAAGTTATATCACCTAGCTTTACATACATAGCAACGGCAGAAGTGATTGGCTTATTAAACCTTACACCTGTTTTTGTGGATGTAGATACCGAAACGTTTTGCATGGACCCCGAATCGCTAAAGGCAGCCATAACTCCAAAAACTAAAGCAATTGTCCCCGTGCATTTGTACGGTCATTGTGCACCAATGGATCAGATCATGGAAATTGCTAACGCACATAACATTCCTGTTATTGAAGACACCGCCCAGGGTATAGGTTCAAATTACACCAGCAATGATGGTTCTACCAAAAAAGCGGGCACTATTGGAACGGTGGGTACTACTTCATTTTTCCCTTCGAAAAACTTGGGATGTTATGGAGACGGTGGAGCTATAATGACTAATGATGATGCGCTAGCAAAGCAATTAAGAATGGTAGCCAATCATGGTCAAAGCAAAAGGTATTACCACGACGTTATTGGTGTAAATAGTCGTTTAGACTCGATTCAAGCAGCCATTTTGAGAATAAAACTTAAACACTTAGACACGTATTTGTCAGACCGTAATACGGCTGCCCAATATTACAGTGATGCTTTTTCTGAGCGACCAGAGCTAACGGTTCCAAGAATAGCGGAATACTCGGATCATGGGTTTCACCAATATACCCTAATTCTAAATGGCGTTGATCGCGATGAGTTGATGAAGCACTTAAATTCTAAAGGTATTCCCTCGAATATTTATTATCCACTTCCGGTGCATGAACAAAAATCTTTTGAAGGCCGATTTGAACACAGGGTTGCTTTGGAAAATACCGATTTTTTAAAGCTAAAAGTGATTTCACTTCCCATGCATACGGAATTGACAGAAGAACAACTTGAACATATCACAAGCTCTGTAATTGAGTTTTTAGATAAATAACTTTTTAAAGCATATTAATAAATGAAAGTAGCTGTAGTAGGCACTGGGTACGTTGGATTAGTAACAGGCACTTGTTTAGCTGAGACTGGAAACCATGTGATTTGCGTTGACATTGATGCAAACAAGGTTGAAAAAATGAAAAATGGTGAGGTACCTATTTATGAACCTGGCCTAGAATTGTTATTCGAAAGAAACATTGCTCAAGGTCGTTTGAGCTTTACCACCGACTTGAAGTCTGCGGTAGACGAAAGTCTATATATTTTCTTGGCTTTGCCAACACCTCCGGGCGAAGATGGGTCAGCAGACTTATCCTACATTCTTGGTGTTGCAGAAGAACTGGGAAATTTAATCAGTGATTATAAAATCATTATAGATAAAAGTACTGTCCCGGTAGGCACTGCCGAAAAAGTTATCACAGCCGTTGCGAAAAATGCGACTTGCGATTTTGATGTTGTTTCCAACCCAGAATTTTTACGAGAAGGATTTGCCGTAGATGATTTTATGAAGCCTGACCGAGTGGTAATTGGACTATCTTCAGACAAGGCAAAGCATTACATGGATGAGTTATACAAACCGTTTGTAAGGCAAGGAAATCCAATAATTTATATGGATGAAAAATCTGCAGAGCTCACTAAGTATGCTGCGAACTCCTTTCTAGCTACAAAAATCACCTTCATGAACGAAATCGCAAATATTTGCGAAAAAGTGGGTGCAGATGTCGATCAAGTGCGAATAGGCATGGGGTCTGACACAAGAATTGGTAAACGATTTCTATTTCCCGGAATTGGTTACGGTGGTAGCTGCTTTCCGAAGGACGTGCAAGCTTTAGTAAAATCCTCCAACGAAGTTGATTATAATTTCAAAATTCTTCATTCAGTAATGGATGTGAACCAAGACCAAAAAACAAAGTTATTCCCGCGTCTAAAGTCGTACTTCAATGGAGACTTACAAGGCAAAAAAATTGCAATTTGGGGTCTCGCGTTCAAACCAAACACAGACGATATAAGGGAAGCTCCAGCGCTTTATAATATTGATTTATTATTAGATACAGGTGCAGAAATTACAGTTTTCGATCCTGAAGCAATGGAAAATGTGAAAGCAATTTATGGAGATAAAATACATTTTGCGAGCAATCAAAACGAAGCTGTTAAAGGTTGTCATGCCCTAATGATTTGTACAGAATGGCAGGTTTTTAGGACGCCAGACTTTAATATTCTACTATCGGAAATAAGCTCTAAAGCAATATTTGACGGGCGAAACCTCTACGATACCGAGGATATGAATGACCGTGGTTTCAACTATTTTAGCATAGGAAGGTAATGGAACAAGTTTTAATAACAGGAGCAGCGGGGTTTTTAGGGTCTCATTTGTGCGATAGGTTTTTAAAGGAAGGCTATCGTGTGATTGGTATGGACAACCTTATTACTGGAAATCTTGCAAACATTGAGCATTTAATGGGTAATGAAAATTTTATTTTCTCCCATCACGATGTTTCTAATTTTGTGCATGTTCCTGGAAAACTGAAATATATTCTCCATTTTGCCTCGCCGGCCAGCCCAATCGATTACCTAAAAATACCCATCCAAACCCTAAAAGTAGGTTCGCTTGGCACCCACAACTTGTTGGGTTTAGCTAAGGCTAAAGGCGCTAGAATTCTAGTAGCAAGTACAAGTGAAGTATACGGTGACCCCACAATACATCCACAGCCAGAAGAGTATTGGGGTAATGTAAACCCTGTTGGGCCAAGAGGGGTTTATGACGAAGCCAAACGTTTTCAGGAAGCCATTACTATGGCCTATCACAACTTTCACGGTGTTGAAACGCGTATAGTTCGAATTTTCAATACTTACGGCCCAAGAATGCGCTTAAATGATGGTAGAGTGCTTCCCGCTTTTATCGGTCAAGCGCTCAGAGGAGAATCCCTTACGGTTTTTGGAGATGGCTCTCAAACGCGGTCGTTTTGTTACGTAGATGATCTAATCGAAGGCATTTATAGATTATTGCTTTCAGACTATCATATGCCCATGAATATTGGTAACCCAGACGAAATTACCATCGGAGAGTTTGCCGAAGAAATTATCCGGTTAACGGAAACCGATCAAAAAGTAATTTACAAAGATTTACCCGTTAACGATCCTAAACAAAGACGTCCTGATATAACAAAAGCTCAGAGTCTTTTGGGTTGGCAACCTGCAATATCACGGGACGAAGGGTTAAGAATAACTTATCAATATTTTAAATCATTGAGTGCTGATGAATTGTATAAGACTGAACACAATGATTTTACTGATTACATAAAGAAATAAAATGAGCTACTTCAACCACTCAAGCGCAGTAATCGATGAGGGTTGTCAAATTGGCAACAATACCAAGATTTGGCATTTCTCTCATATAATGAAAGACTGCATCATCGGAGAAGGTTGCAACATTGGTCAGAACTGCGTAATCTCACCTGATGTAATATTAGGTAAAAATGTAAAAATTCAGAATAATGTCTCTATCTACACAGGTGTTATCTGTGAGGATGACGTTTTTTTGGGGCCATCAATGGTTTTTACTAATGTGAACAATCCCCGCAGCGCAGTGAATCGCAGGGGGCAATATGAAAAAACTTTGGTAAAAAAAGGTGCATCAATTGGTGCTAACGCAACTGTTGTCTGCGGCAATGATATAGGTCGATTTGCATTTATCGGTGCAGGTGCCGTAGTAACCAAAGAGGTGCCGGACTATGCATTGGTTGTAGGTAACCCCTCTAAGCAAATTGGTTGGATGAGTGAATATGGATCAAAACTAGCGTTCGATGAAAAAGGTCGCGCTATTTGTAAAGAATCAAAGGAAGAATACGAACTGAAAGACGGAAAAGTCAGAAAATTGAGCTAAGACATGGTACTAGAAAAATTGATAAATAATGATTCCAAACTGGCAGTAATAGGACTTGGTTATGTGGGTTTACCAATAGCACTGGAGTTTGCCAGAAAAATAAAAGTTGTAGGTTTTGATATCAACGCAGAACGTGTTGATATGATGAAAAATCATATAGATCCTAGTGAAGAATTGGAGTCAAAAGATTTTGAAGGCTGTGAAATTGAATTTACTCATAAGTTAGAAGACCTCAAAGACGTTAACTTTTTCGTTGTAGCTGTTCCTACACCAATTGATGAATACAATCAACCGAACCTTCGACCGCTATTAGGCGCCTCTGAAACTGTAGGAAAAGTGCTTAAAAAAGGAGACTACGTTGTTTTTGAATCTACTGTATACCCTGGTTGTACAGAGGACGATTGTATTCCTGTTTTGGAACAGCACTCTGGACTTAAATTTGTCGAGGATTTTAAAGTAGGTTATAGCCCTGAAAGAATTAACCCCGGTGACAAGGAGCATACCATTACTAAGATTTTGAAAGTTGTTTCTGGTTGTGACGAGGAGTCTTTAGATATCATTAGCAAAGTATATGAGCTCATTATTGAACCGGGAGTGCATAAAGCATCTTCAATTAAGGTTGCTGAAGCTGCGAAAATCATTGAGAATACACAACGTGATTTGAACATCGCTTTAATGAATGAGCTTTCCATAATTTTTAACCGTATTGGTATAAATACTTTTGAAGTATTAGAAGCTGCAGGTACTAAATGGAACTTCTTGCCATTTAAGCCCGGATTGGTTGGAGGTCACTGTATTGGCGTAGATCCTTACTACCTAACTTTTAAGGCAGAGGGCGTCGGGTATCATGCAAAGGTTATAAACTCAGGTCGATACGTGAACGATAGTATGGGTTTTTATGTTGCCAAACAAACGGTAAAAAGAATACTGGGAAAAGGAAAGAACATCAGTGGATCTAGGGTTTTACTAATGGGAGCTACCTTCAAAGAAAATGTTAGCGATATTAGAAATTCTAAAGTGGTAGATGTAGTGAAAGAATTACAGTCCTATCGTGTAGAAGTGGATGTGGTGGATCCTCATGCTGATTCAAAAGAATTATTTGAGGAATATCACTTCAGCCTCGCGGAGAATGGTATTTCTGGGAAATATGACGCTATAGTTATGGCCGTTAACCACAGTGAATACTTAAGTCTAGACGAGGAATATTTTAAAACTATACTTTCGAATGACGGTCTTTTTGTAGACGTTAAAGGAATATTTAGAGGTCAGTTTAATGACCTTGATTATTGGTCACTATAGCATATGAATTTTAAAAAGTCAATTTTAGTCACAGGTGGTGCAGGATTTATTGGTTCGCATTTAATTCGACTCTTAGTCAATAAGTATCCGGATTATCACATTATCAACTTTGATAAACTAACCTATGCGGGTAACTTAGAGAACATCTCTGACATTGAAGAGGCCTCTAATTACACTTTTGTTAAGGGCGACCTATGTTCACAAGAAGCTATTGAATCAGCATTCCGCAAGTACAAGATTGATAATGTCATTCATTTGGCGGCTGAATCCCACGTTGACCGTTCTATTGAGAACCCGAATATATTTGTTGAAACCAATGTATTGGGTACGGTTAATTTACTTAACGAATGTGTCTCAAAATGGTCAGGAGATTTAAATGACCATCTCTTTTATCACGTATCCACAGATGAAGTATACGGCAGTCTTGGCGAAACTGGCTTATTTCTAGAGTCTACACCGTATGACCCCAAAAGTCCATATAGCGCCTCAAAAGCTGCCTCAGATCACTTTGTACGGGCTTTTAGTAACACATACAAACTTCCAGTTGTAATTTCTAATTGCTCGAATAATTATGGACCAAATCAATTTCCAGAGAAGTTAATCCCTTTATGCATCAACAACATTAAGAACAAAAAGCCTTTACCAATTTATGGTGAAGGCCTAAATATTAGAGATTGGTTGTATGTAGAAGATCACGCCAAGGCAATTGATCTAGTATTTCATAAAGGTAAACACGGGGAAACATACAATATAGGAGGGCTAAACGAATGGTCGAATATAGACTTGGTTAAGGAGCTCTGCGCAGTTATGGATGCTCAACTTAATCAATCTTCTGGTACATCTGAACAACTCATAACCTACGTTGAAGATAGAAAAGGACACGATATGCGCTATGCAATTGATGCTAGCAAACTGACTGACGAACTCAATTGGAAGCCTGAAGAAACCTTTGAAACTGGAATACGAAAAACAGTAAACTGGTACCTTAATAATCAGATATGGCTAGAACGTGTTGTTTCCGGAGATTATCAGTCGTATTATAATAAAATGTACTCGAAGTAACAATTGATTTTAAAGTAAAATATAACGCATAAAAAAAGGGAACCGAAGTTCCCTTTTTTTGTGTTGTACTTTAAATGTAATTTAGAAATGCCAGAGGTCATGCTCAAAATTGAAGATTTCTGTTTCAATCTTTTCCGCTTCTAACAAAGCATCTAAGCCTGTCTTATAATCCCGTATCTGTCTATCGTAGACGTTAGACACTTTTATAACAGTAGACTCAAATTGACGCTTCCAGAAAATATCCTCGTATGTTCTTCTTTCTGCATCATTTTTACGATTAAATACCTCGCTGTTTGCAAATACATAACGTGCCTCAGGAAAATAAATCCAGAACAAATCCTGTAATGTAGGATTACCATCAGGGCCCTCAACTTCAGCCATAGGCTTTATTCCAATTATCCGTACATCCATAACCGAACGCTGACGTTCAAAAAACCATTCTTCTTTGATTTCATAGAACTTAATGTTCGCAGAACGCAGTGTATCATAGACAGTCTCTGTTCCAGTAACTTCACCAAACTCATCGAATATCTCAACTTCGGTTTGAGAAACCATAGTTTTCATTACCTCCTCAGCCGTATAAGCTCTTGTAAACTCATCATCTGGATCTGTAGGAGGTCCTGGATCATAAGCAGTCAAGGTACCATCTTCAATTAAACCCTCTCTAATGTAGTCGAATAGATTTTTTCTACCTTGAGCCGGCTCTTCTGGGAAATAGAATACTTGATTTTGCTTTTTCCTTAAATCAATTCTTCTCCATACACGCTTCTGCCACATTACATCTGCTTGCCGTAAATTAGTGTAGGGTATCACTTTTCTGGAAGGAGTATTTTCATTTACTACGATTCCATCCAATACCATACTTTGCTGCGCAGATATAGATCCAAACAACGCAAAGGATGCAATAACCAACGTATACTGAAGCAGATTTTTCATGTTTCTTATTTTACGTGAATAATGATATTTCCGTCAAGTGGTCGTGTAGGAGCACCTGGTTTTGCCATTTGAGCAACAAGTTTCTGAAATATTACAGTTTGCCCTGGTTTCATTGTTCTAAGAACACCTTTCATTTCACCAGTCAATCTATTTCCTTTCGCTCTGTAAGATGCTGACTTACCGCCCACACTTACAAACATTTCAAAACTAACCACTTTGTATTTTAAGTCAAAAAGGAAGTCATCCAATTTTGCCGTCATAAACTGGCCAGTAGTAAGCTTACTTTTCTTCATATCTACAGAACCGGTCTTACCCACAAAGTAAGGTGTAGGTTTAGGTACCGTTTTTAAACGATACTCAATGGGTTTATATGTTGTTTTAACACCATCAACATTAGATGTAACTGAAATCTTAACCGTTCTATCTCTTGACTTCGCACTAGGCACAACTTCGTATTTTCCTTGATCTTTAGCTTTTGGAACAACACGACAGCCTCCACCAGAAATAGTCATGGAAAGGTTCCTAGAGGCAACACCGGATACTGAAATATCAACTGGGTTTTCCAATCCTTTGTAGAACACATTCATTTTTGTTGGTGACACCACTAAACTTGGCTTAGCTACAACATATTTATGCTCAAACTTGTAAGGCGCCCATTTTCCATTTGGCTTTAGGATTTTAATAATTCCACCCCACTTTTGCTCACCTAAAGTGCTCGTCTTAACTCCATAGGTAGGAATACCTCTACTTTCAAACTTTACAGCCGAGGTATCTCCGTCTTTTACTTCAGGCTCATCACCAGTTGTATCAACTTCTCCTATTACCAATTTTGGATTTTTCGTTGTACTATATGCCGCAACTATTACATCAGCCTTAAATGAATCACCTTGAGTAATGTAAGTTCCGTTTCTTGGAATAACTTTCACTGCTAAAGTATCAAATGCAAAATCATCAGCACTTATCTCTGACATCAGCTCTTTTAGAGCATCTGCTTCAGAATTTCTTACAGCTGCCTGAAAACGGGTTAGGTTAGTCACGGTAGCTGCTAGCGGCAAATGGTTAAAGTTTCCAATTTCCCACTCTACCATCATACCATGTTCCTTCATCTTACCCAATGGTATTTGCATTTCCTTAACCAATGATTTTACCTGGATGAAACTTTCCAAATGCTCATTAAAAACCTTTATCTTTTCTTTAAGATTCAAAGCACTATACTCATCCTCAGGACCTTTAGGGTTGTTTAGATCTGGGCCTATCATCACTTGGGCACCAATATCTTGATTATCCTTACTATGACAATGCTCAATAGAATAAGCTGAATCTGGTGCATCTTCCGGTAATTGGTCAGCTGTAGCAACTAACTTCCTTTTGATTTTTTCAATCAATTCAACTATTTCATCCGCATTCTCCTTGAGTTCTTTGGCATGCTCATAGTATGGCCCCACTTTCTTAGGGTCATCAGCATTCTTTCTACCAAAATTCACATAAGTCTGCTCTATCTTACTCTCGAAATTCTCAGTAGTTCTTTCTAAACCTTCGTTTATAATTAAAAATGACTGCAAGATTTCTTTTGATACGTTCATGGCCAATAGACATAAAAGCACCAAATACATCAAGTTAATCATCTTCTGCCGTGGAGGCAAATCACCTAATGACATATTCTAGTCTCCTTGTTTAATGATAATTATTAAATAACTTTTCTACTAAGCGTTGGTATTTGGATTCATTGCTGTAAGCATGTTTCCATATACTGTGTTCAACGACGTAATATTCCTTGACAATTCGCCCATTTTCTCTGAGTATACTTTAGCATCATCAACGGAGTTATTCAAACTTGCCATTAATTCATCTACACCCGTGAAATAACCTTTAGAATTCTCTAACGTTTCCTGAGCACTTCTTAATTGCAGCTCATAAGCTGAATTCAACTCTGTCAAGTTGGAAGACATTTTACTTAATTGCTCGCCAAAGTTAGCACCTTCTCTATTTTCTTCTGCTAAACCAGTTAATGCATTTGCAGCTGTGGCATATGTTTCTGAAAGGCTTGTAACTGAAGTTGCAGCACCTCTTACGCTTTGTACATACTCATTGGTTGCTACAGAAGCGTCTGTAATATCGTTTAATTTACCTGTCTGGTCTGAAAGACCACGTAAACCAGCTCCAAGACTTTCAAGAAGCTCAGGACCTATTTTCGCTTCCTCCAGCATCTCGTCCAATTTCTGCGTTACAGTCAGGTCATCAGTATCGTCAGTAGACTCTACTAATTCATCAGACTCAAACTCTTCGTCTTCGTCTTCATCATGCTCTGCTAATTCAGGGTATACTTTTGACCAGTCTAATGCAAGGTGCTGAGGCTCAATCGCCCCTAAGAAGAACAGTGCGGACTCCGTACACAAACCAACAATCAACATAAGACTTGCACCTGGATAATGCTGAATTTTAAATAAAGCCCCCAAAATCACAACCGCTGCACCAACAGACATTGAAATGTTTACAATAGTCTTTCCTTTAACTGTTCCATAAAGAAAATGCGCTAATCCTCCTTTCTTCCCTGACATAATTACTTGTTTTTAGTTTATTTTAATATTAATCTTTTTATATATCACTCTTACCCATCCCTAGGTAACTCATTACATTTCTAAACCCAATATAAGATTTTGCTGTATCTTGATATTCGTATGTTCTAGAACTTGTTTGAAGGAAGTATCCAACATCCTTCCAAGAACCACCTCGGATTACTTTTCTCTTCAACACCGGTGGATCATCGTCTTTTGCTTCATACTTATAATCCATGTTCAGGTCATGTGCAAAGTCGTAAACCGACTCATCAAACGCTGTACTTGTCCATTCCGCAACATTACCTGCCATACAATACAATCCAAAATCATTTGGCTCATAAGATACAACTGGCACTGTATGAATACCGCCGTCATCATAGTAATTACCACGAAGTGGTTTAAAGTTAGCCAAGAAACAGCCTCTAGTATTTCTAATGTAAGGCCCACCCCATGGATACGGAGACAAATCCAAACCGCCTCTTGCAGCATATTCCCATTCCGATTCAGTAGGCAGTCTGTAATCTTGCACAAAACTCTCACCTACACCTGCAAGAAACTTATTGTGTTGCATAGTTCTCCAAATAGAAAATGCTCTTGCTTGCTTCCAAGTAACTCCAACTACTGGATACTCATCATAGGCCGGATGCCAGAAATACATATTCGTTAACGGTTCGTTGTAAGAATAAGTAAAGTCATGAATCCAGCATAGGGTATCAGGGTAAACAGATATCTCATCACGCTTTATAAATACAGAGCGGTCTGTCATACCACGTTCTCTCAAGGGGTCTCCATTAATGGTTGGACTCTTTCGAGCCGCATCCCTATAATCGATCCAGTAATATTCATAAACCAACTTTCTTGTATCTATAGTTTTTCTGCCATAAAAACGTTCGTATTGGGGCAAAAACATAACAGACAATGCTTCACGATTTTCTGGCTCATCCCAGTCCAACTCCGCATCCCAGTTAATGATTGGGGGGTCAATATCTTCTTCATACTCATTAACAGTAATCAGAAATATCTCCTCACTCACCTCTTCACCTAGGATTTTATATGCCATTGAGTCTCTAACCCAATACACAAACTGTCTGTATTCATTATTTGTTATTTCAGTCTCATCCATGTAAAATGGAGACACAGAAACTGTTTTCGACTTTGATGTATACGAATATGGAGCATCCTGATCATTAGGTCCCATATTAAAACTACCCGGGGGTATATACAACATCCCATACGGATCCGGCTGGTACCAAACCTGCCTTCCAAGCACACCTGTCAACTGACCACCTGTATCATTCATACAGCTAGAAAGGATTAGTGCAACAAATCCTACTATGAGTAACTTTTTCATGTTACCTCCTTTTTTATATATGTGATTATTTTTAAACAAAACAATATTGTGGCAAAATGCCAAAACTAACGCAAATAAAATAAATTATTGTGAATAAATTACATTCTTACAACCAGCGTGGGTTTTTATGTATCGTAATTTTTGGCTTTGGAGTAATGGTGAAGCAGTAATTTACGAACAATTCTACCGTTCCACTATTAAAACTATTAAGCTTTGATGTATTTAAATCGTATGAAGCTCCAATCCGCAACACACCTGGCTTACCAAAATCATGCTTGTAACCAGCCATAGGAGAAACTGCATCCTGAATACGGTAAGATAATCCACCCCAGACCATATCTTTATATGTTGCCCGAGCATTAAAATCAAATTGTGTAGTAGAAAGCTCCGTTTTCAAAAATATTGAAGGTTCAAACTCCCAATCCGGCACTAAATCTTTTATCCTATACCCACCCATTACATATAAATGAGATGTAATTGAGTAATTATTAGACCCAGATGGATCTGGCGCACCTTCTAATTCACTTTGTGTTAAATGCTGCATAGATACACCTGCCCAAATATTTTCATTAGCACTACGGTAGTACAGTCCAGCATCAAAATCAAACCCGTAATCTTTTCCGTCTCCAGCGTTTAATGAAAGGTTTGGATCAGCAACAACACTACCATCCCCATCTGGACCAACAAACTGACTACCATCGACAACAACCCCAATAGCACCCAATCCAAGACCGACGCTAATTGTTCCTACGTCATCAATCCAAAATCTATTAGAAACAGCGAGTTTAAAAATATTCGTATTCACCGGACCTATCACGTCGTTAGAGACACTCAAACCAACACCCAACTTCACCATTGGCACAGGTATAAGGGTACTTGGAATTGGAGCATGAACAGAAACTAGTCCCGTCGTTGGCGCGCCATCAAAACCCAACCACTGCTGCCTACCTAGCAATGTACCACAGATCGCACCATTCATTCCCGCAAAAGCAGGGTTATTATACAGTTTGTTCCCAAAGTTTTGAGTAAACTGGGCGGCTTGCTGAGCAAAAACGCTTAATGAACTGAACGCCAACACTATGAGTATTATTCTCTTCATACGAAACACACTTTTGTCTGAATTAAGGCGACTAAAATACTTAAAATATCAAAACCTGCAAATTTAATTTACATCAATTACTGTAGCAGGTAAACAGTATAAAATATTAATTATCAGATACTTATACCAAGTACAACCATTTATTATCGCAATCGGCGATAATTACGCCACCACTTATCTGGTATACCATCGTTACAAGCCTGCTGATAGTCGGAGTAGCTACAAGGTACTAATTGATGCCTTCTGTACTTTGATAGTTTCGACTCTGGGTAAGGAACGTCCATCCACCATCGGTCAGATTTTAGATTTTTATAAAACGTGATTTCCTCAGCATCTGTACTAGTAGAAACAATGTACTTAAGAACATTCTTTCCATCCTTTGAAACACCATCACCTTTTCTATTGTAATACCCCTCGAAGATGTACCAAATCATTTCTGCAATTAAAAATGCTGTTTGACCAGTAGAATCTAGTGTTGGGTTATACTCATATATGCCAATACTTGACAACTTATCACTTAACCCTGCATATCGGGTAATTGCACAGATATCTTCACCATTGAATCCATTGGGAGTGGCGTTCTTATTTCCTGGTGCGTCGGCAGCGCGTATTGCAGATACATCAATTGAAACTAAATCGGCATTTCTAACAATCGGCTCCACTTCTTTGATATCTTGTTTTACTTCCCCTAATCTATGGATATCAAAAAATAACTTATCCATGAGTATACGTTCCTCTTCAGAAACAAAATACGTTTGATAACCAAGGTTGCTGTAGTTGAAAAGGTAATTGGGTTGGTGTAAAATAATTTTGTTCAAAAAACCTTTGGAGTTCAGTTCTTCATCTACCTCTCCCAAATCTATTGCAGCGTCGACACTTACAATATTCACCACTTGTTCTAAATTTTCGTACGATTGGTAATTTGCGAATGTTATATCCTGACCGCCACCAATAATAACAGGCAGTACCCCCTTCTTTATACAGGCTGCAACCACTGAACTCACTGCGAAATAAGTATCTGTTATTTCTTCTCCAGGAAAAATATCGCCTAAATCAGCGATACTGCACTCCCAATTTTTTTTCAATCGAAAAAGTTTCTCTCTGATTTTATCCGCTCCGTCCGCACATCCAGAATTATTTACAGCATTTCTATCTTCAATTACCCCAAATAAAGCTATGTCAATCTCTTCTAGGTTTGGAAATTGACCTTCAGCGTGGTTATATACTATGTGCGCACCCAACTCATCGGTACGGTACATTTCGTTCTTATGAACAGTAGGGTTGAAGTAAATATCGATTTCCATACGTCTGATTCAAAAATCTACTATGCTTTCTTTTTCGCCTTCGCTTTTCTTCGTTTCGCCGGAGCCTTTTTTTCCAGTTCAACGCAGTCCTCAAAGCTGAGCTCCTTTGGATCCATATCCTTTGGTATTTTCACATTCTTCTTACCAAACTTTATATAAGGTCCATATCGTCCGTTCAGCACTTTAACATCATCTCGTTCTTCGAATTCTTTAATGAGCATGTTTGCTATCGCCTCTAGCTTTTCGTCAATAAGCACTTTGGCTGCGTCGAGGGTAACTTCTAGTGGATCCAACTTACCTAAAGACACAAATACTTTCCCGTAACGGATATATGGTCCAAATCTTCCAACTCCTACTACAACTTCTTCATCTTTATAAGCCCCTAATTTTTTTGGGAGTTTAAAAAACTCCAAAGCCTCTTCCAAAGTAACCTTAGACATGCTTATGTTACCTCTAATAGGAGAAAACAAAGGCTTTTCTTCGTCCTCGCGCTCTCCAATTTGAATCATTGGACCAAAGCGACCAATTTTTGCGTACACATTTTTACCACTTTTTGGATCAACTCCCAACAGTCGTTCACCGTTTGCACGTCCTTCTTCTTCTAGTGCCGAGTTTACTGAATCATGAAAAGGACCATAGAAGCGGTCAATCATGTCGTTCCATTTTTTTAGCCCTTCAGCTATTTCATCAAATTCTTTTTCAACTTCAGCTGTAAAACCGTAATCCAAAACAGAAGGGAAGGTTTTTACTAAGTAATCGTTTACTACTCTCCCTATGTCCGTCGGAAATAACTTTTTACGCTCTGCCCCAGTATTTTCCTTCATATCCGTTGCAGAAATCTCCGAGGAGTCGTCCAATATTAGCTGTCGGTATTTACGTTCATAACCATCCCTATCCGCCTTTTCTACATATCCTCTTTTCTGAACCGTTGCAATTGTTGGTGCGTAGGTGGAAGGTCTACCTATTCCTAAGGTCTCTAATTTTTTCACCAAGCTAGCCTCGCTGTATCTCGGTGGATGATTTGAAAAACGCTCCGTTGCCAAAATTGACTTATGCTTTAATACTTCTCCCTCTTTAATAGGCGGCAACATTCCACTTTCATCTTGTTCCTCTTCGTCGTCAACACCTTCTAAATAAACTTTAAGGAAACCATCAAACAAAAGCACTTCACCTTTAGCCTTAAAATAATCGCTATCTGACTTGCTGATGTCAATCACTACATTGGTTTTCTCGAATTTTGCATTGGACATTTGAGAAGCAATTGTTCTTTTCCAAATCAGCTCGTACAAACGTTGCAAACTAGAATCTCCGGCAATGGAATGTTCTGCAAAATTGGTTGGTCGAATGGCCTCGTGGGCTTCTTGCGCACCTTTTGATTTTGTGGTATACTGCTTTGGATTCGAATACTCTTCACCATAAGAACCAATCACTTCACTTTTTGCACCTTCAACAGCAGTTTCCGAGAGGTTCATTGAATCTGTTCTCATGTAAGTTATCTTTCCACTTTCATACAGTTTTTGAGCAACCACCATGGTTTGCTGAACAGAATAGCCCAACTTTCTACTGGCCTCTTGCTGTAATGTAGATGTAGTAAATGGAGCAGAAGGTGATCGAGTTGCAGGCTTCTTTTCAATGGAGCTTACTTTAAACTCACTTTCTTTACACTTCTTCAAAAATTCTAGAGCAGTTTCTTCATTTTCAAATTTCTTCTGAAGCTCTGCCTTCAAAATACTTTTTTCGCCTACCAAAAATTCAGCATTAACTCTAAATGAAGAAACCGGCTTAAAGGCTTCTACCTCTTCTTCACGCTCTGCTATTAAACGAACCGTAACCGATTGAACACGACCAGCGGAAAGGGAAGGCTTCACTTTTCTCCATAAAACAGGAGACAACTCAAAGCCTACTAAACGATCTAAAACACGGCGAGCTTGCTGAGCATCAACTAGATTCTTATCAATTAGTCTTGGATTTTGAATCGCCTTTGTTATTGCCGGTTTCGTGATTTCATGAAATACAATTCTTTTCGTTTTTTCTGGCGTTAAGCCTAAAGTTTCGTATAAATGCCAGCTGATTGCTTCTCCTTCGCGGTCTTCATCCGTAGCTAGCCAAACCAACTCACTTTTCTTAGCTAAGGATTTTAGCTCCTTCACTACAGCGGTCTTATCTTTCATTACCTCATAATGGGGTAAAAAACCATTCTCGATATCAATAGCCTTATCTTTTCCAGCAAGATCTCTCACATGCCCAAAACTTGACTTTACAATATAATCTTTCCCTAAAAAACCTTCTATTGTTTTAGCTTTTGCAGGTGACTCGACGATGACTAAATTCATTCAGTTGTATTTATTTTTTTCCAATTATATGGGTTTCAAATTCGAAAATTTGATGTGTGCAAAGTAAGTGAAACTTTAAAATATCAAAATCCAACACGGGATTTATTGAAATAACACATAAAAATGCAATTCGTTTTTTATTCGGTTTTGTTCTTTTAACCGCAAGCTTACTGACAGTTTGACAGCGGTAAAAATATTGGCTAATTTTGCCGTTCATATTTAGTATTCAGAACACAGCATGGCGATAGATACCAAAGTAATAAACGAAGCCGTTCAAGGCGACTCCACGATAGCAGCCGCGCCAAAAAAGCCAAACGGAAAAAAGGTATACCTTGAGTCCTATGGGTGCGCTATGAATTTTTCGGATAGTGAAATTGTAGCTTCTATCTTAACAAAAGAAGGTTACACAACCACTTATAAACCGCAAGAAGCCGATTTGGTATTAATAAATACTTGTTCCATTCGAGAAAAAGCAGAACAAACTGTTCGCAATAAGCTTACACAGTTTAAAGGAATGAAGCGCAAACACAATCCTACTATGAAAGTAGGGATATTGGGTTGTATGGCAGAGCGTTTAAAAACACAACTCCTCGAAGAAGAAAAGCTAGTAGACTTGGTTGCGGGACCGGATTCGTACAGAGCATTACCCGATTTAGTTAAAGAAATTGAAAGCGGGCAGAAAGCAGTGAATGTTTTGCTCTCAAGAGATGAAACCTACGCGGACATTTCCCCGGTAAAACTTGGCGAAAATGGCGTTTCTTCATTCATTTCAATCACTCGGGGCTGCGACAACATGTGTTCTTTTTGTGTTGTCCCATTTACAAGAGGTAGAGAGAGAAGTAGAAACCCACAAACCATTGTACAAGAGGCGAAGGAATTATTTGAAATGGGTTATAGAGAAGTAACGCTTTTGGGTCAAAATGTTGACTCATACCGATGGAACATAACCAAAAAAGGTGACATTAAAGATGAGTCGATTCCTACAGTGAGTTTTGCAAAATTGCTGATCATGGTAGCAGAGGTTAGCCCTAAACTTAGGGTGCGCTTTTCTACATCTCATCCTAAGGATATGACCGACGATGTGCTCCACGCAATAGCGCAACACGATAATATCTGTAACTACATTCATCTGCCGGTGCAATCGGGAAATTCGGATATGCTCAAAAGAATGAATCGTGGGTATACACGTGAATGGTATATGAACCGAATAAACGCAATAAAATCCATTACCCCCCAATGTACCATTAGCACGGATATCATTACTGGATTTTGCGGTGAAACGGAAACAGAACATAATGAAACATTGAGTCTAATGAAAGAGGTTGAGTTCAGCTTCGCCTACATGTATAAATATTCTGAGCGACCGAAAACTTTAGCTGAGCGAAAGTTTGAAGACGACGTGCCCGAGGAGGTGAAATCAAAAAGACTAACGGAGGTCATTGATTTACAGGCTCAACATTCAATGAAATCAAATCAGTCCTTTGTCGGTAAGATAAAAGAAGTATTAGTGGAAGGCCCTTCGAAAAGAAATTCAGCAGAATATTGTGGGCGAATTTCTGAAAATACTATGGTAATATTTCCCAATCGCAATTTTGAACCCGGAGACTACGTTCAAGTTAAAATTACTGATGCAACATCCGCGACATTAAGAGGAGAAGCCATTTAGGACATGACGATACAACAAATAAAGCAGCGGTTTGAAATAATTGGTAGCTCTGAAGCGCTCAATCATGCCATTTCAACAGCTGTGCGCGTTGCTCCAACCGACTTAAGTGTTTTAGTCACTGGAGAGAGTGGTACAGGAAAAGAAAACTTCCCTAAAATAATTCACCAGCTGAGTAATCGAAAACACAACAAGTACATTGCAGTAAATTGTGGTGCCATACCCGAAGGTACTATTGACTCAGAATTATTTGGGCACGAAAAAGGAGCTTTTACTGGTGCACAGACTACAAGGCAAGGTTATTTTGAAGAAGCCGATGGAGGTACAATTTTCCTTGATGAGGTTGGTGAGTTACCCTTGCAAACTCAGGTTCGACTGCTGCGCGTTTTAGAATCTGGAGAATTTATTAAAGTAGGCTCAAGTAAAGTCCAAAAAACTGATGTTCGAATTGTAGCGGCAACAAACGTAAATTTACCTGAAAGCATCGCCAAGGGAAAGTTTAGAGAGGATCTGTTTTATCGATTAAGCACGGTACCTTTAACTCTTCCGGCGCTTAGAAACAGGAAAACTGATGTTCACCTGTTGTTTAGAAAATTTTCATCTGATTTTGCAGAAAAATACAACATGCCTCCAGTAAGGCTGACTGAAGATGCTCAGCATATGCTCACCAATTACGGTTGGCCCGGAAATATTCGACAACTAAAAAACGTCACCGAACAAATCTCAATAATTGAAACGGAACGCAATATCAATTCAACGGAATTGATTAAGTACTTACCAAACTATGCAAACACTAATTTGCCTGCCGTAACCAACCAAAAAAGTAAGGCGGAGGACTTTGGCAACGAAAGAGAAATTTTATATCAGGTACTGTTTGACTTGAAAAATGACGTGACGGATTTAAAAAAATTGGTCTTGGAAATGGCAAGAACCAACAATATCGATACGAGTGACTCCGAAAATTCTCGGATTCTAACTCAAATAGTCAAGGATGTGAGTTCAACTAACGAGCGTCAATTGCCAGCGGCAATAGCGCCCAAAGAAACTATAGAAGAAGATAAAAACGACTTTGATTCAATTTACTCCAATCCAGAAAACGAGAGTTTTCAAGATCATGAAGTAATTGAAGAATCGCTTTCGTTGGAAGAAAAAGAAAAGGAGCTCATTACTAAAGCTCTGCAGAAATATAACGGTAAACGCAAAATGGCGGCAAACGAATTGGGCATAAGTGAAAGAACCCTTTACCGAAAAATTAAAGAATACGATTTAAATTGAGAGTCCTAAGTTTAATAACAACACTTACTGTTCTGTTGGGCCTTCAGGGGTGTAAAGTAAACTATGGTTTTTCGGGTGCCTCTGTAGACTATAATGAGGTAAAAACGTATTCGGTTCAATTTTTTCCGAATTATGCACCATTAGCTCAGCCCACCTTATCTCAAAACTTTACTGAAGCGCTCCGAAATATTTTTTTAAATCAAACAAAGCTTGATTTAGTAAAGAATGGGGGAGATTTACAGTTTTCGGGAAAGATTACTGGATATCGCACAGCTCCGGTAAGTATTCAGTCGAGCGAAGTAGCTGCGCAAAACCGCCTTACAATTACGGTTAGTGTCACATTTGTAAATACCAAAGACGAAAGCAAGAATTTCGAGCAATCCTTTAGTCAATATGTCGATTACAGCAGCGAACAAGCATTAGCAGAAGTTGAAGATGATTTGATTCGACAAGTAAACGAGTTATTGGTACAAGATATTTTCAATAAATCTGTAAGCGACTGGTAATGCAAACCGAGTGGGTCATAAATAGTATTACTGAACCTTCTACGCTGAAAAGTCATAAGGAAGAGCTCGAAACATTCTTACAGCACTATCCCTACCTAGCTACTTTGCATGCATTTAAAGCAAAACTAGAACAGATTGAATCCAGTTTAGACTATCAAGAACATATTAAGAAAGCAGCAGTATATGCCCCTAAGAGGGATATCCTGTATAATTATGTGATAAAACCTAACGTAGAGCAGGCAATTGCAAAACAGGAGGATGAAAACGAATCACATGCCACTACTGGACAAAACGAGAGTGCAACAGAATTGAGCAATTCGGCAGATAAGGATGAGAAAAATGCTGAAATAAAACAGCAACTTGAAAAAGAGATATTAAACCATGCAATCTCGGCCAGTATATTGAGTGAAAGCAATGATTTGGAAAAAGATCAGAAGCTAGAGAAAGAAAAACAAGAACAAGAGCCTGCAGAGGAGCAAACGCCGCTAGAGATTGATCATAAAATGGACCTATTATCATGGCTCCATTCCACCGAGAAAAACTCAGGTAAAAAGACTGTCAAGAAAGGTACTACGCCAAAAATTGACTTAATTGACAGTTTTATTGAACAAGGTAATGAAAAAATCCACTTACCTAAGGAACAAGAGGATATCCGCATAAGCATAAACCGACCAACAAGCGAATTTTTCTCTCCAGAGAATATGGCTAAAATGAGCCTAGCGGAGAACGAAGATTTTGTAACTGAGACACTTGCAAAAATTTACGCAAAACAAGGAAATATTAAAAAGGCCATTTTTGCTTACGAAAAATTAAGTTTGAAATTTCCCGAAAAAAGCAATTACTTTGCGCGCCTTATTCAAGAATTGAAACAAAACTAAAATACCATGTTAACATTCATTTTTATTATCATATTCATCGTTTGCCTGCTTTTAATAGGTGTGGTTCTAGTTCAAGAATCAAAAGGTGGTGGCTTAGCAAGTAGTTTTTCTTCTGCTAACCAAGTAATGGGTGTAAAAAAGACTGCCGATGTGCTTGAAAAAGCTACCTGGGGATTGGCCATATTTTTACTTGTACTATGCCTTGGTGCTGCTGCGCTTCAAGGGGGTGGAAACGCAACTGAAGTAAAAACTGAAGAATCACAAATACAGGATTTTGTGGAAAGTGAAACTATTTTACCCCAACAACAAGGACCTCAGCCTGGAGTTGACGGTCAGCAACAACAACCTCAACAGCAACAGCAGCAACCTGCTCAGTAGAGCACAACTCAACAACTCATTTTAAAAAGTGTCAGTATGTCATTCATACTGACACTTTTTTTTGTCCCTAACTGAAAAATTGACCCACTTATACTGCCATTACTCATTGGCACGCGAAATGCTTTACCCTCACAAAACGGAAAAGTTTAACTAATAAATATTATAAAAAATGGGATTAAGCATTAAACCTTTAGCAGACCGAGTAATCGTGGAGCCTGCTGCAGCTGAAGAAAAATCAAGTGGAGGAATCATTATTCCGGATACCGCCAAAGAAAAACCTCATAAAGGAACTGTTATGGCTGTTGGGAATGGAAAACCAGACGAACCAATAACGGTAAAAGTTGGTGATACCGTGCTTTACGGAAAGTATTCAGGTACTGAAATCTCAGTAGATGGCGGAGACTATCTAATGATGAGAGAGTCGGACATTTTTGCAATTGTTTAATCAAGAAAATCTAAATCTTAAAGAAGATGGCTAAAAAAATAACATTTGACGTAGAAGGTAGAGATCAACTAAAAAAAGGTGTTGATGCCCTAGCTAACGCAGTAAAAGTAACATTAGGACCAAAAGGAAGAAACGTAGTAATCGACAAAAGCTTTGGTGCACCGTCAATCACAAAGGATGGAGTATCGGTAGCTAAAGAAGTAGAATTATCAGACCCAGTAGAAAATATGGGTGCTCAAATGGTAAAAGAAGTAGCTTCTAAAACTGCAGATGTTGCGGGTGACGGAACTACCACGGCTACTGTTTTGGCTCAAGCGATTATTACCAAAGGACTGAAAAATGTGGCTGCAGGTGCAAATCCTATGGATTTGAAACGCGGGATTGACAAAGCAGTGGAAGCTGTTGTTGCTAACTTACGGGCTCAGTCTGAGGAAATAGGAGACGATAATGAAAAAATCAAGCAAGTAGCTTCTATCTCTGCAAATAACGACGAAGTTATCGGTTCGTTAATCGCAGAAGCGATGGACAAAGTAAAAAAAGAAGGTGTAATTTCTGTTGAAGAAGCAAAAGGAACGGATACTACTGTTGATGTAGTTGAAGGGATGCAGTTTGACCGAGGATACCTTTCTCCATACTTTGTGACCGACACAGAGAAAATGATTACAGAATTGGAAAACCCTTACATTTTGATTTTCGACAAGAAAATTTCTACAATGAAGGACTTGTTACCAATTCTTGAAAAAACTGCTCAAACTGGAAAAGGTCTAGTAATCATTGCTGAAGACGTTGACGGTGAAGCACTAGCTACTTTAGTGGTTAACAAGCTTAGAGGTTCTCTGAAAATTGCTGCTGTAAAAGCTCCAGGTTTCGGCGACAGAAGAAAAGCTATGCTAGAAGACATTGCAATTCTCACAGGGGGAAACTTAATCTCAGAAGAAATAGGTAGAAAATTAGAAGACGCGACTTTAGAGGATTTAGGAACCGCCGAAAAAGTAGAAATTGACAAAGACAACACTACTATTGTTAATGGTGCAGGAGCTAAAGATGGAATTAACTCTAGAATAAATCAAATCAAAGCACAAATTGAAAACACCACTTCTGATTACGACAGAGAAAAACTACAGGAGCGTTTAGCTAAACTAGCAGGCGGTGTGGCTGTATTGTACATTGGTGCTGCTACCGAAGTAGAAATGAAAGAGAAAAAAGACCGTGTAGACGATGCGTTGGCAGCAACGCGTGCAGCGGTTGAAGAAGGTATTGTACCCGGTGGTGGAGTTGCTCTAATTCGTGCAATTGACGGAATTGAAGGATTAGAAGGAGCAAACGACGATGAAACTACTGGTATCAATATTGTGGCAAGAGCCATTGAAGAGCCATTGCGTCAGATTATCAGAAACGCAGGTGGCGAAGGGGCTGTTGTTGTAAATAAAATTAGAGAAGGAAAAGGCGATTTTGGCTACAATGCTCGAACTAACGTGTACGAAAACTTGTTAGCAGCTGGCGTTATTGACCCAACAAAAGTGACAAGAGTTGCTCTTGAAAATGCTTCTTCTATTTCTGGATTGTTCTTAACTACCGAATGTGTACTTTCTGAAGAGAAAGAAGAAGGTGGTGGTGCACCAATGCCTCAAATGCCAGGTGGCGGAATGGGCGGCGGAATGCCAGGAATGATGTAGGAAATTAAGATTCCCTGAATAATTGAAATCCCCTATGTGCAGCAATGCCTTAGGGGATTTTTTTTATTTTCGAATTATGAGAATGATTATAAATATTCTTTGTTTTTGTTTTGTTTCCTTTTTGAACATACCTGTTTTTGGACAACAAAGCGGAAATATTTTCGAGATTAACCTTGCTGCTAGTAGAGCCAACATAAGACAAGCAAATTATTTTTTTACGGGTAATGGCAATGGCAATTACATGGAAGGCCCAACTGGAATTGGTTTGAATTATGAAAGAAAAATTTCGAGTACGGTTGGACTTGGATTCGAAACAACTTACCAAGAAACAACTTGGAATTATGCCCCGAATCAAAGTCCTATTGCTAAATATAATAGGCTACGAATAATGATGCTTATGCATTTACACCTACTCAGCAATACGGGTTCGATAAATAATGACGTGTATATGACCCTTGGCGGCGGCTACAAAGTTGCTGATTTTATTTTGTACGATAAAGAAGGTTACGAATCCTATTTTTCACCCCTTCTAGAGCCTTTTTTTGAGTTTCCTGTGGCAGTCAAATTGGCCCTTGGTTACCGCCACATTTTTAATAACAACATCACTATGAAAGGAGAAATATCTGCAGGAGGTCCAATTTTAGTAGGTGGCATAGGTTATAAGTTTTAAGCTCTTTCCGTTCATTCTCATACATTTGAACTCGCCGTATGAGACACCCTGTAACAATAGTATTCCTAATTGCTTTTTTTGTTCGAATAGGGTATGCTATACTCATTCAATTCTTGCATCCAAACTCCATTTACTTATTCGACTCATGGGGTTACCTCAATATCGCCTACAATCTCTTTCACGACGGCATATATTCCCAAATGTCCCAGTCGCCCCAAACCCCGGATAGTACTCGAACACCATTTTACCCAATATACATATACGCCTTTCACTTGCTCCAATTACACGGTGAGTGGCTGGTATATGTTCAGGCTCTTATCGGGGCCGCCACAGCAGCAACAGTCACCAATTGTGCGCTTTTAATCAAAAGGAATCGCCTTGCGGCCTTCTTTGCTGGACTATTGGTAGCTTTGGATATTCCAAGTATCTTTTTTTCCAATACGGTACTTACAGAAACTTGGTTTACTTTTTTCATTACGCTAACCGTATTCTATTTAATTAAAAGCATAAAATTCTACGAGCCAAAAAATCGCATTTGGGTCTTAACCTTTTTAATATGCGCGGTATACACTAAACCCATTGCGCTTTACCTGCTGATCGCAATTCCTATTATTTTTCTATTATTCAATCAACACGGACTTAAATATGAACTCAAACAATCGATTAAATTTCTCTCTTTAGCTGTCTTGTTTATTAGCCCTTGGGTTTACCGTAATCATGTAACTTTTGGTGCACCTTTTTATAGCTCTATTTCAGAAATAAATTTCCTATTTCACACCACAGCAAACATAAAAGCCACTGTAAATAATACTACCCGGCACGAAGAAGAATACCAATACAGAAATAACCCTCCCTTATCTGAACTAAACTTTGAGCACAACGCCAAAGTCATTCCTCTATTTAGAGCGTTTGCACAAAAAGAATGTATGGAAACGATTAAAGAAAACCCTAAAGTGGCGGCAAACATTTTTTTTAAAAGTTGGGTAGGTTTCTTTATTAAGCCATTGAGATCCTACCTCTCAATGCAACTCAATGGTAAAAAACTGGGCAGTGATAAGCCCTTAACCATGGCAGCTAACTCCTCTTCTTATTCTTCAAGTTTTATGCATTTTATGAAAAAAGGAAATAAGATAGAGCTTATAGCAGTGTTAATACAGCTCCTATTTTTAATTGTAATCTACCTTTCTATAACCGCCGCACTGCCTATCTGGCTAAACATAGACCGAAGAGTGTTTGTACTGTTGGTATGTTTGGTTTTATATTTTTCGCTTGCATCGAGTATAACCGACTTAGACGCCAGGTTTCGAGTGCCAGTTTTGCCAATTCTTGCCTTATTGGGCCACCCATTTTTTTCAAAAATGTTGAAGAATTACGCGCATGAATAAATCAAAGCGAAAGCAAGCTGATCAATTGTACATTTTTCTGGCTGCGCTATTTATAGCTGCATTAGTCACTTGTAATTTAATCGCTAATAAGTTTGTTACAGTGGATTTGGGTTTTAAATCCTTTATCATTTCAGCGGGAGTTCTGCCCTACCCCATAACCTTTTTAATCACCGACATTCTCTCAGAAATCTATGGAAGAAAAAAGACCAATTGGGTGGTGTTATCTGGCCTTGGCGCGTCATTTTTTGTGTTACTGATTTTATTTTTAGGAAATAACTTTCCGGCCATTTCAGATTCTCCAGTAAGCAATTCGGACTATGCCACTGTTTTTGCGAATTCTTGGCGCGTAATTTTCGCTTCTATGACGGCATACCTTTTTGCTCAGCTGGTAGATGTACGTATCTATCATTTCTGGAAAAAACTAACAAAAGGAAAGTTTCTTTGGATTAGAAATAATGGATCAACAATTCTCTCCCAATTTTTAGACACAACCCTAGTGGTTTTGGTACTTTTCTTTGATGTTAAATCAAATAATGAACTGATAAACTTAATCATTGATGGTTGGCTATTTAAAGCATTAATGGCACTCTTAGATACACCCGTACTTTATCTAAGCGTGTACACCATCCGAAAGTACTTGGGCATAAAGGGTTATCAAGAGATATAGAAAACTGGTGCTAAAGGTTGCAAAAAGGGCTGTTAAACCTTCATTATACGGTGCCATACTAAGGACATAATAGGGCAAAATATCTACATTTGACTTGAGTTTCTCAAATTGAACATATGCTTAGAATTTTTGCTGGAGCGCTATTAGCTCTTTTCTCGTTAACCACATTTGCGCAAATACACAACCCGGTCACGTGGTCCTATGATTCAAAACAGGTCAGCGCAGATGAATTTGAGCTATTATTTTCCGCAGAAATAGAAGAGCATTGGCACATTTACTCTACTACCTTGTCAGGAGATGAAGGCCCTTTGCCTACAGAATTTATATTCGAAAAAAGCAATGAATTTGAATTACTAGGTGATGTTGTTGAGCCTAAGCCAATCAAAGAATTCGACAATAATTTTCAAATGGAGTTATTGTTTTTCGATAACTCAGTCACCTTTAAACAGAAAATAAAACTCAAAGAACCCAAAGCACAAGTTAATGGTGAACTCACTTTTATGGTGTGTGATGACTCGAAGTGTTTGCCGCCAGATTACCTTGAATTTAGTTTCGACCTAGAAAAAAAAGCTGTAAAAAAAGCAACTGAGAAAACAGCACCTGCCCCGAGCCTTTCTTCCAAAAACAGTATTGCTGTCGCCCCCAAAAGTGCTGAACCAGCCACCGAGAGTAAAATATACGCCCCAGTAGAATGGACGTTCACTGCCAATAAAATTGAAGAAGGTCTCTTTGAAATTTCGGCTCGTGCGACTATTCAAGAAGGTTGGCATTTGTACTCACAGCAGCTGGAAAGTGCAGATGGGCCAGTAGCAACAGAATTTAGATTCTTTGATGCCGAACAATCATTTGAATTGATTAATGAAACTCAAGAAGTCGGTGATTTGATAAAGGAATACGACAACAACTTTATGATGAATCTGAACTTCTACAAAAAGGAAGTTGAATTCAAACAAAAAGTCAAGCTAACCGAAGGCGTTTCTCAAATAAAGGGGGATGTTTATTTCATGGTATGTGATGAGGAAAAATGTCTTCCACCAGAGACCGTTGAATTTGCGGTTGACCTCCCCGGTGTCGAAAAAAGCGCAGTGGCTACCATCAATGAAACAAAACCGGTAGAAGATGACTCTAGCAGTAAGTCATTCTGGGAAATATTCATCATATCCTTTATAAGCGGGTTTGCTGCACTTCTTACACCATGCGTATTCCCAATGATTCCTATGACTGTGAGCTTCTTCACCAAGCAATCAAAAACAAAAGCGCAAGGTATTAAGAACGCTATTTTATATGGACTTTCTATCATTATCATCTATGTGTTGCTAGGCACTGTGGTTACTGCAGTATTTGGCTCCGAAGCCTTAAATGAGCTGGCTACGAATGTGTGGTTCAACCTTATTTTCTTTGTTTTATTGGTGGTTTTTGCCGTTTCATTTTTGGGTGCCTTCGAAATTGTGTTGCCCTCATCATGGGTCAATGCTGCCGACCGAGGTGCAGATAAAGGAGGCTTGATAGGTATATTCTTTATGGCATTTACCTTGGCCTTGGTGTCCTTCTCTTGTACCGGCCCAATTGTAGGTACCCTAATCGTTGAAGCTGCCGCAAAAGGCGGTATTATGCCCATTGTAGGAATGCTTGGGTTTTCTTTAGCTATCGCTTTACCATTTGGACTTTTTGCAGCATTTCCGGGCTGGCTAAATTCTCTGCCCCAATCTGGTGGCTGGCTAAATTCAGTTAAAGTTGTTTTGGGTTTTCTTGAGCTTGGTCTTGCCATTAAATTTCTTTCCAATGCGGATTTAGTTGTTCAGGCTGGTTTTATTACGCGTGAGATATTCATTGCATTCTGGATTGTTATTACGCTAATGCTCGGTTTTTACCTAATGGGAAAAATCCGACTACCACACGACTCGCCTATAGAAAAACTATCGGTTGGTCGCACCATGCTTGCAGTAATCGTTTTCACTTTCGCAGTGTATTTAATACCCGGAATGTGGGGGGCGCCATTAAAATTGATTGCTGGGTTTCCACCACCAATGAATTATGCTGAAGCTGCTGGGGGGTCTTTTGTTGGTACTGCAAATACAGGTGGACACACCGATTTTGTAGAAGGTACACATCCTGGTCCGCAAAATTTACCCGTTTTTCACGAATTGAATGCAGGTATTGAATACGCCAAATCAGTAAACAAAGCAGTATTTGTTGATTTTACTGGACACGCGTGTGCAAATTGTAGAAAAATGGAACAGAAAGTTTGGGGAGAACCTGGTATAATAGAAATGTTGACCAATGATGTGGTTATTGTTTCTTTATATGTGGACGACAGAACGAAGCTTCCTCAAGACCAACAACGTGAAGTTAAAATTGGTGATCGAACCAAAAAAATTCGAACGATAGGTGATGAATGGATGGTTTATCAAGTTGAACATTACCAGACCAATACACAGCCGTACTATGTTATGTTAGGACCGCAGGGGGAAGACTTGGCAAATGGGTCTGCTGACTTTGAGCATCACAGTGACCCAGCCGATTTTAAAGCGTGGTTAAAAGAAGGGTTGGATTATTATAAAGCTGCCAAATAATGGATTTCATTCGCAATCAGTTTACGCAAGCCAAAACAATTTTAGAGTCATTTTCAACAGAAGAGAATTATCAACTTATTCAAAAAGCAGGAGATATTATAAGTGACTCACTTTTATCGGGAGGTAAAGTTATTTCTTGCGGAAATGGTGGCTCCATGAGCGATGCTATGCACTTTGCTGAAGAACTATCGGGACGTTATCGGGGCGACCGGAAAGCATTGGCTGCAGTTGCCATTTCCGATAGCGGACACCTTACTTGTGTTGGAAACGATTACGGCTACGATAAGGTTTTTTCTCGATTCGTTGAAGGACTTGGAAAAGAAGGTGATGTGTTGTTAGCAATCAGCACCAGCGGAAACTCTGCTAATGTTATTAATGCTATAGAAACAGCCAGAAATCAAGGAATGAAGGTGATTGGACTTACTGGAAAAGATGGTGGAAAAATGGCCAGCCTGTGCGATGTAGAAATCCGTGCCCCTCATTCTGAATTTGCGGACCGAGCTCAAGAAATTCACATAAAAGTCATACACGCCTTGATTGGTTACATTGAATCAAAAGTTTGTTGAGTACAACTTAGTCCGTTAACGCTTCCTCCACCTTTCTGAATTTCTATTTTTGCTCCAAACTATTGAACTATGATAAAAGGAAAAAAGGTAGTAGTAGTAATGCCTGCCTACAATGCCGCTAAGACTGTCGAGAAAACATACAGCGAGATTGACTTTGACATAGTTGATGAAGTTATTCTGGTTGATGACCACAGCCCAGATGACACCACGGAAGTTGCCAAACGAATTGGTATAAAGCACGTTATTCGACACGAACAGAATAAAGGCTATGGTGGTAACCAAAAAACTCTGTACAATAAAGCTTTAGAACTGGGTGCTGATATTGTAATCATGGTTCACCCAGATTATCAATATACACCGTTACTAATCCCTTCCATAGCTCACATAATTGCCAACGACCTCTACCCTGCCGTTTTAGCGTCCAGAATTCTGGGAAAAGGCGCACTGAAGGGTGGCATGCCCATGTACAAATACATTGCTAATCGCTGCTTGACCTTATTCCAAAATATAATGATGAACCAAAAGCTTTCTGAATACCATTCAGGATACAGAGCGTTCTCAAAGGAAGTACTAGAGGGCATTAATTACAATATCAATTCCGACGATTTTGTTTTTGACAATCAAATGCTTGCACAAATTTTTTACGCCGGATTCGAAATTGGCGAGGTTACCTGCCCTACTAAATATTTTGAAGAGGCTTCTTCAATCAATTTTAAAAGAAGTTCGGTTTATGGTTTCGGTGTTCTTTGGACCAGCTGGCTGTATTTCGCAAATAAACTTGGGCTAGCTAAATCGAAGATTTTTCATTCTTGAATTTTGAATGCTAAATGTTGAATTTTGAATTGAATTTTTGCTCAATTTCAAAAATTCAGTTTTACTTTAACCTCCTCTACTTAGGCTGGTTCAACTAATCTAACGGAATGTCGTATGAGTATAATCTGCGCTAATCTGTAAAATCTGAGGGAGTATAATCGGCGATTACTTGTTCAATTCAAACCCTACGGCTTCGACTTGCTGAATCTCGGGAACTGCTTTTTTAATAGCCTCTTCAACACCTGCTTTAAAAGTCATATTATTCATAGAGCAACTGGTGCACGCACCTTTAAGTTGAACCTTGGCAATTGAGTCCGTGGTTACCTCAACTAATTCCAAGTCACCTCCATCTTCTTTTACAAATACACGTAAATCATTAAGTGCTGCATCAACTCGATCAAAAATACTTGTTCCTTTAGTTTCGCTCATATGCCTTTATGAAGTTCAAAAATACTGAAAACCAGCTTACTTCTTCTCCATGGTTTGAACCAGTCGATCTACAAGTACCTCAAAAGCTTTGGAAGACACGGTATCGTTCTGTAAAACTGCTGGGCGCCCAATATCTCCACTCTCTCGAATAGACTGAACCAATGGAATTTGCCCCAGAAGAGGAGTATTCATTTTTTCGCTCAGGTCTTTGGCTCCATCTTTACCAAAAATGTAATACTTATTCTCAGGTAATTCTGCCGGTGTGAAATAGCTCATATTTTCAACCAACCCAAGTACTGGAACATTGATGGAGTCCAACTGAAACATATTTATTCCTTTTCGAGCATCGGCTAATGCAACCGGTTGTGGTGTACTCACTACAATAGCTCCACTTAGTGGAACTGCCTGAACGATGGAAAGGTGCACGTCGCCCGTACCGGGAGGCAGGTCTATTAGCATATAATCCAATTCACCCCAATACACGTCTTTCACCATTTGATCCAATGCCTTGCTGGCCATTGGACCTCTCCAAACGATGGCTTGGTCTGTATCGGCAAAAAAACCGATAGATAACATTTTCACTCCGTAGGATTCCACTGGAGTCATATAGTTTTTACCGTCGATATCTTTCATGCCCGGCTTGTGCAATTGCACATCAAACATGATTGGCGCTGAAGGGCCATAAATATCTGCGTCGATAAGTCCAACTTTATATCCTTTTTTGGCTAAACCAGCAGCCAAATTTGAGGTAATGGTAGATTTCCCAACACCACCTTTACCCGAAGCAACTGCAATGATATGCTTAACTCCAGGAAGTACTTTTCTAGTTTGTGGGCTGGCTTGGTTTTCTTCATTCATGGCAACCACAGAAATATCACTAACTACATCGTTTCCGATTTTGAGTTTTAATTGATGATCACAAGCCTCTTCAACGCGTTTTCTGCTGTGCATCGCTGGATTGATGGCTTGGACGGTACAAGAAATTTTGTTTCCTTCAATTTTTATATCCGAAACAAAGCCTAATGTTACAAGGTCTTTTTTTAAGTCCGGTTCAATGACAAACGACAACGCGTTTAGTACTTGTTCTTGTGTGATTTCCATGCTGCAAATGTATACCCTATAAGGGGTTTAAACTTTTCTTAGTTTATAATAAAGGCAAAAATCTAAAGCTTAAGTTCCTCCAGTGGATTCCAAAACTTTTGCTTGAAATTCTGTATTTGGTCTTCAATCACTTCTACCCCTTCATTTTCCAAGCGCTCTTGCATTTCAAACGGAGTTGAGAAATGATGTTTGCCTGTTAGCAGTCCATTTCGATTTACAACCCGGTGAGCTGGAACATCTGGTAATTCATGTGCTGCATTCATAGCATAACCAACCATTCTAGACGAACGAGCCATTCCCAAATACTTTGCAATAGCACCATAGGTAGTAACCCTCCCTTTGGGAATCAATCGGACAACCGCGTAAACATCCTGAAAAAAGGTAAAAGTCTTTTCTTGCATCAGGGTTTAAATTGCGTGTAGGTAATTACGTGTCCGCGCTTAGTAAACAACTCCTCGTAATAGGTTTTAATCTTCAGAATTTCCTGCATTGTTGGGTCAAAATTTGAAATGACCTCGTTGTACAAATCAGCACTACTCAAAAGGTTTTTGTAACCGTGGGTTTCTATTTCCTCCTGGGTAAAATTGTACAAAAAAGCACTATCGGTTTTAAGGTGAATAATTCCTTCAGGTTTCAGAAATTGTTTGTATCGGTCAATGAAAAGTTTTCCAGTAAGCCGTTTTCTAGCTCGGTTTTCTTTCTCTTGAGGGTCAGGGAAGGTTATCCATATTTCATCGACTTCGTCTTTCTCAAAAAAAGCAGTGATGAAATCAATTCTGGTGCGCAAAAAATGAACGTTATTCATTTCATTATCCAGTGCCTCTTTCGCCCCAAACCAAATGCGGTTGCCTTTAATATCTACCCCAATAAAGTTTTTATCTTGAAATGCCTTTGCCATTCCAACAGAATACTCTCCTTTTCCACAGCCCAATTCCAATACAATAGGATTGTCGTTTTTAAATATCTCCTTTCTCCAAGTTCCGGCGAGTTTGTGTTTTACGGGCTTACCTTCTTGTTTATTGAAAAAGTCTGCCATTGCAGGTTCCGTTACATTTTGAAACACCTTGGTATCGGCAAAGCGCAATAATTTCTTCTTCTTGCTCACTAGTACTTTGGATTTATTGGCTTTATCTCAAACTCTTCTACCAAACCATTGCTTTGCAAGGCCACAATTACACCATTTGCAACATCCTCTGGTTGTACAAATTCATCAACAGGCGCATCCAGTCCGTCCCAACTGGCAGTGTTAGTAGAGCCTGGTAATATTGCCGTTACCTTTACGTCGTATTTACGCAATTCGGCCCGCAATATTTTTGTATAACCGTATAAAGCTTGCTTGCTTATTGAATAAGAAACCGCTCGTTTTCGAACTTTTTTACTAAGTACAGAACAGATATTTACAATATGACCTGATTTTCGCTTTTTAAATTCCCCGATAAAAGGTTGTGTTAATCGTAATGCACTAAAAAAATTTACGTTGAATTGGTCCATAAAACCTTTCTCAGTCAAGGTTTCGAGATCATCCTCTTCGTATACGCCAACATTATTTACTAGTACATCAATATCGCCCCAATAGTGAATAAAGGTCTCTGCGAAGTTTATCGTTTCGTGTTTTTGTGAAAAGTCAACTGACTTTGTTATGACTTCAAGGTTGGGGTAAATCGCTTGAATTTCTTTTCTAAGAAAATCCAACTCTTCTAAATTTCTTGCACCTAAGCCCAAATCGTATCCTTCCGCTGCTAGCGCCATAGTTATTGCCTTACCTATTCCTTTTGTTGCGCCCGATACAATTGCTTTCATCTGCTGTGTTTAATTGGAATCAAAGTAACAAAACAATCCTGACAATATCGTCTTCGTTATTCCAAATTACCGACTGAACAAATGCTTGTTGCGGCATTACGTGAAATAGAAATACGACATCCGAAAAAAATTGCGATTTATAGATTCCGTACAGAACTTTCGAAACGAATTTCATAAATGAAAATCGACTCAAGTAATCTTACTAAATGACGCGCTAGTGAATACTCAAAAACAGTTAATCAAATAGTGATTCCACTTTTATAGGGAACGACAAAACCTCGTATTTTGGTCAGGATGGAAAACCCTAAAAAAGAAAAGGAACTAAAAAAAGTACTCTTCGGAGTGTTGAATTGGGGTTTGGGACACGCTACTAGAAGCAGTGTATTGATTCAATCTTTAATTGACTCAAAAGTTGAAGTTGAAATCGCATCAGACGGTTTGGCTTTGGCTTATCTAAAAAAGGAATTTCCGAATTTGGTTTTCCATGATTTAAAGGGATACAACATTCAATACTCGACAAAAAAAAATCTAATGTCACTAAAATTGCTTTGTCAAATTCCCAAATTGAAATCAGCAATTTTAGCTGAAGAGCAATCCATCCAAAAAATAACGGCAAAAGGTGCATATGATTTAATCCTGTCTGACAATAGATACGGTTTTCATTCGAAAAAAGTAAAGAGCATTTTAATAACACATCAATTGCAATTGATTACTCCGCCATTTTTTAGCTGGGTAAATAATACTCTTGCTGGCTTTCAAAATAAATTTGACTCCATTCTTATTCCCGACTTTAGAAATAGTAGCTCAACACTAAGCGGCAAACTTTCGATTTCTAATTTACTGCGCAAACCCTTCCATTTTATTGGACCGGTAAGCCCTTTTGAGTCTGTTGAAGCTAACAGTCCCGATAAAGGAATTGATTATCTCATCGTCTTATCTGGGCCTGAACCTCAGCGGACATTGCTTGAAAAAAAGTTGATTGCGCTGGTGGAAAATCGAGAGGAAAAAGTTGTGCTAATTCGAGGCACTGAGCAACCATTTAAAATGGAAACGCCTATTGAAACCTATAATTTAGTTCAACGAATTGAATTAGATAAGCTTTTTTCCAAAAGTAAAGTCGTTATTTGTCGCTCTGGATATTCAACTATAATGGACTTATTCTACTTGAATTTACCGGCTATTCTCATTCCAACTCCAGGCCAAACCGAACAGGAATATTTGGGGCAAGTAAACGCTAATAAGCAGCAATTCAAAGTGGTTTCTCAAGACAAATTGAACGATTCAATTTTTGATTGGCGCCCTACTCAAAATGCTGAAAATAAAAAAAGCCTCGGCAGTGCCGAGGCTTTTAAAAATGCATTATTGGAAGAGGGTTTTTCTATACCAACATAGTCACTGGATTCTCAACAAACTGTTTGAACGTTTGTAAGAATTCAGCTCCACTTGCTCCGTCTACTGTTCTGTGGTCACACGTTAGGGTGACTTTCATAACGTTTCCGACAGTAAGCTCTCCGTCTTTAACGACTGGCTCTTGCTTGATTGCTCCAACAGCTAAAATGCACGATTCTGGTGCATTCAGTATTGAGGTAAACTGTTCAATACCAAACATTCCA
>CBFIBQ010000018.1:0-64081 GCA_965660875.1 Salibacteraceae bacterium | reverse complement strand
TCAATTGCTGTATTTGTAGTAGGCGCGAATGAAATCACCGGATTATTAGAATTTGCAGGGTTCGATTGAACGGTAATCGTATTAACTGAACTTGCCCCTGTAATTTCACCTACAGTTACTTGTTCAGTAAATGTTTCTTCTGCAATATTCAGTACAACTGGACCACAAACACCATTTAATTCCAAAGCACTAATCGCTGAATTTACTGTATTGTAGTCATTTGATGCTGCGGCTCCTACAGTATATGTACCTGACATGCAGGGTGGAGGAGGAGCAAAATTTTCAGGTAGTGGAGTACTTGCAGTTGAAATGTCATCCTTAAAACTGTATTCGTTTATTCCATTAATAGAGGAGTGTTCATTTGATTTTACTTCAAAACTGAAGCATACGTGAAGAATTAATAGCGCACAGAGTAGCGCACCTTGTACAGGTTTTTTCATAGCAATAGATGTTAAAATGTTTAATTAAATGATAGAAGTCTTAAAACTCCAGGGGTAACTGTGTAAGAAATTGTGAAGGCGTAAGCCCAGTATTTTGTTTGAACGCTTTGTTGAAAGCTGACCGAGAAATGAATCCTACCTTATGATAGTAGTATTCCAAAGTATATTTTGGTTTAAAGTTGACTAACTCAGAAAGGATTAAGGCTTGAAAGTCTGCAATTCTTAGCGAGTTTATATAATTCTCAAAACGAGTGTGTTTTGTACAGTTAATAACTAGTGATAGATAGGTTCTATTTATTTTTAAATCGGTACTTACCTTAACCGTGCTAAAATTAATATTCCAATAAGGTTTACTGGTAACCAAGTAGTTGTCTATAATAATAGACCATTCATTAATTTTTTCATGTGAAAGCACTAAGTGCCTTAAGCCTGCAGAATGGATTAGGTCTTGTTCCCCAGCATAAATTTGGGGTTTATTAAGATCATTTCCACTGAAATGTAGATTCCCCATTTTTTAAAATTTAAATCATAAGTAGACTATAAGTTCAATCGTCTTTGTGAAGCTCTATAGTTTTACCACTGAACTAATAAACGATAGATTTTATGAAAAGGTGAGGAAGCGTATATTAAATCATGTAGCGTTTTGTAAAAAAGCTATATGTCTACAATAAGCTTTTGGTTTAATTACGGATATTTGATTGAATATCAGGCGTTTAATAAAGTCACAATAGTCGCACTTTAAACTAGATTATTTATTGGATTTGTCGCAATCCAAAATAGCTTTTACAATGTCGTATTCCTTTGCTTTAATTATGAAGTCATCCTCTAAAGGACAACCTTCCATAAATTGCTCGGCTTCAACTCTAGTGTCCATTTCCAGCACCTTCTGAACAATCATTGGGTTATACTTTTCTTCTAGTATTTTTGCGCGCTCTTCTTGTTCTTGAGCCTTTTTTAATTTTTTTGCCTGCCGTGCTTCTTTTCCGAATTTGCTGTACAATAAAGAAATTGGACTCCGCAAGGTAACTTTCGCGTTTAGATCTGTTTCAACATCCTCCAAATCTGACGCTTTTTTATACTGAAACATTTCATTATCGATCGGTTGACTGGGTTTTCTATTGGTAAAGTCTTCCTTAAACTCTTCTTTGGAACTGTATTGGTTCACATCTACGCCAGGCAGACTATAAACTCTTTCCGACATATAAATGGTAATTAATTGTCCGTGGGGAATCCAGAATAGACCAGTATATAGAAAATGATCATTAAAACCGATAGAAGTTAGCACAATGGTATCTCCAGCTTGGTATGGAATGGAAAAAAAACCGTCAGAAATAGTGTTTGTAGCCTGATTGCTATTCATGTTTACTACATGAACGCCAACTAAGCTTGTGCTATCTTTTTTTGAAATTACCTGGGCATTTAGGATTTTGGTTTGGCCCAATACATTCATGCTTAAGCAACTTAAAAGCGTGCAAACAAACAGAGATGAAACGGAAAAATTGATTTGCATTTCTCTCAAAGGTAGTTCAAAAGAGTAGGAGCGACTAATTATTTTAGAATATCTAACGCTTCTTTGGCGGTAATGGTTTTCCCAGCGTATTCTCCAACAATAAAGGCATCTTTAATATCAAAATCACCCAACTCGTTCACATAAGCATCAGCCTGCTCATAACTGGAGAATGAACCAATATAATAACGTGTTTTTCCATCTGCTCCGCGCTCGTCAGAAATTTTTCCCAACTTGACAAATTTGTTGAATTGATCCATTGGTATTGCGGCGCTGTATGCTCCAAGTTGAACTTTAAAGCTAACTTTAGATTTATCGTCGCCTAGAGAATTGCTGGTAGATGCAGCACTACTAGAGCCAGGAACGAAAGTAGCTCCCGTGCTTGAAAGTGTTACTTGCTCCCCTTCACTAAATGCTTTTACTAAGCAGTCTGAGTAACCCATTCCTCTGAGTTTAACCTTGCCCTTCGCTGCGGCTTCATAACTTGGATAATTTCCGGTGTAATACCTCGTAAAACCATCACTACTTTTAATTCCAATTACATCTAAATCGCCGAAAATGTTCTTTTTGATTGGTTTTGTAAAAGCACCTACTTGAATTCTAAACACCGTTCCGGTAGGTGCAGTTCTGGCTGCACTTGCGCCAATAAACTCACCTCTGGTATCTGCTGTAATTACTTTACCTGTTACCGTTTCTTCAACAATAGCTCTGGTAGCAATTCCTTTTTCTTTTAATTCTTTATTCTTGGCAAGTGCCTCGCTGATTTCATCAAATTCTCCAACTAAAACAGTTGAAGCATCGCCATCCTTTACACTTTTCAGTTTTTCGTTACTCAGTAGGTCACCCGCTTGCTCGTTGGTTAGTGAGTCACTTGCTACTTGAACGCTATATTTCTTTTTAGTCACACGGTTACTTTTTGTTGGTAGTTCATTGGTGTATACCGTGTCTTCCATTGAGGAGAGCACTCCATTGTCGTCTAAAAATCGGAGTGCAATCATTTCTATCTGTTCATCCGTAAGGCCTACACCATTTGTATCCACAACCATGGTAGAATCGGTCCCAAGCTCGAGGTCTAAATAATCCGGCACGCCATCATTGTCTTCATCAAATGGACAGCCTTTTTCATTCACTTCAACTCCTGCAGGGGTTTCAGGACACTCGTCCATTAAATTCTTTATTCCATCTAAATCCGTATCACCCAGTGCCATTTCAGACAAGGCTTCATCGCTTATTTTGTCGTCGTACTTATCAGGAGATTTGTGACTGGATAAATCAAAAGATAAGCCGATATGGCTATATAAAATACCTTCTAATTTTCCGGGACCTTTATAATCTCCAATGCCATCTTCAGATACGCCATCAATCTTATCCGTTAATAAAAAGCTATACGTAGCGCCTATGTGTGCATGCATTCTGTGACTCATTCTGACGTTAACACCGAAGCCAACCGGGACAGCGAAAGAAAACTTCTCGTAATTAGGACTTCCAGTGATTCCACTTTTTCTTATATCCGTTTCATAGTCGTAATCTCTTTGCAATCGATTTGCGGAAGCAATGTTTTCTGGTGTTTCTGGCCTATCCATAATATCCCCAGTACTCCAATAATAGTATTGATTGCCATTTCTATCGGTCAAATCAGTTTTAGAATTGAATACCAATGCATCAAAACCCAATGAAATGTAAGGGTCAATGGCTCTTTTCTCGTTCAAGAAATGGTTGAAATTATAACTACCCTCGAATCCAAAGGTTTGCACTCTACTGGAAAAATTGAGGTTTCGGTCGATACTGCGTTCGTTGGCAGATACCTTACCAAGCATTGTCCGAAACGTGAGGTAAAAACTGTTTTTAAGTGGAAATGAAATACTTAAATCTGTAGCTAAGTTGGATAGTAAAAAACCATTTGCTTTTTGATTTACCGATAAATCACCAAAGTAAGCCAGCCAGCCTCCAGAAAGTGAAATTATGGGTCTGAAATCACTAGATTTTTTAGTACTATCGGACTCGTTGAGTTCTGGTACAAATTCTTCAGAGGCAGAGCTATCTGCTTGTGCCACTGCTGAAACAGTAATCCAGGTTAAAAAAAGTGCCGTTAATAATGATCTCATTATCAATAAAGAAATAATCGGCCTAAAGTAAGTAATAAATGAAAAAGGAGCAGCTTTTTTCTATTTAAACCATTTCTGTTTACTAATCATTAATGCCTCTTGAACGGTAATCCTGATACCTTCATTATAGGCGGCAACAAAAGGCCCATCAAATTTATGACCTCCTTGGTTCACAGACTCTCTATTATCGCGAGCTTCCCTATAAACTTGATAAGATCCTGTGGTATATTTTACCCAACCCTCGTGATTTTCGATTACAAAATCATTGGTCCAATTGTGTCGCTTTTCAAAATAAGCTTTATCCACAATGTTTTTTCCAGCTGCTATTTGAACTCTATAATTTACACCTGATTCTACACCAAAATCATTATCAATAATTTTTTTGGTTGGTTGTTTTACAGGAGTAGCGGATTCAGTATTGTCTGCCAGGTTTTTTTCTGGTTCGGAATCGTCTTCGATAATCTCCGTGTCTTCTGGCCCTGCCTCTTCAACTTCGGTAGTTTCTTGTGTTATGATTGGAGTTTCAGTTGCTAGCTCTTCTTCTTCTTCTTCTTCTTCTTCTTCTTCTTCTAAGGTATTGTTGTTTTCTTCTGCTTTTTCTGCAATCTCTGTGTCAATGATTTTTGTATCTACTTGTTCAAGAACCGGTGTTTCGTCTTTATTTTCCTTGTTATCTGTAGGTTCTTCACTCACCGTTTCGTTTTCTTCGGAAGCACTTTCGTTATCCATTTCATTTGAATTATCGGTTTCGGGTTGATTTTCGCTGGGGTTTTCATTTTCGGACCGTTGTTCTGAATCCATTGATTTGATTTCGTCTTTATTCTGATTCTTGGGTTCGATAACCTCTGCTAAAACTTCTTCATTTTGATTTTTAGTTTCCACTGGCTCTGTATCAGCTTTTGGAGGCTCTTCTGTGATGGTTGGTTCTTCCGTTTGCTCTTCGTTCGGTTTATCCGCGAGCAGTGCTTCTTTCTCTTCTCCCTCATTAACGATATCTACCTTCTTGGTTACATTATTCTCCAAAAATGAGAAGTCTCCTTTGAGGTTTTTTGGGTCTTTATCTTTAGCGTTTGAAAGGTTCAGGTTATATGAAACGGTGAATTTTTCTTCTGCTGGCAAGGACATCCAAACAAATTTCCCCTTATTCTTAATGAAGCTGAAAATTGCTCCATTTAGTTTACCTTCTTCCATGCGTCCTCCAAATGAGGTAAATTCTTGAATTTTACAGAAACCTTCAATTCCCGATTTTTTTATCTGGAGAGTTATTTTGTATTGATCGCTTCCAGTGTTTTCTATGGTACGAGTAACTTCAGCGAATGCAGGAATCGACTCTTTTGCTTGGCCAGATTCTTTAGCTTGTGCTGTCACCTCAGAAGAACCGGTTGAAATCGCCTTTTTAAAAAGGGTGTAACTCCTTTTCTCATTATTTTCTAAGTAAGAAAACTTGCCTCCAACCTCAAACTGATTGGGTGCTGAATCCGATACTTTTAACTTGTATTTCACACTGAACTCTTTGTCCGTGGGGAAGTTTAACCAAATTATTTTTATTACCCCATTACTAAAGGTGAACGTGGCATTGCCCATTTCCACTGGCTCGGCTATAATACCGTTTGGGAGGTTGTCTGTGAGTTTAGCAAAACCTTTAACGTTACCAACCGTAAATTTCAATTCTACGATGCCCGATTCATTGTTTTTAATGATTTCTGGTGAGACAACTTCAGCCTTAAAGGGTTCTTTTTTTAATTCATTTATGTCTGTTGTAAAAACAGAAGAAAACACAACTATGTGCAGGAATGCAATAAGTGAACGAAGCATAGGTCTTTACTATTTAGTGACTATGCTAACAAATCTATTTTTAAGGGTTATGCTTGTACTTTGTTATGACCTACACTTCTAAACACTGAAGTGTGTACACAGGTACTGAAATTAAAGTCTGTTTAGATTTAAGTTTCTGTATTTCAGTGCCTTGTGTGTAATGCTCGGGAAATGAAATGACCTTAGCTTGAGTAGCTTACTTTTTAAAACTGAATTGTTAATTAAATTAACGCAATTAAAAATTTGGTTTCAATAAGTACTTGGAATAGAAGGATTCTATTTCAGAAATTGCTTCGTCTGCAGTTTCTACAATTTTAAACAGCTC
The DNA here is from genome assembly GCA_965660875.1 of Salibacteraceae bacterium. Classification (GTDB taxonomy): domain Bacteria; phylum Bacteroidota; class Bacteroidia; order Flavobacteriales_G; family Salibacteraceae; genus UBA6770. The sequence goes on along the minus strand of CBFIBQ010000018.1, from coordinate 57,889 downwards.
TAGGTCTTTTTTACTGATATTATTTTCCTCTTCCAACATTACATCTGTAATCCAATTGAGCAAGCCTGTCCAATATTTTTTACCAACCAATATCACTGGGAATTTCCCAATTTTCTGCGTTTGTATTAGAGTTAACGCTTCAAAAAACTCATCAAGAGTTCCGAATCCCCCTGGCATTACAATAAACCCTTGAGCATACTTTACAAACATGAGTTTTCTGACAAAGAAATAATCAAAGGTTATTAGTTTGTCTCTATCAATGTAAGGGTTTTCATTTTGCTCAAATGGCAATTCTATATTCAAACCAACAGATTTGCCGCCACCTCTTCGTGCACCTTTATTAGCAGCCTCCATTATTCCTGGACCGCCTCCACTAATCACTCCAAATCCAGTATGAGTTAGTTTGTAGGCAATTTCTTCAGTTAATTTGTAATAAGGATGGTCTTCTTTTGTCCGCGCCGAACCAAAAATTGAGACGCAGGGTCCTATCTTGGAGAGTTTTTCAAACCCGTCAACAAACTCTGACATAATTTTAAATATTTGCCAGCTGTTACTTGTTTTTATTTCATTCCAAGTCTTGTCAACGAATGCCTTCTTTATCTTATCGTCATTTACCATGCTTCTGATTTTCTTTGTAATTATAGATTCGTCTTCTAAACGGATATATTTGCATCAATATTACACAAGTGTTTAAAAGTAGGTTTACATATTTTGTTCTTTTAGCAGTAGTTATTGGTTTTAGCAGTTGCAAAAAATGGCCATGGCAAGATTGCTTTAAAGGAGAAGGTGGTGTTTTTGAGGATAAACGAAGCTTCGGTGATTATACAAGTTTTACTTTAGATATCCCCTCGGAGGTGTATTTGCATCCAGATACCAATAGAGTTGGTGGTGAAGTAGTCATTATAGCTCAAAGAAACGTCTCAGAAGAAATTAAAATCACGGACAACGAAGGTGCTTTATCTGTTTCCTTTGATGGTTGTTTTAGAGAGCATGAGGAAATAACTTTTCATCTTTATTTCAATAATCTGGACGAGCTGGTAATCAACTCACCATCGAGAGTGTTTTCCGAAAAGGCTCTGTTTAGTAATAAGCTGAATATGGTGCTCAATGAGTCGGCAAGTATTGACGCATTTATTGTAGCCGATAAACTATCTATAGATTTTAATGGAGCTGCGAATATGAGAGCAACGGGAACCGCTGCACAGCAGCAAGTGGTATTCAATTCATCCGCAGCCTATGATGCAGAGTTTTTGATTTCTGATAGTACTTATGTTACCATGGATGCTAATGCAAGTTTTAAGGCCTATGTAACGGGGTTATTGGACGTGACTATGTCTCAAGGTAAAGTAGAGTACAAGGGTGAGGACACATTAACGGTTACCGATAGACTTACTGGTGGATTGCTCCTAGATCAGAGAGACTCTCTGTAAACAGAGAATTACGAATTCCTATTCTACATTTAATTTGTTTGATTTCTAGTGTTAAAAAAAATAATCAATCCAACTTTTTTCGTTGGATACTTTTGTATGCAAATAACAAAAAGGGAATCACATGAATTTTTTCGCAAAAAATTTTAAGCTTGGAATTTTGGGCGGTGGCCAGCTTGGAAAAATGTTTATCCAAGAGGCGGTAAATTATAACGTTCAAGTATGTGTGCTAGATCCCGATAAAAATGCTCCTTGTGCTGGAATTGCGCACGAATTCGTAAATGGAGATTTTAAAGACTTTGATGCCGTTTACAATTTTGGTAAAGATAAACAGGTGCTGACTATTGAAATTGAGCATGTAAACACTAAAGCACTAAAACTTTTAGAATCGGAAGGGGTGGCGGTTTACCCTCAACCCAGTATACTTGAATTGATTCAAGATAAAGGCCATCAAAAAGAGTTTTACAGCAAAGAAAATATCCCTACAGCATCCTTTAAGTTGGTTAATAATAAGGATGAAGTTATTAAAAATATAGCAGGTTTTCCTTATATGCAGAAGGCCCGAAAAGGGGGGTATGATGGTAAAGGAGTACATGTTCTAAAGTCTGAAAAGGACATTGAAAACTGCTTTGATTTACCCTCTGTTTTGGAATCGTTTGTTGATTACGATAAAGAGTTAAGCGTAATTGTAGCTCGAAATGCCTCCGGACAATTGACTACTTATCCCATCGTAGAGTTAGAGTTTAACCCAGAAGCCAATCTGGTTGAATATTTAATTTGCCCGGCCCAAGTAAGCACCGAGATTGAACGTTCGGCTAGTCAAATAGCTAAAGATATTGCTCGTAAACTGGGTGTAGTTGGCTTACTTGCAGTAGAATTTTTCTTAACTAAGGATGGAGAGTTATTGGTAAATGAAGTGGCTCCCCGAACGCACAATAGTGGTCATCAAAGTATTGAAGGTAATGTAACTTCTCAATTTGAACAGCACTTGCGGTCTATATTAGATTTACCCTTAGGGGATACTTCCGTTGTTCTTCCAAGTGTAATGCTTAATTTATTGGGAGCGCAAGGTCATAGCGGAGAGGCGTGTTATAAGAATATTGATCAAGTTATGGCCATGTCTCAAGTGCACATCCATTTGTACGGAAAACATATAACCAAGCCGTTCAGAAAAATGGGTCACGTTACAGTTACTGATAAAAACCTCGAAATAGCATACAAAAAAGCCGAAACAGTAAAAGAGTTGCTAAAGGTTGAGTCCTGTTAAAACCAAATTATTTTTCAAATAATCGCTTTTCTATAGTCTTTAATAGTAATACTATCATAATTTAGTGGCTTACTACTTTTTGAGTGTATGAACAATAAATATTTAAAGAGTTTAAAGTCTGATATACCTGCTGGATTGGTAGTGTTTTTAGTAGCACTTCCTCTTTGTTTGGGTATTGCATCCGCTTCGGGTGCCGGGCCTGATACATTTTCTCTTGTTGCGGGAATACTTGCAGGAATAATTGGTGGGATAGTCGTTGGTATAGCTAGTGGCTCTCAAGTCGGAGCTAGCGGTCCTGCTGCAGGACTGGCGGTAATTGTATTCACATCGGTAAACAATATTGGATTTCAACCTTTTCTTTTGGCTGTGCTTCTTGGTGGAGTTATTCAAGTGGCGATGGGCTTTCTAAGAGCGGGTATGATTGCTTACTATTTTCCAACTTCGGTAATTCGAGGTATGCTGGCTAGTATAGGTATAATTTTAATATTGAAACAGATTCCTCATGCCTTGGGATACGACAGTGATGAAGAAGGTGACTTTGCCTTTTTTCAATCCGATGGTGAAAACACGTTTACCGAAATATTGCAGGCCTTGGATTACTTTTCACTTGGGGCAGTGATAATTTCTGTAACGTGTTTGGTTGTACTCATTCTATGGGATAAGTATTTGAGTTCTAAGGGAGGCATAATGAAAATACTTCCGGGTGCACTAGTAGTGGTCACATTAGGTGCCTTGTTAAATAAAGTCTTAGGGCTGATTAATCCAGATCTAGCTGTAAGTTCCGACCACTTGGTCAAAATTCCAAGCATTACTTCCTTTTCAGAATTGGGCAACTTCATCACCTTTCCAGATTGGTACTCAATTACGAATACTGAAGTTTGGATTGTAGCATTTACTATTGCCATTGTGGCTTCGTTAGAAACTTTACTGTGTGTAGAGGCGACGGATAAGCTTGACCCGCACAAACGTATAACACCAGCCAATAGAGAACTTAAAGCGCAAGGTTTAGGAAATATAGTTGCAGGTTTGGTAGGAGGCTTGCCAATTACTCAGGTTATTGTGCGCAGTAGTGCTAACATTGATGCGGGAGGCGAAACTAAGGTCTCAACAATTTTTCATGGTGTTTTATTGTTGGTATCTGTAGTACTTATTCCGGGTTTGTTGAGCCAGATTCCACTAGCTGCGTTGGCTTCTATTCTTTTTGTCGTTGGTTATAAATTGGCGAAAATCAGTTTCTTCCGTGAAATGCTTTCGAAAGGTAAGGAGCAATATATTCCATTTTTGGTGACGGTAATTGCCATAATTGTGTCTGATCTTTTAATTGGAATTGGTATTGGACTTTTGGTGGCCATATTTTTCATTTTACAACGCAACTTAGAAACAGACCATGTGCAAATAAAAGAGGAAGATGATGGGAAGCATACTCACAGAATAATACTTTCAGAAGAGGTTAGTTTTCTTAACAAAGGAGCATTGCAGGATGCCTTGGAGCATGTAAAGGAAAATGAAGAAGTTATAATTGATGGCACAAAGGCAGTAAGCATTCCTTACGATATTTATGACTTAGTGAATGCGTTTGAAAGCACAGCACATGAGCGAAATATAGCGGTATATATTAGAGGCTTTTCTAAAGATAAGGTAAATTAGAGCTGTACTATGTTGGTTCAAGTAAAGATACATGAGCATTGCTTTCTGAAAGACCCAGATACTTCGGAATTGGGTCAGAAAATAGTAGCCAGTAGTATATCCTTAATCGATGAGGTAGGCTTTGAAGCATTTACTTTTAAAAAACTGGCCAAGCGCATAGAATCTACAGAGGCATCGGTGTATAGGTATTTTGAAAACAAACATAAACTGCTTATTTACCTTGTTTCTTGGTATTGGAATTGGCTGGATTATAGAATGAGTTTTGCTATGCAAAACATCGAAGAGCCCAAAAAAAGATTGGAAATATTTGTGGAGAGTATAACTCATCCCGTTAAGATAGATCCGACCTTTAAACATATCGATGAAGTAGCCTTGCACCGAATTGTTATTTCAGAAAGTTCAAAGGCTTACCTTACCAAAGAGGTTGACTCGGATAACAAGGATGGATATTTTGAGAGTTTTCAAACCTTGGTAAAAAAGATAAGTGCGATTGTACTGGAGTATAACGCATCGTATAAGTTTCCGAGTACTTTAGTCAGTACCTTAATTGAAGCTGCTCATTTTCAACGTTTTTTTAGTACGCATTTGTGCGATTTAACTGAAAGTGATTCTGAGCTTTCACTGGAGCAATTTTTAAAGCATATGTTGTTCTCAACAATTGCGAAGTAGTAGTCAACTTTCAGTCTTTTTCGATTAATTTGCAGCATGAGATATTTGCTAATATTCGCAGTAATTTGTGCCGTTTCAAGTTGTAAATCGCAAAAGCTTGAACAACAAAATGAATCTAAAGATTATCAAATTGCGTTTTACAATGTTGAAAATTTGTTTGACACCATAAATGAGCCTAGAAAACGAGATGGAGAATACACTCCAACGGGCTCTAAAGAGTGGGATACGGAAAAGTATTATCAAAAACTGGATAGAATTGCTCAGGTTATCGCTTCGATTGACTCTGCCGGACCTATTGCGGCAATTGGTCTTGCTGAAGTAGAAAATAGAAGAGTGCTGGAGGATTTGATAGTTCAAAAAAGGATTAAAAGTTTGAACCTTCAAATTCTACACAAAGAAAGCCCTGATGGGCGCGGGATAGATGTCGCGTTACTCTATAATCCTAAATTAATTAACCCCTACCACACCAGTTTTATTGAAGTCAATATCGGTGAAGAAGAAAGACCGACTAGAGATATTTTGAGGGCAGATATGATGGATCACACTAGGGATTCGTTAATAATCTATGTAAATCATTGGCCATCTCGTTGGGGAGGAAAGGAAAAGTCCGAACCAAAACGTATAAAGGCGGCGACGGAATTGCGGGATAATATTGGTAGTCTTCCAATTCAAAGTACCAATATTTTAGTGCTTGGCGATTTGAATGATTACCCTACAAATAAAAGTGTAAAAGAGGTACTTAATGCGGACAGCGCAGTGGTTAACGATGGCCGACTTTTTAATGCTACCTATGATATTCACATAGACAGTACACAAGGTACACATGCTTATCGAGGTAATTGGGGAGTGCTGGATCATGCCATACTTTCTCCAACCTTAATGAAATCGGTAAAAACAGTATATGTCCATAAAAAACCGTACATGTTGTATGAAACGAAGAAGGGTAAAAAATTTCCGAGTAGAACACATAGCGGTAAACGCTATTTCGCTGGCTACTCTGACCATCTGCCTATTGTTGTAGAATTTAAATGAAGTTATGGAGTTTTTGGATAAAAAATTAGACGATTACATTGTAGCGCATACAGAAAATGAAAATGCTTTGTTGCAAGATTTGAACCGCCAAACTCACCTGCAAGTGTTGATTCCAAGAATGCTTGCTGGCCACTATCAAGGTCGAGTGTTAAGCATGCTCAGTCATATGATTAAACCAAAAATCATTTTAGAGATTGGAACTTACACCGGCTATTCGGCTATTTGTTTTGCAGAAGGACTGCAACCGGGCGGAAGTATTCATACCATTGATTTGAATGAAGAGCTATTAACTTTTCAGAATGAGTATTTCGAAAAAAGTGGCTATCGCCATAGCATTAAACAATACACAGGAAAGGCACTTGAAATAATACCAGACTTGAAACTTAATTATGATTTAGTGTATATAGACGCTGATAAGGAGAACTACTGTAATTATTACGACCAAGTAATCGATTCGGTAAACTCAGGCGGGTATATTATTGCGGACAATGTACTTTGGAGTGGTAAAGTGGTTGAGCCTGTCGATTCAAATGATGAGGAAACGCAAAAACTATTAGATTACAATAAAAAAATACAAGAAGATAGTCGGGTTCAAAACGTGCTGTTGCCAATTCGCGATGGTCTGATGATTGCTAGAAAACTGTAAAGTAAAGTTATGAAGCAGATTATATTAGTTACCCAGTTGTTCTTGTGGGCATTTATGTTGAATGGTCAATCTCAAGTAGAGCAAACCACCGAGTTGAAATTATCTGGCGAGGCACAAATTAGTCTAATGCCAAACGAAGTGATTTTCTCGATTACAGTAAAGGTAGAGCAGCAAGGTTTTGGCCTTGCTTTGGATATTTTGAATACGAATGTCAAGAAAATAAAAGACGAGCTAAAACATGCCAAGGTGCCACAAGAAGATATAAAAACCACCAACTATTCCATCAATGAAAACTGGAAGTATGAAGGAGGAAAGCGATTATTGAAAGGGTATATTGCCACTCATGGAATCACCATTCATGTACCATTTGATCAAGAACAAATGAAAAGCGTATACGCTGCCATAAGAAGTTCAGGGGTAGATGTAAACATGCGGTTAACTTTTGGACTCTCGAATAGGGAGGAATACGAAAATCAATTGATAGAGCTTGCTGTAAACGACGCAAAACAAAAAGCCAATCAAATTGCAAATGCTTCTGGACTCATAGTTAGTGGAGTAAGCGGCATAAGTTATGGCAGTAAAACCAATAATCTGCCGAGAAATTACACGACTATGGACGCACAATTGAAGTCATCAGCACAAGCTAATTTTGAGGTCAACCCAGGGGCTATAGAATTAAGTGATCAGATTCATATGGTTTTTATTCTTAAAACGAAAAAATAAATGCGCGTAGACTTTAGAAGTGATACAGTTACAAAGCCTTCGAAGGAAATGCTTGAGGCAATGTTTCAGGCAGAAGTGGGTGATGATGTTTTTGAAGAAGATCCTACGGTAAACAAGCTCGAACAAAAAGCCGCAGAAATGTTTGGAAAAGAAGCTGCATTGTTTTGTTCTAGTGGCACACAAACCAATCAAATAGCAATAAACGTGCTTACTCATCCGGGCGATGAGGTGATTTGCGAACGGCTATCTCATATTTACGTGTACGAGGGTGGAGGAATTGCTTCTAACTCGGGAGTAACGAGTCAACTTATAACGGGTATTAAAGGTCAAGTAACCGCCGAACAAATTGAGACCGTAATTAAAGCAGATAATGTTCATTTTCCTACTTCCAAATTGGTGTCTTTGGAAAATACTTGCAATAAAGCAGGGGGGACCATTTACAGTTTAGCTGAAATACAACGCATACAGCAACTATGTGCGACTCATGAGTTGGGCTTGCATTTGGACGGTGCAAGAATATTTAATGCGATAGTAGCAGCGAACTACAATACAAAAGACATAGGAGAAGCATTTGATACGCTGAGTATATGTTTAAGTAAAGGGCTCGGAGCACCAATAGGTAGTTTAATACTTGGTAGTGCGGAGTTTATCAAAAAGTCAAGACGAGTAAGGAAACGTTTTGGAGGTGGAATGCGCCAGGTGGGATATATTGCTGCTGCGGGTATTTATGCCCTCGACCATAATGTTCAACGATTACAAGAGGATCACAACAAGGCAAAAATCTTAGGTCAAGCATTTTCTGAAAAGTCATTTGTTGAATCAGTTACTGAAGTTGAAACGAACATTGTGATGGTTCATCTGGATTCAGAAAAATCGAAAAATAAATTACTTAGCCTACTCTCTGATGCCAATATCCATGCACTGACATTAAGCAATAAGAGCATTCGATTTGTAACGCACCTCGATATCACAGAAGCTCATATGGATTATACATTATCAAAAATTAATGAACTTGAGTTAAATTGAGGCATAATTCTTGCTACATTTAAAGTATGCTGAAAATACTTAATATTATACTCCTTAGTGCACTATTGGTGGGCTGTTCATCTCTTGAGCAGACGAATTACTACACAGATGATTTGTACTACGACTACGAGCACACCCACAACTTTAATACCTCAGCTATTTTAAATAATGAAAATGTGGCGATGCCTGAAGAGGCCGTTGTTTATTACGACGAAGCTGAATCAAATCGCCTAAACCCAAGTTTTGAAGATAGACTGAATGCATTGGAAACCGAATCAGCAACTGAGACCATTTCAGAAGATATTAATTCAAACAATTGGAGTCAACCAAGATCACCACATTATCCAATGGTAGGTTTGGGGTTATCAACCTATAACTCTTATTTCATGGGTGGAATGAATGCCAACCCAGGTTTTATTTCGCCATACAACACATTCAATCCTTATTACCATCCTTATGGTTATCCGGTATATGGAGGCGGTCAGGTAATAAATCAGGGAGCAGGTACCACTTTTATTCCGACACGTACAAACAATCCCACTATCCGCGAAACACAGCCATACCGTCCAAACATTTCTACATCAAGATACGAAGCAGAGCGTCAAAATCGCTTATCTCAACCCATACGTCCAGTTCAGTCAAATGGCTCTGGTGTAAATCGTCCAGACAAATCTGGCTACAATTCAAATAGCAGCAGAGAGTATAGGAAAGGTTCAGGTAATTCGAGAGGTGTGTGGTCAAATCCAGGGTACCATAACAATTCTAGAAGTAATTCTTCAGTTAGAAGTGGTTCAAGTAAATCTTCAGGGACGATTCAGGGTGTAAGAAGAAGGTAGTATGCGTTTACGGATTGCTTTTGCCCTTTTTCTATTTCCATTTTATACTTATTCGCAAAATTTATTAGATGCTGCAAGGTTTTCAAACCAAGAGGTTATGGGAACTGCACGTTATGTTTCGATGGCAGGCTCTTTTGGTGCTCTTGGCGGGGAAGTGAGTAGCATCAATTCTAATCCGGGAGGCCTCGGTGTATTCAGGTCGGGCCAGTTTTCTTCAAGTCTATTGGTCGGGCAAAATGCTGTGGAGGGTACTCATTACGGAAACAGTCAGAATGAGCGTAGAGCATTTGGCCGACTTTCTAATATATCAGCAGTACTTAGCGAACAAACTGATCATCCAGATTGGGAATACGTTAATATGTATTTTGGGTACAATCAAAAAAGTGTTTTTACATCACGCTCCAGGTTAAGTGGTGTAAATAACGAGAGCTCATTACTCGATTTGTATCTATTAGACATCATTGAAGACCCTGACGTAACAGTTGAATCCGTTGAGAATTTTTTTCCTTTTGGTGCTGGCTTAGCCTGGGGAGCTTTTTTAATTGACACCCTGAATGGGGAATATTATCATGCAAATGAATTTCATGGACAAGTTCAAGAAAGAGAAGATCAACTCGAAAGGGGAGTGGGGCATTACAGTTTTGGGGTAGGAGCCAACTATAGAGAAAAGTTGTATGTGGGCGCCACGATTGGTTTCTCTGCATTAAGGTTCTCCAGCAACTCAGTTTATAAAGAGACGTTGCGCGAAAATGACCCAAATACTTTTGTAAAAGATTGGGAACAAACGTCCAACATAAGCATTAGAGGTAACGGGGTTCAGGTTAAACTTGGAGCAATTTATAGGCCGAATAAGTACATAAGAATTGGTGCATCGTATCGGAGTCAAGAGTTTTTTAGGATTTCAGAAGTATATACCACCAATATTTCAGCCAACTGGAAAGATAGGGAGTCCACACAGGCTGCATCACCAGAGAGTTTGAATGATTATAAATTCAGATCTCCCAATGCGTTTGGTTTGAGTTTTGGAGTAGCAAAAAAGAAATTGGGCGCTTTAAATGTTGATGCAGAAGTGGTCAACTATGCTGCAGTAAAATTTATCACGGTGCCGCTGCGAGGTATTGATTTCTCTGCATTAAATGCGGAGATAGAACAGCGGTTTGAACCAAGAATGAACCTAAGCGTAGGTGCAGAAAAACCTATTGGGCCTTACGCAGTGCGTTGCGGTTACTCTTTTCGTAAAGGACTAGAAAATACGGCAATTGCAAGTGCTCAGATGTTTGGGTTAGGTTTTGGCTATCGTTTTGGTTTGTACGCTATAGATTTTGGTTATTCTTACGTTATGGAATCTGCCACTGAAGAGTACATTCATTTTGCTGAGAACATTAATTTGTCGCCCAGTTCAATAAAAAGGGAACGGCAACAGTTTGTGCTTAGTTTATTGGTTTACTTCAAGTAACAATTAAAATAAAGCAATATTAATTTGCTGGATTTTCAGATAGTTTCTTTTAGTAAAAGATAATGCGTCACCTCATTCGAGCTTGTAGCGCTAGTTGACCTCTTTCCATACGTTATCGGTTGTCATTTTTTTGAAAAAAAAATCCCCATTCTGTTTAACAGAATGGGGATTGCAATGTTGTTTTGATCTTCAGTTTTAAAACTTTGCAGCCATTTTCTCCGCTTCTTCATTTGCAAGCTCTTCGTCTACAAGTATTCTACCGCAGTGCTCGCTTATGATAATTTTCTTTCTTGCTCTAATGTCCAGCTCTCGTTGTGGTGGCACCATGAAAAAAGAACCTTGAGTAGCACCATTAATAACGGGTACTACAGCTAAGCCGTGAATCGAATTATTCCTAATACGCTTATAACCTTCTAATAGTCTTTTTTCAATTTTCTTTCCGTATTCGTCAGAAAGTTTCACTAGCGCTTTTTCTTTTTTCTCATTTTGAGAAATAATAGAGTCTAGCTCTCCTTTTTTTACAGACAAGTCTTCAGAGCGCTCGTTCAATTTTTCTTGAGCGATTTCTAAAACTTCTTTTTTGTTTTCAATTTTTACTTTAAACTCATTGATTCGCTTTTGAGCCAATTCAATCTCTAAGTTTTGAAACTCAACCTCCTTGGTTAATGCTTCAAACTCGCGACTGTTCTTCACATCAGCCAATTGTTTTTCGTAGCGTTTTATTTGAGCCTCTGAATCCTTTATGGTTAATTTCTTTTTTGAGATATCGCTTTCAAGAGCTTCCATCTCATTATTCAGCTTGCTTACACGACCTTGAATTTCTTCAATTTCTAATTCTAGATTTTTTACCTCTTTGGGTAATTCTCCTCGTGTTGAACGTATTTCATCAATCTTTGAGTCGATTAATTGTAAATCATAAAGAGACCTTAGTTTCTCTTCAATTGTTGCAACTGCAGCTTTTTTGGCCATATATACTTAATTAATAGTAGTTTACGGGATTTGTATTTACTTCCGTCAAATGGACTGCAAATTTAGGAAATTTTTCTTTGAGAAAGTCGCCTATTAGGTCAATTGTGAATTGTTCACTTTCATAGTGTCCAATGTCGGCAATAATCAATTGTTTTTCGTGGTCAAAAAAATCGTGATACTTAAAATCTCCTGTAATAAAAATATCTGCTTTGACCTTCTTGGCTTCGTTTAGCAAAAATGACCCAGATCCTCCGCACCAAGCAATACGCTTTATTTTTTCTTTATGAGCTGGAGTGTGGCGTATTGATTTAAGGTTAAAAGTTTTTTTAAGTTGATCAAAAAAGTGGATTACACTAATCTCTTCGTCCATGTCTCCAAACATACCTGCGCCAATATTTTGGTGGGTATTTAATGTAGTGTAAAGCTCGTAAGCAACTTCTTCATAAGGATGAGCTTTTTCTAAATTGTTTAAAACACCTTTTCTTAAAAATGATTCGTACACCACTTCAATTTTCGTCTCCTCTTCGTTATGTCTTTTGTCTTTTTCGCCTACAAAGGGCTTTGCATTTGTTCCAGCTTTAAAAGAGCCGGAACCTATTGTTTTAAAGGAACACTCTGAATAATTTCCTATTCCACCCGCCCCAGCATCAAACAGAGCCGTTTGGATGTGCGCTGCATATTTAGTTGGAGCATAGGTAACTAGTTTTTCAATCATCCCTTTTTTTGGTTGAAGAATTTGGGATTTTTTTATTCCTAGTAAAGCGCCAATTTTTGCATTTACCCCTTGATTAATATTATCTAAGTTAGTGTGTATAGCGTAAATAGCAATGTCGTGTTTTATAGCCTTAAGGATTGTACGTTCTATGTAGTTTTTTCCAGTTATAGATTTAAGTCCTTTAAAAACGATAGGGTGGTGGGCTATAATTAGGTTACTCTTTTTCGCAATCGCTTCGTCAACAACTGCTTCAATTGAATCGAGACAAATTACCGCTCCGGTAATGTTCCTATTTAAATCGCCAATTAATAACCCCGAGTTATCGTATGATTCTTGAAGTTCTTTTGGTGCGTATTGTTCTAAAGCCTCAGTTATTTCAGATAATTTCATAGCAATGGTATTAGGTTTCAAATGTAATTTTAATCGGTCTAATAATCTTTCCAATTGCTTGTTAAGCTTTAAATTCAATGTAGCTTTGCGCTATGAAAGTAGTTCGCTTTTTATTGTATCCATTTGCCTTGCTCTACGGCGGTATTATGATGGTTCGGAACTTCTTATTCGATTCAGGTATTCTACCGTCTAAGTTGCATGAAATACCTACCATATCAGTAGGTAACTTGTCAATGGGCGGAACGGGAAAAAGCCCTCATGTCGAGTATTTAATTCGCCTGTTACAGAGGCGCAGTGACATAGTTACTTTGAGCAGGGGATATGGGCGAAAGACTTCTGGGTTTATTGAAGTTACAGAAAAACACAGTTTTTTAGAAGTAGGGGATGAGCCTAAAGTTTTTAAGAACAACTTTCCAAGTCTAGGTGTTTTTGTAGATGCACAACGAAATAGAGGTATAGAGAAAATTTTGAGCCTTTACAAAGAAACCAAGTGTGTTATTCTAGATGATGCTTTTCAGCATCGTTCTCTTCAACCCGGTATGTCCATTTTATTGACGGATTACAGCAAACTGTATATAAAAGATTTAATGCTACCTACCGGTAATCTTCGAGAACCAAAGTGGGGCGCACACAGGGCAGATATTATTGTGGTTACTAAATGTCCTTCCATTTTTTCTCCTGTCGATGCGCGCGCAATACGCAAGCAACTCAGCGTAAAACCCTATCAAAAAGTATATTTTTCTTATTTATCTTATGGTAACATTCAAAAGGTATTCAAGAATCCAGATTTAAAGAATATAAAGCTCGAAAAAGACAGCAACGTATTGCTGTTTACAGGTATAGCCAAGCCATCATCTCTTGAATACTACTTGAAGGATGAGGTGGACTCCATTAAGCACCTTCGTTTTGGGGATCACCATAATTTTATGATAAACGATATCCAGAAAATCTTGTCGGAATACGAAAAGCTTAAAGGAAGCAATAAGCTTATATTGACTACCGAAAAAGACGCTGTTCGCTTGCAGTCTCCCGGTATTAAAGAGTTATTATCGGATATGCCCATTTACTATATTCCTGTTCAAGTTCAATTTCATGGAAAGGACAAAGAGGAATTTGATGAACAAATTATTGAGTATGTTACAAGAAATAAATACCACAACTGATTTCCTTTTATCCAAAATTCAGGTCAAACCCGAAATAGGAATTGTTTTAGGTTCTGGTCTTGGTGGCTTGGCAGATAAGATAGAAAAAACGTTATCGTTGAGCTATTCCGAAATACCAAACTTTCCTATTTCTACCGTAGAAGGTCATGCAGGGAATTTGATATTTGGTCAATTGGGCGGTAAGCAAGTTGTTGCTATGCAAGGCAGGTTTCATTACTACGAGGGTTATGGAATGGATAAAGTTGTTTTTCCCATACGTGTAATGAAGCAGGTAGGTATTAGAGCATTATTGCTTTCAAATGCTTGTGGCGGTGTAAATGAGTCTTTTGATATCGGCGATATTATGGTTATTAATGACCATATTAATTTGTTCGGTGATAACCCATTAATGGGCCCTAACATTGATGAGTTAGGCACTAGGTTTCCAGATATGAGTGAAGCATACAATAAGGGTTTTATTCGCAAAGCAAAGTTCTTTGCTGAAAGTAATGAAATAACATTACGGGAAGGTGTTTATGCTGGAGTAAGTGGCCCTTGTTTGGAAACGCCTGCAGAGTACAAGTATATTCGAACAATAGGAGCAGATGCAGTTGGAATGTCAACCGTTCCGGAGGTTATAGCGGCTAGACATATGGGCATTCCTTGTTTTGCTTGCTCTATTATTTCGGATTTGGGCGTAGAGGGAAAAATTGTTGAGGTGACCCATGAAGATGTGCAAGAGGCTGCAAATAAGGCGGAACCCATTATGAGTAAAATTTTCACTCACTTAATTGGAGCGATTTAGTCTTGATCCGCATCTTGGGCTTCGTATATAAATGCTTCTACTTTACCTACTTTGAAGCTTGAATTAAAGTTGGTGTTTGACCAAATTACCCCTTTGGCATCAACACCGTAGGTGCTTCTTCCATATTTTATTTTCCAAGCGAAATTGGTTGTTTCAGAAGCTAGTTTTTTACCTATTTCAATAGGACGTCCTCTGTCGTTAAACCAGATTACTTGATCCTCTCGGTTTATGAAGTATACGTTTTCGTCTCCATTGAATGTACACTTGAAAAGGTAATCCTGCTTACCCTCAATAGCTGGGCTGTAGCTTCTTTCATTTACTTTTTGATTTAAACTTAAAGACGCTGCTTGCATCCACCCTTCGGCAAGTGACGTAATGCGTGATTTTACGGGTGGGTGGTGTATCGTGTCCGTAATTCCTCCAATGTCATCAAGACTGAGTAGTGCAGATTCCGCCTGTTCTAAAGTTGCTCCCATACGCTGTAAAATGAATCCACTAAAGTGATCTGCGATTAACTCGTTTCCAGGATTCGTTTTTCCGTTTTTTTCCGTATGTCCAGCTAAATGGTGCCCAATTTCGTGCGCCAGTACACTGTATGCGCTCCAATCGGTCTCTGTTTCAATTCGTAGCCTCTGAATAAACCTTGGGTTGTAACCAATGTAACGATTACCATGTTTTGTATAGGCAATTACGTTGGGTATATCCAATTGAATTACTTTAAAATCTGGCGGTAATCCAATGTAGTTTAAGATATTAGTGGTAGCCTCTTTAACAATTTTATCTGCCTCGAACTCTAAATTTTGAGCGTTTGTTATTGGCGGGTTTTGAGCCATTGCCTGTTGCCCAAAAACGCATAAGAATAAAGTAGTAATGAAAAGCAGTTTTATTCTCATAATTCTATTTCGGTGGCAAATTGCATATCGTATAGATTTTTATAAAATCCATTTTTTGCGAGCAGTTCCGTATGAGTCCCGCTTTCTATGATTTTACCCGCATCAACTACCATTATCCTATCCGATTTTTGAATAGTTGCCAATCGATGGGCAATAATAATTGATGTTCTATTCTCTGTAATTCGTTCCGTAGCTTTTTGAATTAATTCTTCAGATTCTGTATCGACGGAAGAGGTTGCTTCATCCAAAATCAATATTTCCGGATTGTACAAATAAGCTCGAATAAAGGCTAATAGTTGACGCTGACCTACCGAAAGCGTTCCGCCGCGTTCGCCTACTTCATATGAATAATTACCAGGCAAATTCATAATAAAATCGTGAGCACCTACCTTTTTTGCCGCAATTTGCACCGCTTCATTCGTTATCCTTGGATTGTTCAACGTAATGTTATTGTATATCGTATCTGAAAACAGAAAAACATCTTGAACTACAATTCCAACATGTTTTCTTAAAGAGTTTAAGTCAATATCTTGAATCAGCTGTCCATCAATTTTTATACTTCCTTTTTGATATTCATAAAAACGGCCTAATAGGTTGATGATAGAAGATTTTCCCGCTCCAGTAGACCCAACTAAAGCAACCTTTTCTCCTGGGTTTACCGTAATATCAATATCCTTTAATATCCATTCGGGTTCGTTATATGCAAACCAAACGTTTTTAAAGTCGAGTTTGCCTTTTACGTTTTGCATTTGGAGCTTTCCAGTATTTTCGATTTTAGCTGCTGTATCCAGTACTTTAAAAACACGTTCTGAACTTACCATCCCCATTTGTAAGGTGTTGAAACGGTCTGCCAACTGCCTTATTGGTCTAAATAGCATGTGGATGTATAGGATGAATGCAACTAAATTACCAAAGGTTACGGTGTCATCTATAATTCCCTTGGAGCCTATCCAAACCAGCAAGGCTAGGGAAGTGGCGCTTAGTAATTCTACTACTGGAAAAAATATGGCATTAGCCCACACCGTCCGGATATGGGCATTGCGATGGTTTTTGTTTATTGCCTTAAACTTTTCATATTCTTTTTCTTCTCGATTAAAGATCTGAACGATATTCATTCCTGTAATATGTTCTTGGACGTAAGCATTTAGTCTAGAAACTTCAGTTCTAACATCTTGAAAAGCTGTCTTAATTGCTCTGTTAAACATTCTGGTGGCCACCAAAAGCAATGGAATTGATGCTAAGCTCAGCAGTGCTAACCTCCAATCTGTTGCGAACATTAGAATCACCACCACAATGAGTTTTAGGATGTCACCGACTATGATGAGTATGCCATTTGAGAAAACATCTGCAATAGTTTCTATATCAGAAATCACCCTTGTAACCATTGTTCCAATAGGTGTCTGGTCGTAATACTTTAGCTTGAAGGAAGATATTTTATGAAAGGTTTCTTCTCTTAAGTCCTTGATAACACTCTGACCGACCCAATTAGCCATATAAGTTTGATAAAACTGGACAATGGTTTCAATTACAAGTAAACCAATCATAGCAACGGTTAACTTCACCAGTAGACTTGGGTTAGGTTCGAGTATTGAGTTATCCAAGGTGTATTGCACCAGAAGTGGTCTTGCAGGCCCCAAAAAACCAAGCAGAAATGTAAGGAATCCGGTAAAAACAAATCGAGTTTTGTAAGGGGCTACATATTTTAGAACCCTATTAAATACTTTGATATCGAATACCTTACCGCTTATTTCACTCATAACTCTTGAGTTTTGGATAGGTAATGTCATATAAAAAAAGTCCTTTTGCCGGTGCAGAAGGGCCTGCAATGGAGCGATCTTCGCTTTTTAGAATCTTGTCAAACTCTTTGTGGTCTATCTCCCCTAATCCCAGTTCTAGTAAGGTTCCTACAATAGCCCGTACCATATTTCTTAGAAATCGATTTGCTTTAATTTCGAAGACGGCACCATTTTTCGTAAGTGACCATTCAGCTTTTGTGAGGGTACAAATACTAGTAGAATTGTCAGAACCAATTTTTTCAAAGCACGAAAAATTATGTGTTCCAATTAGTTTATGTGCTGCATCGTTCATTTTCTCTACGTCTGGTCGCTTTCCATATATGTAGTGGCTAAAGGGCAATTCAAACGGGATTTTTTTGAAAAGTAATTGATATTTATAGGTTCTTTCCAAGGCACTGAAACGAGCATGCAGATCGTTTTCCACTTCTAGGATTCTAAATATACCGATGCTATTTTTGAGTAAACTATTTAATTTAAATGTCAACTGATTTGTCTGAATAGCCAGTTCGGTGTCAAAATGTGCGAAAAAAGATTTTGCGTGAACTCCAGTATCGGTTCGCCCACAGCCCACAGCGCTTATTTCTTCACCCAAGATTAAACTTAGAGCTTTTTCTAGAGTTTCTTGAACGGATGCGGCATTCTGTTGTTTTTGCCAACCGCTAAATGCTGAGCCATCATAACAAAGTTCAATAAAATACCGCTTTTTTGTTGCCTCCAAGCGTGCAAAATTAGACTAATCGGTTACCATTCATTACAAGTAAAGTTCGCTTTGCCGTTAAATTTTAAGAAGAAGTTTATTTCCGCTCATTGAAAAGAACTTTTGTTTTATTCAGCAGGGGACTTTAGGTAAATCAGAGATACCAATAATACGATGTTCATACTATGGGTGCACTTAAGCTAAATGGTACGGTTGGTTGCTATAATTTGGATGCTTGCAATGAGTGCTCAAAATAACATTTGGAATAGAATTACTGAATTGGGAAGTGAAGCTGACATGTCCCAAGTTGACCTATCTGTCCTTGGCCGCTCCAATCATTTGTCTCTCATCTTATTTGTCTTTTCTTCCTTGTTTTTTTCAATAAGTTTTTTGAAGCAAGAATTTACATGGGCGGTAGTCTTATTACTAGCAGCTTTTCTTTTTGTATCGGTACTTGTTTTTAATGCGTTGCGATTCAGTCAGTTCTCACGCTTAATGCTCTCTTTCGGTGCTTTACCTCTCATGATTATTCCAGTGTTTTCCTTTGGGAGAATGTATGCGGAGAATTTTTTCGTTTGGCAATATGCGATAATCGCAGTTGCAGCTTTCCCCTTATTGGTTTTGAACCGAAAAACACAAATTGCCACGCTAGTGTTGAGTCTATTCTTCAATACTGCCTTGCTGCTTGGTATGCAATTTTTTATCGCAACAATTGGTTCGAGTTTCATACTGGTAACTGGAGATTCGGCAACATTTTATTGGCCACCATATTTCAATTTCTTTACAATCACCATAGTGGGATATGCTTTGTTAGATAGATATTTATTCAAGGATGAAATGTTGGAAAATTCAGCACCTAATATTTCAAAAAGTTTGGCAATTGAAGATATAGGAATAGTTGGTTTTTTAGAACGTATAAAAACAATAACTCAGGCGCAAAGAGTATCGATCTACCGTGAGGATGAAAACGGGAATTTAAGCTTAGCACAATCAGTAAGTGGTGAAAAGGAGCTCCCCAATTTGTCAAAGACTATAAGCTTAATGGATAATATGGATTATCAGGATGTTTTGAGTTTAAAAAACAAAGTGATATTTAATTGTGTGTTGGACTCGAGAACGCGTGATTTTTATTCAGAGCATGACCATAAAGAAGTACTGGCTGCTTATGAATTTCCGTTTTATAAAAGATTAGGCTCCGCAGGTGTTCTGCGTTGTGAGATTTCGGCCAACAAAGCATTTCTATCCAATGACGTTCTGAAACGAGTAGAAGGAATAGTCCTGGAGTATGTTGATCAACATTATTCCAACGGTGAAAAGAGCTTATCAGAAAGTCAGCGGTTTATTGAGCAAAAGCAACTCATTTTAGAGCAGAATAAAGAGCTAAAGACACAGCGAGAGGAATTGGAATATGCTTTGGATTCACAAAAAGATACGCAACAAGAACTGGCTAAAAAAGAGGCGGAGGCACGAAGTCTTTTAAAATCGATTAGTGATCATAACTATGTTTTTGAGTACAACAGAAGGGGTGAGATCATTTGGTTAAATGAAAAATCCTTGGAGCTATTTGGAATGACTCTAGAACAAGTGCGTGGAATGAATTGGAGCGAATTTGACCTGAGTTTTGTGAAGAGCGAAAAACTGGAGTTTAACTTGGGGCAGTCCTTTTGGCGTGATTTATTAAATGGTAAGAGCATTAAGCGAGAGACACGTGTTGCGGTTAAGGGTTCAGAAACTTGGGTCGCCGCAACTTTTTTACCCATTCTGAACGAAAAAGGAAAGCCAATCCGTATACTTGGAATCGCCCAGGATATTACAGATATTCATAACCAAAGAATACGAATAAAAGAGCAGAATGAACTGCTATCGGAAAAGCAAGCAGAAATTCTGCGCATCAATAATGAACTGGAGCAACGTGTAGAAGATAGAACACAGGAGCTAAACTCAAAGAATGAGCAATTGGTGGAGTATACCTATATCAACGCGCATATGCTGAGAGCACCGGTATGTAATATTTTGGGTTTAGTCGAGTTGCTAGACGGTTCTAGTTTAGAAAAAGAGAACAAAGACGTCGTGAATTATCTGCATAAGGCAGCGTTTGAATTGGATGATATTGTCAATAAAATAAATGAAACGCTCAGACAGGGTTACAAACTAGACCGGAAAGAGTGGAAGTCAAAAGCCAATCAAGCGATACTTCAAAAAGAGACGTAATCAATCGTCTACATATTTCCTTCTTTTATTATTGCTTAATTCAAGAGATCTGAAAACAGCATACTTTTTGTTTATTTCTGTTGTACTAAAAGTATGATGCAAAAAAAAGCCCTTTAGAAAAGGGCTTTTTTAAACGATTTGTTTTTGATTTTTATAGATATTTCTTCACAAGCTTTTCGATAGTTAAACCCTGAACTAAAATGGAGAATACTACAACACAGTAGGTGATGGTTACAATTAAGTACTTTACATCTGTACCAACATCTTCGGCACTTAGTGAAAGTGCTAATGCAATAGATATTCCTCCACGCAAACCGCCCCAAGTAAGTATGGGAATGGTGCCTTTTGCCGACCTTTTGAAAAAGTCCAGAATTGTAATTGGTAAAGCTACACCAATGAATCTACCTGCTAAGATTATGAAAATACTAATTACACCAATTTGGAAGAATGCACTTGAACTTTCTTCAATGATGATAAGCATTTCCAAACCAATTAATATGAATAGAATGGCGTTCATTGCTTCATCAACCAAATGCCAAAACTTCATGACGTATTCACCTGCAATCCCTTCGATTTCTTCGCCGTTCTCGTCTAACTCGCCATGGCTCGAGTTACCACGACCAATAATAAGTCCCATTACTACCATTGCTAATGGAGCGGAAATGTGTAAGTGAACCGCAATTTGTGTTCCTACAAGCACAAGAGCCAGTGTGGTTAAAACCTCAAGTTCTTCGTGTTCGTTATCGATAATAACCAACAACCAGTATCCAAGTGCTCCAAACGCCGCACCTAGTAATAGACCTCCAAAGACTTCTTTCCCAAACAGAAATGCTACTGAACCAGCTGTGATTTCTCCACCTCCACCATGACCAGAGCCACCTGTAGCGATTGCTAAGATGGTTATAAACACAACAACACCAATACCATCATTAAATAAGGATTCACCTTCAATTTTAATTTGAAGATTTTTGGAAATGTTAGTTGTTTTTAGAATAGCTAAAACTGCAATTGGATCGGTGGGTGAAATTAATGCTCCCAGCAATAAACAGTGAATGTACTGTATGTCCATTGGAAGGTCGAATAGACCTAAGAAATAGAAGATAGCTGTACCAATAAGAAAGGTAGAAATAAGCGTTCCAAATATTGCCAAAATGAACACAGATGCTGATTCCTCCTTTAGTTTGTCAATGTCTACGTGCAATGCTCCAGCATAAAGCAGGAAGCTCAACATAATGTTTAGCAGTACTTCTGTGAAATCAACATTTCGCATGATGTTTTCAGCCCCTTCTCTCAAGCTGGGAACAACAAACCCCACTCCCACAATAATTAAACTCAGAACCAAGGCTTGAAGCATTAAACCAATGGTGCCAGGTAATTTAATGTAATGAATATTGATAAATGTGAATAGTGCTGCCAATAACACTAATAATGCAATTAAGTCTAATGTTGTCATTCCTTTTTCTCCATGCCCACCGTGATCACCATGACCTTCGCTGTGTTCACTAGAAGCAGTAGCTGCCTCTTCGGCGCTGTGTTCTTCAGATTCGACCATGGCCGTATTTTCTACTTCTGAAACCGATTCAATAGTTTCTTGCCCCATAGCACTTGAATCTTGTGCCCCATCAGCTTGACCATAGGTTATTCCAACCATAAACAGTCCAATGATGGACATCAATATTAACTTCCAGCTACTTTTCATTTTTTAGAATTTTTAGGTATTTTATTTTGAATTAAGAGTGTTTCGGTCAAAACTAATAAACTTTTTATAATGTGAAGTATTCTTAATAAGTAGTTTAAGTAATTGAAATTCAGATACTTGATATTTTTAAAAAGTAGCTTATATCCAATAAAATGGTTCTTGTGAACCTAATTTTGTTTTCTACTTTAGCAGTCTGTCAAAAATAAAGATGCATGAATAATCTATTATCACTTTTTATCTGCTCATTTCTCCTTTTGTCTGTCAATTCTCTAGTTGGACAGAAAAGGAATAAAAAAGGCAACGAGAGCGCTGCGAGTCAAATTACTGTAAATGAGAGTTGCACATACAGCGAAACTTCAGAAAAAATAAAGGAGCAAATGGCGCCATTTAAGTTGGATAAAATAACCAAAACAAAAATTCACTATAAAGCTTACACTCAAGTTCAAGAACTTTCAATTCCAATCTATCACAGCACCAAGTACAAATTTGTGATCAACGGGGAAAGCCTTCCTACTGAGGTGAAAATGAAATTAACCGACAAACCTCACAAATTGTCAACCGCCAAAGTGCTATCTCAATCATCATCCAAAACATTTGAATACGAAGTACCTGAAGATTTTGAGGGGTCGCGGATTTACTTAACAATAAAAATACCAGGAGACCCTGAGTACAACAAGCATGTAAGGAACAGAGGTTGTGTACTTGTGGGGTCTGGCTATGAAGATGTAGATTTTTAAAAAACAAATTCTAATGGAAAACCTCGTGAAGTAATTTATATATATTCGCAATTATTAGCATAAAAGCAAAAAAATGAAGAGAAAAATAAGTTCAGTATTGGTGGTTGCATCATGCATTTTCGCTGTTTCTTGTGGAGAAACAGAAGCGCCAACAGCAAATCCAGTTGAAGATAATGAAGAAGTCGTAGTTGAAGAAGTTCAGGTATCGGAAGACAGCGACGAACCGGAATTCATCATTCCCTCAGCACTCCAAATCAGTGCAATGTTCAAAAATTCTGGACTTACCTACATTGACGATATTACAAATTCACCAGATAAAGTATCAGACTATCATTCAAAGTTTGAGAAACTATTGAATTTTGGTGTGTACAGCGGAGACTTATTTTATTGCATCTTGAACGATCAATCGCAGACGTCTATTCAGTATTTAAAGGCGATTAGACAGCTTGCTGACGAAACTGGAATGGCGGGTATTTTTAATACTGGGCCATTATTTGAACGTTTTGAAGCAAATATTGGGAATCAGGATTCCGTATTTAATATTATGTTGGAATTCCAAGAGAAAACAGATGTGTTAATTGCCGAAAATAATGAAGAGCATTCTGCGATGGTGATTTTTGCTGGTGCATGGACTGAAGGAATGTATATTGGTTTGGACGCAGTTAAGGTTAATGGTAACGATAATCTTAAAAGTCGTTTAGCTGAGCAAATGACAATTGTTGAAAATTTGGTTAGTGGTTTAGAATATCAGCCAAACAGAAATGAGAAAGTGAAATCATTAGAAGAAAAATACAAGGCAATCTTTCAATACTTTATTTCTATTGATGGCGTAAAAGGAGCCGATGAATATTCATATGATGCCACAGCGCTTACCGATGAAAATTGGATGGAGTTGTATGAAATGGTCCGAGATTTGCGAAACGAAATAACCAAATCATAATTCAATAATTGTAAAAGAAGAAAAATGAGAAATTTATTATTGATTATTTCACTGGCAGCTTTTTCTTTGACTCTGAGCGGTCAAACGGTTAGAAATTCTTGTAAGTGGGATGATGCGGTTAAGAAGAAATGTAAGCATGATTTGAAGCCTTATCATTATTACGCATTTAAAATTACTAAGATTACGTTTTCTAAAGAAAGTCAGTTTAAGGAAGTTGAAGTCCCGCTTTTTCACGACGCGAATTATAGATTCGTTTTCAATACTGAAGGGTTACATCAGGATGTGAAGATAGAAATTTACGATAAGCCAGCTAGTAATGCGAGTAGAAAAAAGATTTACGATGGTACAAGTCATGAGAGACATTTTGTTTATGACCCCCCTAAGAGCTCTACGCACAACAGAATTTATATCGACTACATTATCCCAGCCTCAAACAATCCAGATCAAAATGTTATAGATAAGGGTTGTATCATATTTTATTCAGGTTTTAAAAATTAGTTTCACTCGAATATTACTATAAAATGTATAAAAGGTTAATAGCAGTTTTTTTTACTTCTACCATCATTTTGACATCCTGTGGAGACGCTCCAAAGGAAGAAGTGACGACAGAAGAGCAAGCGCAAGATGATTTATTGAATGAGATGGCTTCTGAAGGGGAAGATGTAGAACAGGAATCGTTCTACTTACCTTCAGCGCTTCAGATTGGTTCTATTTTTCAAAAGTCTGGTTTAAATTACATTGAAGGAATTACGAATCCTACTTCAAACCAAGAGAAATACCTCACAAAATCTCAAAAGATTTTAAATTTTGGAGTGTACTCTGCAGATTTAGCATATATCGTGTTAAACGGACAAAGTCAAAATGCTACTGAATATTTGAAAACACTTAAAACCTTGTCAGATAAAATAGGCTTTGGTGCAGTGTTTGAGTCGGAGGAAATGTTAAATAAGTTTGAAAGAAGTTTAGGTAATCAAGACTCAGTCATTAATGTTATGATTGATATTCAAATGAAAACTGACATGTTTGTCGATGAGAACAATTTGGAAGACGTAACATATATCATATTTGCAGGTGCTTGGATTGAAGGAATGTACCTTGGGGTTAAAGCAAGTAATCAAGATCACCAGCATGAAGTTTCAGGACGATTAGTTGAGCAGATGACAATTCTTGATAATTTGGTTCGTGCACTTCGTTCAAATAAAAACTTAACAAGTGACGTGGAGCAACTAACAAAGGATTTAAATAAGTTGGATAAATTTTTCATGCGATTGGAAGAGAATAAAAATGATCAAAACATTGCTTCCTTCAGAGATTATAAAATTTCCAAGGAGCACTTGGCAGAACTGTCGGGTATGATTATTGAATTAAGAAACAGAATAACGAAAGTTTAAATTTAAAGTATAATGAGGATTTTACTTACCATTGTTTTGATTGCAACAGCTTCTGTTCTTTCCGCACAGCAAGCACCGCCATCTTACTGCCCAAAAGATGAAGTCGTAATAAAGTGTAGAAAGGCGTTAGTGCCTTTCAAATACACAAATATGGTCGTGAATCGAATAGTTTTCAAGCGGTTCAACTATGTAAAAGAAAATAGTATACCACTATATTATGACGCTAGGTATCGTTTTGTGTTTAACACGGAACTTTTGCCAAAGGATATAAAGATTAGAATTTACGATAAACCTCAAACGGAGCGTAAACGAAAGCAATTGGCTGAATTCGAAAGCTCTCAGAAGCAGTTTACATTTGAGCCCAATGTGGAAGATGGATTGTATGAGGTTTACATAAATTATTTTGTACCTGCATACATTGCGGATGACGGGTCCTCGTTCATAAAAGGCTGCGTTATTTTAATGACGGGATATGAAGACGAGGTATCCGATGTGTTTGGTGATTCTGGTGAATCAGAGTAAGGTCTTTCTGCAATAAAATTTAAAAGCCCCTTTTAGGGACTTTTTTTTGTCCTAAATAGTAACCTTTATTGGGTATTAAGTTTTTTTACTTCATTGTTTGTCGTATTCAAGACTTTTTAAAATGAGTCTACCCAACTTTTTATGAGCATATTTGTTCTATACTCTATACATAAACAACTGTGATGAAAGAAATTAAACTTATAGCAATACTATTATTCTCGGTGATTTGGAGCAACGCTCAAACTAATTGGATATCAAAGGCCTCTTTGCCAGGATCAGCTAGGCATCACCCAGTCACTTTTTCCATTGAAGGAAAGGCATATTTAGTGAGTGGTTCAGCCAATGGAAACGTCATGCTGAAGGACTTTTATCGATACGACCCAGAAACAGACGCATGGACTAAATTGCCAGACTTCCCAGGGCTGGCTCGTGGGTTTGCCGAGGCTGTAGTATACAACAACAAAGCTTATTTTGGATTTGGAATGAGCCAAACTAGAGCTGCATTAAATGACTTGTGGGAATTTGACCCAGCGACTAATCAGTGGAAGCAACTTGCTCGTTGTGGGTGTTCAGGTCGGCTGCACCCTGCATTAGTGGCCACAACAAATGGTCGTATTTATGTAGGTGCGGGTTCCGCAAATTCAAATATGAAAGATTGGTGGGAATATAATATAAGTACAAATACTTGGTTTAGAATGACTGATTTACCCGGTAATGAAAGGCATCACCCATTTTATTTTGGTATTGGTACTAACGCGTTTATGGGTTTAGGGCACGGTTCCGTTTTTGTTCCTGGGGCTAATCGTACATCTACAAACATTTATAGAGATTGGTATAAGTTCAACAGCGTAGATAGTACTTGGACTAAAATGGGTGACTTTCCAGGTGAAGGGAGAGTTGCAGGATCCCAAAATGCAACTAAAGATTATGGCTATGTGGTAAGTGGAGAAAATGAGTTTCACCAAAATTTTGATACCGGACAAGTGTATCAGTACGACCCAAATATTGATACCTGGACTGAGCAAGAGCCGCATCCTGGAAGTAGTAGATGGGCAACCAGTACTTTTATTATTGACCGCACAGCATATGTAGTTGCTGGTGAGGATGCAGATGGAGTGCGACTAAATAGCATGCTTTCTTATGATTTAACCTTAATAGCAAACGAGAAAGCAGCCGAAGAAAAAGAACAGGAAGAACAGAACCCAGATTTAACTTCAGTAGAATTTGGTGACGAAGCAAACGATTATTTCCGAATGTTCCCTAATCCAATTCGTGGTGCATTATTCATCGAGCTAGGCTTGTCAGAATCAATAAACGTTTCAATTCTAGACATGTCCGGTAAAGTAGTTCATGAAGATAAGACGGAGGGCCAAAGTATAGAGCTGAACTTATCGGGTTTGAACGCTGGAATGTACATTGTTGAAATAGAAGGAGACAATGTCTATCGAAAAGAGCGTTTACTGAAGCATTAAACCACTGAAGAAATATTGATAAGGGCTACTCAAAAAGAGTGGCCTTTTTTATTTAAACTAATTTCACACAATTAGAAAAACTATGCCGCTTCCATTTTGTTTAACTATTGAACACTAAAAACTAAACAAAATGAAAAAATTTACACTCTTAATTACTATGATTGCTTCGACATTGCTGTCGAACGCACAGTTTAATTTATTAGCTCCAGCTAATAATGCTGCTTTAAATGTAGAAGGAAACGGAAACAAAGAGGTGGGTATAACTTGGAGCCCCTCTGCCTTAACCGGAACGGTGACTTATACATGGCACTTAGACCTACCTACTGGCAACTTTTCTAGTCCAATAGTTTCAGTACCATCAAATAATATGGGCGCAGACACAATGTTGACTTTAACATACTCAACAATTAAAAGTGTCTTAGAAGGTGCAGGAGTTGCATTGAACGCCACTGCTCCACTTAAATGGACAGTTACAGCAAGTAACGGATCGACAACAGTTTTTGCCACGACGCCGTTTAACTTAACACTAACAAACTCTGTTGTTGCTAGTAATTTTGATCTTACCTTTCCTATGAATGGTTTTGCGGCAACCATAGAAGGTGATGGATCTACAACCTTAGACATTACATGGAATGACGCAGGTGAAGGTGTAACCTATGCTTGGTTTTTGGATTTAGCTTCAGGAGACTTTTCAAACCCTTTAGTGGGGCCAATGACTAGTAATAACAACGGTAACGATACTGTTTTGACATTAGATTATACAACTATTGATGCGGTTCTTGCAGGCGCCGGAGTTACAAACGGTAACATAGCAAATTTGCAGTGGAAAGTTCATGCTTATGCAGGGTCTGATAGTTTACCATCGCAGAATGCTTACACTTTAGATTTAACTAAAGGAGTGATTTTAGAGGCTTTCGATCACATTGCTCCAATTGATAACCTTACTGCAACAATTGAAGGAAAAGCGG
Organism: Salibacteraceae bacterium; assembly: GCA_965660875.1. Taxonomy (GTDB): domain Bacteria; phylum Bacteroidota; class Bacteroidia; order Flavobacteriales_G; family Salibacteraceae; genus UBA6770. The sequence goes on along the minus strand of CBFIBQ010000018.1, from coordinate 29,813 downwards.
ATCAAACAATTGAAGTATCTTGGAATTCAGCTGGAATGGGTGCCACCTATGAGTGGTCATTAGACCTAGCAACAGGTGATTTTTCAAATCCATTAGCTGGTCCTATTATGAGTAATAACAGTGGAATGGACACCTCATTAACACTCGATTATGCAACGATAAACGATGTATTAGAAGGAGCAGGAGTAGCCATAGGTACTACTGCTAATTTGAAGTGGATAGTAACTGCAAAAGCAGGAAATGCAACATTAAATGCTTCTAGCGAATATTTGCTGAATCTAGAAAATGGTGCAGTAATAGATAATTTTAATTTGGTTGCTCCAATGGACGGTTTTGAAGCTGAAATAGCAGATGATGCGTCTCAAGATATAACCATATCATGGAATAGTGCTGGTAGTGGTGCTACTTACAAATGGTTTTTAGCAGCATCGTCAGGTACGTATGCAGATGCACTAGTTGACGGTTTGCCTTCAAATAGGAGTGGTTCGGATACAGCATTGACCTTAGATTTTGCAACTATTTACAGCGTATTGGAAAGTGCTGGTGTTGCCTCAGGTGCAACTGCCACTTTGAAATGGAAAGTACACGCTTATGGTGGATCAGATTCTATTCCATCTTCAGATTATCAAATTAAACTAACACGAGGAGCAACCACATCAATACTGGATATTAATACAACCGGTAATATGCCTAATGTATATCCTAATCCAGCGATAGGACAAGCGTTTATAACCTTCAATAAGTTAGAAGGATTTACAAATATCAAAATCATTGATATAGCTGGAAACGAGTTGCAGTCGATAGAAACTAACAATCGCCAAACAGTTGAAATGAATATTGAATCGCTTAACGCAGGTATGTATTTTATTGAATACAGTGGATCTTCGACCAAAGCTTCGCAGCGATTAATTGTTGAGTAATCAATAGCAGATTATAGTAATAGTAAAAGAGGAGGGGTTGATACCCCTCTTTTTTTGCTCGTGTCCGTTTTATGGTTATACTTCCACTTAGGTAATTTATTTGTTGAGTTTAAATTGATTTAAAAAACAATTGTGTTTTATATTTAGGCCAGTTAAAATTGGAAGCAGTATATGAGTAATTCGAAAGTAAAAACCAAATCAAGTCGTTCCATAATCAGCGAAGACATTCAAAAAGGTGTACCTCCAGAAAAATTTGGGGATGGAGATATTTCTAAACAAACTGATGTAGCTGCCGGTATAAAAGGTGTCGCTGTGGCTATGCAGCATTTAACTTCTGAAATTGGAGCAAGCTCTGTGGCTACTCTAATGCCAAAGATGAATCAGTTTGACGGCTTTGATTGTCCGGGTTGTGCTTGGCCAGATCCAGATGAAAAGCGCTCATTTCTTGGTGAATATTGTGAAAACGGTGCGAAAGCTGTTGCTGAAGAATCAACGACTAAAAAGGCAGATGCTGCTTTTTGGGCAAAATATTCGATCAATCAATTATTGAACTTTACCGATTATGAATTGGGTAAAGTTGGAAGAATTACTCAACCCATGTATTTGAAAAAAGGTGCAAGTCATTATGAACCCATATCTTGGGACAAGGCCATAGAATTAGTCGCCAAGGAACTCAATGAATTGAATTCCCCAAATGATGCAATATTCTATACTTCTGGCCGTACCAGCAATGAAGCAGCTTTTTTATATCAATTATTTGTGCGCTATTTTGGAACAAATAATTTACCCGACTGCTCAAATATGTGTCACGAAAGCAGTGGTGTGGCGCTAACCAAAACATTGGGACTAGGTAAGGGCTCTGTGAAATTGGATGACTTTACTAAAGCGGATGTAGTCATCATAATGGGACAAAACCCGGGTACCAACCACCCCAGAATGTTGAGTACTCTGGAAGAAGCCAAACAGGCAGGCGTGAAGATTGTCTCTATAAATCCTTTGAAAGAGCCAGGGTTAATGAATTTCAAAAACCCTCAAGGCTTAAGTATTTTAAAATCAACGGCTATTTCTGATCATTACTTGCAAGTAAAAATCAATGGAGATTTAGCACTGTTAAAGGCCATACTTTTTCTATTGCTCGAAAAAGAGAACAATACTCCAGGTTCGGTATTTGACAAACATTTTATCGAAAGACAAACTGAAGGGGTAGACCAGTTACTGGAACACATAAAAAAATCCGATTTGCAGGAGTTGGTGAAGCAAAGTGGCGTTCAACGAGCTGAAATTGAAAAAGTAAGTGAACTGATTGCGAATAAAAAGAAAATAATAATTTGTTGGGCAATGGGAATTACGCAGCACCATAATGGTGTTGCTACCATTCAAGAAATTGTAAACCTTTTGTTGCTGAAAGGTAGCATAGGCAAGCCCGGTGCGGGCACATGCCCAGTTAGAGGTCACAGTAACGTTCAGGGAGACCGCACAATGGGTATATACGAACGACCTAATCCTGGGTTTATTGATAAATTAAATGAAGAGTTTGGCGTTTCCTTTCCTAAAGCAGCAGGTTTTGATGTAGTGGAGAGTATTGAAGCCATGCATAAAGAAAAAGGAAAAGTTTTTATAGCAATGGGCGGGAATTTCTTGTCCGCCACCCCAGACACTATTGTTACCGCTGAAGCCTTGCAAAACTGTAAATTGACCGTTCACGTGTCAACTAAGCCCAATAGGAGTCATTTGATTCATGGCGAACATGCCTTGATTTTGCCTTGCCTTGGAAGAAGTGAAGAGGATCAGCAAGCCTCAGGTGCTCAATTCGTTACGGTAGAAAACTCTATGGGAATAGTGCATCAGAGTAGAGGCGAGCTAAAGCCAGCTTCTAAGGATTTAAAAAGTGAGGTTAGAATTATTGCCGAATTGGCCCACAAGACATTTATGCAAAAGGAAACCATTGATTGGTTGCCACTGAGTGACAATTACGATAACATTCGATCAATAATTTCTCGAGTCATACCCGGTTTTACGGATTATAATCAGCGTGTCCGAAAAAAAGGAGGGTTTTATTTACCTAATGGCCCTAGAGAGGCAAAATTTACAACCAGCAGTAAAAAAGCTCAATTTACTGTAAATCCAGTGGAAGAAATAGTAACGAAAAGCAATGAGTTTGTTTTGATGACCATAAGGAGTCACGATCAATTCAACACAACCATATACGGAATGGATGACAGATACCGCGGAGTGAAAAACGAACGTCGCGTGTTGTTTATGCATCCAGCAGATATAGAAGGTGCTGGCTTTTCAAATGGAGATGTGGTAAACATTACGAGTCACTTTAAGGATAAACAGCGACATGCTTATCGCTTTGTATTGGTAGCTTATGATATTCCTAGAGGGAATACTGCCGCATATTTTCCAGAGACTAATGTATTGGTACCTCTGGACAGCACAGCAGCTGAAAGTAATACGCCCACCTCAAAAGCGATACGAATTACTGTTCACAAAGCAGAATAGGCTATTGTATAAGGTACAAACTACTCGTTTCGATGGTAGTTTCAGCTTCTTTAGTAGTAGCCATTTTTTCGATAAGTTTAAACGGAATGTATGCTATCAGTTCATCCAAATTGGTGAAATAATCCGTTCCGTATTTTTGGGTGCCCTTATAAAATACCTGATTGATCACTAAGTATTTACCCTTAAAGTGTTTATTTAAATCGCTTAATATTTGGTCCAAATCGTCCAAAATGTACCACATGATTTCGCTAAGTAACACACAATCTACTGCTTTGTACTTTTCCAATTCAGAACTGATATCAGCTACTTTAAAATTTAAATTAGGAAATAAACTTTGCGCTTTCTTTATAGCTGTTGGAGACAAGTCTACACTTATTGGTACTATGCCAGTTTCTTTATTAATCCATTCGGCATAATAACCCAGCCCACAACCAGCTTCCAAAATTGATTTGCAATTTTGTTTTTGTAAAAAATTTATTCCAGCAGCCCGGGCGTCTCTATTGGGTTGTTTTGATTGCATCCAAGGGTCTCTGCAATCCCTGTACATAGCTTCAAATTCGCCGATGAATTCACCGTCTTTTATAACGTAATCATGGTATTGTTTTTTGTCCATTAGAAGTAGGCTACAGAATCAAATTAACAGTAAAACAATTGATTAATTGTTTAGTTGATTCAAGAATTTTTCTGCTTCGTTAAAATGTGTTTCTTTTTTCTGTTGTTCCATCTTATCGAATGTTCCGATAAGCATTCCTATTCGTGGGTTTGATAAAAAGAAGTCGCGATGTTTGTTCATAAAATGCCAGAATAAACCATCCCAACTTTTTTGCCAATCGCCCTTAAGGTAATTACTCATTTTTAGAACGTAATTTGATGAGCTGATGTATGGTTTTGTAGCAAAGGTTCCACCGTCTGCAAATTGACTCATTCCATACACATTAGGCACCATAACCCAATCGTATGCGTCAATAAACAGCTCCATAAACCAACGGTAAACTTCGTCTGGGTCAAACTCGCACAAGAGCATAAAATTCCCCAGTACCATCAAGCGCTCAATGTGATGACAATAGCCAGTTTTGAGTACTTTTTTTATGGTATCATCAACTGGAGGTATTCCAGTTGTTCCGGTGTAAAAGCTTTCTGGAATTTTACGTTTGAAATTCCAAAAATTCTGCGTTCTCGAAAAACTGCCTTTACATTCGTACATGCCGCGTATAAACTCTCTCCAACCAACGATTTGTCGCACAAACCCTTCTAAAGAATTTATGGGTACTTCATTTTCATTGGCATATTCTATGGCTCGATTAACCACGTACATGGGTTCCAATAAACCAACGTTTAGCATGGGAGTCAGCACACTGTGGTGTAGAATATTTTCTTCTTTCACCATCGCATCCTCAAAATCACCAAATTCATGAAAACGCAACTCCAAAAACTGTTCAAACCATTTTTTTGCCGATGCTCTGCTAATGGGATAAATCGATTCTTGTTTCACTTCTCCCAAGTTCTTTGAGTAATGCTTTTCTACAAAAGCAACTGCTTCTTTCCAATATTCATCTGCTTCTGGATATCGAATTGGTGGTGGGTTTTTACCCCTCGGGTATTTTTTGCGATTTTCGGTGTCGAATGTCCATTTACCTCCTTGTGGCTCGCCATTACTAGTTAATAGTAAGTTTCGCTTTTTCCGTTGTTGTTTGTAAAATGTAGTTTGAAAGAAACTCTTTTTGGTGGGTTTAAAAAAGCTTGATAAATCATCCCGAGAATTTAGGAATAAAGGATTTTCATATTCGACCAATTCGATTGAATGCTTGTCCGCTGCTTCTTTTATTCGCCGTTCAAGCCAATTGTCGGTTGGATTAATAAAGTGAATTTTATTAGTCTCCTTAGAGGCGAGGTAGGGAATAAACTCTCTTATATCGGCTAATGCACTTGTGCTTTCTACATACTGAATATTGTATCCTTTTTCGGTTTGCTCAGCCTTGTATTTCTTCATGCTGGCTCTATGAAAAGCCAGTTTTAACTTATAGAAGTTGAATTCTTTGAAAAATAAGTGCTCTTCGATTAAATACACTTTGCGCTCTGGCTTCAAGAGTTCATGCTTTTCAAATAACTGGTGCGGAAACAATATAGCTACTTCAGACATGGATTATTTCGACTTATTTCTTCTGCAACGCTCGCTGCAATACTTTACTTCCTCCCAACAATTTTCCCATTTCTTCCTCCAGGTAAAGGGACGTTCACATACAGCACAAATTTTCTGAGGTAGATTACTTTTCTTTTGCAAACTCTGGTACTTCTGAAACTCGGGCGTAAGGATAGGAGGCTTTGTATTTCAATTCATAATACGAGTTTAGACCAGAAATACCAACAGATTGGGCTTTTTCCAAATTGATATAACCAGTTTCCTCCAGAGAGTTGTCAGGTACAATTAAGTGTTCTATTTGACCGACAATCATTGTTGTGTTCGAACTGGGGATAGGAATCTCTTCCACAAAACTTACTCCAATTTTTACGTGGCTTTCCTCTACAAATGGAGCCTTGAAGCTCGAGAGAAATTCTTCATTAAAACCGCACTTTTCAAATTCAGAGATGTTGCTATCGTACTTAGCGGAAGTATAATGCGCTTCTTCTGTGTGAGAGACTGGTATATGGTTAATGGTGTAGACTCCAGTAGCTTTTATGTTCTCATAAGTATCACGTTTTATTTCACCGTGTGGGCGCATGATAAAACCAATTAACGCTGGATTACTGCTTAGGTGAACTACCGAACTGATTATAGCCAGATTGTTTTCGCCTGTCTCCGAAACTGACCCCACTACATTCCCAGGTTTAACCCCAGTAATTGAGTTGATGATATTCAATCGTTTGATTCTATCCAAATCAATGATTTCTTGTTTTGTTAGATGCATTTGTTTTAGTTTTTTCCTTGAGTTTGGTCTCACGTGAACTGCCAAAATTCGGCTATTCTCTTGCTTAACTTTTTCATGTTTTCGGTGACTCCAAATTTTTTTACGTGCTTTTTTACCGCTTTCTTCCAAGTTAACAATTGGAGCAGGGTAGTGTTCACCAAGTTCAAATTCGATTTCAGCTAAGTCAATCGCAGTTGCTTTCCAAGGCTCATGAATAAATTCAACTGGAAAACTGCTAAGTTCGGGTACCCATTTTTTTATGAATTCTCCATTTGGGTCGTGGTCAGTAGATTGTTTTACTGGATTATAAATTCTGACTGTATTTATGCCAGTTGTCCCAGCTTGCATTTGAAATTGCGGATAGTGAATTCCCGGTTCGAAGTCTAAAAACTGCTGAGCCAAATGGTAAACTCCGGTACGCCAATCTTGGTCGAGGTGATGGCACAAAAATGAAACAACCATGGCGCGCATTCTAAAGTTAATCCAACCGGTTTCTATAACGCAGCGCATACAAGCATCAACCAAAGGATAGCCCGTTTTACCTATTTTCCAAGCTTTAATAAAAGCCTCACTTCTCGGGCGTTCTAGTAATTCATAACCCCGATTAATGCATTCATTTTCGTAATTGCATTCCACTTCGAACTTCTGAATAAAATGGCAGTGCCATTTCAGGCGTGTCAGAAAACCGTTGAAACTTCTTTTGTTGGTTGGGTAATTTTCGTGGTTACGAACAAACTGATACGCTTGACGAATACTCAAATTTCCCCATGCCAAATAAGGAGAAATTCGACCGCAAGATATTCTACTGGCTTGTGGTTTTGAAATGTGATAGGCGTATTTTTTACCACGCTCTGCAGCAAACGAGCGCAAGTATTTCCAAGCGTATTTTTCGCCAGCTGGTTGAAATGCATTTGGGTATTCGCTCCATTCGCTTTTCAGCTTTTCAGGAACTGAAAAGTTGTGTTCAAAGGGTTCAAAATCGGAATCGCTGTACTCGTTTGAAATGACTGCAGCATGCATGGTTTCAAACCAGTTTTTATCCCACGTTTTTCTGTGGTTCAATCCTCGAACAACACCGTTTTGCCGAAATTCGGTCCAGTTGACATTCGAAGATTTGAATAATTCACCAATTGCCAAGTCTCTTTTCCAAGTATCCAATACACCACTTTCTTGATAAGAAAACACATTTTCAATTTCATATCTTTCTAATAAGAATTTGAAAATATCTAATGACTTACCGTAGAATATCTGAACCGAACGATTGAACTGTGCGAGTTCGTTATTCATATCTTTAATAGAGTGCCAAATAAATTGCAAGTGCCGTTTGCTCACTTCAGGGTGTTTCAATAAATCCTTGTCAAAAATGTAAATGGGTAAGTACGACGAACTGGTTTTTTCGGCGGCTTGAAAAGCAGCGTGGTCATGCAAACGTAAATCGCGTTTAAGCCAAACAAGATTCATTTTGGGCTTCACGCTTTCAGTTCTTTTTTACATTTTTTCCAGAAAGCAAAGAATGAGCGGTAATAACCTTTCACAGAAAACATCCAGTCCCGTTCGTCTTGCGTTCCAACGAAATGCTTATTAGTTGGGTGTTCTTTGAATACCGCTGGACTATTTCCAATGCTATTTTGTAGTTCTGAGAATTCACCGACGAAAATTTGAATTCCCTCAATATTTGAAGCGAGCTCTAAAGCAAAGTTCAGCGGTTTATCAGCCACTGGATATTTTTCAAAAAAACTTGGCTCTAGAAACAATATTCGATTTGCTTTTTTGTTGGTTCGCCAATTTGGGTCGAGGTTATAATAGGTGTAAACGCAGGTAGGAATCGACTCGTCAATTTCGATACTTGAAGGCTCAGGCAATAAGGTTTTTACATTAAGTGCTTGTGTTTCGAGTAGTAATTCTGGTATTTCAAGGTTTTCAAAAGCACTGTATGGCACATCCAGAAAAGTGTTGGTTTGCGAACTATTAAAATACTTGTTGATGTTTTCTTGATTGGCGTAATATTTTTTGTTGGCGTTGGCCCCTGACACCCATTGCCAACTAAGCGCATTACTCGCCCAATCTCCGTCTAACAAATGCGCATACAGCCACTTTGCCGGACTCAACCAATGCGATTGAGCAATGTTGCATGCGATAGAAGCTAAATACATCCGCATGTGATTGTGCATGTAACCCGTTTTGTAAAAGGCATCAATTGCTTTGTCAACAGCTTGAATTCCAGTTGTGCCATTAATAATTCCAGTTGGAGTTCCATTATTTGAAATTGGTTGCTGTTGGTTTCTCAGGTCGGTGTCAATTTCATTTCCTTTCGCAATCCAGATTTGTTGCCAATAGTCTCGCCAAGCCAATTCCTGTATGAACTTTTCGGTGGTGGAGTAGGGTAAGTTTCTTTTTAGAATAGATTCAAAAACTTGTTTTGTAGATATTACACCTCTGGATATGTACGGACTTAAACGAGTTACAGCTCCGTTTTCAAAGTTTCGAGTAGGCGCATATTTCTTCGGATCTATTTCTTCAATGCGTTCTACAATTGAATCGTAATCTGTTGGAAAGCTCATCGTTTGGAAATTTTGTTACCAGAAATGGTTCGTTGTCTGGAGCATTTAAACCGGCTAATGTCCGAACTTCTTTTCTTTAAATGTTTTGAGCTTATACCACTGTTTACGCGCTTTCGCCAAAGTTTAAACGACTTTGGTTTTAGGCTGCGCCTCATTAATTTAATGACCTCACTTTCGGGTAAGCCAAATTGAAATTCAATGGCTTCAAATGGAGTTCGGTCTTCCCATGCCATTTCAATGATTCGGTCGTGATTTCGTTCTGTAAATTGTTCCACAATCAAAGAACAACTTGAAAGGCGTATTGGTTTTTTCAATTTGATAAGTTTTCTCGGTGAGTTATCGTTATCTCTACTTCAGGTTTAGACACCGAAATTTTCCAATATCAGATTGTTTTTCATTTTGGAGTGTAATGACTCATCTCTAATTCATGAACTTTAACCCGAAAGGTGGTTCCAGAAGTAAAGTAAACCGCAGCATTAAATGCATCAAAGTCTTTAGGTACTTCCAAGAAAAACTCGTAATTGTTCGCAGCTCCAGATTGACTAATGGGGTTAAATAATCGAATGCGTCGTTCCTTTTGCGTTTGACCGTTTTCCAATTTGCAATTCAAATAGGTATCGCCAAAACCTTCCTGGGCCTCAATTTTTGCCTGTATTCTTATCCACGAATCCTTGGTGTTTGATTGACCATTTAACTGTAAAACGGATTCGGAATAGCCTTCGGAAGACTCAAGTGAGATGGCGGTTTGTAATTTAGAGTTATCTACAAGTTGATAAGCTGCCAAGTCGTCCAATACTTCATCGGTGTCCATCAAACTTATGTCCAAGGGAGTAGGGGAGCTATTGAGGTAAATCCTTCCGTAGTAATGGAAATTCATGTCGCGGTAATGCAAAATGGTTTTGTAGTACTGGTCCATTTGAAAGAAGTTGACGAAAATGAGATAAGCACTCAAAGCAAGAAATAATGGTCGCCACTTTTGTTGTAAAATACGTTCAATTACCGCCGTAAAAGCCAATGCAAACACTGGGTAGCTTTGTACTAAAGCACGAGTAGAATAGGTAGCGCCATATTTCCAATCGGACCAAGCGGTGATTATCCAAATATTTAATAAACAGAAGGTTATGACTGATTTTTGGAATGGGAGTTTTTTGATAAAAAAGAACCCGAGGACAAATAGTATGGTAATTGGTGTATAAACGAACCAACCGTTTTCGAAGCCTACAATAACTCGGAAAAACGGATTGAGAAAATACCATTTGCTGCCTACGTTGAATACCCAATCGCCTGAAACAGTTTTCCAATAAATAAGCTGGGGCAAAACACCGAGTAGTCCAAAACCAATGGTCCAATACACATGATGGAGGTATTGCCTTACTTGCAACCACTTCAGTTTTTTACTTTCTTTATTGTGGGTATTCCACAGTAAAGGGATAAATAGCATTATGGCTTCTGTGGGTCTTGATATGGTTGCTAAACCTATGGTAAGTCCGATCAGTGCTGCCCACCTTATTTGCGGTTGATTATGCCATTTTAAGGTCAAATAAATGATCACTACATAGTATGGAAAAATAAAGGAGTGGCTTTGCGCACTGTCAATTGCCACGTATTGTATGAAATTCGTTGCCATAACCAGTAGGAAAATGCTTAAGCCCGTTGCTTTGTCGGAATAATAACGGAGTAAAATGCTACGTATGAGGAAGAGGGCAAGAATACACAAGGCAATAGCACCGAAAGCAACCGAATACTGGTAAGGAGGAGAAAAACCGTCTGCTTGATAATGCGAGTGGAGAGCAATGGTGTGACCGATCCAAAAAAAAGGAAGTTCTAAAATGGAAACGCCTACCAAGTATTTACCTACATAGTTTCCATTCTCGGCTTTTGTACCTTGATAGAAATCACCGCCTAGCGCATTGTACTTGCCTTGTATTTCATGTCTCCACTGGTAATCGGTAATGTCATCGTATATGAATAGCCCGGGCAAAAACATGTAATACCCAAAGGCATCCCAGCTCAGTACGTTTAATGCTGGACCTTTTTCAATGTTCGGTTGAATGAGTCGATATTGAATCAACACAAGAGAAACCAATACCACAGAAATTAAGGAGAGCTTGTTTTTAATAGTCATGAATGAAATGCTTTCAAATAACGAATTTATCTCCTTGCTCCAAACCGTAGCTATTTAAAATAACCGCTTTATCCAACTGAAATACTTAAACGGGGGATACTTAAATGGTAAATCAATCCACGTTGGCGTAGACAAGATGGATTTTGCGTTGCTAAATGCTTGAAAACTAGCTTCTCCGTGATATTTACCCATACCGCTCTGCCCAACTCCGCCAAAAGGTAAATGGTGATTGGCAATGTGTAGTAGGGTATCGTTTACACAAACACCACCGGAGCTGGTTTGCTGAATTACATGCTCCGCAACCTTTTTATTGCCAAAAATATAAAGCGCTAACGGTTTTTCATTCCGATTGATGTAATCTATCGTTTCGTTTATATCGGAATAGACTATAATCGGAAGAATGGGACCGAAAATTTCTTCCTGCATTACTTGCTCTGATACATTTTTTATTTCAACAACAGTAGGCGCTATAAACAATTTATCTGCTTTTGAAGCTCCCCCAAAATGCAGCTCAGCATGCTCAGACGGCATCAACTTCGTCAATCGTTCAAGCGCAGATTGATGGATTATTTTTGAATAATAAGGGCTGTTCTCTAGTTCTTTTCCATACAGTTCAACTACTTGCTTTTGCAGCATTTCTATCAGCGTTGTCTTTATACTTTCATGCACCAATATATAATCTGGGGCGATGCAAGTTTGCCCTGCGTTTAGTAATTTACCCCAAATTATGCGTTTGGCTGCGAGTTCAAGTTTAGCAGAAGCGTCTACAATACAGGGACTTTTGCCACCCAATTCCAATACCACAGGCGTTAAATGCTCTGTAGCAGCTTTCATTACAATTTTTCCCACTTGGGTGCTACCTGTAAAAAATATTAAATCAAAGCGCTCTTCAAGTAAGGCCGTATTAGTTGGAATGCCGCCTTGGATAACACTTATGTAATTGGGCGCAAAGGTTTCTTTTATTATTTCCTCTAAAACTATGGCCGTTGCACTTGCATCAGGAGACGGTTTAATAATTGCGCAGCATCCGCTGGATATAGCTCCAATAAGAGGCGATAGGGTGAGCTGAACTGGGTAGTTCCAAGGCGCAATTATTAGGGCGGTTCCCAGTGGTTCGTGCACAATTTTACTGCTCGAGGGAAAAAGAAACAGAGGAGTAGATACTTGCTTTGGTTTTGCCCATTTTTTTAGCTGTTTTATGTGGTGGTTGAGTTCATTAAGTACCAAACCAATTTCAGAAAGGAAAGCGGCTTCTTTTGATTTTTTTAAATCTTGATAAAGGGCATTTTCTAGTGCTGGCTGGTAATATAGAATAGCATTTTTTAAGTTATTCAATTGCCTCAACCGGAAAGCTATATTCTTGGTTTTGTGGCTAGAAAAAAATACTTTTTTCTCTTCAATTGAAGTCTTAATTGCTTCTGGTTTGGTCTCTTGAATATTCAAATGGACACTTACTGAATAATGAATTTGAAAACAGTTTCAGCAACTGTTAGTATGTATACACCATGGTCCAATTGGGAAACATCAACTTGGACGAACTCGTCATAATTAGCAAGTAATTCGAATTGGTGCATTGGATTGCCCAACATATTGGTAATGCTGATTTTAGTTGGTTGAACTGCAGTATGGAGAATGTTAATTAAACCTTGAGTTCTGTCAAAGTAAATCTGTGGGGGTTCTTGTTCGGCAACTTTTGAGTTGTCTACAAATTTGACTGTCGAATAAGCGTATGTTCCGTCAAAATCAACTTGTTTGAGGCGGTAATAATTATATCCGATTAGTGGTTGATGATCTTGGTAGCGGTAATCATTGGATACGTTGCTTGTTCCTGCCCCGGGTATTAAGCCTAATTGAACCCATTCCTGGCTATCACTTGAACGTTCTACAGCAAAAAAGTTGTTGTTGATTTCGCTAGTAGTTTGCCAACTTATAGCGGCTTTACCCTCCAATAACTCAACTGAAAACCCAGCCAGTGCAATGGGCAAAGGGCCTTGATCTATTTCTGCAATAATTAGGTTGTCGAGAAATGCATTGTTTTGTCCAGAACCATCTAATCCGAAACCAACTCTGAAATCTCCGGCTCCAGTCCAGTACATGGGTCTATTGTCCGGGCCATCATTGTTCCAAACTTCAGTATTGTTTACGAGTAATGCGCCATACCCAAATTCGGCCGAATAATAGAAAATATAGTTTCTGAACGTATCGTCGTTTGGAATGGAGTATTGATTGCCAGAATTGACTGTATTATATCCTCCAGAACCATCACTGACTCTGTAAGATACCGATAAATTGCTCGTTCCATTTATACTTAAACTATTTCCCCTTGACACAAATGTTCCGGAAGATTCCTCTCGTTGATAGTCAAATTCAATATGAATACCATCCACATCAAACACTCCACCAGTATTTGGGATTATCATATCCAGATCGCGTTTTGGTAAGCCCGCATTTAAACCATTCGTGCCACCTGCTCCGCCAGCGGAAATAGTAGCTGAACTACTAATGCTACTTGCATTTGGCCCCACGTCGGCAACTGTTGGTGCGTTGGAGGAATTGTTCCAATTAAACTGGCTTATAATTTGAGCGCTCGAATCAATCTTATAGAAAGTGAATACAAAAAGAACAAGTATTATCTGTTTCATTTCAAATTTTATCAAAGGAGTGTTTTTCCTTTCGTACTTGTCGCCAATTTACCACCCAAATAACTCATAGGTAGGTAGGCAATTAGTAAGTCAATAATATTAAAATTTAGTGGACCGTTATATTGCACGACGGCCGTAATTCCTCCAATAAGAAAAAATACACCAATTACGTATGCAAATATCATGGGGTTATTAGCCGCAATTTTTGCTGCAATCGCTGCGCCTGCTAAAGTACCTAAAGCATGCGCTAGAAAAGGAAATATGAAATTTTTGAAAGTGAAATTCGGCATCAATTCCGATAGGTTACTCATGTCCTCGGCTAATCCTTCAACAGGAATGAGCTCTAGGCCTAAAAACAAGATACCAATATTCACTGCAGATCCGCCGATCCAACCGAATATAACTGCTAAAATATTTTTTAAAATTGGGTGCATATCATTTCAATTTTAGTGCTTAGTATTCGCTCTTACCTAGAAATCAATAAATCTAGCACGTCTTTACCGACTGAGTTTATCCATTCCCGATACATTTTTCCGGAAGGGTGGAGTTCGTCCGGCGCTAAATATGAAGCATCTTCTATTCCTTTCTTTGACAGATCAGTAATGTTAAACCACATTACTCCATTTTCTGCAGCAATTCGTTTGTTTATTGCGTTATATGCAGCTATTTGTTCGCTTATTTCCCTTTGATTTTCCTTTCCAAATGGCGTCCAGCCGTAGTCGGGGATAGACAAAACAAACACTCTTTTAGGGTTACCACCAACTGCGTTTATAGTTTCGTTTAGCAGCATTTGAAAGTCCTTCTCATATTGCTCTATGGACTTTCCTTGATATTGATTATTTACTCCAATAAGCAGCGATGCAATGTCGTAGTTACTTTCAAGAGATTTGCTTTCTATGGCATCTTTTAATTGAGTTGTTGTCCAACCTGTTTTGGCAATTATGGTGGGTGCTTCCGCTTCAAAGCCACGGTCAGCAATCGCTTTTACTAAAAGATGTGGGTAGGAGGCTTCAGCCGCAACTCCTTCACCAATAGTATAGGAGTCACCTAATGCCAAGTAACGCACAACAAAGGGTTGCTGATTATTTACACTATCTGCTTGAGCCTTAACAGCGTTTATAAAAATCGCGACACAAAATGCTCCTAAAAGCAGACGAATGATTACCTTGGACTTCATGAGCGGGCTAAGATATAATATTCAATGAAAAAGTTTTATGCTATACTGAACTCGGCGGTAATATTTGCCGTAGTTTTTTGGAACTATTTAAGTAATACGGGCGTTATTGGCAATTCGACCGTAGGAGAAATAAGTGCCAAATATGACAACCTGTTTACCCCTTCTGGGTATGCATTTGCTATTTGGGGTGTCATTTTTCTTGCCTTGATAGTTTTAGGAATCGCTCAAGTCATATGGGCGTTTTCCAATCATAGACATTCAGAAACCATCACTCAAATTGGCCCTTGGCTTACATTGGCAAATTTGGGAAACGCGCTGTGGTTATATGTGTGGTTAAACGAGTACACGGGTTTTTCAGTGCTTGTTATGCTGTTTATTTTGGTAAGCCTCATAATGATAATTCTGAGACTTAACATGGAGCGTTGGGATGCACCTTTCCCCATCATTTCTGCCGTTTGGTGGCCCATCTGTTTGTATTCAGGTTGGATTTCGGTTGCTTCTATAGCGAACGTTTCGGCGTGGCTTGCCAAGTTGGAGTGGTCGTTTGCTTTTTCTGAAATAACTTGGACATTATTGATGATTTCAATTGCTGGTTTACTTCATTTATTTATGATAGCAACACGCAATATGCGGGAGTTTGCACTCGTAGGAGTGTGGGCTTTATTGGCTATAGCTCACCGCCACGCAGATGCGTACGAAGCAATCTATTACACCGCTACGATATGGTCATTAATTTTAATTCTGGCGATTTCTTTACACGCATTTCTTCAAAGAAAAACGCTTCCTTTCATTGGACATTTATTTAAACGGTAGGAGAATTTCCTAAAACATCCTAATATTTAAATGTATATACATCTATTGTAATGAAGTTAATTATACATTCGCTCCACAAAACAAAATTTAAAACTCAAAAATTATGAAGAAGATTACATTTTTAGCTGCTAGTGCATTATTGACTATGGGAATGATTGCTTGCGGTGGTGGAGAAAAAAAGGAAGAGAAAAAAGAAGCTGCTCCTGCAACTGAGACAGTAGAAGCTGAAATGAAAACGGTAACTGTAGACCCAGCTGCAAGTACAGTAGAGTGGAAAGGAACAATGGTAGGTGTTTACTCACACAGTGGAACGGTAGCGCTAAAAGAGGCAAAACTAGACTGGAAAGGAAATGATATTGTAGGTGGTAATTTCGTTGTTGACATGACTACAATCAACCCAACGGATAGCGCTTATACCGAAGAAAATACTCCAGAAAAACTGGTTGGTCATTTAGGTACAGGTGATTTCTTTGCTGTTGAAGAAAACCCAACAGCTAGTTTTGAAATTACAGGTTCGGACATGGCTGCAGGTACTGTATCGGGTAACCTTACTATAAGAGGAAATACCAATGCAGAAACGGTTTCAAACGTTACCGTAGATGAGTCAACAGGAGCAATTTCAGGTAACCTAACTTTCAACCGTCAAGACTACGATGTAGCTTACAAAGCGATGAAAGATATGGTATTAGCTGACGATATTGAATTGAACATAATGCTAAAGCCTGCAATGTAATATTTGGCAAGCGTAACAAACATTTACAAAGAGCCTCTTCTTCTATTGAAGGAGGGGCTTTTTATTTTTATACTTGGACATGCAATTTGATAAAAACGCATATCGAGCTCTTTTAATAACAGCAATAATTCATCTGCTGCTTATCGCTTTGTTTGCATATGTCCAGATTGACTTTAATTCAAAAAAAGATTGGTCTTACATTAACATGAGTTTAAGGGAGATTGAATCACCCAAACCAACGAGCGAAATTGAAAAAGTAAAAATCCCTAAGAATTTCGAAGAAAAGGGTTTAGATGCTAAGAAATACTCCGTAGCTAAAACCAATCAAGCAGTAAACGAAGCTACCAATGAATTGAGTAATGCTGAAAAAGCAGCACTGGATCAGCAAATAGCCAAACAAATCGAGGATATGGCCCGAAACGAAAGCACTACAGATTTAGGGCGAAAGGGAGCTGGTTCTTTAGAGGGAAGTATGTCGGAAGATAATGGTCCAAAGAAACGCACGACCAAAGAAAAAGGTGATGCTGATTTGGGCAATAAACACGATGAGAGTACCAACATTACTTACTTTCTCAAAAATAGAACAGAAGGTGTCATTGGTATAATTAATCCAATATATGTGTGTCAAGGTGGAGGTAAAGTAGTGGTTAATATTACCGTCAATAGATTTGGGGAGGTAACGGCTGCGCGTATAAACACCGACAAAACGGAAACAAAGGATAAATGCCTGCATAATGCGGCTGAGCAAGCTGCTCTAACTTCAACTTTCAACGAAGATATGCAAGCGACAGAAAAGCAATTTGGAACAATTACTTACAACTTTATTGGTCAATGAGTATGTCCAAATACATCAGTAAAATGATGCAGAGCATACATTAAAATAGTGAAGACGGTAGTTGACCACAAAAAGCCTTTGGAATTTAGCCAAGTTTTTTGCTCATGTGTTTCGCAGGAGCAATCGATCGTTTTTTTTGGTTTGTATACAATGTAAAAAGAATAACTCAAAGCAATAACAGAGAAAAGCATTAAGTACGGTTCAGCTGGTTCTATAAAGGAAAGCGAGGCAGCTACTCCAGATAAGCCACCTAGTGCAATTCCCAAAGGAATAATGCAACAAAAAGAATGCATCAGCACCGCCAAAAAACTGGCACCTAGTATCGTTTTTATTTTGCTTGGATTCATAATCGACTGCAAAGGTAGGTTGCTTTTGAAAAACAATTAGTTACTTAAGTCACTTTTGACCGTTAAAGATTCCATAGCGTCATCCATGGCTGTTATTATGTTAGGCCACTCGTATCGTTTTACATGCTGAATTAAATTCTGATCTACCTCCATTTTTGGCCAATTACGAACTAGTTCCACTAACTTTTCGTTCAATTCATTTTCGGACCGATACAAGAATTTGTTGTGCAGTGCTTTTGGGATGTGCTCGGGGTACGCAAGCCGCTGAGGAAGCAATGGATAAACTCCAGATAGGATACTTTCAACTACTGAAATACCAAAAAAATCTTGATTGGAGGTGACTGGAATAATGTCGCAGGATTCAATAATATCTTTGTATTCACTGGCGTTTTCTGTATAACCAAAGTGTATGAGTTCGTTGCGATATTTTTTTTCAATAGAATCGAATATTTTGGGGTGTTTGTTGCCCTTTTCACCCAAAACAACCAAATCAAAAGGTAGGTTTTTAGCTTGTAACTGGTCCATACAATTAAAAAATGAACCCGGATTTTTATCAAACTCCCACCGATGATTCCAAAGAATTCTAGGTCGGGTATTTTTTAGGTTTTTACTATTGTTTAAAGGCTCAATACCAACAGGAATTACTCTTGACTTGTTTTTGATAGTTTCAAGCAAATGATGTTGATTATAATCTGGAAAACGGTTTAAAAAAACAGGCAATGCACCTAAAAAGGAAGTACGGTGGTAATTTGAGTTGAACCAGACCTCGTCCGCCGCAATGCAAGAAGTAAAGTTAATAAACCCATAGTGAAAGTCCCTTTTTTTATCTAGGTCTTGATCCGTTTGACTCCATGGGTAAGTGATTTGATTCTCGTGCATGTACAGAATGGTTTTTGGTTTAGATTGCACATGTATTAAACCCATAAACTGAGCAAGATCCAACATGTCAGTGGCTAAAATAATGTCGGGTTGCAGCTTCTTTTCATTGAATTGTTTTGCCAATTCCACGGCTCCTATGCGCATGCGCCACTTCCAATGGTGCGCGCTTAATGAAAGAATTTCAACTTGGTGCTTAGTGTGTCTTTGAAATCCTAGCGCCCATTTCTTATGTGAACCTCCAAAAAAGGGTTCAACCAAAACGATATGCAGCGGGTCAGGCAAGTATATCTTCTATTTTTTCACGAAACTCTGGATAATCTACCAAATCGGAGTGCATCGCGCCTTTAATGGTTGTTAGTTCAATATTTGAGGCCAATTGTTCCAGTTTTTTGCTCGATTCGTACGGGACCAGTTCATCCTCTGTACCGTGTAGCAAATAGATTGGACAGGACAGCTCTTTGAGGTATTCGTTGGTCTTGAACTTGTATTTGAGTAATATGGAAACGGGTACTAAAGGGTAGTTGTATTTAACCACATCGTTAAAATTGAAGTAAGGCGTGCAAAGCACCAGCGACTCTGGTTGATGAATCGTAGCCAATTTAGAGGCTATACCCGTACCCAAACTTCTTCCGTATAATATGACTCGTTTGTTTTGATACTCAGGTGTAATTTTAGTAAAAATTTCTTCGGCCTCCACATGCAATTGAGTTTCGTTGTGAATCCAACCGGTCGATTTTCCATAGCCTCTATAGTCGTACATAAATACATCCCAGCCGTGCTCTTGAAACACACTGGCCCATTGTCCCCAACTCGCCAAAGAGCCCGCATTACCATGAAAATAGAAAACTATGCCTTTTGGCTCCTTTACTCTAAATTGTAATGCGTGAATGGTTTCGCCCGATTCCAATTTCATGAAACGTTCTTCCACATCTCCAGGGAAATTAAATACGTGATTTCTAGGCAGTTTTTCTGCAAGAAATATCAATTTTTCCTGTCGTAGATATAGAAATAAAAAGATACCTATTATCACTAAGAGCAAGGAAAAAAATACGATTATGGAAATACCAATGTGCATAGCAGCCGAATGTACGAGAAACTTACCTAAAAGTTTTTAATAATGTAAATCAGTTCAATGACAGAGTAATTTTAGCACGTTTCAATTGTGGATAAAAAACACCTTGGTTATTCCCATGTTAGGTTTAGCGTAATTAATGCATTATTTGAATTAAATTGAATCGAAGGTGGGTACTTTTCGCCTTTTCCAGATCCTTCAGCAGTATATTCACCAAAATAGAAGGCCTCAATAACGATTGACTCATCATATATTAAATTTGAGGTGCTTCCACCATCGTCGTCATATAAGTGTAAAACTAAAAATTTTGAGAAGTCGTTAATTGTTAGCGCCGGTGAAATATCCCATTTTATCGGAGGAGGGGTATTTTCATAAGTCGATGTTCTTAGTAATTCATTTTCAGCTTCATCTTCAATCAAAATGTATGGGTCGGCAAGAGTTCCATTATCCCATAGTTGATTCGAAAAATCAAGAACCGGAAAGTACTTAGTTTCAACAGATATAATTTTGACCGAAGTAGGGTAGGTACAACTGCCGTCATCCTTTTTTGCTTTATTGGAATAATTAGTTGCATTTTCATCGGTACAACCTTTTCTATTGCAACTGCTTACCACTATGAATAATAGTAACACACTCCATAACCTGATACCTAATGTTTTCATGGTTTTATTTAATTCAAATCTATTTAAAATTGAACGGTTTAGGGTGACTGAATTAGAGTGGTTCTTGCTATGCAATATAAACTAAATTTATTCCTTGACTACACGAATCACCTCAATCCGCCGTTCCTTTATTGCTGCAGGACTATAAACTGAAAGCGCTTTGTTTTTTCTGGAGTCGTTAACTTCTTCGGAAGCATTAGATTCTCCGAAGGGTTCTTGCTCGATAATGATTTTACCTGTTGTTGAAGTATCGCTCAGGTAAGGAGCAAAAACTCCATCTTTATAGATTTTAATGTAATTAAGAATAGAGGATATTCTACGTTGTGAAAGTTTGAGGTTGTACGTTGGGCCAGCAAGAGGAGAGGCATAACCTTTAATGGTTACTTTAATTTTTTTGCCTTCTTGCAATTCAGGTAGCAAAAGATCTAAGAATAAGTTGAGGTCCGATAACCCTTTGGTTATTTTTCCATCAAATAAGGAAGAAACTGTTTTTCCGAGACTATCAGCAGATTCTGCGGAGCCCGCTTTTTTAAATCCAGCAATGTAGTTTTCTTTTCTTGCTATAAAATCGTTCAATAAATCCGCATAATTAGCTTTAGTCGTAGTGTTAAAGCTGCCAGGGTTTGGTTGGTCGTTATCAAAATAGAGTATTGGTAAATAATTATTGAGTTCTGGAATAGTTACCGCTGTTGGAATGGTATCAGGAACCGTGTCAACAGGAACTATCGTATCAATTACTGGAATAGGCTCAGGTGGAGGTTGTATACCTGCAAAGTAAATATCGTTACAGCAAGTTTGCCCTTCCATTTTCGCACCTCCGGGTCGGTTAGAACTTACAAAAGCATAGTCATTTGATGACCAGTAATACAAATCGTTGGTAGGTGTGTTTACTGGTTGTAATGCATTTGTGGCCTTAGACGCAGCGCGTATGCCAGATAAGCTCACTTTAAAAACATCATAGCCTCCAAATCCTTCCCACCAATCTGAGCTAAAATAGAATTGGCTGCTATCGGCAGAGTAAAAGGGAGTAATTTCGTTACCCGCTGTATTCACTTTTCTGCCCATATTTCTAGGGTACTTAAAGCCGTTCAATCGCTCTTCGAAAGTAGAATACCAAATGTCCAAATTCCCTCGACCTTGAGGACGGTTCGACACAAAAAACAAAGTAGGTTTATCATTTACAACGGCCATGAAGGGTTGAGTAGCACTAAATCCCTCTAAATTAATGGTTGGAGGAAAGGTAATCGCAGCACTCCACAACCCGTTTTGTCTCTTTCTGTATTTAAGAATACAATTGGAGTAATCCATACATTCACTGTAAATCAACCAATTGCTATCGGCAAAGTAAAACGCGTTACCAATGTGCGCGTTTTCGTTTGCAAGTAAACTATCGTAGGTTCCCTCACGCACCCAATTGGAATCTTGCATACTTGCGCTAATAACTTGTACTTTTTTATTCCGTTCAGCTTTGGCCAATTTTAAGCTGCTGTCTTTTTTTACAAATTGGAGCGAGGAATACAAAAGGGTTGAATCATTGAGCAGCGTACCTCCAAAGTCTGCATAGTTGCTTGCAAAATTTGTAGATCGAAAAACAATATCGGTACTATCGCTGCTGTGCGTCGAAGCCCATTCGCAAGACTCTATTTGTTGCTTCGCGTCTTTCCAAAGATAAGACCCCGGTTCAGCCTCGTAGTTCGCGTAGCGCTCAAAGTTTTTGGCTGCTTGTTCATATTTTCCTTGCGACTGTTGCATGCGTGCTAACCAATACATACTTATTCCATAAAGCGTTCTATTTGGGCGGGCATATACTTCTTGAAAATACTTTTCAGCAAGTAAGTAGTTGTTGTTCAAGCGATAGGCTTGCGCAAGGCTCATTAGGTTTTCGGTCTTGGTAGTATCGGCTCTATAGGCTTTTCCGTAATATTCGATAGCGGCATATAAATCCCCTTCTTCGATAGCCAACTTGCCGTATTTTGCCCATTGGGTAGGGGACTGAGCCATTCCGTTACCCCCGAGTAAACTGAAAAGAAAAAGAATTATGAGCTGCTTTTTGGTCACACTATAAAAAATTAGGACAGTATTTGTAGCTGCTTCGTTTTGGAAGGATTTCGCGCAAAATATAAATAACGGATATTTCCCAACCTCCTCTGTTGCTCGTTGCAGGATCCAATTGCGAATAGTTCACATCATAGCTAAAACCTACTCGCCAAGAATTGTAATAAAACCCAAGATTCATTACGGCCGCGTCGTCATCTCGGTTCCAAGCACCAAGAAATAACGCTCGGTAACGATAGGTGGTCGGGTCAAATTCATAATTTACTTCTGAACCAAACACAGTTTCTTGAAATTCACCTTGTCTGGAGTGAATAACACCAGGGGTTAAAAACCATTGTGGAGCAACGTAGTAAGTCGCACCCAAATGAAAATTGAACCTTCTTTTTAAAACTCCGCCTGCACCCGACGAAAAGTTGATATCGGGCTCGTTTATATTGTAAACTCCTACACCCGCTTTAGCTTTTAGCATTTTAGAAAAATCGAAATTATAAGCAATCCCCGTTGCAAAAACGGCGTTGTTAGCGCTATTTCCCGAAATGTCTTCTCCTGCTAAATCCGAATCGAAGCGATTGCCGTTGTATTGCGACCCAAATGTGGATTGACTTCCATCGAGAGATTGGCTTTCAAACCCAGCTTGCGCGCCAATTGTAATCGAATGCACACTGTCTTTGGACAAGTTAATTCTATACGATACCGGTAAGTTGAGCTGAATGGTTCTGAACTGAGTAATCCCTACTTGATCGTGGTAAAAATTTAAGCCAACACCAAAATTTTTGATGTCAAGAATATCCCTGGCATCCACTCCCACCGAAGTAGTTTGGTAGGGGTTGATAAAAGAACGCCACTGCTCACGGTGATTTCCCGCTACTCGGTAACGTCCTTCAAAATTCCCCGTGAGCGCTGGGTTCAAATTATGAGGGGAATATAAGAACTGACTGAAATGAAGATCTTGAGCAACCGTATTAACGGTATGAATTAGCGCAAAGATGAACAGCGCACTGTATTTTTTTACGGGCGTCACTATCTTACTAATGTAATATCTCCGTTAGACTTAAACTCTTGCCCGTCAATACACCTTACGTACAGTTGATAAACGAATACCTCGGGCCAATTGGTAGCACCTTTAAAACTTCCATCCCAACCTGTAGATTGGTCTCTGGTCTCGAAAACGAGCTCTCCCCAACGGTTAAAAATTTGAAGATTCATTTCTTCTATGTACCTTCCATAAACTCTTAGTTCATCATTTTCTCCATCACCATTTGGCGTAAATGTGTTAGGTAAATACACATAGGGGGTTTCACAATACAATTCCTCTACTCTTATGTTGTAGGAGCGCTTCGTGGTGCAATTGGGTAAATTGGGGTCGTAAATTTCTACCGTGTATAGGGTAGTGGTGTCTGGTTTAGCAATTGGACTGCTAGAGTTTGGGTCATTTAAACCGGCTTCTGGAGACCATTGATAAGCATAGCCCTTTGGTTCTGTATTCAACTGAGCAAATAATTGGGCAACTAAAGTATCTCTACTTGAGGTTAGTGATGCTAAATTGGTATCTAAAGTGGAGACAAACACATGAACCTCTCGGGTGGCTTCACAATTTCTAGAAGTCCGGACATCAACTGTATACGTTTTACTCCGCGACGGATTTACTTTAATTGAAGTAGTGTCGTTTGGTCCGTATAAATCCTCAAAAGGAGTCCAAATCACACTCAGCGTATCTTTAGGTACAAGACTAGTTACGGTAAGAAAGGTAGTGTCGTTTAAGCACAAATCAACGGAGTCTGTAATTTCAATGCCAAAGTCATTTACAAATATTTTTGTTGAATCAGCCGAACGACAACCACGTGCCGATGCGGATTGAAAATAGTATGTATTTTCAAAAAGAGTGTCGTAACTCACTCTTGCGGAACTATCGTTTATTGAGGTGTTGAGTTGATCGGTGAATGCGCTGGTGGAAGACCACTGATAGTTGATACCCGTACCAAAGTGCTTTCCGGCAATAACCAAACTGGGTACATTCGAACATATTACAGTGTCCTGCGCTGCTTGCACTCGAATACTATCGGCAAGAATTGGCTGAGTAATGGTATCTACACAAACACCTCGATTTACTAGCAGTACATAAGAAGTATCGCGTTTTGATTGCGCTCGGGGTGCTGAAATTGTTGAATCTGAAATGCCTATACTAGTCTCCCAGCGATAGCTAAAACTGGGGTTTCCGGCTAACCCAATATCCACCAATGCATTGTTGCAACTGAGAACTTCTTTTAACTCAAAAGCGGTATCCGATAACACAAGTATTTCTTGAAGTGCAGAGTCTTTATCGTTACAGGAATTGGAGTCGGTAAGTACTAAATTCAGGGAATATCTTCCTGTTTGGTTTAATACAATAGTTGGTTGTTTGATGGTATCGTTTAAAATTCCGTTTAACGACCAGTTAATATTGGTAGAGCTCAGGATAGTACTGTTGTTTCCAATGTTTAGGGTGTCTGGTGCACAAATAGAATCGGGAATAGTGAAATCGGCGTTAATAAATGAATCCACTTGAACGAACAGGAAATTCGTATCGGTACAAATACCATTGTTTAGTAGTAATTTATATTCCGTTGGGGAAACTGGCGAGGCAAGGGGGCGCATGAGCGTAGAGTCATCCAATGTATTTCCAGGGAGCCACAAAAATTTATTGTATTCGGAACTTTGCTGAATACCAATACGAATGGTATCTCCTACACAAATACTATCATTTGGCAGTTGGAGCATTTTCGGGTTGATTAGTGTTACTAGTTTTGTTATGCTGTCGGTTAAATTACAGGAATTGGAATCTGAAACTACCAGCAATATTTCGTATGTACCAATGGAATCGTAGTAAACTTTTGGGGCTTTTAATTCAGAAGAGTCCCCGTTTCCAAAAAACCATTTGAATTTCGTTGCACCTTGTTCCAGTGATAGGTTGCGCAGTTGAATACTGTCTTTTGTGCAAATTTCTTTTGGAATTTGAAACTCCGCAACGACTGCAGGTAACAAGAAGTCCATTTTGAACACAGCGTTATTGCAACCACCGGTGCCGCTCCAGTTGGCTGCTCCATTTATATTTGAAGCTGCTCCTGGGTTCGGAAAAGTAGGAAAGTCGCTGGTTCCCCCAGCGGCAGTTCTTGGGCAACCAGCACAAACTGCTTGATATATTTTTCCTTTTCTGTCAAATCTGGAGGTACCGCCATCGACATGTTCGTTGGCCGACGCACCTCCAAAAAACGAAGCGTAGATTTTTCGACTCGCATCATCCGCCAAAACCAGTAAATACAAGTCACTGCCGTCGGTAGTCGCTTGATATGCATCAAGGGTGGTATCCATTCCAGTTACAAGTGTTGCGTTATTTTGTCTGCCCAGGTTAGTAGAGCCGCCCCAACCCGAAATGTATACCGAGTTGCATAAATCTACCAGAAATGCAGTAGGTGAAATATTAGGCTGAGCATTGGTTGAAGTGCCTTTTGGTGTACCAAATGTGGTGGACCAAATAATGGAATCGATACTGGGTGTGAATTTGGTTACAAACTGGCCGGCACCGCGTGTGAAATATTGAGCATTCTGAATCAGTTTTCCAGTACCGTCTTCGGTCTGTCCAAAAATGTAGACGTTATCAAATCGATCTCGCTCCACAAAATAAGCTTGATCATACTCTCTGCTTCCAAAGTAAGTTGATGAAACCACTGTTTGACCATCACTGCTAATTTCAGCTACAAAGCCATCACAGCGTCCACCCTGAAAGGTGCTGAATGCGGGGAGAGATCCCGAAGACATACCGACAGATGAGTTGGTTCCCCCTGCAATAGTTATGTTTCCGTTTTTACGAAAGGCGAGGGAGTAAATCGCATCAGTAAAAACACCTCCATAATAAGAACTCCAAATCAAGGTATCCAATTCTGGTTTAAACTTAACTATAATACCGTCCTGATTGCCACCTCTGTAATTTGGAAAAACAGGGTTTCCAGTAATTGGAAAATCATTGGAGAATGTGGAACTAACTACATAAACATTGTCTTCCGAATCAATATCTATTTCCCCGCGAGCGGCATCAGCGTAATTGTAGTTTAAAGTTCTTGGATTACCCACACCGTAGGGGCCTGGATTGTTTAAGCCATCGTTAGCGCTTCCTCCAATTAATGTACTTGCTACCAATTGCCTTCCATTCGTTTGAAATGCAGAAATGAATAAATCGCTCCCTTGAGGGTAGCTTACTGCCATTTCTAAGTCGCGACGGTTGGCTAAATTTGGGGCGGTTAATGTGTCTTGGTAAGCTCCAGAAGTAACCGGGAAGTCCGTAGACCCCGTAGTACCGTATACGAACAATTCATCTCTACTATTTACCACCAAAGAATGCGGCATTTCGTCACCAGTTTTACCCCCGAAGTAGGTAGAGTATATAGCTCTTGTGCCAGAGGTGTCGTATTTAGTTATAGCAACATCAGTACCGGGTAATCTTGGTCCGTATACGCCCGATCCCCCTTGAAATGAGCTTTGAAAAGCTCCGTTAGTAATAGGGTAACCAGCTCCAAAAATTAAGCTTCCTGAGTATAAAAAGCCCTCAGAATCGTATGTTGCTGTAAATCCGAAATTGGTAAAGGTACTTCCAGAGTAGGTCGAGAAAATTAGGGTAGGGTCAATGACAATGGGCTGATTTAACTGATTAGGGTTTACCGCTATATCGAAGGTGATTTCATTTTTGTTCAGAACAAAGCTTGACTCCAAGGTGTCTCTTTTTGTTGAATTATCGCAAAAAACAATAGGCGCTGCTTCACTGACATCTCCCAAACTGGTTTTAATCAAAAAAGTTCCATTTTTTAATGTTAACCCATCCTGTCCTTCATATTGTATTTTTACTTGTTTACTGGCGGCATAATTGCTACAATGAAACTCGTACTTGATGCTACCGTGGTGGCTGAAAATCAATAAGTCAACCCCATTGTATAAATTTTTGTAGCGCACTTGATGGCTCACTGGAACATTACTTTTCCATTTGTTTTGGTCTTTGCCAATGTAGTAGTTGTGGTATACCGATTGAACTTTTTCTTGTATGATTTCAGGCTCTGGATTGGCACCAACAAAACTTGCCGTATAAACGTGTTGTCGCAACACTGCATCCGATTTTTTGCCCTTAAAAAGTTTGTCGTGTATTTGATTGACAACGCTAAAATCTGTCAGTTGAATTTTAATTCTATTGTTCTCAAGGTAAATGTTTCCTTCTGGTAGTTGCACTTTGTAGGCAACATTTGTGTGCCATTGTCCAATGTTTTTTACAAATTCAAATTCGGTAAAACCTTGGTTATGCGCCGCTAGATTAAAGGACAGCAGGGTCACAATTACAATCAGAAGAAAATTACTTTTTATGCGCATTATTCTCACAATAATAAGATGTACCAAGCACATCATTGTTGCCTTTTATGTATTGGTAAGGGCAATTTGTAAATCTACTTAAAATGAAGCTTATGGCGGGTTGTGTATGCAATAGAATTCGAGAAAAACTCTTAATTCACTTATCGATTGAACAATAACTTTAGATAGAAAGAAGGTTTTTGGAGGTCTGCTCTAAGATCAATGTTGTGAATCATTGAAGTAAGCAGTTTAACCAGCGCTTTGTTTTTTGTTGTTTTATTGACCAATAAGTTAAAAATCTTGGGATATTTCAGCAGTCTTTTTTCACCCGCACTAATGCGCAATTCCTTCCACATACGGTCGTAAATTTCTTTGTCGTATTGTTTGTTGAATTCTGCATCAAATCGTTGCTTTTCAAAAGCATTGAGTGTGTGCTTTGCGGCCACCCGACCACTTCTCATAGCGTTTGCAATACCTTCTCCAGAAAATGGATCAATGAGGCAAGCAGCATCACCCAAAAGCAAAAATCGATTTCCTGAACAGGCAACTTTTCGAGAACCTATAGGTAGACCAAACCCTTTTATCGTCTCCAAGGGTTTGGCATTTTTAAAACGGTCTTTCAGAACGGGATGAGTTTTCAGTGTTTCAGTTAACTTTTCTCGGATATTAATTTGTTCCTTACTCACACGTTCGGATTCTATTCCCAATCCTACGTTCCACTTATTGTTGGGCAAAGGAAAAATCCAAAGGTAACCAGGAAGTAGGTCTTTAATAAAATGAAGCTCTATCGCTTTTTTTTCGTGATCACAGGTTACACCTTCAAAGTACTGGCGTACGCCAGCTAAGTGATGCTTTCGGTCTAACTTGTTGCTACTGAGTTTTCTATTCAAAACCGAATGAGCACCACCAGCTCCAAGTGCAATTTTACCCTTAAAGCTGCCCTTGTCTGTATGCACCGTAATGCTTGATTCGCTTTGCTCTGCATCCTTTACGGTGGTTCCCTGATAGATATCGATACGGTTGGTTTTTTGTACCTCACTAAACAGGAAGTTATCAAACTCCATTCGTGTGGACACATATGCCGCGGATCTGGGGTTTTTAGGATTTATAAAGCTTAAATCCAAATGGTTCTCATTCGGAGCAACTATTCGGATGGTGTTAACTGGGTGTTTTTCTTTTTTTGCGTTGAATCGCTCTGCAAGCGCCTCATCAATCCAATACAATTGATTTACAACGTCTCCGCTCAGTGCATCCCCGCAAATTTTGTCTCTGGGAAATGTTGCTTTTTCAATCAATGCAACTTTTAAGTCAGATTTGGCTAGCATATAAGCGCTTATGCAACCTGCTGGGCCAGCGCCTACTATTATAACGTCGTATGTTTTATTCAATGGTGTATGAAATCAGATTATACGCTTGCAAGGTTATTAAAAATACTCCAAGTATGAACTGAAATAAAAAAACGCACAGCTCGGATTACTTCAGCTTTTTTAGTGTTGAAACTAGCGTCAGTAGAAGGTTAAACAATGTTGTGTAGTTGGTAAAAAAGTGCATTTTTAGTCGGTTCATTTTAAACTGGTGCGCGTATTTTTCTTGAATTTTCAACTGATAGCTTTCGGTAGTAGCTTTTGAGAAATCACCTCGTTTGAAACATTCTATAACCTGCTCAGCAGCAAAAATTCCGCTCCATACCGCCGTGTCGATACCTGCACCGCTCAATGGGTCTATTAATGCAGCCGCATCACCACAAAGTAAAAACCGATTACCCGCTATGGGCTTATTGTCTCCTCCAATAGGCAGTTTCGCACCAACAATTTTATCTATTGGAGTGGCGTTTTTAAATAAAGGAGCAATTCTGGTATCGTTTTTTAGAATGTCCTCAAAAGCATGTTTTACATTCACTTTGGATTTTTTTTGGGGTGCCAATCCAAAACCAACATTGCATATCCCGTTGGTTAGCGGAAATATCCAAAAGTAGCCTTTGGGGTATTTTTTAATGTGATATACTTCGTTGCAGCTTTCGGTCAAATGGTTTAACCCTTCAAAATATTGTCGCACGCCGTCGTATGTTGTGCTTCCTTCTTTTGCTGTAAGTTTCTTTTTTACGATGGACTGAGCACCGTCGCAGCCAAGTATTATTGGAGCGCTAATGGTTCTTTTACTTTTTAAGAAGCACTTTACTGATGTGTCGTTAGCGACTATATCTACCACTTTTTC
>CBFIBQ010000017.1:0-70372 GCA_965660875.1 Salibacteraceae bacterium | reverse complement strand
GCAACATCTTCGGCAACTTCCTCTACTGAATTTTCTTTATTTTCAGCTTCGGCTGCAGCGTGCAATTCAGCTTCTTTAGCTTGAATGTCTGCCATTCTTTTTTCGTTCACCTCTTTTTCAGCGGCTAATCGTTTCGCATCTGCATCGGCCTTAGACTTTTCAAGTCCTTCAATTTTGCCTTCGATTTTAGCAGACTTCTCATTCAACCACTTTTCGAATTTTGCGTCGGCTTGAGCTTGAGTATGCGCTCCTTTAGCAACGCCTTTGTCTAAATGGTTTTTCATCATTATCCCCTTGTAGGATAAAATTGCTCGTGCAGTATCTGTTGGTTGTGCACCAGCTTTAACCCAATGCAACGCACGTTCAAAATCGATATTGATTGTTGCAGGGTTTGTATTTGGATTGTAATCTCCTAGTCTTTCGATATACTTTCCATCTCTTTTTACACGGCTATCCGCAGCTACTATATAGTAGTATGCATTTCTTTTCTTTCCGTGTCTTTGTAGTCTAATTTTTGTAGCCATAATGTTACATTTTGCGGTGCGAAACCGCGGTTAATAATTTCGGGCGGCAAATATCTTATTAATTTTTAGAACTGTGCTGCGTAAAAGCTATTTATTTGAAGTCTAATTTTGCCTATAATGTCTAAGCCGATACCAGAGAACGTAGTTTTTTTTGACGGGGTTTGCAAATTATGCAACGGGTGGGTGCAGTTTTTGCTCAAATTCGATCGGAAAAACAACTTAAAATTTGCCACTTTATCTTCGCAAACTGCTGGTCTTTTAAAGCAAGATCATATGCAGTTAGAGCAGGTGGACTCAGTGTTTTTTTTTCAAAACAACAAGGTGTACATGAAGTCTAATGCCGTGTTTAAGATAATTGAGCAATTGGGAGGTACATTGAAGGTCCTTTTAATCTTTAGTTTGCTACCGACTGTATTGACTGACTGGGTCTACGATATAGTAGCGAAAAACCGGTATTCTTTGTATGGTAAAAATAATAGTTGTATGGTTCCTAAGCCAGCACATGCTGCTAAATTCCTTGATTAGAGACAGAATATGGTTTACATACATCCAATTTGGGTGCAGTTAATTGACGTTTTCCTTCGCTGCTTCATTGGCTTGATTATTTTTGTTACAAACAATTAAGAAAGTGAAATTGAGAAATGTAGTATTGATAGTTCTTTTCCTGTTGGGAAATAACCTGTTTGCCCAGGAGAAATTATCTGAAGACGAACGAAAGAAAGTTCTGAAACAAGCACGCGCTTATTTTCAGATGGAGGAGTATACAGATGCTTTTGAATTGTATTCGTTGCTGCATGCGGACGATACCAATGATGCGAGAGTAAACTTTGAGTTGGGAATGACCATATACGAAGGATCATTCAACAAGTTAGCTGCAAAAAAATATTTGGAAAAAGCGGAGCGCGATGGCAACAGAGAAGATATGCCTGAATTGTTTTATTATATGGGTCGAGTGTATCATTTGGAACACAACTTTTTATTCGCTACGGCATCATATTCAACCTACATGGCTGAGGCCCTGCCTCCGGGTAAGCAAGGTAAACTAAGGCAAAAAGAAGTGGAAGCCTATATTCAGCAGTGTGAAGATGGTAAAGACTTGATGGAGCAAAGTGAGGATGTGCTGGAAAGTGTGGAAAAGGTAGAAGCTAATATTCAGAAATACTATCTCGATGATGATCGTTTCGTGAAAATTGAGAATTTAGGAGAAGAAGTCAATTCTGCATTTTCTGAATATGGACCAATTATTATGGAAAACGGTACCAAACTTTTGTTCACTTCAAGAAGAGATGGTTCTACCGGAGGTCAATTGTACACGGATGGTGAATATTTTGAAGACATATATGTAGCGAACCATAAGTACGGAATATTTACAGAGGTTCAGAACATAAACAATGTAGATGTTTTCGATAATGTGGTAAGAAATTCAGAAAAGCACGATGCAACCGTTTCTATTTCAAAAAGCGAAAAGGACTTGTACCTTTACAAAGACAATCATATTGAGCATATAAATTACAATGGCTCAACTTGGGTTCAACCGGCAAAATTTAGTGAAGACTTTAACCGAGCAGGTTCTCAAGTGACCAGTGCAACGATTACACCTGACGGTTCTAGAATGATTTTAAGTGCTACCCGATTTGACTGTATTGGTGGTAGGGATCTTTACGTGAGTGAAAATATAGCTGAAGATGAATGGGGAGAGCTTAAAAATTTAGGTCCTGCACTGAACACTGAACTTGACGAGGATTCGCCTTTTTTGTTAGACGACACTACATTGTATTTCAGCTCAAAAGGGCATAACTCGATGGGTGGCTACGATATTTTTGTGTCTTATGAGCGAGACGGGAAGTGGAGTACACCAGAAAACTTGCAAATTCCAATCAATAGCCCTTATGACGAAATTAACTACTTGAATGGTCATGATGGTTCTCACGCATTCATTGCTTCAAACAGACAAGGTGGATACGGAGCATTCGATATCTATATGATAACCGAAGGCACAGAAAAAGAAATTGACGACGATATGCTGTCTAACTTGGGAAAGAAAGTTTCATCTGTTATCATTATTGACAGCATTCAATTGGCAACAAATGGCGGTTTAGATTCGAATTACATGGCCGAATTGGACGAGAAAATTGCGTTGATGAAAGAAAATAATTCTGTAAAAGCAGAAATATACGGCAATGTGTTGGCCGGAGAGTCTCCAGATATGGCAAGAAAAAGAGCGCTTAAAGCATACAATTATTTGATTGCAAATGATATTGAAGAAAGTCGATTGACTGCTAATTACCCAGGTAAAGATAAGTTGGATGCTGAAGGAAAAGACGGAGACTCAAAAAGCGGACCTTTCGAAGCGAAATATGAGCAAACTATTTACTTTGGAACAAACTCAAAATTGGTTACCGAATACAGCAGAGGAAAACTCGAAAAGTTTTTTACCTACATACAAGATAAACCCGATGCTAAAATATATTTGAGTGGTCACGCGGATCACGTGGGCTCCGAACGCTATAATTTAGAGTTATCGGGAAAAAGAGTGGATTCTGTCGAAGCATACTTGAGAAGTAAAGGCTTGAAGCAAGATATTCGTAAAGAGTATTTTGGGGAGTCTACTCCAAGATTTAGTTTAGCGGAGGTTAAATCGGATCCCAAAAAGCTCATATTGAACAGACGAGTCAATATTGTAGTATTTTAAAATAGTAAACGAAAATGAAAATGTTGGAAGGGAAAGTAGCCATAATTACTGGCGCTTCAAGAGGTATAGGAAGAGGTATTGCTGAAAAATTTGCTCAGTCTGGTTGCAACGTTGCTTTTACTTATTTGTCGTCCGAAGAAAAAGCAAAAGCATTGGAGAATGAACTGAGTGCATTTGGAGTAGAGGCCAAAGGGTATAAGTCGGATGCGTCTAAATTTGACTCTGCAGAGCAACTTATAAGCGATGTGTTAAAAGATTTTGGTGGCCGAATTGATATTGTCATAAACAATGCTGGCATCACTCAAGACAATTTACTCATGAGAATGACCGAGGAAATGTGGGATAATGTTGTCAACATTAACATGAAATCTGTCTTTAATATGACAAAAGCAGTGCAACGTACCATGCTTAAGCAGCGGTCAGGATCTATCGTAAACCTAAGCTCAGTTGTTGGTGTTAAGGGTAATGCAGGACAATCAAATTACTCAGCTTCAAAAGCAGGTATACTAGGCTTTACGCGATCAATTGCTTTAGAATTGGGTTCTAGGAATATTCGTTGCAATGCCATTGCCCCTGGATTTATTGAAACAGAAATGACGGGAAAACTTCCCGAAGAAACGGTACAACAATGGAGGGATGCCATACCATTAAAACGTGGAGGAACCCCAGAAGATGTAGCCAACTTGGCGCTTTTCTTAGCTTCGGATATGTCGGGTTACATTACCGGTCAAACCCTGAATGTAGATGGAGGCATGTTAACGTCTTAAAACATAAGAGTTCTATTTTTAGAACTAATATTTATGCAAATTTGGAAGCCCTTATAGAGGGCTTTTTTTATGATTGAGTTTGGAAGTAATATCAATTGGTTGATACCATTAGTTTTATTAAGCGGTGTGCTTACTTGGGCATTGTATTTTTTTCGCCCAGATGCATATTCCCAAAAAATAAAACCAATACTGGCAGCACTCCGATTCATGGGCTTATTTCTTACTGGGTTGTTCTTACTAAATCCGGTTATCACGTATCAAGATACGGAGGAAGAGAAACCCATCTATATACTGGGTATAGATCAGTCCAAATCAATGGTATCAAATTCCGATAGTCTTGAAGTTCAAAATGCAATGGACTCTATTATAGAAACTGTTGGTAATAGAGGTGACATAGACTTAAAAATACTCACTTTCGGTTCAGAAATTTCAAATTACGATACGCTCTCATTTGCTGGCGAGTCTACAAACATTTCAGAATATTTGCAGTATGTTGATGATAATTTTGGGTACCAAAACCTAGCTGGACACACCGTAATTTCTGATGGTATTTTTAATAACGGACTAGATCCGCAATACGCTCCTATTAAAAATCAAGTGGCTATTGATGTTATTGCCTTCGGTGATACGGTCAAAAGGCCGGACCAAAGCATAGCTGAAGTGCGTTACAACCGATTGGTATATAAAGGGAATAAGTTTCCGGTAGTAGTCAACATAAACTCTAAGTCCCTCAAGGGCAAATCAACAGAACTGTTGCTGACCACATCAGGTGGCAAACAACTCACTATGCCTATAAAGTATACAGCAGAAAATGATTTTCAAACGATCAACTTTCAATTGGAATATGAAAAGACTGGAATTCAGTTGATTTCTGCTGAGTTATTGCCTATAAAAGGGGAAAGCAATTTAGATAACAATAAGCAAACCTTTTCTGTCGAAGTGCTTGATGAGCAAGAGAAAATAGCTATCGTTTATCAAACGCTTCAACCAGATATTGGAGCCATTAAAAAGGTCATTTCCAAAAATGAAAACATCAGTGTCGATTTGTTCTCGAGTGGCGAGATTAGTTTAGAATTAATTTCAAAACTGATGTTGGAGTACAACGGCTTGGTGTTGTATCAAATTCCAGGCATCAAGAACACTATACCTCCAAAACTCTTAAAAGCGCTCTTTGAAACAAACCTTCCTACAATGTATATTTTGGGAACTAATACTAACGTTGATCAAATCACAAGGTTGAGCAAGGAGTTGACGCAAAAAGGTAGAAGCGCAGGCATGTTCAATTCTGTATCAGGAGTATTGAACGATAATTTTTCTCGTTTTACCACCCCTGAAAATTCAGCATTGGTTTTACGTGAACTTGCTCCTTTATCTGCGCCGTTCGGAGAGTTTTCGGTAAAGGGAAAGTCCAGTACATATTTGTTTCAAAAAATAGGTGCAGTTGCTTCCGAACTGCCGCTTTGGACATTTTCCGAATTTAACGGAAAGCCTGTAATATTTGTATTTGGATCGGGGTTTTGGCGTTGGCCATTAGAAGAGCATAGGAAATTTCAAAATCAGCAGTTTTTTGATAACCTAATATCAAGCAGTATGAGCTTTTTGACGGTTAAAAAAGACAAGAGCAGATTGAAAGTAAAAACGAAATCGAATTACTCCAGTTCAGAAGATGCTGTAATTCAGGCAGAGGTGTATAACGATTTGTACGAATCAATAAATGACCCGGAATTGAGGTTGAAATTGAACTATAAAGACAGTTTGAGCTATGACTACAGTTTTTCGAGAAACGATATTGGGTATGAGTTGAATTTGGGTAAACTGCAACCGGGACTATATGCTTATGCAGCTGAGACAGAAATAGGAGGGGAGACGTTAAAAAAGAAGGGGCAATTTACCGTAACGCGCCGCAACATAGAGCGCATTAAATTAGAAGCAGACTATCAAACGCTATTTAAAATAGCGAACAGAACGGGTGGAAAGTTTTACTCAAAAGAAAGCTTCTCTCTCTGGTTCTCTAATTTGGAAAAAAGTGAGTTTAGTTCCACGCTATACGAACACACAAACTTTAGGGATTTGATTGATGTAAGGTGGTTGTTCGCTCTTATCGTTTTACTCTTTGGATTGGAATGGTTTTTCAGAAAAAGATCCGGTTATTTGTAATTATTTAATAGCGCGTAACATTTCCCTTTTGCCCGGAGGACCTGGAATCCGTTCAACGGTAAAACCAATGTTAATCAATGTTCTACGAACACTACCTTTGGCACAATACGTCACAAAAACACCTTGATTGTCTAATATATCGTACATTTTTTGGAGATTGTCGACTTCCCATAATTCAGGCTGTACCCTTGGCCCAAAAGCATCAAAGAATACCAAATCAAATGACTTTTTTGGGGCATAATCTCCTACAGCTCCTTCAATTTTTTTGATTTTAAAGGTAGGTAGAATGGCTTGTTCTTGATTCCAATTGCACTTATGTATTTGGGTAAATACATCTTGCACGGTTTGGTTGGAGATTTGCTCTGAGTAATTGCATTTTTGTGATTGATCCAGCGACAATACTGTTTTTTCTATGCTTTCATAATATATGTTTAGGTCATGCTCATTTGACCACAATGCAGCCAATAATGCATTCAAGCCCGTTCCGAATCCCAATTCAAAAACGGAGATGCTACTTTTTGTTTGTTTTTGCAGGTAATATTCAAGTCCAGATTTTATGAATACATGTTGGGATTCTTGGATGGCTCCATGCCTCGAATGATAGGTCTCGTCTAGTTGGGGATGATAAAAAGAAGAGCTTCCATCCTTGGTAATAAAATGCTCAAGTTTACTCATGTTGTTCCTTTACAAATTGCATTAAATCGAGAAAGAATTCTTCAAAGTTTGTTTCAATTTCGTCGTGATGTTTGCTCAGTACAGTAACTGCATCAGTTAAGTTGGTATCAAATTTTGTTCTCGAATCTATTCCCATAAACACCCTGTTAAGTGTCTCTAAATCACCATAATTCAATAACAGGTTGTGCTCAATCATATAGGTAAAAAACCGTTTGCCCCTTTCAGGTATGTGCGTCCAGTTCGATTCTATTAAGCTATAGGTGTTCAACGCAAAAGTCTCAAGATCTTCTTCGTGGTAATGTTTCCATTTGTTGGCTAGGAAGTAATCGAAATAAATATCAACAGCCACTCCAGAAAATTTTCGAAGGCTAGGCATTATCAATTTTGTAGTAGCTCTAAAAATTTGGTGCTTATCGGTGTAAGTATCTATTGTCCGGTGCAGTCTAACTCCACTTTGTATCTCTTCTGGCAAATGTCCCAATTGATTTCCACGAATGTGGTCGGCAATATAGTTTCCTATTATTAAGCCTTCATTTTTTCCAGATAAATAAATATGCGCAAGGTGGTTCATTGTACAAAATTAATCCTTGGTTTATTTATTGTATTCGTTTAGATGTTTTATTTGCATCTATGAAATTAAGCACAACTTTAATTTGTCTTCTCTACCTGATTTCTAATTCCATGTTAGGTCAAGAATACAAAGAACATATGACGGACTATACTTGGTCTTATTTCAACAGAAATATCCAATCCTTTAATAATCAGCAGTTAGGAGAATCTTTAAAATATGGGTTAGACGATGATTACGTAGATAATATTATTTCAGTTGATCATCCCATGTTTCACAGCATTGGGGCTTTTTATAAGGAAACCTATGCTTATATTGACTTTGATAAAGAGGTGAACCAGCCCTACTATCTGCTGGAATTCGACAAAGATCAAATTATTAGCTTTCCTGAATTGATTTTTTACCTTACCGACAAGTATGCTGCCTACTTTGAGGGGCCTGAACGGTATACGTTAATTGGTAAGCCGGATGCCAAGAATCGAATAGATTCTTTCGATTTAAAAAACTCAAAAAAAGTGATACTGCGCGAGCAGTGGTACTATCACAACCCAAGCGGCAGAATGGTGAATCGAATAACGGACATTGGCTTCATTCCTCAGAAATCCAAGAACGAAACGGTGGTGTTGTGGGTAGATTTTAGTTATATGAAGTTTGATAATATGGGACGTATTCAGCCTAAAAATATTGAGGGTATTGGGAATGTGATCGAGTATTTGAGTTTACCCACATTCACCAGAGACTTTTACAAAGTGAATTATTCTACCTACGAGGATCAAAAGAAACTGCAAAAGTTTTCTACACAAGTCGATGCCTATTTTTGGAAGGACGTTCTGGATAACAGGTTTAGAGCCTACCGACTTGACAAGACCATTCGCAAAAAATGGAAGAAAAACAAAGTAAAAGCAGGTCGGATAAAGGGAATGGTAAACAACAAGAAGCAACGAACAGGTGAATGGGAAATTTTTGACTACAACAAGAACTTACGAGGTGTTTTTACCTACAGTAATGACAGTGCAAATGGGATTTATACCTTATTCCATGACAATGGAAGGAAGAAGGAGGAAGGAGTATTGTTTAACGGAAGAAAGGTGGATACAGTAAAGACTTATGATAGCGGAGGTAAGCTTATTACTGAACAAGTTTACGAGCAAGGTTTTTTAAATGGGCCGTCAAAGTTTTATTATAAAAGTGGCAAGATGCACTCTCAGTGTATGTTCTCCAACGATAGCTTGGTGCAAACATTTGAGAGTTTTTATGCCGATGGCGCTCCTTATTTAAAAGGGGAATGTAGGACAGGGTACTTCTACGGTAACTGGATCATTAATGTGAAGTTAAACGACGTAATGTGCGGATATTTGAGAGATGAAAATGACTACAATTTACTTTCAAATTATTTTGAAATGAATGCATTAGACGATTGTACAGCTACTTTTGATATGTACTTTAAGCATAGAATAGCACGTGAGTGTTTTAAAGGAATATGTGTCATTCCAGACTTTAACAGTCTTATTCGCTAAAACTTTTCGACTACGCCTAAACCAAAGAGAGCAAAATCATATTTGATTGGATCTTTGGGGTCAAATTTGCGCAGAACTTGCGTAACCTCCTCTACGGTTTTCCAGTCGTTTTGTTTGCGCTTCAAAATGCCCAGTTTGCGCGAGGTGTTTCCTGTGTGTACATCCAAGGGCAACATCAAATCAGCGGGACTGTGACGCTTCCATAATCCAAAATCTACTCCGCGATTATCTGAACGAACCATCCAGCGCAAATACATATTCAAACGCTTGGCAGCACTATTTTTTATTGGTGAACTGACGTGTTTTCTGGTTTTATCCGTTACTGTAATTGTAGATAAGGAAAAGAATAACTTTTGAAAGTTTGCAATACGTTCAAACGTATTTTTCCCCTCATTAAAAGCATTTTCCAATCCCCCATGAGACGCATAAATTTCCTTTAACACACTCAAAAAGTAGGCGAAATCTACACTATTGAACGTCCGGTGTACAAATTCTGGAAAAATGAAGTCGTTCGAATCATTTTCTGTAATGAAGCGATAAGGTTCAAACTCCATGAACTCCATCATTCTTAGAGCATTTTTTGTGATGGTCTTTCGCTGTCCCCAAGCAATTGTGGCCGCCAAGAAACCAGCAATTTCAATATCCTCTTTCCGCTGAAATTTGTGTGGAATTAGTATGGGGTCATCCGCAATGAAATCTGGACGGTTGAATTGTTCAACCTTTTGATCCAAAAACTCCTTAACTTCACTTCTATTCAACAATAACTCCGTCTTGAATGGTTAGTTTTCTATCCGCCATATTGGCTAACTCCTCATTGTGCGTCACAATTATAAAGGTTTGGTTAAACTTGTCTCTTAATTCAAAAAATAAATCGTGCAATTCTTTAGCGTTTTTTGAGTCTAAGTTACCACTTGGTTCGTCAGCTAAAACTACCGCAGGTTCGTTTATTAAAGCTCTAGCAACGGCAACGCGCTGTTGTTCACCCCCGCTAAGCTCAGAAGGTTTGTGCTCTGCCCGCTGTTCGAGTCCCAAAAAGCTTAAATAGTTTCGAGCTTTTTTTTCTGCTTCATCTTTGCCTAATCCAGCAATATAAGCCGGGATACAAACGTTTTCGATAGCTGTGAATTCTGGCAATAATTGGTGAAATTGAAAAATAAAACCAATTTCCTTGTTTCTAAAAGCGGCTAATTTTTTTTTGCTCAAGGTTGTAATATCAGTGTCATTGATGAATAGGTTTCCACTATCCGGTTTGTCTAAAGTTCCCAAAATTTGTAGCAAGGTTGTTTTACCAGCCCCAGAGGCACCAACTATACTTACAATCTCACCTTTACCAACTGATAAGTTAAGGGACTTGAGGACTTGAAGCGTTCCGTAATTTTTGTCTATATCTTTTGCTTTTATCACAACTCAAAAGTAAAGCTTCAATTTAATCTTGTTCAACTTTGTTCGAATCTTTAAGTTCACCTTCCTTTAGAGCTTTAAAAAATTCAGCCCAAGCAAAAGGGTTAAAAATGGTCATAGGAGGCGGTTGGCCAGCGTGATAAATACGCTCCATATACACTTGATTAGAACGTTTGTAATTTATGCTTCCCCAATTGGGTATACCTACTACTTGGTCTCTTTTATCGGCTAGCTCTAAATTTTTTCTGGCCCGTTCATAGTCGTCGTCTGGAATATAAAGTTCTAAAAAAGCTTCTCGAAACTCTTCTTTACTAGGCCATGGAAAAATGACCGCCTCAGGTAAATTGTAGGTGTCTTTGCTAAATAGCTGTACTAAGGTATAGCGTTTAGTAGATAAGGTATCTGGTATGGTGCACTGAAAGGGTTTGTAACCAACACAGGTAAATTCGACGGTATCTCCTTTATGAGCAACAAAAGAAAATGCACCTTGGTAATCAGTGGTGGTTCCTTTGTCTCTGTTTAATACCACAATATTAACCCACGGAACTGGCGTTAAACTATCTGAATCAAGAAATACCCCCGAAAATTGAATGAGAGTAGAATCCATTTTTCGCACTTGTGTATAACCTGAAATTAGACAGGCAGCAATAAAACATACTGAAAGAATAATTTTTCGCACTCTCAAATGTAATTTTAACTGCGTTATTTAAGATTCAAGATACTGTTGTATTTCCTAAAATCAGTAGATAAAAGATCCTTTTAAAATACTTTCGTTTCCAACTTTATCTTCAACAAAAAGTTTTAACGAGTGTTTCGAGCCATTTTTTGTCACGTCATGTAAATCAAAAAACACCTGATTTCGGTTTTTTTCATACTCAACCAAAATCCATTGGTTGTCGATAATTGCGTAATAGTTGCCAATGCCCGATATGTTGTCCTTACATCTAAAATATATCCGTTTAGGTTGCGAATAAGTTCCGCCTTCGCTAAAGTTACTTTGACGAATATACGGGGCATCGGTATCTACAAATACGCTGTATGGACCAAAGCTTCTTGTTTTACAAGTAATCCAATTGTCTTTTAGAGTGCCTCCCTCAGCAGCTAATACCTGCTTTTTTGCTGTCAGCGATATAACAGTAGCTTTTTTCCTTTCACTTTCCGTTAAATGACTGAGGTTAAAACTTAAATCCATATAATCGTTAAGCGGGTCGTATAATGTATTTACATGAGCAATCGGTGTTTTACAGCGACCAATGGCTGGTTCGTATTCAATCTTCAAAGGAGTGTCTTCATACAAGCAGCTTGATGGAAAATCAATATTGATAATAGAATCCGCGTAGCGATTCGGTTGATTGAAACTTAACAATTGAGTGAACTTCTTTTCACTAGCAGCTACATTACGCTCTGAGCCAAACACTTCAAATTTGACGGTGCTGCTATTTCCCATAAAGTCTTTTACTACAAACTTCATGGTACTTGTATCAGCAGATAAAAAGAAAAACGCCCCATTGTTTACGAGGTTGGAATAGGTATTCAGTTTGTTTCCTTCAAGTATATTACTGCGCTGAATTTTTCGTTTGTGTTTAGTAGCTTCGTAAAAATCCATGTGTGCATTTATACAGCGCGTATTGGCAAAGTCTAGGCTGTCTAGTATATGCTGGTAAACCAGACGATTGTTTTTATACAACTCAATGGAGTAGACGCCAAAATTGAACGGAGACCCAGTAATTTTATCCTTAGTATGAATGCCAAAACCTATTTTTCCATAAACCGGAATGGGTTGATTTCCTGCTGCTGTGTAATGTGTTCCATTACCCACAGTTTTTATTACTTGATGGGTATTTTTATATCGAACATGACTTTTTTCATTCAATGGGTAAAGGGCAATGTGAAAAACTCGAGGTTTTATTTGGTCTTTTATGTTGAAGCTAAAGTGCAGGGGGTTAATTGCTTTTTCAGAAGCGGTATTTCGTATTTCAAAATGTAAGTGTGGACCGCCGGATCCACCCGTATTTCCGGAAAGAGCAATTACTTCTCCTCTTGATACTTTTATTGAATTGTCTTCGAATGAAGTGTCTAATTCAAAAGCCGTAAGATCGTATTGCATTTTTTTTACCAGCTTTTCTATCCTGGGGTTGAATTGACGCAAATGCGCATATACCGAGGTATAGCCATTCGAGTGATCTATGTACAGTACTTTTCCATATCCACCTTCAGATACAGCAATTCTGCTTACGTGCCCCTCTTCTATGGCATAAATCGGTAGACCAACTTTTCCTTGAGTTCTAATATCCAACCCTGCATGAAAATGACCGGGCCTCAATTCACCAAAGTTTCCAGATAGCTGAAGGGGAATACCCAACGGGGGTAAAAAATTTGTTTGAGCAGCAGCAGTAAGGCTCAAAAAACAGCTTAAGAGTACACTAACTATCTGTTTCATCTGGGAAAAATAGGTTTTAGATTGTTCATTATTCAAATGTAGTACTCCTTAAAACTGTGCCAGAGTTTATATTCAGTAGCTATGCACAAAAAGACTTTAAAAACTTGCTTTCTCTCATTCACTCGGCTAACTTTGTAACACATTAAGTAGGGCAATATGACTGCGAAAAGTGTTGAGGAAATAAAAGAAAAAGTTGATCGTTTAATCACTGTGTATACTGACAGTTTAGAGGAGGTTAAAGAGTTGCGCTCTGAAAACGAAAAGTTACGCAATACCATAAATGGAATGAGTACTTCATCAAACACGAACAGTTTTGAAAAAGAGCAGATAAAGAAAAAGGTAGATGCTTTGATTTCAGAAGTGGATAAGTGTGTGAAATTAATGGAGAAATAGTGAGTCAGAAAACCGTTGATATAAAAATTGGAAAGCGCACCTACCCCATAGAGGTTGAGAATGAGCAAGAAGAGCAAAATATCAGGCTATCGGCTGAAATGATCAACAAAAACATAGATAAACTCAAAGGAAATTACGTAGTCACAGATTATGTTGATTTGCTTGCAATGACTGCCTTAGAATTTGCCAGTAAAGAGGGGAATACTGAGGAATTTAAGCAATCAGCAGCAAATAAAATTTTGGATGAAGACTTAAAAACTTTAAACGAAAAGTTGGATAAGGTACTGACTTCATAGACGTTCTTTAAATATTAGCTACTTAGGTAGCACTTTTTTGCCCGCATAATTGCGTTTTGTAAACTCAACATTTTAAACGTTGGGAATGTAATTCGGTATGCAAAAGAAGGCCTGTTTATCGCGCCGTATGGCGACGAGATTCTACTTGCTAGGACACTGGACTCTTGCGTTTACTTGCTTGCATTCCATTCTTGTACTTTTTTGGAGTTTACAAG
The DNA here is from genome assembly GCA_965660875.1 of Salibacteraceae bacterium. Classification (GTDB taxonomy): domain Bacteria; phylum Bacteroidota; class Bacteroidia; order Flavobacteriales_G; family Salibacteraceae; genus UBA6770. The sequence goes on along the minus strand of CBFIBQ010000017.1, from coordinate 56,727 downwards.
AACTTTTTGTGCGGGCATTTTTTTTAATTTAAATTCAACAATGGATATAATAAGTATAATAATAGGGTTAGTTCCCGGGGCTCTAATAGGCGGCCTAATTGTAAATGCTATTCAGAAAAAGAGCACACAACAAAAGGCCAATCAGGTGCTTGAAGATGCAAAAGCAGAAGCAGAGGTCATCAAAAAAGATAAAATTCTACAGGCAAAAGAAAAATTTTTGCAGCTCAAGAGTGAGCACGAGAAATCAATTAACGAAAAGAACAACAAAATCTCTCAAGCTGAAAATCGCATCAGACAGAAGGAAGAGAGTTTCAATAAAAAGTTGAAAAATGTAAATCAACAAGAGGCAGATTACAATAGAAAACAAGCGCGCCTAAAAGATCAGTTTAAAGTACTGGATGATAAGGAGCAAGCATTGGATAAGCTGCACAAAGAGCACGTAAATAAGCTGGAAGAGGTTGCAAACATTAGCGCCACTGATGCACGTGACGAACTTACTCAGGCATTAAAAGAAGAAGCCAAAACAAATGCAATGGCTTTGATACAAGAGATCACGGAAGAGGCAAAAATTAACGCCAATAAAGAGGCGAAAAAAATTGTAATCCAAACCATTCAGCGAGTAGCAACAGAGCACGCTATCGAAAACTCGGTATCGGTTTTCAATATAGAAAGTGATGATGTTAAAGGACGAATTATCGGTAGAGAGGGTAGAAACATTCGTGCTCTAGAGGCATCAACCGGTGTTGAAATTATTGTAGACGATACCCCGGAAGCAATTATCCTGAGTTGTTTCGATCCGGTGAGAAGAGAAATTGCCAGACTCTCTTTACATCAATTGGTAACCGATGGACGTATTCACCCTGCGCGAATAGAAGAGATAGTAGCTAAAACTCAAAAGCGGATAGAAGAAGAAATAATTGAAACAGGAAAGCGGACAGCAATCGATTTAGGGATACATGGTCTGCATCCAGAGTTACTGCGAATGGTGGGAAGAATGAAGTACCGTTCTTCATATGGACAAAACTTACTTCAGCACTCGAGAGAGGTAGCAAATCTTTGTGCCACTATGGCCTCTGAACTGGGTTTAAATACGAAAGTCGCAAAAAGAGCGGGCCTTCTTCATGATATTGGTAAAGTGCCAGATGATGAGCCAGAGTTACCACATGCAATTTTGGGTATGAAAATAGCCGAAAAGCATGGAGAAAAAGCCGATGTATGTAATGCAATTGGGGCCCACCACGATGAAATAGAAATGACCTCGATGATTTCACCATTGGTTCAAGTATGTGATGCCATTTCTGGAGCTCGCCCAGGGGCGCGTAGAGAGGTGGTGGAATCCTACATTCAAAGGCTGAAAGATTTGGAAAGCTTGGCAATGAGTCACTCTGGAGTTGAAAAAGCATTTGCGATTCAAGCAGGACGAGAATTGCGCGTAATGGTTGATTGCGATAAAGTGGATGACAAAAAAGCTTCAGAGTTAAGTTACAAGATTTCAACTAAAATTCAAGAAGAAATGACTTATCCTGGACAAGTAAAAGTTACGCTGATAAGAGAAACCCGAGCGGTTTCATATGCCAAGTAAACTTATGAATAGACTAAGTGGTAAAAAAGTTTTTGTAACTGGTGGTGCCGGTTTTATAGGGTCTAACCTGTGCGCGGATTTAGTTAAAGATAATGAGGTGATTTGCCTAGACAATTTTATTACTGGCAAAAGAGAAAATATTACTTCTTTACTTTCAAACACCAGTTTTACCTTACTTGAAGGAGATATTAGAAACGCAACAGATTACCAGCAAGCATTAGAAGGAGTAGATGTAGTGTTGCACCAAGCTGCACTGGGCTCTGTGCCGCGTTCTATAGAAAACCCAATTCTTACCAACAGTGTTAACATTGACGGCTTTTTAATGATGCTCAACACTTGCTTGAAGTGCGGAGTCAAGCGCTTTGTTTATGCAGCGAGTTCTTCTACCTATGGGGACCACCCGGGTCTTCCCAAAGAGGAGGATAAAATTGGAAAACCGCTTTCGCCATATGCCGTAACGAAATATGTCAACGAATTGTATGCTAAAGTATTTTACGATTTACACGGCATGGAGGTAATTGGCTTGCGTTACTTTAATGTTTTTGGTCGAAATCAAGACCCTGATGGAGCTTATGCTGCTGCTATACCTAGGTTTTTAAAAGCCTTTATAGCTCATGAACGTCCGACCATTCATGGAGATGGAGAACAGTCCAGGGATTTTACTTACATAGAGAATGTAATTCAAGCCAACCATTTGGCGGGTTCAACAGAAAACCATAAAGCATTAGGTGAAGTCTTTAATGTTGCATATGGAGAGCGAACTACAATTAATCAATTGATAGCGGCTATTAAAAAAAGCCTTTCTAAATTTGATGCTAGCGTGCAAGATGTTGAGGTAAATTATGGCAACGAGCGCGTAGGTGATGTAAAGCATTCGTTGGCATCCATAGAGAAAGGAAAGCGGTTGTTGAACTACCAACCTCAATACTCTATTGAAAATGGGTTGGAAGAAGCTATAAATTGGTACTACAAATATTTTAAACAAAAAGAGCATGTCAAATAAAGAAATCACTTTTGGTATTGTGGGCTATGGACATATTGGCAAACGTCACGCCTCAATGGTATCTGGCAATAAGCAAGGTAAAGTTGTGGGTGTTGTTGAACCGATGGATGAACGACGTGCCGATGCTGAAAAAACAGAAGGTTGTAAAGTCTTTTCTACGATTACTGAAATGTATGAAGCGGGAATACAACCCGACGTAGTAAACATTTGTACTCCAAACGGTCTACATGCTCAACTTGCCTTAGAGGTGCTTGAGCACCGCTCTCATGTGGTGATTGAAAAGCCAATGGGGCTTACCAAAGCGGAATCTGAAGAAGTGATTTATCGTGCACTGCAGGTCAGTAAGCAGGTATTTTTAGTTAAACAGAATAGGTACAGTCCCACTTCGGTTTGGTTGAAATCTATTATTGACGAGGGTAGACTGGGTAAGTTATACATGATTCAACTGAACTGCTACTGGAACAGAGACAATCGGTATTACAAACCCGGTGGCTGGAAAGGAACTATGGATATGGATGGAGGAACTCTGTTTACTCAGTTCAGTCATTTTATAGACATAATGTACTGGTTGTGTGGGGATATTGAAAATATATCTGGCCGATGTACCAATTTTAGTCATCCAGCTACTGAGTTTGAAGACACAGGTGTGGTGAATTTCGATTTTGTAAACGGAGGAATGGGGTCTATGAACTTTTCTACCTCTGTGTGGGGACAAAACTTAGAAAGCAGTATCACGCTGATTGGCGAGAAAGGATCGGTAAAAGTATCTGGCCAGTATATGGACAAGGTGGAGGCATGCCACGTAGAAGATTATGAAATGCCTGAATTACCTCCAGCTAACCCACCAAATGATTACGGCGAGTATAAAGGATCAGCAGCTAATCATCATTACATTATTCAAAATGTGGTTGATGTGCTTTCGGGCAAAGGTGAAATTGCCACCAATGCACTGGAAGGAATGAAAGTGGTAGAAATTATAGAACGTATTTATAAGAAATTACGCAAAGATTAATGGCTATTAAATAACATTATAGAATTTGGCTGCTGAGTAATTAGTGGCCTTTTTTTTTGAAAAATATGAAGTACAATACCCTTACTCAAGAACACATTAATGAACTGGCTCAGATAGTTGGAAGCTGTTTTTTAACCGTCGATAAAGAGCAATTGACCGAATACGGTCATGATGAAACTGAGGATTTTTCGTTTCCACCAGAAGTATTGCTAAAGCCGAAAAATGCAACAGAAATTTCTAATATTTTGAAGCTGGCCAATGCGCATAACTTACCCGTTACCCCTATTGGAGCAAAGACTGGATTAAGTGGTGGTGCTCTATCAATTTATGGCGGAATTGGTTTGAGTATGGAGCGGCTAAACAACATTATAGAAATTGACGAAAAGAACTTGCAAGCCACCATAGAGCCCGCTGTAATTACTCAAGTATTTCACGACGTGTGCAAAGAAAAGGGCTTGTATTATCCACCCGATCCTAGTAGTTGGGGGTCTTGTTTTATTGGTGGTAATTTGGCCTACAACTCAGGTGGGCCTAAAGCAGTTAAGTATGGAGTAACAAAGGACTATGTATTAAATCTTGAGGTCGTTTTGCCAAATGGAGACATTATTTGGACAGGAGCTAATGTTTTGAAAAACTCTACCGGTTACAATCTTACTCAACTTATGGTGGGAAGTGAGGGTACTTTGGGAATCATCACCAAAGCCGTTTTTCGTCTGATTCCTTATCCAAAACACATTCTTACTATGCTTGTGCCTTTTGACTCGCCTGAAAGTGCATGTGAGGCGGTATCGTCTGTTTTTAGAGCCGGCCTAACGCCATGTGCTATGGAGTTTATGGAGCGTGACGCATTGGATTGGACCATACCATACGTTGATGATTTTAATATGGATATCCCAGATAATGTTAAAGCCCATTTACTTATAGAGGTTGACGGAAATGAACTGGAAACGCTTTACAAAGAGTGTGAGCAGATTTCGGAAATAATGGTTCAACATGGTAGTGGTGAGGTATTATTTGCAGATGACTCTACCCAAAAGGACGCACTTTGGAAATTACGCCGTAGGGTAGGAGAGGCAGTGAAATCACACTCCATATACAAAGAAGAAGATACCGTAGTTCCTAGATACGAAATGCCAAAATTGTTGGCTGGCGTAAAGGAGATTGGCAGTCGATACGGGTTTAAATCGGTTTGTTATGGTCATGTGGGTGATGGCAATTTACATGTAAATATTGTAAAAGGAGATATGTCTGATGAGGACTGGAACAACAAGCTTACGGAAGGAATTCGTGAGATATTTTATTTAACGAAATCGCTGGGAGGTACCATTTCAGGTGAGCATGGAATAGGATATGTGCAAAAAGGCTATTTAGACATTGTGTTTTCTGAAGCTGAATTGATTATTCAAAAAGGCATTAAGCAACTATTTGACCCGAATGGAATATTGAACCCGGGGAAAGTTTTTGAGTAGGATTTCTTAGCGACGCTATTTTTTTGTGATTAGAATCTTGCGAAAGCATTGATTTCATTTAATTTAGACCGCTCACAATGCGCTCTCCCAGAATTATATTTATTGTATTAGCAATTATAGCTCTAGCGTTAACGGTGTTCAGCGTAAACGATTACCGTATATATTTAAACGATAGGGAAACCAGCAGTCTTGATGTCGGTAAGCAGGTCGTAAACAACATTTCTTCTGAAATTGAAAAAGTACTCGTTCAAATAGAAAACCGAACGAAAACACTAGCAGATAGTTTATCGAACAACGACATTAGAGATCAAGCGCTGATTCAATTGATTGAGTCAGAATGTAAATCTATGGACCAAGTCCTTGGCGTTGCCGTTGCTTTTGAACCATATAAATACCGAGATACCTCTCGCTTATTCTCGCCGTATTACGATAAAAAAGCTGGCAAAACACTCTACTTGGGACAGATGTACGATTATACCGACTCTAATGTAACCAAGTGGTATACGGACGTCATTCAGAAAGGGGCGAGCTGGATTTCGCCCTATTACGGACAGGGTGCACAAGCCATGATTTGTGATTATGGAGCTCCTTTTTATCGAAAGGATTCAACTGGTAAATCCTATTTGGCAGGAACAGTGACCTTAACCATTTCCTTACAAGACTTTACCGATATGCTGAATGCGTTGAGCCTTGGAAAAACGGGTTATGGTTTTATAGTGTCCTCCAATGGTGATTATATAGCGCATCCTATTAATGAATACGTAAGCAATAAGAATATCATAACCCTTGCCGAAGAACACGGAGATGAGGTTTTTGCTCGAGTAGGTATTGAAATGATTGCCCAGAAATCAGGGTTTGAACAATACAACAATAAAATATCGGACCAGGAATCGTTTCTGTTTTACAATAAAATCGACTATGCAAATTGGAGTTTAGGCGTTGTGTTTATTAAAAACGAATTGCTTGGAAATGCTGTAGCGCTCAGAAAAAAGCTGATGCATATCGGTTTTAGTTTGAGCTTATTAGTATTGGTATTATTCGGGCTGTATTCCAAGATTTATTTGCTGGGTGAGCGCAGTATATGGAAAATGTCCGTTCTGTTTTCGGCGGTCCTGCTGGCCAACATCAGTTTCATATGGTACATAACCATCACCTATTCTGAAACAATAGAAAGTGAGGAGCGTTACAAGATTGTCAATACTGCTGCTTTAAACCGTTTTGTAAGCATTGAAAATGAAGTAGCTAAAGCGCTGCGTTTGAATGCTCCTATAGAAATACCGACAGGAGTTTTTATTAATGAAATTGAGTTTGATGATTCCTACAACGTGAATATGAGCGTTACGGTATGGCAGAAATACCATCACGAACGCACAAAAGGCATACAGCGTGATATTTACTTTCCACAAACGAGTCCTTTTGCAGAGGCTATTACGATCAATAGGCAAATAGAGGATAAAGGCACATACGATTTGGTGACCTATGATGTGCGTGGCACCTATCGGTTAAACTTTGACTACAGCAGGTACCCCTTTGATTCACGTCAAATAGACTTAAAGCTCAAGCACCCCAATCGGGATAAAAATGTGATGCTTACCCCACATTTAGAAGGATATAAAATCCTTTCACAAAGTTCAAACCCTGGTATAAACCCCAAAGCAGTGCTGCCAGAATCAGAAGTTAAGGCCAGTTATTTCGACTACAGTATGGAAAGCTACAATTCCAATTTTGGCCAAGAATCCTTTATTAGAGAAGAGTTTCCGGAATTGCATTTTAACGTTTTGCTCAAGCGCAAGTTTATTAACGCCTTTGTGTCAAACATTATTCCCATACTTATAGTAGCTATGATGTTGTACTTTTTGGTTTACGGTACTTCCAAAAAAGAAGGCACTAATAGCAGCAAAGGCTCTTTGGGTATAGTTGAAAGCTCTGCAGCATTCTTCTTTGTGCTGTTGCTCGCCCACATTGACCACCGAAAAATTGTAAATACTCCCGTGATCACCTACATGGAATCGTTTTACTTTATCATGTACATTATATTGGCTTTGGTGGCTTTTAATATCGTGATGTTTGTCAAAAAAGACAATTTTCTGTTCTTTGATTATAAGGACAATTTGATTGTCAAAATCAGTTTTTGGCCCATGTTTATGTTGCTGTGTTTTGTGGTGACCCTGGTTCGGTTTTACTGATGGTTTAATAATTCGACAGTCCACGGCTAGAAGGATTAATTATTACGAGCAACTTATTTTATGATTGCCAAATGTTACTTGCGGCATTATCAGTTGTGAATCTTAATATACCTAAGAATCAACTAATGGATATGCTTAAAACAACAAGTACTGATTTCTGAATATTAAAAAGTACTTTTAGGTTTTAATAAAATCTACAGTTATGGAAGCAGAAGTTGCATTACAGATATTAAAAGAAGGCAATGAACGGTACGTTAAGGGAAAACTAAAACACCCACACACCGATAACTCATGGCGGGTATCCTTAAAAGGAGAGCAAAACCCATTTGCTGTAGTTTTAAGTTGTGCAGATTCTAGGGTTGTTCCAGAACTGTTATTTGATCAAGGTTTAGGCGATTTATTTGTTATTCGCGTAGCAGGAAACATAGCCAAAGACAAAGTTCTCGGAAGTATGGAATACGCTGTAAAGTTTTTAAAATCTAAACTAATAATTGTATTGGGTCACGAAAGTTGCGGAGCGGTGAGCGCGAGTATAGGAAACGACGATCCTGGTGGACATATTGGTGCTATCATTCAAAAGATTAAACCATCAGTCTATTTGGCCAAACAAATGGAAGGAGATGTACTCACCAATGCCATTCAACTCAATGCAAAAATTGTTTCGGAAGAAGTAAAAGACTCCAAGCCAATATTGAGCGAAGCCGTGGAATCAGAAGGTTTGACAGTAGTGCCGGCATATTACGAGCTATCTACCGGTAAGGTTATTTTCCTGTAATAAAGTGAGGAAGCTAGGCCTGGGAATTTAAGGCGTAATTTCTTTTTTCAAATATTCTCCCGTGTGGGAACCTTTGCACTTCAACAAGCCTTTCATATTGCCTTGATAAACAATTGTGCCCCCGTCTTTGCCTCCTTCTGGACCAATATCAATGAAATAATCGCCCACCTTAATGAAATCCATGTTGTGTTCAATTACCAACACCGTATTTCCTTGGTCAACTAATCGATTTAGAACCTTTAGAAGAATGCGAATATCCTCAAAATGAAGTCCAGTTGTAGGTTCGTCTAGAATGTAAAATGTGTTGCCTGTATTTTTTTTGGATAGCTCGGTGGCTAGTTTTACACGCTGTGCCTCACCTCCTGATAAGGTAACACTGGACTGCCCCAGTGAAATATAACCTAAGCCCACTTCATTTAGGGTCTTGATTTTTAGATTGATTGAAGGTATATTTTCAAAAAACGGAAGAGCATCTTCCAAGGTCATGTCCAACACGTCTGAGATGGATTTTCCTTTGTATCGAACTTCGAGGGTTTCGCGATTGTAACGTTTGCCATTGCAATCTTCACAATGGACGTATACATCGGGTAAAAAATTCATCTCAATGGTTTTTACTCCCGCCCCTTTGCATGTTTCGCAGCGACCTCCTTTTACGTTAAAAGAAAACCGACCGGGTTTGTAGCCTCTAATTTTTGCTTCTGGCAACTGTGCAAACAAGTTTCTGATATCGCTAAACACGCCCGTGTAAGTGGCAGGGTTAGAACGCGGCGTTCTACCAATAGGACTTTGGTCGATTTCTATAACCTTATCAATGTGTTCCAACCCTTTTATGCTTTTGTAGGGCAGTGGTTTTGTAACCGACTTATAAAAATGCTGATTTAAAATAGGGTAGAGGGTATGGTTGATTAAGCTGCTTTTTCCGCTCCCTGAAACTCCAGTGACCAATATAAATTTACCCAGTGGAAACTCTAAGTCAACTGATTTAAGGTTGTGACCTTTGGCTCCCGTTAGCTTTAGTTTCTTTCCGTTGCCTTTTCTTGGTTGTTTTTGAGGCTCAATGACTTTTTCACCTTTTAGATAAGCGGCAGTTTCACTCTTTCCTTTCAGCAACTCCTTAGGTGTTCCCTTGGCTACCACACTACCGCCATGTACTCCAGCACCTGGCCCAATATCAAAAATATAGTCGGATGCCAGCATCATATCCTTATCGTGCTCCACAACCATTACGGAGTTCCCTACATCCCGGAGATCTTTTAGGGCCTGAATGAGCTTAGAATTATCGCGCTGATGTAGGCCAATGCTTGGTTCATCCAAAATGTATAATACGCCAACCAATTGAGAGCCAATTTGGGTGGCTAACCGGATACGCTGTGCTTCTCCTCCCGAAAGCGTTTTCGACGATCTATTAATGGTCAGATAATTCAACCCAACATTGAGTAAAAACTGGATGCGGTTTCTAATTTCTTTTACTACTTCCTCAGCTATAATCGACTGATTGCTCGATAATTTACTGTCTATGTTAGCAAACCATTTGTCCAGTTCTGAAATATTCATACTGGCTACTTCACCGATGTTTTTCCCGTCAATTTTAAAGTATAAAGCTTGCTTTCTCAGGCGAGTTGCAGCGCACGTGGGACACGCTACCTTATTCATAAAACTTTGCGCCCAGCGCTGGTAACCCTTTCCAAATTCTTCATCCATTTGTTGGGTCAACATATTTACAATTCCGTCAAACTTAAATTTATAGCTGTTGTTGACTCCTGCTAATTTTGAATCGACAACTATTTCTTCGGTACTGCCATACAGCAATTGGTCTATGGTTTCTTCATTTATATCAGATAGAGGTGAAGTAATCTTATATCCTTTTGATTCTATCAATCCCGAAACTTGTTTGAATATCCAATTGGATTTGTATTTACCCAGTGGTGCAAGTCCTCCTTGCTTTATACTTTTTGTGTAATCGGGAATTATTTTATTCAAGTCTACCTCAGACACTTCACCCAGTCCATTGCACCTGGGGCAAGCACCTTTAGGTGAGTTAAAGGAGAATAAGTTTGGCGCAGGTAAGTCGTAAGCAATTCCCGTAGTGGGACACATTAAATTCCTCGAAAAGTATCGTCCCTCGGTATTGTTTTCGGCCAATACCATCAGTACATTGTTGCCCATTTTCATGGCTACTTTGAACGAGTCTTTAATTCTTTTTACTGATTTTGTGTCTACTTTAAGTCGATCAATCACCACTTCAATATCGTGCGTTTTATAGCGATCTACTTGCATTCGGGGTTCGATATCGAGGAGCACTCCGTCGACGCGCACCTTTAGAAACCCTTTCTTTCTAATGTTTTGAAAAAGTTCTCGGTAGTGTCCTTTTCTGCCGCGAACCAATGGAGAAAGTATGGATACCTTTTGGTTCTTGTATTCTTTCTGAATCAGTTCTAGAATTTCTTCATCGCTGTACTGAACCATTTTTTCGCCTGTATTGTAGGAATACGCATCCGAGGCTCGAGCAAATAACAAGCGCATAAAATCATAAATCTCCGTAATGGTTCCGACTGTCGAACGCGGACTTTTATTTACGGTTTTTTGCTCTATGCTAATTACTGGGCTCAGCCCGTTGATTTTGTCTACATCTGGACGCTCTAATGCTCCGATAAATTGTCGTGCATAGGCCGCAAAGGTTTCAATATACCTTCGTTGACCTTCGGCATAAATAGTATCAAACGCTAAAGAAGATTTGCCGCTACCGCTTAAGCCCGTGATAACGACTAATTGATTCCTGGGAATCTTAACATCAATGTTTTTAAGGTTGTGCTCTCTTGCGCCAAATACCTCCAAATACTCCTTGTGCATACTAGTTACTTACCTCGTTTGTATCTATTAGTACAATTGGAAGTTGAGTTTGTAGTTGCGGAATGAATCTTTCTGAAGGAATTTTTATTGAATACGTTTTCTTACTTGCGTTATAGAGCTTCTTATCCCTTAGCCAAGGGTTTAAATACTTCAATACTTTGTAGTTTATTCCATGCTGGGCAGCAAAGGTTACAAAGTTTGATACGGACGAATCGATGGTAACCACCTTGTATTCAATTTTCGGATATAAATCTTTGGGTCTGAAGTTAAAACCAAACTGATCGGAATTGTTTAAAATGTGCTTGGCTGCTAAAATTCGGAATAGGTAGCGCGAAGTCTCTGAGTTTAAAAGCAGGTCGTAATAGGTATTCACCGATTGCCTCTCCAGTTGCCTCTGCAGACCGGTTTGGCCCATATTGTATGATGCAGCTGCAAGGGTCCAGCTTCCAAATCGTTCCTTAGCTTCTTTCAAATACTGGCAAGCAGCTTTCGTTGATTTCTCGATGTGATACCTTTCATCAACCTCTCGGTTTACTTCTAATCCGTATTCCGGACCGGTTTTTTTCATGATTTGCCAAAAACCTGCAGCACCAGCAGGTGAAACAATTTGGGTTAAGCCACTTTCAATCAATGCCAAATATTTGAAGTCGTTAGGAACATTTTCTTCTTCCAGTATTTTTTCAATCACCGGAAACCAACGATGGCTCCGCTTTATGAATAAAAGTGTGTTGGACTGCCAGTAGGTATTGACGTGTAATTCTCGGTCTAGTTTTTCGCGTACATCAATTAAATGCAAGGGCACTTCCTCTCCCGCAAAGGTCATCTGCTTAGGTAAGTTCAATGCAAAAATTTTATAGTTGGATTCAAATACTTTTTGATAGGATAGGTCTTCCTTTTCTTCGTAAGTAGAATAGGTAAACAGGTACAAACTCAACATCGAAATGCAAATGGTCGCTGTGGCAATTAGAATTGTTTTTAAAATGTTATTGCTCATTGATTTCTTTATATCGTTTTTTAGTTTTAGGTAGCTGAGTAACCGCAAATAATAGGCCGAATACAATTAAAAACCAACTTCCAAAGAGCAGGGTGTACTTAATATCCCAAATAGTGTACACATTGACGATTACATAAATCAACACAAAGCTAACGCTGGATATTCCAGCAAAAATCTGAGCTACGTTTCTGTCGCTTAAGCCCAGGTAAGATAAGTGATGTGTAGTGTGGTCTTTACCACCTATAAATGGAGATTGCCTCCTACGCATGCGATTAATGATTACAGTCATTGTATCACTTATTGGAATAACAAATGCAATCAACACAATTATTATTTGCTTACTTACTGCTTCATCAGAAACTCCAATGGATTGATTGTTCCAGAAGTAAATGATTCCAATTGCCGCCAAAAAAATACCTAAAAACTGACTGCCAGTATCCCCCATAAACATTTTTGAAGGATGCCAATTATATATTAGAAAACCTATCAAAGCACCCGCCACACCAATCAAGGAGGTTAAGTAAAAATGGTTGAGTTCTGGACTTAACCAGGCGGTATTGATGGCACTAAAAATTATGAATGCAGAAACAATTGTTGTTATACCGTCCATATTGTCCAACATGTTTATCGAGTTCATTACTGCAACAACCCAAGCAATTGTTAATAGATAATTAAACAGCGCCAAATCAAAAAAGGAGATATACGTACCCGAAAGAATTAAAACACCACCACAAGCCACTTGCACCAAAAACTTTAATAACGCATTGGTATTGTATGCATCATCAGATAACCCCATTAAAAACGCCATACCTGCAGCCACAAGCACGCCTATTTGCTCAATGTTTAGATGATTCATAGTGGTGTGGAAAAATAGGGTGTATAGCATGTAGGTAACCAAGAAAATAATATAGAAGCTGATACCACCAAGGGCAGGTTTTGAAACAGGGGACCAGCGGATTATTGTTTCATCAACATTGCGCCGACCCAAATTTTTTGAAAACTTCAGAAAGATGGTATTCATCAGTGCCGACAATGCCACAGAGAAACAAAAAATACTCGTATATTTTAGCAATGTGATTGATTCCATCTTTTCAAAACTACCTAAAAGAGCTTAAGAGCTGTTTCGATTTCGTGTTACTCCGTAAACTATTTATACACAAATGGAGATTCAAAATCTGAAAATTTAGGGTTTTGTGTGTCTTTTTCCGATAGTATTGGTTCGGTTACATTCCAATCAATATTCAAATCGGGGTCGCTCCATAATATTCCACCTTCTGAAGCCTTATTGTAAACATTTGAGCACTTATAATTGAACAGGGTATTTGCCTCAAGCGTAACAAATCCGTGCGCGAATCCCTGAGGAACAAACATATTGAGTTTGTTTTTGTCTGAAAGTACCAGTCCAAACTGCTGTCCATAGGTAGGTGAACCTTTACGTATATCAACCACAATGTCGAATACAGACCCTAACACTGCACGAATAAGCTTGGCTTGAGCAAAAGGGGGAGCCTGAAAATGTAAGCCCCTGAGTACACCTTTATCCACCGATAGGGATTGATTATCTTGCATGAACTCACAATCTATTCCCAGCTTATGAAATACCTCCTTATTGTAAGATTCATAGAAATAGCCTCTTTTATCCTCAAAAACGTTAGGCTTTAAGACGTACAGTCCGGGAAGGGGTTCTTGAATTATTTCCATTTCTTAATTTCTATTGAAAAACTTTTTGTTCCTTTCGCGCTTTTCAGTGCCCTCGGGTTCTTCGTAATAACCGCCATAGCCATAACCATAGCCGTAACCGTAACCATATCCGTAACCATAACTGTAATTGTAGCTGTATCGTCCACTTCTTATTTCAACACCATTTAATACAACTGCTAGATTGTTTAATTGATTTTCATTTACCACACGATCTACCATTTGAACAAAATTCCGCTTACTGTATTCTGCTCGAAAAATATAAAGCGGGTAATCTGCAAGTTTCAAGCAATAAATACCATCAGTTACCAGCCCAACCGGTGGATTATCGATAATAATTGTATCGTATGTTTTCTTTAACTCTTCCAAAATAACTGGTAGTTGCCCGTTAATAATGAGTTCCGAAGGGTTCGGTGGAACTGGGCCTGCGGTAATAAAATCCAGGTTATTTTGCTGACTGCTTTGTATGGTATCTTCAATTTTATCTTTTCCAATCAAGAGGGTAGACATACCTCTTTTGTTCTGCACACTAAAACCCTTATGTATTTTTGGTTTACGCATGTCCAAATCCAATATGATTACTTTTCTTCCAGAAAATGCAATGATTCCACCTAGATTTATCGCTACAAATGTCTTTCCTTCTCCAGAAATTGTTGAGGTAATGGCAATTATTTTGGATCCTTTAGACTCAGTCGTTAAAAATTGTAGATTGGTCCTAAGTGCTCTAAATGATTCCGCTAACACTGACTTTGGACGTTTATCGACCACCAATTGACTCACTGGAATATTTTCATTTACCTTAGGTACTATACCCAATGTACCGACAGAGGCATTGGTCATTTTTATAATTTCATTTAAGGAACCAATGTGATTGTAGCTCAAATACCGCACAATTACCAATGTGATGGATAATAAGAGAGCAACTACTAAAAAGACACTGTACACTAATCGTTTATTTGGGGAAATGGCGGTGTTTACGGGCACTGCTTTCTCCAAAATGACACTTTCCGGTACTATACCTGCTTTAGCAATTGCATATTCTGCTTTTTTCTCTAGTAACAAGGTATAGAACTTCTCATTTATGGTAAATATTCGTTTCAATCGCGAATATTTCAGTTCTTGAAGAGGTAAGCCACTGAAAGTGGATTCAATTTCATTTACCTTTTTTCTTAGACTTACTATTCTATTGGCCAGTTTAGTTTCCATAGAAAGTATGCTTTCTATCAATAGCTTCTTTTGTATTCTTACTTGGTATTCAAGATTTTGCACACGACCGCTTGCTTCGGTCACTTCATATAGGCTTTGTTCCTTTTCAACTTGAACTTCTTGTAAGTATGAGATTTGCTCCATGATGTTATCCTCAAACTGAGTTCCAGCCAATAGCGGAATGAGCTCGTGTACTTCAATTGAATCTGATTTGCTGGTTGCAGCTTTTTTTACTTCCGTTAAAATTTCTTGTTCCAACTGAAGTTGGATGAGTTCTTCCTCTAGTTTTCCGAGTCGATCCAAATACAAGCCTGTAAGTTCTTCTGATCCAGTAACTTTATTTGTTAATTTGAATTCCTGAATGGATACTTCAGAAGCTTTTAGTTTACCATACACCTCGCTTATTTGATTGTCAATAAATTCAATGACTTGAGTGGAACTGTGTATTTTTCGTTCCAAATCGTATTCGATAAAGCCGGAGGCAATGGCATTTGCAAGGTCGGCAGCTTTTCTGGGGTTAGCATCTGTAAAGGAAATGCTGATTGATTTTGCAGCTTGACTTAATACTTTAATCGATAAGTTCTTACTGTACTTTGAAATGATTTTCTTTTGACTGTTTAATACAAAGAAAACGTCATTTTCTTGCTCTCTAGAACCGGATTGATCTTGTTTGATGATGTCAAAGTCCAGCACCTTAATTTTCAGCGACACATAAGGCAGTTCAATGAGCTCTGAAACGGGAAATGTTTTAAAGTTGGATTCAGAAATGGGCTCGTCAATAGAAATATTTACCTCTTTCTTGTTAGGAAAATATATATAGTATTTGTGGGTGTAAGCTTCAGCTGCTTTTACGTCGTAATTAATGATGTAAGGGGATGATTTGTACAATTCAAAGTTTAGCAGCTCTCCTTCGTTGTAGTAGCTTATGTCAAGGGGTAGCTTATCAAATATTGTTTTAAGAAACTCCTTTGAACGAATTACTTCTAAGTCAGAGAGCATGTCCTCATTATTGTTGCTTCCTGCGATATCTAGCTCAAGTAACTGTGAGGCTTTATTAGACTCCTTGAGCTGAAGAATGCTTGTACTTTGAAAAAGGGGTTCAGAGTACCTTAGATAAATATAGGCACTGGATAATGCAATAATTACAAAGAGAACAATCCAAATCAAACTTTTTTGAGCAAGGTGTATGAACAATCCCAGCTCAAAGTCTTGACTGAACTTGGTTAATCGCTCTTTGTATAGATCTATACTTTCGCTCTGTTCTTCTCTTGTATCTTGATACATCTAGTTATTTATAGATGATAAAGCTTGTATGGTAGTAATGGTTAAAAATATGGAAGTTAGTAGACTAACAAAAGGCGTTATTTCAGCAAGCACATTGGCCGCAATTCTCCTTCTAGGTTCCACATAAATAATATCCTCCGTTTGAACGACCATACTGGCATACTTTACTCCTTCAATCGTACTTAAATCAAACTCATAAACCAACGGATCTGTCGGGTCACCTGATTTTCGAATCAATTTTATTTTTTGAGCTTTTCCAAAGTCAGACAAACCTCCCGCCAAAGCCAACGCTTCAATCAAGGTCGTGTTATTGTTCCGTAAGCTTACAACAGTTGCGGCACCAGCAGCACCAGGGAAAACAAATACACGTCGGTTGTTAACGAATAACTGTACAAACGGATCATTAAAAGAATATGCATATTTCTCTTGCAGGAAAAGCTCAGCCTCTCGAACGGTTTTTCCTCCAATTTTAACACGGCCTAGTACCGGTAATTTCACTGTACTGTCGGTTTCAATAAGGTAGCTAAACATGGCAATACCTTGCTGATTCATATTCATCATACCACCGTTTTGACCTTGATTGGATATATCAATTAGCTTAAACCCGTCGTTTGCATACAGCCTAAAAAAGAAAAGGTCATTTGGCTGAATCGTGTAGCCTTCATCAACTGAATCAATGTCTGGTACATCGAAGTTGTAGTCCTTTTTAGTTTTTAGCATTATACTTTGGTTGATACAGCTGGAAAAAAATGTACCTGCTACAAAAACAATCAGTAAAAATCGAAATAGTTTCATGTATAAAATTTGCTCTACAAAGTTAAATAATTAGCTTGGGTAGGGTTTAGTCTTACCTATTTAATAGTTCATGGTACAATTCCTCCGTTTGTTTCACCAACCTGTGGTAACTGAATTGCTCCAAAACCATGTCTTTTCCAGCAGATGCTAATTGTTCACGTAGGCTTTCGTTTTCCACAACTTTAAGTAAATTTTCACAGAAGAGCTGTTCATTTTCGATTGGAGAAAGCAGGGCAGAAGTATCGGGGGCAACTACATTTTTAATTCCTCCAACTTCAGTACTCACAATGGGCTTTTCTGCGGCTTGTGCCTCAATTAAACTTACTGGCGTTCCTTCATTAAGACTGGTAAGGCATACAATATCTAGCCCTGCTAATGCCCAATCAATTTCTTTTATCCACGAAGTAAATATCACTTGATGTTTATTCGAATCTTTAGTTCCGAAGGATAGGCCCGCTGAAGCACAATGGTCTTCAATTTCTATTCGCGATTCGCCGTCACCAATAATCACGAAACAGATGCGTTTTTTGGTATTCTTGAAGATGTAATTTGCAGCTTTAATAAAAAGTTGATGGTTTTTTATCGGAACCAGTCGCCCAATGATTCCAACTACCAATGCCTCGTTTTCTATTTCGTATTGCTGTCTAAAGTTGCTTCTTTTTTCAGCGGTATTTTGTGCGAACTTTTCAAGGTCAAAGCCCAGCGGGATGACCCTTACTTTCTCCTCAGTACTAATCTTGTGTTCGTTTACCAATTCATTTTTTTGGATTTGGCTTATGGCGATAATTGCACTTGATTTTTTAGCCAAGTATTTTTCTATCACCTTGTAAACTCCAGCCACAATTGGGTTAAAATAACTGTGAAAAACATGTCCGTGAAAGGTATGTACAATAACTGGTGTATTGCAAGACATTGCAGCTAACCGACCTATGGCCCCAGCTTTTGAAGCGTGGGTATGCACAATATCGGGTTTAAATTCACGAATAATCTCCTTGATTTTACGGTAGGTCTTGTAATCCCGAAGTGGGTTTAAGGACCTGCGCATTTCTGGAATCACTTCTGGTTCTACACCAAGGGCTCTTGCCATATAAAGAGAAGATGCCTCACTGGGGTCTTTTTGACCTCCAATTAAACGAGTTTCAAACTCTTCAGAAAGGTATTTGGTGAGGTACGTTGCATTATATGTGGGCCCTCCTACATTAAACCGATTGAGTATTCTGAGTATCCTAGGCATAGCAAGCGCTGATTACATCATGTGGTTTTTGTACCAGCGCTGAAATATGAGTAAATTCCACAGCGTACCAGATGCATTGCCCACATCTTTGCTGTTTATTTTTTTCAATTGACGCTCAATGCCAGTCCAGTTAAATATGCCTTGCTCTATGATAAAATCCTTTTCAAAAAGCTCACCTGAAATCAGGTAATTCAATTCATTTTTTAACCAACTGGTTACTGGTATTTCAAAGCCTTTCTTGGGGCGGTTGTAAAGCATTTCTGGCAAGATCTTTTTGAAGGTATCTTGAACGATTTTTTTGCGAATACTCTGATTAATCTTGAATTGAACAGGAATTTCAAAAGCGAAGTTCACTAAATTATGGTCTAAGAATGGTGTTCTAACCTCTAAGCCATTGGCCATAGACATGTGGTCTACTTTAAAAAGCATATCATTGGGCAAGACTAAATTCATATCGGTATAAAGCACTTCGTTTAAGGTACCTTCTTTTCTGATGTTTTTTAATATTTTTTCTTTTCGCTTTTTGTAGGAATAGGCACCATCAGACAAACGATGTATTTTTTCTTGATAACTTTCCCGAATCAAGTAATTCGCAGTTTCTTCGTTTCTGAATGTCGCCCATTGCCAATAGCGTTGATTAGCAGGGAGTTTACTTCCTTCCGCAAAACGCTGCAATTGCCTGTTTGCGTTCCAAAGTTTACTGTCTCTATTTTTTGGCAAAGGCCGAGTGATGGGTGCTAGAGTAGAGGCGATTTTACCAAAATTACCAGGATTTCTTGCTTTAAATTCGGCAGCGTGCTTGTTGTATCCTGCAAACATCTCATCGGCACCATCTCCACTTAGCGCAACTCTTATGTGGTCTTTGGTTTTTTTACTGAGAATATACATGTTTATGGCGCTGGAATCGGCAAAAGGTTCGTCAATATAGTCAATGGCTTCTTCGACGTGCTCCAACATATCTTCATTGGTTAACCTAAATGTGGTGTGATCTGTTTTGAATTTTTTTGCTACGGTTTCAGCGTATTCTGTTTCATCAAAAAACTTATGACTCTCGAATCCTATGGAAAAGGTCTTCAGTTTTTCTGTATAACGACTAGCTAAAGCACAGATTACAGAACTGTCAATTCCTCCACTCAGAAAAGCGCCTAATGGGACATCAGATACCATTCTTTTTTCTACCGACTCTTTCAATATTTCCATAAAGTTGGTTCGAGCAGTTTCGTAAGAAATAGGATTTAAATCCTTATGTGTAAAGTCTGTTTTGGGAATGGTGTAATAGCGAATTGGGGTTTTATCGTCTTCCGTTATGTGGTCAATATTGGAAATTAGAAGGTAGTTTCCGGGTTCTAATTTCTGAACATGATGAAAAATAGAGTGGGGAGCAGGTATGTAATTTAACTGCAAGTAGGAGAATAATGAAACCTGATCCAACTCTTTTTCTATTGGAAACTGCAGCAGTGATTTTAACTCAGAACCAAAAGCAAAAAAGTCTTCTTGAAACGTATATAACAAAGGTTTTATTCCAATTCTATCTCTAGCAATAAATAATGATTTTTCTTGTTTATCGTATATGGAGAAAGCAAAGAAACCATTGAGCTTTTCTAGGCACTTCACGCCTTGTTGAATATACAATTGTAGCAGCACTTCAGTGTCAGAGTTGGTCTGAAATTCAATACCTTGCTCTTGCAGCATATTGCGGTATACTTTGTAATTGTATATCTCCCCGTTAAATACAATGACGTATCTGCCTGATGGGTCTTGCATAGGTTGGTTTGCTGCTGATTCGGTATCTATAATGGCTAATCGGCGATGTCCGAGCGCAAGGTTATTGTCGTAAAAATATCCAACCGCATCAGGACCTCTTTTTTCCAATGTTTGGGTAGCATCAGTAATTCGCTGTGTGAGCTCAATTGATTTTTCTTTATTGGTTGAAACAACGCCTGTTATGCCGCACATATATAATTATTGTTCAGACGGTGAAAGTAAAAAATGAGTTGCATTTCTTGGTGGTTATTCTGCTAAAAGTCTTAACAACTGAGCAAAAAAAAAGCCCCGTTAACGATAACAGAGCTTTTTGTGGTGAGTTGTTTTTCTATTTACACGTGAATTACTTCATCATAAGCCGCAGCTGCAGCTTCCATAACCGCCTCACTCATGGTAGGGTGGGGGTGTACGGTTTTAATCAATTCGTGTCCAGTAGTTTCTAATTTTCGCAGAGCAACAATTTCGGCAATCATTTCTGTAACGTTATAACCAATCATGTGTCCACCCAATAGTTCACCGTACTTTGCATCGAAAATTAATTTAACAAAACCTTCGTTGTGTCCGGCTGCACTTGCTTTACCAGATGCTGAGAATGGGAATTTACCCACTTTAATTTCGTAGCCCGCTTCTTTTGCTGCTTTCTCAGTATATCCTACAGAAGCAACTTCTGGGAAGCAATAGGTACAACCTGGAATGTTGTTGTAATCTATTGGCTCGGGGTTTAACCCTGCCATTTTCTCCACAGCGGTGATTCCTTCAGCAGAGGCAACATGCGCCAGTGCTTGACCAGGAACGATATCACCAATTGCCCAAACGGTAGGAATGTTAGTTTGATAATAATCGTTTACCATTACTTTTCCTTTATCTGTAGCAACTCCAACTTCTTCTAAACCGATTTTTTCTAAATTAGTAGCAATTCCAACAGCAGAAAGCACGATATCACATTCGATAACTTCTTCGCCTTTTTTGGTTTTTACTTTTACTTTACAACCGTTACCTTTTGTATCTACGGAGAGCACTTCAGATCCAGTCATAACTTTCATTCCTGACTTTTTGAATGAACGCCCTAATTGTTTGGATACCTCAACGTCTTCAACAGGAACAATTTCTGGTAAGTACTCAATCAAAGTTACTTCAGTTCCCATTGTTTGGTAGAAATAAGCAAACTCAGAACCTATAGCTCCAGAACCTACAACTACAAGTTTCTTAGGTTGTTTCGGTAAAGTCATTGCTTCTCTATAACCGATGATTTTTTTCCCATCTTGAGGCAAGTTTGGCAATTCTCTAGAACGAGCACCTGTAGCCAAAATGATATTCTTTGCCGAATAAACAGACTCTTTGCCTTTATCGTCGGTTACCGTAAGTTCGGTGCCAGATTTAAGTTTACCAGTGCCCATGATCACTTCAATCTTGTTCTTTTTCATTAAGAACTGGATTCCGTTACTCATTTTGTCGGCAACTCCACGGCTTCTTTTTACTACCGCGTTAAAATCGGCATTGGCGTCTTTAATATTGATTCCAAAATCTTCAGCATGACTTAGGTAACTGAATACTTGAGCACTTTTTAATAAAGCTTTTGTAGGAATACAGCCCCAGTTAAGGCAAATGCCACCTAAGGATTCACGTTCAACAATGGCAACTTTTTGTCCGAGTTGAGCTGCTCGAATGGCAGCAACATAACCTCCTGGACCACTTCCTAATACTATAAGATCAAAGTTCATATATCGTGTTTTTCTTTAATTTTAATACGGATTGCGAATTTATAAAAATACGTCTCTTGGTTGAAGGTTCGGTAGAGTAAATATTACTTAATTGCCAACTTAATGTTTTAGCACAGGGGTTTTCTCAACAAGAAATGGTGTCATTTTAGATTACTTCATTCCGCGTTCTTTTTTTATCTCTTCGTAAGCGGTTTGAACCTTTTGGAATTTTTCTTTTGCAGCTTTCTGATAGTCTTCTCCTAAGTTAGAAACTTTGTCAGGGTGGTATTCAACTGCTAACTTGCGGTAAGCTTTTTTTACTTCGGTATCTGTTGCTGTTTTTTTTATGTTCAATACGTCGTAGTGCGAAGCAGTATCGACATAAAACATGGATTTTAGTGAATTAAAATCGGCAGAGGAAAGGTTCATTCCATTACTAATTCGCTTCAGAAGTTCCAATTCATTAGTATCCACAGTACCGTCAGCACGGGCAATTCCAAATAAATATTGCATCAACTGCACACGCATGGGCGCTGCCATATTCATTGAAATTTGGGCAGTAACATCGCTTAGTGGTATGGGCCGATCCAGAATGTCTCTTAATGCCAGCAGTAAGTCACGTGCGTTTCGTTCACCAAATTGGCCCACCAAGAATTTTTTTACGTATTCCAGTTCGCTTTTTTTGACTTTACCGTTGGCCTTCATTACTGCAGCACTTAGCACCAACAGACTCATATTAAAGTCTCCAGGGCTGGTGGCCGATTGTCCGCCTTTTGGCCCCAATCTGTTCGTTTCTGCTGCACCGTCAAGCATACTACCTACGGCAAAGCCAATAATACCTCCTATTGGACCCCCAAATGCCCAGCCTAATCCGCCGGCAATCCACTTACTATAACTTCCCATAAAAATAATTTAGATTACCATGAGCCTCCAGCGCCGCCCCCGCCAAAGCCACCGCCACCAAAGCCGCCAAAGCCACCTGAACCGCTAGAAAAATCGCTCCAACCTCCACCTGCACTTCCTCGACTAATAGAGCCTCCAAGCCACATGGCAGTCCAAAAAGGAATGGAGCTGCTTCCAATGTGTCTTTTGCGTCTTCGATTAATTATTGCATAAACAAGCACGAAAATTAGGATCAAAGGGAACAGGGAAATAATTCCAGAGCTATCGTCTGTTTTATTCAAATATTCTTTGGCACTAAACTCTTTCAATGCTAGGCTTTTTAAAGTTTCAAGACCTCGAAGTACACCCGTATAATAATCTCCTTTTCGAAACTCTGGAATCATTTCAACTTCAACTATCCGCTTTCCGATTGCATCTGGTATTACACCTTCTAACCCATAGCCGGTTGCAATAAATACTTGACCTTTCGAGCTGGTTGTTTTTGGTTTTAGTAATACAACAATACCGTTATCTTTTCCTTTTTGTCCAACACCCCATTTGTGGCCTATTTCGGTAGCTACTTGATTAATTTCATAGCCGTGTAGGTTTGGCGTTACAACTAAAACAATCTGTACTCCAGTGCTTTTAGAAAAATCGGATAAGTTGGATTCAAGTTGAGTGATTTGGCTTGTTGTAAAAAGCTGCTGCTCCTCACCAATAATGTTTACTAGGCGTTCAGGTCTTGGTTTTACTGGTATTCCATCTTTGTCAAAAGTTTGGCTACCTACTGCAAGGGTTAGTAAAGGAAAAAATATGAGCAACGTAAATAGTCTTTTCATATCTAGTCTTTTCCAAATGAAATTTCGTTGCTTAATTCGTTGATGTCATCTGTTTGGTATGGGAAGAATTCGTTGAGCTGATCTCCAGCCGATTCAATTCCTTTTTCCAAGCCTTCACAAAACTTGCCTTTTTTAAATTCTTCTAGCATAATAGATTTGGTTCTGTCCCAAAAGGTGGAGCTAACTTTACTGTTAATGCCCACATCACCAATAATAGCAAACCTTTTGTCTTTAACGGCTAAGTAAATCAAAACACCATTTCTTAAATGTGTTTCATGCATTTTTAGCACAGAGAATACTTTTGCAGTTCTGTCCAAAACTTCACCCTTACAGTGGTTTTCAATGTGGACTCGAATTTCCCCAGAAGTATTGAGTTCTGCCTTTTCGATAGCTGAAACAATTCTCTTGCGTTGATCGGAATTAAAAAAGTTTTCTGCGCTCATAGTTTAGTTAAAGTTTACGTTCGGCGCTTTTTCGCTGCCTTTATCCGCCTCGAAATACCCTTTCTTTTCAAAATCAAAGGCACCTGCGTAAAGGTTTCTAGGGAATTTTCGTATATACGAATTGTAATCACCTACCGCATCATTAAATCGTTTTCTTTCCGTTGAAATTCTGTTTTCTGTTCCTTCCAATTGGGCCTGCAACTCCAAGAAATTTTGGTTTGCCTTTAGGTCAGGGTAGCGTTCAACAGAGACTAATAACCTTGATAATGCTCCAGACAATTCTCCTTGAGCCGCTTGATACTTTTTTATGGCTTCTGGACTCAAATTGTTTGCATCCACTTGAACGCTTGTCGCTTTTGCTCTGGCTTCAACCACTTTTGTAAGGGTTTCTTTTTCAAAATCGGCATAACCCTTTACGGTATTTACAAGATTCGGTATTAAATCAGCTCTTCTTTGATACTGATTTTCTACTTGCGCCCATTGTTTAGCAATAGACTCATCTTTTTCTACCATGCTGTTGTATCCACAAGAGCTCAGTAGCATCGCCAGGACGGAGATAACAATTATACTTTGTAGTTTTTTCATAGTATGAAATGAAACACTACCAGCTGAAATCAACTGGTAGTGTCTTTTTATTAATCAATTAATTCAACACTTCTTTTTACAAAGCTAGTTAAGTCTTTGCCTGATAGAAGGCCTTGTGCAAGTTTGGCTAGGTCCGCTGCTTGTTTTGCAAGTTTTGATTTTTTATCCGCGTCCTGCTCCAATAGAATTTTACTAGTCAATGGGTGATTAGCGTTTACTACCAAATTGTACATATCCGGCATGTTGCCCATTCCCATCATTCCACCGCCACCAACAGCGCTTTGTTCTTTCATTCTGCGCATAAATTCTGACTGTGTAATCATCATTGGGCTGTCGTTTTCACTCAAGTTTTCTAAAACTACCGTGTAAGAACCTTTATCAACCACACCTTCGATAACTTCTTTCAAGTCTTTTTCTTGATCTTCAGTTAAGTTGTGTTTCGCAACTTCGTCTTTAGCAACCAATTTGTCAATGGTATCTGAATCAACTCGAGCAAAGGTTACGTTCTCCAACTTAGTTTCCAATTGTTGCACAATGTGCGCAGAAAGTGGACTGGCCATTTCAATGACTTTGTAGCCCTTGTTTTCAGCCGCATCAATGTATGCGTGTTGCTCATCTTTATCAGAAGCATAAAGAATCACAACCTTACCGTCCTTATTCGTCTGGTTTTCCTTGATTTCTTCTTTAAACTCTTCGATTGTTTTGTACGAACCGTCTACATTCTTTAAAAGGAATATTTTCTCTGCTTTACTGTAGAATTTCTCTTCGGTGAGCATTCCGTATTCCATGAAAATTTTAACGTCATCCCATTTTGCTTCAAAATCCGCTCGGTCTTTTTTGAACATTGAAGACAACTTGTCTGCAACCTTTTTGGTAATGTGACCGCTTATTTTTTTAACGTTTCCGTCTGACTGCAAATAAGAACGAGACACGTTCAGAGGAATATCCGGAGAATCAATTACTCCATGCAATAACGTCAAGAATTCAGGTACGATTCCTTCAACAGAATCGGTAATGAAAACTTGATTAGAGTACAGTTGAATTTTATTTTTCTGCAACTGCAAATTGTTTGCATTGGCCAGTTTTGGGAAGTACAGAATTCCGGTAAGGTTGAACGGGAAATCTACATTTAGGTGAATGTTGAACAATGGCTCTTCAAAGGTCATTGGATACAACTCACGATAGAAATTATTGTAATCATCCTTTTTTAGGTCCGCAGGTTTTTTGTTCCAAGCTGGGTTGGGGTTGTTCACTACATTATCAACAACATTGTCAATTTGCTTAACCTTATCGTTTTCGTCCTTTGCTCCAGAAGGGTCGTCAATTTTTTCGGTTTTAGTCCCGAATTTGATTGCAACTGGCAAGAACTTGCAATACTTATCTAAAATTCCAGCAATGCGTTGCTCTTCCAAAAATTCTTTAGAATCTTCTGCAATGTGCAAGGTGATTTTAGTACCTCTAGATTCTTTTTTAGATTTCTTGATTTTGAATTCTGGGTCGCCTTCGCATTCCCATAGCACAGCAGGCTCGTCTTTAAATGATTTAGTTTCTACCGTTACCTTGTCAGATACCATAAAAGCAGAGTAAAAGCCCAATCCAAAATGACCAATAATTTGCTCTGCTTCGCCTTCGTATTTTTTTACGAATTCTTCAGCGCCAGAAAAAGCCACCTGATTTAAGTATTTTTTGACTTCTTCTTCAGTCATTCCAAGACCTTTATCTTCTATGGTTATGGTCTTAGCTTTTTCGTCAAAGGAAACTTCAATTTGCGTATCGCCCAATTCCTCTTTGAATTCGCCAATTTTTTGAAGCGTTTTTAATTTTTGAGTTGCATCAACTGCATTAGATACTAGTTCACGAAGAAAAATTTCGTGATCAGAGTATAAGAATTTTTTGATAATCGGGAAAATGTTATCCGCTTGAACGTTTATTTTTCCTGTTGCCATTTTTTCAGTTATTTAGGTTTATTCAATTATTTTTTGTCGTTGAATTGCTTGTTCAATCGTTATGCCACGCAACTAAGTATGACAAACTGACGTATTCTTAAACTTGGGGTATTAGTTAAACGAAGACAATTATACCTTTGTAAAACCTAGATTAAACTATGAATACTTTTTTTTCTAAAATTATTATTTCTGTTTGGCTACTTTTCACTTGGAGCACCACTCAGGCGCAATGTTCAGTTAATTCCACGAATGGATACACTGTAAATATTGAAATCCAATTAGATTCGATAGTAAGAGGGAATGACCAATGCCCTGGTCCAGGTTATAATTATGATGTGGCACTTACTTATGATGTGAGCTTTACAGGTTCAAATATTCCAGCGAATTTAAACACTCTCCAAGGTAATGTTAAATGTGGATCACAATCCTTATTCTTTAATATGAATAATAGTGGAGGCACTGCGAGCACAACTACTGGAGGTAATCAGTGGAATAATGACTGCTCTAAGTTAACTTTGGCAGACCTAGAATGCAGTGTTACTAGTATCAGTATATCAGGTCCAAGCATAAGCTATCAAACATTTGATTGTGTTGCAACTATTTTACCTGTTGACTTGGTTAGTTTTTTAGCAAAAACTTTTGCCGATAGGGTTGACCTTGAATGGGAAACGGTCTCTGAAATAAACAATGATTATTTTATAATTGAACGAATGCAGAATTCAGACTGGGAGGCGATTGGTCAAATTACAGGAAATGGTACAACAAACGAAGTTCATTTTTACAGTTATACAGACAAACAAGTTGATGTGCGAGAAATAGCCTATTACCGGTTAAGACAAATCGATTTTAATGGTAGTGAAGATGTTAGCCATATAGTTCAATCGGAATTAATTGAATTACAAGGCCACGACTATAGATTTAATCAAAATGGATCGATTGTCAGTGTAGCTTTTCAAGACAAATACAAAGAGAGAACAATGGTTAAGGTGTTGAGGGCTGATGGCACCTTAGTTCACGAAAAGCAGTTTGAGCAGATTTTAGGTGGTGAAGTGTTTCAAATTGACTTATCCAATTATTCTGCTGGGTGGTATGCAATAGGTATAATAGGAGAAGATAATGCTCATTTTGAGAGAATGGTTTTAATTGATTAGTGTATTAAAAGTATGTAGTGTTTTTAGAGTAGAATACTATCTACACAACTTAAATGATTCAGTTATTTGGTATATATGTTCATTAAAGAACCGACACTTATTTAGAAGGTTGACGCACATATATGTAGACTATCAATTTTTTCTATAGTAACCATTTGTTCCTAAAAATTTATAGTTGCCCCTTATGATTCGTTTAAACTACTCTTTTGTAAATAATGCTTTTAATTGTGTAGGTAATTGAATTTACCTAATAGCTCCATTGGTTTTATCTGATAATAATGGTTTATTACGTGAAGTTATTATATTGCATATTAAACAAAAAAAGAGCTGATAAAATATCAGCTCTTTTCAGTTTAAATATTACCTAAAGTTTAATGCTTTACCATTTTTGCGAATTGTCTTTGACCATTTTCAAATTCTAAGGTAACCATATATGTTCCAACTTCAAGTTCATCTCCAAGGAAAATCTGAACTTGATTTTCTCCCTCTTCAGAGTCTGATATTTGAGTCTTATTAATAATTCTACCCTGTACATCAGTCACAACAATTGAAGCCTCTCCAGCAACAGTTGAATTAAAAATCAAACTGAACCTTCCGTTGTTAGGGTTAGGGTAAATACTTAGTGTTTTATGCGGTGTTGTCAATTCGTCAACGGACACATTTTTATCAATTTCCACGAATTCTTTGACAAACGCAGCTTCACTTAAATCATAAGCTATATCTTCATAATCAAAGCTCTTAGATTCATAGGTAAAAGAAATATTTGACAACTGGGTTGTAGAAATATTTGCAGAAGAACTATCAGAATAAAAATCTGCGAAAGCAATTTGGTGTAATTCTCCTTCTGGGTTGAGATCGATGTATGTTTTGTATTGAGCTCTCCAATTAGTAATGTTAGCAGAAGATAGCCTGATTAGCATTTTACCCTCTCCTTTAGCATAAAAACTAAGTCCTTTGTAGTTACTCAAATCAGTAGGTAATGTTCCCGCTGTTAAGTCTTTGTATAAGCTTATGTAATCCGCTGTATTTGCTTCTAAAGAAACATTTCTATACAATGGGTATTGATCAGCATAGTTACGAGAAGCATCGTTGGTGATTTCATAATTGGAAACTGAAGTATATGTTCTAACATAATCCAATCCCCAGTTAGCATCAGCCATATAAATTTTATCCATCAACTTATCGTTTAGATAAAAGTAGATGTCAAATTCATATTCATCATTTACATTAAAACGAACTTCTTCTGTTTCAAATTCCTTAGTTAATACTGTTTTGTAAAGCGTATCAAAAACGGTTTGTTCATTAGGACGACCAACCCATTTAACCGTAAGGAAAGGGTCTTTAGTAGTGTTTAAAACACTTAAAACCAATTCACTTCCTATGCGTTCTCCTTTTGTAACATATACTGCTGGAAGCTCAAAAGGTTGAATAGAGACAACGGGCTTTTTAACTGATAGGTTCCGAATTATTTCACCTACGAGATTCTTTGTTATTTCAGCATTGGTAGCCCAAACTTGAAAATTGTAGTTCGTATCTTTTGGAGCATATTCATCAATTAACCAATTAGACTGTAATCCAAATTGATTTTCACCAACATCATAGCCTGTAGTAAACTCAATTCCATATTCATAAACTCCGTTATGTCTTTTCAGAACGAAAAGAATGAAGTCTTCCTGTTCTATAGTTACTTTATCTAAGAAAACAATTTCTGATTTTTGAAATCTATCGCAAGTGTATTTTGTATGACTGTATGGTTTTTCATTCGTAATACTCGCTAAAACAGAAGCTCTTGTTTTATTATTAACTAGATAATCAACCGAAGTGATTTCCTTTGCATTAGTTATGCCTAATAAATGATCAGGAGAACTCTTAATTGCACTTCCACCCATTTTTAAGCTTGCAGGAAAAAATTGTTCAAGGGTAGGACTGCCATTTCCTCTTGAACCAAAATTGATTCCTGATTTTTCAAACTTAGGTGCAGTATGCGGATTAAACTTTTGTTTGCTGTTTTTCGCATTCTTATAATTCATTGCGGAAACAATTCCCTCTAAACTGTGACTTTCTAATCCCCCATCATTTCCTGAACCACAAGAATCTTGTTCAACAGTAACTAATAGGCAGGCATTGTTTTCACAACCGTTGACATCGGTTACATCCAAGTTAACAGTATAAGCACCTGGTCCAGCATAAATATGATTTGAAACGCTAGAAGTACCGTTACTTAGAGAACTATCTCCAAAATTCCATTTGTAATTTTGTATTCCAGTTGTTTGAAGTGCAGTAAAAATAAATTGATTGTTGGTACTGTCTTGAACGGTATCGTTTACGCTAAAGTTTGCGAGAGGCATTGGATGTACTGTAACCGATTTGGTTGAAGTATCGCTGCCGTTATTAGAAGTTGTGATTAAAGTAACTTGATAAGTACCAGGAGTAGAATAAGTGTGAGCAGTGTTTGTAGATGTGCTTGTATCACCATCTCCGAAGGTCCATTTGTAGCTTAATGGGCCATCTCCAGTTGAGTTATTGAAAAATGAAAAATAATTGCCAATTAAGCACATTGCAGAATCGCTAAAATTAAAGCTGCTAGCTGTAGGAGTATTGCTTGGAGCACAACCTTGTTCATTTGGAGCAAATGGTGCGTAATGTAATTCCCCTCCTTTATGGTAAAAGAAAGTACCAATTACTTGTCCTTCAATATTACTTTGGTTTACAATTTTTTCTATGTAAGCTTTTGGTGCTAGCACTGTTCCTTCAATAGTTGAATTTCCTTTAATAACCAATTTCGTTGTATTGTAGAAATTGTATAGAATATATGGACAATCTTGTTGACCAACTCCAGCTTGGTTCCAAACATTCCAATTGAAAGTTCCCTGAGCATCAACATTAATAATCAAGTATTGACTTGCACTTGGCTTTTGATTGTATGTAAATATTTGAACACTATTTAATTGACTACCAGTAAGGTTTAAAACATTCTTTCCACTCGATAGGTTAATTTTAACCTGACTAGGTAAGTTGCTCACGGTTACTGCTTGTCCGTTGGCATTGGTTAACTGCGCATTATGAGAACATAAACTCAAATTGCTTGAATTGGTCTTTAGTTTTGAGAATGCGTCACCAAAATCAATAACATTTGACTGACAAATTGGGTTATTTGTTGCACTTACCCCCAAATTTTGAGAATTAGCTTGCAAGTGCAAGTATGGAGTAGAGTTGTAATAGTTATTCTTAGTTACTCGTATTGGAGAGAAAGCATTGTTTTGATCCTTATACCATACATTAGCTCCTGTACAATCACCAATTTTTACATATCCATTGCTATTTACTTGAAGCGAGTTTCCTGCTTTAAATTTAACTTTGTTACCAACAACCAAAGTCGTGGGTAATCCACCCACTTTAAACGTTCCTTTTTGATTTGTGCTTACTTGGTAGTTTCCTTTAATCCAAAGATCACAACCTATTGCTACTGGTCCTTCAGTTTCATTGGTCACTAAATAGCCATTGTTTTCAATGAACATATTGAAATCCAATGCTGGAGCAGTAGGGCTTTGGGCAAAAGATAACGATGCAAGAAAAACGAGACTTAAAGTTAATATTCTAGTTTTCATAGTTTGATAGTTTCGGACGAAACTAATGAAATTGTAAGTAATAGTGCAAAAGCCTATATTATCATTTAATTGTTCTTTCGAAGTCAATTAAAAACCGTTGCCCCAGAAAATTACAACGTATTTTCTTATAATTTACGATCAATATAAATTTGCACCTTATTGGGTGTTTTTTTGGTTATTCCAGAAACAATTAGGTCAAGGTACTACCAATTAGGCGAGTCTGTATTCGTTTCAAGATGACACTGTTGACACAAATACAGCTTATTTACTACCGTTTAAAACAAGTAGATTTTAATGGACAGATCGGTTACAGTGAAGTTATTCCTATTCATATAAAAACGAACACTGAGGTCAATAACTCCTTTACAATAATTAATGTTGGTAGCTCTGTTACACTTCAGTTTAGCATGCAGCCAACTGCAGAAACAAAAATTCACGTAATAGATGCTTTGGGAAGGTTGTCGAAGTTAATTGACCTTAAGAACGTAAAGATTGATGACGCGATAACGATTGATACTAAAGGTTTGAATAAAGGTTGGTATTTAATTGGAGTTGTTGGTCCTACGAGTAGTGAATTTCAGAAAATAACCTTCTAACCGGTCGAGCCTTTATCCTTTCCTTGGGCTTATTGATGCCTTTTTAGTCATCTAGTGTAGCGCTCTATATTGGTAGAATGGCTTTTAATGGGAGTAATAGAAGTTAAGATCGCTTTTTATTTTCCACAACTATATGAGGCAAATAGTATTCATTTTTGTCTGCCAATCTGACAAAGCTTTAAACTGAACTGAGGCGTTACTGTTTAGATTAGTTAATACCAGTGGAAAGCATGATTTGCTAAATTGTGTTTTGATTGTTATTTTTGAAGTAAATAAGGAGTATATTTGATTGTTTAAATTGCTAAAAATGAACCGATTAATCCTAATATTGAGTACTCTAGTTTTGTTAGGTTACAATTCCTTTGCTGCAACCAAAACAGCATCTGATGGAAATTGGAATTCAGCGGTTACTTGGTCTCCCGCAGGAGCTCCTTCTGCCGGAGATGATGTGGTGATACCAAGCGGTGTTACCGTAAAAGTGAACTGCAACTGTGGTGCTTACAATTCAATGCGCATATATGTTTCGGGTACATTGGATTTTAATAACGGAAAAAAAATAAACTTAACTGCAAATGGAGAGTTGCATATTTTTCTTGGCGGTCGGTTGACTGGAGGAAATGGAGGGTCTAAGTTTAATATAGGGAACAATACGATTTGGCGAGGTAATCAACCGGACTTAACCGGTCCAAGTCTATGTTTGCAAGGAGGTTGTGGTGGATCTCCTACAGGCTTACCAGTGTCCTTAATAGACTTTGTCGCGGAACTGACTGAGGAAAAAGCGAGAATTGAATGGACTACTGCTTCAGAGGTTAATAACGATTATTTCGTGATTCAACGTATGCAGGAAAGTGGTTGGGAGTCAATAGGTGAGGTGCACGGTTTTGGAACTACAAATAAGGTGCACTATTACCAGTATGACGATTATGAAATTGACATGAGCTTAGCTGCATTTTACAGGTTAAAGCAAGTAGATATTGATGGAGGAATAGATTATTCTAAGGTAATTGATATTGAGCCTATTGAACTAAAAGGACATAAATATTCGTTCATGAATATAGGTAATAATATTCGAATAGGGTTTGAAGACGATCATTTGGAACAAACGACGATTTATGTCATAAACACTTCCGGTCAACACGTGAATTCTTATGAATTTGAAGAAATTCACAATGGTCAAGAGCTGTCTATTGACCTAGGTGATTTGAGTAAAGGTTGGTATGTTATTGGTATAGTAGGAAAGGACAATGCCCACTTTGAAAAGATGTTATTTGTTGAATAATGCGCAACTGCACCCTTTAGAGCAAAGCGATTAATACTGACCCACTTTATCTTACGGAATCTGCGATAATTTTTTGATATTTGAAAGGTGTTAAAAGCTTTTATGTGACGCTATGAAAAAATTATTATTACTCAGTAATTCATCCATACCAACCGAACCCTATTTTAATTGGGGAAAACCATTTGTTCAGTCCTTTTTAGGAGATAAAAGAATCAAAGTTCTATTTATTCCTTACGCAGGGGTAAGCATTAATTACGACAAGTACACCCATACGGTCCATGAAGTTTATAACTCAATTGGGCATGACATAGTTGGAATTCATGATTTCGACAATCCGAAAGAAGCAATTCGAAACTGTGAAGCACTTGCTATTGGCGGAGGAAATACTTTTCGATTGTTTCAGCAATTACATGAATTAGATTTAATTGGAACTATCAACGATAGAATAAATAGCGGTATGCCTTATATGGGTTGGAGTGCTGGAAGCAATACCGCATGTCCTCATTTATTTACAACCAATGATATGCCTATTGTACAGCCAAAAAGCTTTGATGGACTTGGCCAGCTGCCCTTTCAATTGAATGTGCATTATACCAATGCAAGCATTGAGGGGCATGGTGGTGAAACACGTGATATGCGGCTAAAGGAATTTCAGATTTTGAACCCCAATACGCCTTTAATTGGCCTAAGAGAATGTTCCCTCATTGAAGTGCTTGGAGATAAGTATTACTTAAAGGGGAGGGGTAATAGTATGAAGCTGTTTCAGAAAGATGGCAATGCTATAGAAATTGAAGAAGGAGAGTTTAATCCTGAAGAATGGAGCCTTTAGTTATTAAGCTCGTCGCGCGTCTCGTATTGCCAAATGTAGGTACCCACTGACTCACCATTTTTAAAGTAATAAGTACCTCCCCAATCGTAGCGGATTTGCTTGTATTCCGACCCAACATTTTTTCGCACCACAATTCGAGTAGTTATTTCTTTTCTGTTTTCTTGTTTTTTGGTTTCTGTAACTCCTTCGGGATAGGCTTTTCCAAGCTCGTTCTGGTACTTTAACTTATCAGTTCGGTCTCCTTTTCCAATCGATTCTGTTTTGAATTTGGGTTGTGGTCTAGGGCGATTAGATTTTTTTGCTAGCATAATCATCTTCAAACGATTTTGTTGCTCTAATGCGTCGTGAATGCCTTGCTTCAATTCTTGATTGGTAGGGTCTATATCCACACCTTCTTTGAATTTATTGATGGCTTCGTCGTATTTTCCACCAGCAAATAAATCGAACCCGTCATCCAATATTTGTTCAACTTTTTTCATTTTTTCAAGCTCAGCAGCACGTCGTTTTTCGGCAAGTGCCTCGGCCTCTTCCAAAGCACCAAGTTCTCCTTTTATTGCTTCTAATCCCGATTGAGCAGCAGCATTGGAAGATTCGATTTCAATCACTTGTTCGTACTTACTCTTGGCCTGCAGGTACTCTTGTTTCACCACTAGCAGCTTAGCTTCATTGAGTAATTCACTTATTTTCTCTTGTTTTTGTTGCGCATTCATTTTAGCACGCTGTTGCTCTTCCAACTCCACCATCTTTTTTGCTTCAGCAATTTTGGATTTTACCAGACTGTTTTCAGCGTCTATGTCTAATGCCTCCTGATAAGCTGAAACGGCTGATTTATAATTTTTATTGAGCATCATTTGATCACCAATTCCCAATTGGCTGGCGACTTTTTGTTTGAGCGCTTTTGATGCTTCCAGTGCTGCGAGCCTTTCTTGTTCTGCCTTTTTTGCTGCCTGCTCAGCCGCTTGTTCTTTTGAACGTTGCTCCAATTGATTGGTAATCGAAGTTATTTTGCTCTGTGCCGTAGAATTGTTTGCATCAATAGTCAGAACCTCGGTATATTTTGCTTTTGCCGCTTTCAAACTCCTTGCTAATTCTAGGTCTGAAGCTTCTTCAAGCAACTTACTTATGTTGGCTGATCTCTTAGCTTTTTCAGCGGCGGCAGCTTGGGCAGCTAAAGCTTCTGCTTCCGCTTTTTCTGCCGCGAGTTTTTCGTTTTGGGCTTTTTCAATTTGGTTTTTGGTACTGCGTATTTTTTCTTGAATTGTTGAATTTTCAGCATCAATGGCAAGCGCTTCATTGTATTTCGTCAAAGCCTCTTCGTATTTATTTGCAGCATAGGCCTTATTTGCAAGAGACATAATATCTGCTACCTGCTTTTGTTTTAGTGCTTGTTGTTCTTTCTCCGCTGCTAATTTTTCTGCTTGTTCACTCGCCAACCGCTCCGATTCCTTTAAGCTTTTAATTTCTGCGATTTTTTCTTGAGCACTGCTATTGCTTGGGTCAAGTTCTAATACCTGATTCAATACTTCTGTTGCTTCGCTGTATTTTTTTGTACCTATGAGCTCACTGCTTTGGGTGAGTAGTGTACTAATTTGCGCTTGTTTTTCTTTGAGCGCTTTTTCTTTTTCAGCTTCTGCAGCAGCATTTTCTTGTTTTTCTAATTCAAAGGCTTTCTGAGCGGCCGATACTTCCGTTTTTGCTGAAATAGCATCCGGATTACTTGCGTCAATTGCTAAGGCTTGTTCTATTTTGTTTAATGCAGCAGTGAATTGCTTTTGACTCGCATCACTTTTAGCTTGTGTTACTAAATCACTTATTTGCTTGGCTTGAGCTGCTTTTTGTTGTGCTAACTTCTCCTTTTCAGCAGATGCTTCAGCCTCCTTTTTAGCGGTCTCAATTCGCCCTTCTAATTCAGATTTCAGAGTGAGTGCTTCTTCATTATTTGGAAAAACAGATAAAGCTTGATTGATACTTGATAGCGCTCCTTGAAAGTCGTTATTTCCAGTTTTTGAATTGGCCTCTGCTACAAGTTTTTCGAACTTCTCTTTTTTCTCGGCCTCAGCTGCCTCTGCCATTTCAGCGTTTAATTTTTCCTTTTCTTTTTGATCCAGCGCGGCTAATTTTTTATCCACTTCATTTTTACCCGGTTTGTAATTAGCCAAGGCTTCGTTGTATTTAAGCCTGGCCGTTACGAAATCTTCCGATTCCAGTGCAGCATCTCCTGCTTTTATGAGTCCATTAAATTGTTCCAAAGCAATCGATTCTTCAAAAGACTTTTTCCCTTTTTGCGCCTCTTCAATCAGAAACTGGGCTTTATTATCGTTCGGTAAAATTTCAGCGGCAGCTCTAAAGCTAGCAATGGCTTCGTCAAACTTATTCTCTTTCAGTAATTCTTCACCAGTTTTTACCTTGGCGTCAAACTCAGCTTGCGATGCAGCGTGCTGTTTATCGGCAATCAATTTTTTTGCTTCTGCAATCAACTCCGTAGTTTTATTCTCTGTAGGTAGAATTTTGTGCGCGGCTTCAAAACCAGCGATAGCCTCGGTAAATTTTTCTTCCCGCATGAGCGCTTCGGCTTTGGACATAGCTTTTTCGTATTCTTCTTCTACTTTGGCTTGCGCTTTCTGTTTTTTAAGTTTTTCTATTTCAATGAGCATATCTCCAGGATGGGTTTCATTAGGTATCACTTTTTTTGCTTCATTGTATTTTACTACAGCTTGGTCAAAATCCTCCGCCTTTACCAAAGCATCTGCTTCTGCAATGAGCTTGTCGTATTCGGCTCGCACCAATTGATTGGCTTTGTTTTTCTTTCTAGTATCTGCTTCCGCAATCATTGTTTTAGGGTGCGTCTCATGAGGCAATATTTTTAATGCCTCTTCGTACTTTTTCTTTGCTAAATCAAAATCTTCTTTTTCAAGCAAATCATCTGCTTCTTTAACCAAAGCGTCATACTGTTCTTTCAGCTCTGCTTTCTTGGCCGCTACTTTTAATTCTTCGCACTCTTTTATTTTGGTTTTAGGATAAGTCTCTTGGGGCTTTACCGCCGATGCTTCTGAGTATTTCTTTTTTGCTGCTTCAAACTGGCTGTCTTTTAATAAATCATCAGCTGCATCAATTAAGTTCTGATATTTTTCTTGAGTTGCGGCTTGAGCTGCCTGCTTTTTGAGGTTTTCGGCTTCTGTAATTTTACTTTTTGGATCAGGGTTAGTAGGCATTATTTTCTGAGCTTCCTTAAACGCTGCAATCGCATCGTCATAGCTCTCCGCTTTAAGCAAGTCCTCAGCCTTGGACATTGCTGCGTCAAATTCTTCTTGAAGTTTTGCTTGAGCAGCCTTGGCAGCAGCGGCAGTTTTTGCGTCTTGCGCTGTTTTAATTCGCGCCTTAGGTACTTGGTCTGTGGGTTTTAATTTTTTTGCTTTTTCATATGCAGCAATGGCTTTATCGTATGCCTCATCTTTTAGTGCATCGTCTCCTTCGTCTAAAGCTTTCTGATAGTCTTCTTCTAGTTTTTTGGCAGCTTCCGCTTTTGCACGTTCTTCTTCTAATTTGGCTTGAAGCTTTTTGGCCTCGCCAATTTGGTCGGTGGGGTAGGCCATTTCAGGGTTTATCTTTTTGGCTTTCTCATATTCTGGAATACTTTCTAAGTATTTTTTTTCGTTAAACAATTCATCAGCCACTTGCAGGGCCTCCTTGTATTCTGCCTCAATTTTCGCCTGTTTTTCTGCAGCTTCTTGTTTTACTTTTTCTTTTTTTGCAAGTTCAATTTGCTCAGCAGGATAGGATTCTAAAGGTCCCCATTTTTTTGCTTCTTCATATTCTTCAATAGCATCGTCAAATTTTTTGGATCTAAGATAGGCGTCTGCTTTTCGAATACTTGCTTGATAATTGGCTTGGTATTTCTCTGCATTTTTTGCAGCTTTCTCTGCCGCTTTTTTTTGTTCTTCTTCTGCTTTCAGTTCAGCCTCAATAGCGTCTAATATATCATCTTGAGCACGCGCCTCTTGCACACCTATAGCCAAAACTAGCGTTAAAGCGAAGAATAATATTTTAAATAGTTTACTCACAGAGTCAGTCCAGAATATTTGTACAAAAAGTCCGAGCGAATATAGTTATTTCACTTCATGTTATTGAACGTAATAGTGCGTGCTTTGTTATGGACTTTTAAATTGTATTGAGTAAGTACTTACAGAAAAAATGCCAGAAAACTTTTGCAATAAAATTTAGCAATTAGCTTTGTATAGATGCATGAAATTGAACCATATTATCGGTGGAGAGAACTGTACACAGCAGAAGAGGATCAGCGCTCGCCATTTTACGGAAAAGAGTATTCTGAGTTTTATTTTAGTGACGTAATATACGATCATGTGATTCACCCGCAATGGGATAACATAGGTTCTACCACTCTTTTCTTAAAAATTATTTATGCCGATTACGAGCATCAGTTTGCAATAATTGAACTCATGGGCGAATGGAACGATACGCTCTACAACGACATTCAAACGCTGAAACGAAATATTGTCGACCATCTAATTGATGAGGGTATTTTGTACTTTATTTTGATAGGAGAGAACGTGTTGAATTTTCACCCTTCAGATGATTCTTATTATGAAGAGTGGTACGAGGATATTGAAGACGGATGGATAGCCGTATTGAATTTTAGAAACCATATATTAGAGGAATTTGCCCATGAAAATATCGATCAATATTTTGTTACTGGAGGCAGATTAAACGATGTTGCATGGAGAACAAGACAGCCCTTGGTTTTATTTCAACTTATTGAAAAAATGGTAAACAAACGATTGGCGATATGAGAGTCATTATCTTGTTTTTATGGTTTCCACTGACGGTTTTTGCCCAACAACCAATTTTAGTGGGTAATGTGGAAGATCCAAATGAGCCAAGCATTACCCTCAATCGTAAAAACCCTCAATCTGTGCTCTGCGGTGCCAACCTGAATAACCTATACATAAGTAATGACGGAGGCAAATCTTGGGAAAGAAAAAAAATGACTTCCAAGTATGGAGTTTGGGGCGATCCTGTGGTTATTTCGGATAGCTTGGGAAGGTATTACTACTTTCATTTAAGCAACCCTGCACAGGGCAATTGGATTGATCGGATTGTATGTCAGCGTTCAGAAGATTTTGGAAAGACATGGACATCGGGTACTTATGTTGGGTTAAACGGAAGCAAGGCCCAAGACAAACATTGGGCAGTGTTTAATGAAAATAGAAAGGAGATTTATCTTTCGTGGACGCAGTTTGATGCCTACGGAAGTACTTCAGATACTTGTCAATCTAACATTCTATTTTCGTCCTCAAAAGATTACGGACAGACTTGGTCTGCACCTACAAAAATCAACGCTGCATTTGGTGATTGTATCGACAGCTCTTTAACAACCGAAGGTGCAGTTCCTGCTTTTGATTCGGATAATAAGGTGTACGTGGCTTGGGCAGGGCCAAATGGAATTCGGTTGAATAAAAAAAACGATAAGGAATGGCTGAAAGAACCTCTGCTGGTAGATAGTAATACTGCCGGTTGGACGCTTGATATTGAAGGGATTAGTCGCTGCAACGGCATGCCCGTTACCGCAATGGACAGAACGGAAGGCAAGTATCACGATAGGTTGTATGTAAATTGGAGTGATCAGCGGAATGGTGTTTTGAACACGGACGTTTTTCTGAAATATTCGGATGATTTCGGTAAGACCTGGTCAAGTACCAAAAAATTAGGCAGAAAAAAAGGAAAAGGGCACCAATTTTTAACTTGGATGACTTTGGATCAGACCAGTGGGATTCTTTACTTCATTTTTTACGATAGAAGTCGGTATAACGATACACGGACAGATGTTTTATTGGCGAGATCATATGATGGAGGTGAAACGTTTAAGTACAAGCGCATAAAACAAGACCCCTTTGTGCCGCAATCCAATAAGTTTTTTGGGGATTATAATAATATCGACGCAACGGATGGTATCGTTCAATTGGTTTGGACTCGAATGGAAGCAGGGCAAACCAGTATTTGGACCTACAGGTTTAAGGAGAATAAATTCCGCTTATGGCGTGCGCGCTCTAAAATGCCTCAGCAAAAGTAAGGTAGAATTGATTTCGATCAAGCCCACGAGCATAGTCGAAACGAATGTGAATGCGTTCTTTTTTGTTGAAGGCTAAACGCAATCCACCGCCATAACTGGGAACAAAGTTTTCTGTTTTAAAGTTATTGATTTCACTGGATACTGCTCCAGTTCCAGCAAAGGCGGTTAGTCCAATGAAATACCATATCGGTGTTCTGTATTCGATTTGTGATGCTAATAAGTGATTATCTCTCAAAATGCCCTTTCTGTACCCGCGCATAATTTTTTCACCGCCAAGCTGGGCCAATTTATTGAATGGAGCGGTTCCGAAAATAGAGCTTCCAAAAAGTTGCATTGCCAAAACGTGCTCATTGCCTAAATTGACGTATTTCCGAATATCAGCGGAGAATAGGTTGTACTCAAAATTCCCCCCCATAGCTTTATTAAATCCAATAAACGAAATATTTGAATAGAAGCCTTTAGTTGGTGCATAAACAAAATCCCTTTTATCAAATACCAACTCCCAACCTACACCTGTGGTCACACTACCCGCTGTGCCGGGTACATTTAGTGTGTCAAGCAAACCATTTTGCTTAACAGAATTGATGGTTGTGTGCTGGTAAAACAATTTTGGACCGGTAAAAAAATGGGTCTTAAATTTTTTGAGACCGGTAACTGCTACTCTGGGGAAACTGGCATCGTAGTCTTCCGTATATTGTTCGTCCAGAAGCCTTCGGTTGGTGCCAATTCCTGCAAAAAAATAGGGATAGCGATAATAGGATATTTCGCCATTCAATCGATAATTGTCCTCCTTAAAGAATATTCGAAAAGGCATAGAAAATAAGGTTTGGTTGTTGAGCGTATAAGCAAAAGACAACCCAGCCAAACTCAGGGGAGAAATGCTATCCGATTTATTTAACCTTCGGTACATAAGTGCAGATACACCAAATGCCCAGTTGGTTTCTGGTTTGTAATATACTGTAGGTAAGATGGTAAGTTTTCGTTCTTTTTGAAGGTCGAAACCCATGAATTGTTGCTGCGCGGTATCTCGTTTCTGAGCAGACCCGGTTATACCAAAAGCAAGTGCACTGCACAGAAGTACTGATTTGATAAAATCAGACATTAGCGTGTTTTTATAAGGCGTTGAATGGCAGTTCGGTCGCTTAAAAAATTGAACTTCTCCTGAGCTAAATCAGTCAAATTTACCCAACGAAAGGACTCTTGGTTTCCTTTTATTGTAACATCAAAATCCATTTTTTTATTAGAGGTAATAACGCTAGTGGGGTCGCACAAGGTGCAAAAATAATAGGAACAAATAACTTGTTCCCACGGTCTGAAATAGGACTGAATGTATTCGTCGGTTGTATAAAAATGCTGGTTTACTATAATTTTTGCATTCATTTCCTCTTTTGCCTCACGGTGCAAACACTCTATTGGCGATTCTCCAAACTCTAGCCCGCCACCGGGTAATTTGGTAAAAGGCTCCCCTCGCAACAACTCATCACTAACTAATAATTGCTCATTATGGATATACAATCCATAAATGCGTACATTAAATGAATTTGGGGTCTCCGACATCAATCACTAATTTTATACAACGCTAGGCCGCTTCTAATTTTTGGTTCAATATATGTGCTTTTAGGCGGCATGTACTGATGCATGTCTGCTACATTTTTCAATTGACTTGTAGTAATCGGGTGTAGAACAAAACCGACCTTCATTTTACCTCTGTCAATGAGTCTTTTGAGCGAGTCGTTATCGTTTCTACCTCCAATAAACTGCACACGTTTGTCCGTTCTCAAATCTCTTATACCCAATATGGGTTCCAATATATTTTGTGAGAGAATAGAAACATCTAAGCGCTCTACTGGGTGGTTGGAGTCAAAAGTGCCAATTTTAGCATCTAAGGCATACCACTCGCCCGATAAGTACATACCAATTTGATTGTACGATTTGGGTTTGTAATCCTTGACGTTAAGTTTTTTTACTTCAAAGAAATCATTCAGTTTACCTAAAAACTGTTCATCGCTGAGTCCATTAAGGTTTTGAACCACTCTGTTAAACTCCAGTATATTCAGTTGGCTTTCTGGAATAAAAAAGCTCATTAAGTAATTGTATTTTTCTTTTCCCGTGTGATTGGGGTTTTTTCGACGCATTTCATGTCCCAATAGGTTTGAAGAGGCACAGCGGTGATGCCCATCTGCTATGTAAAGCGCATCAAACGTGTCAAACTGTCGTTGTATATCTTGTATATCCTGAGTATTCGAAATTTGCCAAAATTCGTGACTGGCGCTGTTAGCGGAAATGAAGTCATAAACAGGTTCAGTTTTCATAACCTTATCTAGTACTTCTTTTATGCTCGTGTTGTCGGGGTAGGTCATCAAAACCGGCTCTGCGTTCATATCGGTAGTTTCTAAATATTTTTTAAAAACTACTTCGCGCTTTAGAATGGTATGCTCGTGTTTTTTTATAGTGCCATTTTCATAGTCGTCAATAGATGCCCCTGCGATAATTCCAGTATATACATTCCCATGAAACTTCTGTCGGTATAAGTATAGGCTATCCTCAGTATCTTGAACAAATATTCCTTCATTTATAAATTCAAGAAACTTCTCGCGCACCTTTTTAAAGCGATTAACCGAGTTAGGTTTTGTTTTTACCTTAGTTCCAAACTCTGGGTTTATGATATTGATAAAAGAGTAGGGATTAGTGCTCAGTTTATGGTTAAGACCAGAACGCGAGTAGGAAACAAAAGAGCGCGAAGCCACCAAATGCACCATGTTTCTTGGTGGGCGAAAAGCTTTAAATGGGATAATTTTTGCCATAAAAAAACGCGACAATTAAGGCTGTCGCAGTGCAAATATACTTTGCACGGTCTAACCTTGTTGTAAGGACTTGTAAAATTCGCTAATAAGTGTTTGGTTAATATAAAATTATTGCACTGGATGTGGGTTCTGCAGACGTTT
Source organism: Salibacteraceae bacterium (assembly GCA_965660875.1). Lineage (GTDB taxonomy): Bacteria > Bacteroidota > Bacteroidia > Flavobacteriales_G > Salibacteraceae > UBA6770. Next base: position 13,984 of record CBFIBQ010000017.1, on the reverse strand, counting down.
AGTTGCAAATGGAGTTATCTATATATTATTGCTTTGTGGGCTATGAAGTGATTATTAGCCTTTACTTCTGGTTAGTTTGTGTTTTATTTACTAAACGAGCTGCAAATCAATCGTAGGTTGCTAGGATGATTTGTTGGCGTGTTGCTGGAATAGCGTATTTTTTTGCATTAATCCGGCTTGGCTTTTCCATTTGACTGAAGCTATAAATGGAAGCAAAAAAGTATTAAAAGGTTTTATTAGCTTGCAGCAACGTAAGTTATGCAGTTCATTACGCATTTTTTTGCTAAAGCAGAAAGCGATCACCAATCAATACTTTCTAGCTCTGAAAAACTTTTTTGTGGGTTGGTGCATTAGGCCTGGTTAATTAAGCAGCGTGTGTGCGCGTGTTCACGTATCGGACTTTCTATTTCATTCGAGTTAGGTAAGGCTATTTTTGCTCTACAACTCTTATTTCGGAGAATTTGATGGCGATTCTTTAGAAATGGAATCATTATGAGTATTAATTATACGTTGAACCTCTCCCAATGCCCAACTTTTTTCTTTGTTTATCTGCTCTTGCAATTTTTCATTTAACTGAGATAAGTTGTTGGATGTGGTCTTATAATCTAGCAGACAGTCTTTTAATTGAATGAAATAAGCTGCTTGTCTTTTCTCTATTTCGGTAAAAGAAAGTTCGGTGATACCAGAACTCAAGTGCCGAACCAAATGGTTTACAGGCATATTTAAGCAATGCGCTAGTTTTAAGAGGTGCTCTTCGTTAAACTTTACTTTACCCGATTCCAGTCTGTTTATTGTTGAGTGACAGATATTGCTGCGAAAGCCAAGTTCTTCTTGAGTTAGTTTTTTTGAACTGCGTAGTTTTTTAAGGTTAATATGCCAATCCATCTTCAATTATCATATAATTTATATATTTATAAATGTAAAAAAAAATGTGTAACAAAAATGTGCGGTTTTAGCAATCGGTATTTAGAGTAATGGGTAATAATTTGGCTGCGTATAAAAATTAAGACATGAATACGCAAACAACAAACAACAAACAACAAACAACAATAAAATTATTATTAGTTGCGATTATTAGTTCAATGTCGTTGGTGGGCACAGTTGCTGCTCAACATACTATGCCTGAAATAAGGACCTTGGATTTAGATTTGAGATTTCATTTTCAGCAATTATCACCACCAACTTCCCCAACGCAATATTTTTTGCCTCTAGATGTAAAGTTATGTTCACCTTCAATGTACAATAACAATAATCAGGATACAATAGACTTTTTAAATTGGTGGTCATTGTATGAGGACATGTATTACGCCGCATACGATACAAGCACTAAAGTGCCGCTAGATACAGTTGCTGACAAAGTAATAGCTGTTTATGACACTATTTTACTTGGCTTAATGGATTTAAATTATGATGATTTAATATATGATTCTATTCTATACGATACTAATTTCTTTTATATAGACACTGTAACAAATTCCATATCCGATAATGCAAATCGAAGCTCTAGTCCATACAAAAAGGGTGAATTATTTGCAGTAGCTCCATTAAATGAGATAGAAACTTTTACCAATGTTGTATATAAACTTGACCCAGAATATGTATTCGTTGATAATCCTCAAGATTATACTTCTGGAACCTTTCAAATAGATTTTGGAGATGGCTTGGGGCCGCAGCTTGTCTCTTCTATAACGACTGAAACTATATATCCAGTTCAGTATTCTGGAGCAGGTAAAAAGCATATTTATGCTGAAGTCTTAGATCCTCAGGATAATGTGACTAAAAGTTCTCGATCTACAGTCCCTATAAAATTTGGTCAGAAAAAGATAACAGCAGACCAAGTATTAAACTTTTCTGATGTACGTGTAGCAAAATACGATGCCTGCTCGCCTTTGAAAGGGACTAATGCTGAGAAAGTTATTCTTCATATACCTGGATACGATATTACCGGAGGGAGGGTTACTGCAGAAGGCTCTTATACAAAGGCAATGGCCAAACATAATTTTGCACAACTTAGAAATCAAGGTTACACAATATACTCATTGGAGTTTGAAGAACCATTTGCAGACATTTCTATTAATACAGCCGCGGTAATGAATGTAATCGATTGGTTGAAAGGGACGCATTGTACTTCTGGGGATATACAACCTCAGTTTGTAATGATAACCCAATCCTTTGGTGCGCTGTATGCTAGATATGCTCTTAATCTTTATGAGCAAAACCCAAATTATGGAACGCACAGACATGATTTGACCCATAATACTAGGTTGTGTTTATTTCTTGACCCTTCTTTTTTTGGATATAACTTACCGCTAAGTATGCAATTTGGATTGGAGGTTTTATTTACTAAGCTAGCATTTGTAAACCCCTTTCTTCAACGGAGAAATATCAACACTTTCAAGATTTTAAATAGCATGGCAACAAAACAGGCTCTTAGAGAGCATATCGCTGGATTGTCATTAGATAACTTCAACTTCAGTACAAGTCAAAACGGCAACGTAACCGAACATTTACTTGAGTTTGAATATAGCTCCCAGCCTCTTACAGAACACATTAACTTTTTTAACCTTGTAAAAAACTCATCACCTACCGGAACGGGTTGGCCAGAGCATTGCAAATTGGTGGCTCTTTCATATGGTATGCTAAATGGTCAGAATACCACCAGAAATGGAACGTCCAATTTAAAACAACCCGGTGATATTTATTTTGCGGGGACTTATCAACTTTCGTTTAGTCTGTTTGGTAAAATTCTGAATGCTGGTGGAAAAACATTTGCACTATCCACACCTGTCCCAAACACAACTTCAACCATATTTGAACTTCAGAATTCAGAAAAAAAACGAAGGTTAAGATGGAGGCGTTGGAAATTACCTACTTATGACATTGAGGAAACTAAATTTATTCAACGTTATTCGCTTACCAACGCAATACCAATGGGTATTTATGCTGGTGGTCAAGTTTCTGGTCGTTATTACGCAGATGGAATATTAGACAGGCTAGGCAATAGAAATTTATTAACAAGTAATATTGACCCAAATGGGACAATGACATTTGTTTCAATGAAAAAAATTGGTCCTTATGGCTTTACCTTTATTGGTGTAAGCAACGATTTAGGATTTACTATTACACCAACATATTCTGCACTTGCCTTTGATGCTGTTGGTGCGGGATTAGACCCCTATAGCCCAGATATATTGTCTTTGCCTACCTCACAAAAAATGGCGCACACGCCACTACACGTAATAAAAGGCGAAATACCCAATACACCTGGTATTATTGAACCAGAAGGAAATAAAAACCACTTTGGTGTTTGGGGTAATTACGTATTGCCTTACCCTCAGTGGCAATTAAACAACGGAGATTCGGTCTATCTGCTTAACAGAGAGATTGGTGATGATACCTTATATCTTGAAAATATAAATTACAATCGAAATGCAACACACGATAATTTCTTTCACCTAGAAGCTGGTAAAGAGTTGAACAAAATTTATGAGTATCCGAATATTCCAAATTTTTCAATTCTTGATGTACCAGAGAATTATTTTTCTGATGATAAACCTTATGAAGTAGAGCAGGGTAAGAACACTGAACTCAACTGTTGGGGTTGTAATACAATTTCTATTCACCCTACTGCCTTGGCTAATGTACCTTCGTATGGCAATGCAAGCGTTTCCAATGTTTATCCATTAAGCTGTGCTATTCCTAATGTGAATTACAGAAAAAATAAAGGAAGGAAAGATATACCGATGAATATACCAACTATATCTGATAATTTATACCTGTACCCCAATCCAAATAAGGGTGATTTTACAGTAGTGTTGTCCAATAAGTTTAAAATTGAACAAACTCAAATCAGCTTGTTCGATATCAATGGAAAATGCCATGCTAGTATTTCAATAGAGAATTTACAAAATATAGATAATCATTTCCCTATTTCTGTAACTAATCTACCACCAGGCATGTATAATATGGTGGTACACGATAATAATTATACCGAATCCTTAAAATTCAATAAGTTATGAAACGAATAGTACTATTTATTTCAGTTTGTTTTTTTGTAATAAGCTGCAAAAAACCAGAGCCCATTGAGCCTGTTATTCCTATTGTCAGCCCGGATACAAACTCAGCAAATTCAAGTACCTACAGTGGGTATTTTTATGGAGATAATAAAACTTTTGAACCCATAGCTAATAGAACGGTTCAGTTAGCTATTGAAGGTTCTTTTTCGCAAGACCGAACAGTGGTTGCAGAAACCACGACGGATGATAAGGGCTACTTTCAGTTTAAATACGATAATTCCTCAAGTTGGAAGGTGGTAGATTTTGATTTAGTTGATAATGGAAAAGACGCTGGCTATAAAACAGTAATTACCAATATTCCGCTTAATAAGGCCGTTTATGATACTCTGTATGTTCAAGCTATTACTCAGGTAGATGTTTATTTGGATGAATCTTATGAAAGCACCTCGGACTCAATTTTTATATACATATGGAAGGATGACTATAGAGCATTCTCGGTCGCTGAATACAGAGGGAAGAAATTGTATTCAAATCAAGGGCGACTTCAACAAGAGTATAAAAAGCAGTATTCCAACGAGATATTGTATTCCGACACGGCATATATACGAACAAATACCAATCATAAATCAAAAACCTACATGTCTGGAGTTTTACCAAACATTTCTAAAGTATATCTGGATTAGGGATTTATAAGAATTAATACTGTTCTTATTACTATTTCAGTTTGTTTTTTTGCATCAAGCTGCAAAAAAACCGAGCCCATTGAGCCTGTTATTCCTGTTGTCAGCCCGGATACAAACTCAGCAACTTCAAGTACCTATAGTGGGTATATTTACGGAGATAATAAATTAACCAACCTAGCTATTCGAAATAATGAAGTCAGCTAACTCTTCACCAATTCTATCCTGAGCCTCCAAGGTGGCCGCTCCAACGTGAGGAGTAGAAGCGATTTTTTCGTGAACTAACAAAGCTTGATTAGGAGTAGGTTCATTCTCAAAAACGTCAAGAGCACAACCAGCCACTTTGCCACTATCTAACGCTTCGATTAATGCAGACTCGTCAATTACGCCACCTCTTGCAGCATTAACCAAATAAACACCTTTCTTCATTTTGTTGAGTTCTTTTGTGCCAATTACAGCACTTCCATCAGCTTGTTTAGGAACGTGCAATGAAATGAAATCTGAATGAGATATCAAGGTATCCATATCGGTGGTAGTAATGTTTACTTGAAAGCTTTGGTCTTGAATTTTAACTTCAATTTTTGCATCGCTTACAAATGGATCATGAGCAATAACTTTCATACCACAGCCTAATGCATATTGAGCAAGACTTTGGCCAATTCTGCCAAAACCAATAATGCCCAATGTTTTGCCTCTTAGCTCAATGCCTTTTCCGTACTTTTTCTTCAATACTTTAAACTCAGAAGCACCTTTGCTGGGCATGTTTTTGTTCGCATCATAAGTCATTCTCACAAGGCTAAACAATTGCGCCATAACCAATTCAGCTACAGATTGGGAAGATGCAGCTGGAGTATTGAATACATGTAAACCTTTTGAGCGCCCGTATTCTACATCGATATTATCCATACCAACACCACCGCGGCCAATCATTTTTAGGTTTGGACAAGCGTCCATAACTTCTTTTCGAACTGTAGTTGCCGAGCGCACCAAAACCACTTCATAATTTTCATTATTGATAGCATCTATCAAATTTTCTTGAGCTACGGTTTCTGTTACTACTTTATGACCTGCTTGCTCCAGTAATACTTTACCTGAATTTGCGATTCCGTCGTTTGCTAAAATGTTCATGTTTATTTCCTTTTGATTTTTTGAATTTACCCGTCATTCTTGAGAAAGCAGGAATCTAATGTCCAAATAGATTCCGAGTCAAGCACGGAATAACGATTTAGTTGTTTTAGTTTAATTCGAATTATACTGTTTTTTCTAGTGTTTTCATACAATCCACTAGCACCTGCACGCTTTCTAGCGGCAATGCGTTGTACATAGATGCTCTATAACCACCAACTGATCGGTGACCTTTAATTCCGCTAATATTTGCGTCATTCCACAGCTGGTCAAATGCTTCTTTATGTGCTTCGTTTTTCAACACAAAACAAGCATTCATATTCGATCGATCTTCTTTGTTTGCCGTGCCTTCAAATAAAGGATTGCGATCAATTTCATTGTAAAGCAATGCCGCTTTTTCATTGTTTCTAGCTTCAATCCATGGCAAACCACCATTTGCTTTTAGCCAACGCAACGTAAGCATAGAAACGTAGGTTGAGAATACGGGAGGCGTATTAAACATAGAATCTTTTGAAGCGTGGGTTTGCAAATCCAAATAAGCAGGTATAGTTCTTCCGTTTCTTCCAAAAACTTCGTCATTTACAATGTAGAGCGTAGCACCAGCAGGGCCTAGGTTCTTTTGGGCTCCAGCGTAAATCAAATCAAATTTGGAAATGTCTACTTGCTTGGAGAATATGTCTGAAGACATGTCGCAAACTAATGGGACGGAACACTCTGGAAAGCTCTTCATTTGGGTGCCGTAAATGGTGTTGTTTGATGTACAATGAAAATAATCGACATCTCCGGGTACGGTATAATCTTTTGGGATATAGTTGTAATTAGCATCCTTAGAAGAACCCAAAACTTCCACTGTACCTAAGTTTTTTGCTTCTTTAATGGCTTTACTGGCCCATGCGCCCGTATCGGTATACGCTGCTTTGCCATTTTCACGCATCAGGTTCATAACTGTTATCAAGAATCCTAAACTGGCGCCACCTTGCAAGAAAATAACCGAGTAGCCTTCAGGCACATTAAGCACTTCTTTCACCAACGCTGTAGCTTCTTCCATTACCGCAACAAAATTTTTACTTCGATGCGAAATCTCTAGAATTGAGAGGTCTAGATTATCGAAATTGCCTACTGCTGCTTGCGCTTCTTTTAATACCGATTGATCTAAGATACAGGGGCCTGCACTGTAATTGTGAACTTTTGCCATAATTATTATTTGAATTATAATGGAATACGAAAATCCTAAAAAAATATCAACCAGAAGCCCCAAGGGCGATTAAATACTAGTTAAGAAATCAACAGTTATTTAATAACACTTTTTTTACCGGGTTTAGCATAGAGTTCCTCGTGCAGTTTTTCTATGGAGGAATTGTATTCAAAAGCATCCTCTACAAAAGCATAATTTTTGGGGTCGAAACAAAAGGGGTAACTGAAAATTGCAAACTCAAGTCGAGTTACTTCAAACTCCATAAGTTGCATTACTTCCATAATTTGAATGGAAGAAAGGCAGTTTTCTGCACTCAACTCTTTTGCTTTGTCAAGCAGCAGGTCCTCATAATCTTCCGATTCCAATTGTTTTAATACCAGATCGAATGCAGTAGGAGGGATGGGGTTGTTACACTGAAAAACTGAGGGTGCTATTACTGAATCGCTAGAAATGGTGTCCAACTGCTGCGATAAACTATCAACGCCTTCTGGCGCGTTAATTTTTGGCTTCGGAATATTTACACTTACCAAGGAGTCCACTTTTATAGTAGCTTCTTCAAGCTTTTTAATTTGTGTACTATCCACATTTTTATTCTGCGATTTATCTGGGCTGATTACAGAATCTACTTGGGTGAGTTCGTACCAACTTCTGCCGTGATTTTCGTAAAGCAATATTTCAAAGGTCAATTCCGAGGCTGCTGGTAAATTCATTCTTTTTTGAATGGTATTGGTTTGACCATTTTCAAAAAGCACCCTTAAATGATGTGGTCCAGGCATTAGGTTCTTCACTTTTACTTTCCATTTTGGTGCATCATTTTCTTGCAAACCATCAACAAATAGAGTGAAGTTTTTTTTCTCTCCACTATACACTTGAATGACTCCATCTTGGGCCAAACCTGTGCCGATAAAAAGAAAGGAAAATAATATGACTAAAAAGTATTTCATCTTTAATCCAACCTAATGTTTGTTTTTGGGGCGGTGTAATTATCCATGCTTTGTTTTCCCCTAACATCTACGTTTTGAATAAAATACCAATAATCTTTTCGGAATTCAAAGCCATCAAAACTCAAATCAGGAACATAAAACTCAAATACCCCTTCTAGGCCTTTATTGAGCGGCACCAGGTGGTCAAAAATTATACGGTCTTCTTTTGGGTGGTATTTTAACGATGCATTTACTTCTACTGAATATTCTAAGAAAAAGCGAGTTAAGTCTTTAAATGGGGGGGCAAATATTTTTTTTCCAAATTGCCAAACGTCTAGCTTTTCGTTGTAATGAAGCACATCTATCACTTTTTTTACACTATTCTCAGAGTTTCCGTCCCAACCAAGCAATACATAGTATTTCTCTCTCTTTTTATTTTTTACAGGAATTATATCGTAATAAAGCGCTCCATACCAATTATCAGTGCCGGTTACTTTCAGTTCAGGTGTGATTAGGTTATTTGAGTTGTCTTTCAATTCCAGTAATGGACCTTTTTTAAACTTGATAAACGCAAAATATTCGTACACTCCAAATTCTTTTAAAGTATTCCAAGTGTACAATTCAAATTTTTTGTCGGGTGATTTCAGATAACCAAAGCTAGGAATACTGTCCAGCTCAAATTTTAATTCTTGTTCAATTGCGCGTTTGATTTCTTCTCTGAAGGTTTGATTGTGTTGTTCAACTTCCTCATCTGTTTCTGACTTGAGGCAATTTAATCGAAGGTTTTTGAGTTTAAAAGTTAAATCTGTTGCCGCGGGCTGATAGGTCTCTTGCCCATGTGTATGAGCAAAGCAAGCTGCAACAAAAAAAATGGAAAAGAAACTTTTAAGCATACCCAAATAACGGTTTCATACAAAAGTAAAGCCAGAAGGAAATCCATCTGGCTTTAAAAAAATCAGTTGTTAACGTTATGCACTTAATACTACACGTGCATAAAATCTTTTTTCTGCAATAAAAATTCTTCAGATTCTCTATGCTCGGGGTCGTCAACACAACAGTCTACGGGGCAAACAGCTGCACATTGAGGCTCGTCGTGGAAACCTTTACACTCGGTGCATTTATCCGTTACTATGTAAAAGAAATCCATAGACTCCGCATCCTGCTCTTCATCCGAATCGTAAGAATTGTCCATAGGAGTGGTCACCTTTCCGGAAAGCCCCGTTCCGTCAGACATTCTCCATTCTACGCCTCCTTCATATATTGCATTATTTGGGCACTCTGGTTCACATGCTCCACAATTAATACACTCATCTGTAATCATTATTGCCATAGCGTATGTTTTTCTTAATTCGCTTAGTTTAATTTTGCTTGCAAAGATATTCACTCATAACAATATTCAATTATCAAATTGTCTTAAATGAATTTGAAAGACAGAATAGAACTCTGCTCAGAAATTGGTGCTGAACTCAAAAAATGCGCAGTTGAGACTAAAGAAGATTTGTTTGCTCGTGCCAAAGGAGCAAATGGTTGGTTTTCTTCAGAAGCGATAAAAATGTCATTGAGTAATTGGGCGTTGGCATTGGATAAAGCGCAACTCAAGCGATGGACCGAAGCCTATCCTAAACTTCAGGAACCATCTAGTCCTACTTCGGTGGGAATAATAATGGCAGGAAACATTCCCTTGGTGGGACTTCACGATTTAATCAGTGTATTTATTTCGGGGAATACAGCAAACGTTAAAATGTCTTCTGATGACTCGGTTCTCATGGGGTGGGTTGTAAGTCGGTTTCATGAATTAGAGCCAAAATCTAAGGATTACATTCAAGTGGTGGATCGATTACAGTCCATTGATGCAGTAATTGCAACTGGAAGTAACAATACCTCTCGATACTTTGAGGCATATTTTGGAAAGTATCCCAATGTGATCAGAAAAAATCGCACTTCTGTTGCAGTTTTAAAAGGAAAAGAAACCCGTGAAGAGCTGAAAAAGTTAGGAGCTGATATTTTTAGTTTTTATGGGCTTGGTTGTAGGAATGTAACTAAGCTTTACGTACCTGAAAATTATGATTTCAACATGTTTTTTGAATCCATTATTGATTTTGGTTCTGTATTGAACAATATAAAATACACGCACAATTACGATTATCACAAGACATTATTTCTCCTAAATAGTGAGCAATTACTAGATAATGAGTTCGTCCTTGTAAAAAAAGACACCAAACTAAAGTCTCCGATAGGCGTCATACATTATGAAAATTACAGTACAAATCGGGAAGGTTTGCTTAATGAACTAAGAGCAAATAATGAGGTGCAGTGCGTCGTAGATAACGAAGAGCTGCCTTTTGGAGAAGCTCAAAGTCCAAAATTGTGGGACTATGCAGATGGTGTTGATACACTAACCTTTCTTTTGAATTTGTAATTATTATTTGATTATTCTAATTATTGCCTTTATTTTGGCGTTGCATTAAGATAAGCTTATGAAATTGAATCTTGAAAGTAAAGTGAAGTTCATTCTCGCAATGTTGGTAGCTTGCTTTTCGTTAAACCTCAATGCCCAGCAAGTTCTACTTACGGATGATTTTAACTCTGGTCCGGGCAATTGGACACCAAACTCAACGGATCAGGTAAACGGCGTGTTTACTGTAGGTGGAGGAGGTGAGAACTTGTGGATTGTAAATAATGATTATGCCGGTAATACGGGAGTTTCTGTTCCAAATACGAATAGGCAACCTGCGGGTATTGCTGGAGCTCCCAATTCGGGTTACTTGCATATTATATCAAGAAATTATTTGGCAGCAAGCATCTTAAACGCAAACTATCAATATAACGTTCCTGGTCCGCATGAAATTTATATGACCAGAATGACAAACGATGTCAACACCACTGGTTTGACTGATGTGAAGTTTAACTTTTGGTGGCTAAATTATGCTGAAGCAGCGCTTTCTACTGGTCTACCTGCACGTTCAGGTGGAGTAGTTTACAGTACTGATGGTGGCAACACGTGGTTGCCTACTGGTTTTGCAATGGCTAACGATTCCATTTGGGGAGACACGACATTGAGTTTACCCACTTTTAATAACCAAGGCACGCTACGTTTTGGGTTTATTTTTGTAAATCCAGATACAGGTTTTTCTCCAGCTTTTGCAATTGATGATGTAAGCATTACGGGAGTCCCTTCTGGAACACCAACGGCAGATTTTACGGCAGATAAAACATTGGTCTGCAAAGGCGATTGCGTTCAGTTTACTGATGCTTCTACTGGTAACCCTACACAGTGGAAGTGGAGTTTTGGAACTGGAGTTGCTGCAGACACCTCAAATCTTCAAAATCCACAGTTTTGTTTTAACAATGTGGGTAATTTCTCAATATCATTAACCGCGTCAAATTCATTGGGCTCAGGAGCTGTTAACACTAAAACGGGATACATACAAGTCGTAGATTGCAATACACCGCCTGATGCAAATTTTGGCATGAATGGGTCAACCGCTAACAACATTACCATTTGTGCTGGAGATTCAATTGCTTTTGCAGATAGCAGTATTGGTGTCGTAAACAGTAGATATTGGTCATTTCCTGGAGCACAAGATGACTCGGGACGCTGCAGATTAGTAAACGATACCAACCAACAGGTAAGTGTCTTTTATCCTTGTTCGGGTGCCAGAGGAAGAGATACTACTTACACAGTTACTTTAAATGTTTCTGGAACAGGTGGTGCAGATTTCGTAACAAAAAATATAGTTGTAAAAGGTTGTGTTCCAGCTAAGGCGAGAATTGTAAATGAAAATCAGCGAAAATTATGTGTAAACGATTGCATCACTTTCCGTTACGATTATTCAGTAAAAGATGAATTCTTTGTCACAACCGATAGCATGGATTTTAAATGGTACGTGCGTGGAATACGGACAGATATTTGGGATGGTTACTATTATTCCAATTATATCACGGACACTTCCGTGTTAAGCGATGCCTCACTAAGCGATACTACATTCACTGGTGATTCATTGCGCGTGTGCTATGAAGACCGAAGAGAAAACTGGGATGTTTCGCTAGTAGTTGAGAATATTTTTGGAAAAGATTCAGTCGTTTACAAAGAATTTGTTTCTGTTATGGAGTACCCAGATGTTTCTGTTTTGTATGACGATACTACCATTGTAAGAGGGCATAGGGCGTTATTATCGGCTAAAAAAGATGCAGGGTTTGCTGAGCGAAGTTATTGTGCCGACTTAAGAGAAGTAGAGAAACTAAGAGGGGATACTTGTTGCTGTTTCAATTATTTCTGGATTTACCCTGACGAAACTGGTAAGCTTGTTCGAGATGATATTGAACAATTCAGAGAGCGTAGTACTTATGTTGAGCCAACGGAGGATACTTGGTATTATGTGATTAAAGAAAATTACAACGGTTGTCGTGTCATGGATTCCATGCAGGTAATTCTGAGAAAAGATGGAGACGATATCCAGTACTCGGTTGGTGTACCAGATATATTCTCTCCAGGAAGTGGAAGGTATCAGAACAAACATTTTTATGTTTTTGGAAATGGAATTACAAAGATTGACGTGAAAATTTACAACCGTTTTGGGCAAATAGTCTACCAAACAGAGGATGTCGACGAAATTGTGATTGAAGACCCTCTAAACCAAGGCGCAAAGACGGGTTGGCGAGGAACTTTCAATAATGAAATAGGCAGAGACCTAACCCCAGGTGTTTATACTTATTTCATTCAAGTATATCACGAGAATGGTGATTTCAAGGAATTGCAAGGAAATGTAACATTGGTACGTTAAAGGAGAAAAGTGATGAAAAGACTACTGATATCAATGATGGTTCTTTGTTCTGGTTTTGCGCTTAACGCTCAAGAGGACGTGCATTTTTCGCAATTTTTCAATGCTACACCCATTTATAATCCTGCTACTTCTGGAATCTTTCATGGTACACTGCGTTTTAATTCGCACTACCGGCAGCAATGGGCTTCCATTACTTCAGAACCCTATACGACAATGGCAGCCTCTGTAGATATGCCAGTTCTTTCGGATATAACTGAGCACGATATGCTGGCGGTGGGAGTATATGGAATTAAAGATGATGCTGGTTTGATGCAAGCTTCGACAACAAACGTAGGCTTAAACGTGAATTTTGGGAAATCATTTGATAGAAGTGAAACGAACTTTTTTAGTTTGGCTGCCAAAGTAAACTATGGTCAAAAAGCACTGAACTACGATGGAAACTGGGGAGGACAATGGAACTGGCAATTAGCTAACCCAGACTTTGATTCAGAAATACCGGGCGAATACGAAGGAGAAGTAAGTAATTCATACGTATCCATGGGAGCAGGTTTTAACTGGTTTTATACCAACCACGACAACGTGAGAACAAACTTTGGTATGTCAATGAATAACATCAATGGGCCAGCGGTAAATTTCTTGAACAACGAGTATAACTTGGCTCGATCATTTTATATGCACGGTGAGGTTGAGGTGCACAGTCATGCAGAAAATTTTGCCGTAATTCCAAGAACTATATTTTTCACGCAAGGAAGACAGCGTTATTTTATGTTGGGAACGGCCTTTGATTTTGTATTTCAAGAAGCGGGCAAGCACACGGGAATTACCAAAGAGGTAACCATGGAGTTTGGAGCGTATTTTCGTTGGAGAGATGCTTTTATTTTCCAAACTCAATTTAATTGGGCGGGAATTGGCTTGGGCTTGAGCTACGATGTAAACGTTTCTCAATTGCGATCTGCTAGTAGAGCTCAAGGAGCTTTAGAAGCCTTTTTAAATTATAAACTGGGCTACAAACGCGGATTAAAAGACGGTCACTCAAACGATCGCTTTGATAGCATACACTAAACAGGTTTTACTAAGCAGCTTTATTATTGAAATTCATAAGCCCCTATGTCGGGCTTACTATCTCTTGCATTGTTGAGTAAATCAGTTTTTACTTGCAATTCATTGAACAGTGCTACAGAACCCGCATCCACTGCTACAGATTGCTGAACTAAGCTAAAATCATCCTCATTTTGATTTTTGTAAACGGGTAAAAAAGCTT
>CBFIBQ010000016.1:0-73432 GCA_965660875.1 Salibacteraceae bacterium | reverse complement strand
ACTGTTTATCATTCTAAGTTAAGTCTCTTTACCGTAATTTAGTGCCTCAATCCAAACATACGAGCCAAACCGTTGTGAGCAATTAGAAAAGCAATGAATAGACTAATATTAATACTTGGAACACTCCACTTTTTAACAAGTTGCTCAGAGATAAAATCAGCTGACCCAAATGAGGTTTACAAATATTGGTCAGGTACAGAAGCACCAGCGGACTTGCAATTATTAGAAGGACAATATTGGCAATCCGCTCATTGGACAAGAGAATACATAATGTATCTAAAACTCAAGCCAACCAAGAAATGGAGTTCTGAGTTTATTGATCAAAATCAATTACAAATTGATAACGAAAATTGGTCTATGCCAACTGATGCTCCAGATTGGTTTAAGACAAAAGACAACAAAGTTATTTACAGCAGCGGAGATGAATTTGACCAAGGATCCAGATATTATTTAGATACATTGACAGGAGACTTCTACATATATGAAATACAACTATAACAGATAATGAGTTTGAAGTTTTATATAAATCTTTTTGCACAAGTCGTATTATGCTTTGGACTCACTCTATTCTGCTTTTTGATTTTGTTAGATGGAATTGCAGACTATAGAACTTGGAGACCAATTATTTTCGTTTTGCAATTTGTGCTTCTACCTATATGGTTGATAATAACCCATAGACAAGCGTTTCTTTCGAAATTAAATTGGAGGAAATCAGTCGGCACTGTTTTAGCAATTTTAAGTTCAGACCTGATTATTCTTCTAATGGGAGCATTTTCATTCGTAATTTGGCTTGACTTGTCGGATGGAAAGACTGAAATATTATTGCCATGAAAAAATAAAAAACTGCTCACAACAAGGTGTATAGTGCATTAGAAACGCGCAGTAGCAGGGACGTTGTATTTTATTCAGTAATAATGAAGGGTTGATTTTATCAATAAAATGAGCATTGATTTAGGTGAAATGGTTAATGTTCTTCTATACTTATTGAATAATAAATCTTCATAGCCAATTTAGGTCTTAAAGTGCACAGGTACAGTTTATTTTAAATAGTTCCAATCCTTAATTTAGAACCTAACATTTATACTCAAAACAGGGCGCTATATACCAACTCATCTCTTGTTTAACTTTTAAATTCAAGGTTATATTTGTTTGGAATTATATCCTTAATAGGGCAATTAATTAGCCTGAGTATCAAAAACATTAAGACCATTCTTTTAGTAGTGTTTGCCTCCTGATTCAAGAGATTCCCAAAGCTTTTTCGCTGGCTTTACAACCGAATTTCCAACTAGACAGAACTACTGGTTTAATAGGCGTAATGGTGCTTTTATCAAGGCTAGATTTATCACTTTACTCATTGCCGATAGCACAACCCTTTGCTCCCAAAACTGGGATAGCAGGAAGGATTAAACTTAGTTTTTTCAGAAAGCTACTTCGGGTGACCATAACAACAATTTAAAACAAGGTACAATTCCTAGTATTTTATCTATAATTCAAAACGCTACATTTGTACGATACACCTAAAAAATGGATGAAAAGCATCAAACACAAGAGAAATCGGAAGAAGTAGATTTTGAACCTCTAATTGCCTGGTTCCTAGCCCAAATGAATAGAATTAGCAATGGGTTTAGATATTTAAAGAGCTCTATAGTCAAACACATATCTATTGTATTGGTCTTTTTCTTTCTAGGCGGGATTTCGGGTATTGGAATTTACTTTTTTGCACCAAAAAAATATATTTCCCACCTTCAATTATTTACTAAAGACACCGACAATCAGACGAATAAAGGGCTAGTAGAGTTATTAGGGAAATTAGCGGACGATAAATCGTACGGATCCTTGGCGCAAGGATTAGGGATAAGTCTAGATGCTGCGATAGAAATTTACGACTTTAAGTACTTGGATCACGCCAAAAAAGAGTTGGCTGAAAAAGATACAGTAGTTGAGAAAAGGCAATTTTTTATCGAAATTGAAACTTCGTCGAATGAGCTTTTACCTAAGTATCAGCAAGCTATAGTAAGCTGGATTGAAAACCAACCTTTTACTACCGAATTGAGGAACAAAAGAACCAATATAATAAAAGCCAAAATAACTCAGCTTAAATCCGAGTTGATTCGATTAGACAACTTAAAAACAATTGTTGAGCGCAGCATTGAACCCAGGGGTAAAAGTGATGGATTAGTTTATGGTGAACCTATAAACCCTGTTGCAATATTCCAACAATACGAAAATACTTATGATCACCTTATTTACAAACAGGAAGAACTCAAAACTTTAAAATCTGTAAAGGTGGTAAGCGGTTTTACACCCAACGAAAAACCCATATTCCCGAGGATAAGACATATTATTTTCTTTGCTATTGGTGGATTGCTTTTAGGGATATTATATGCGCTGTTTAAATACAAGCCAGTTTCCGAATAGGTTCCTGTGAGCTTTTCGTTTTATAAAAACGCTTCCTTTTTAAATGCTTTTTGGAGCGTTTTAGAAGTAGTTATTTTTCCTTTAGCTCTTCTAGCTGCCACCCCCCTTTTTATAACCAAACTTGGGGTAAACCAATACGGGTTGTGGATGCTAATTAACAGCTCTTTGGCATTTTTAGATGTGCTAGGGTTTGGTGTTAACGAAACACTTATAAAGTACATCTCAGCTTATCGGGCGTTACATCAAACCTCTGAGATAAAGAAATTAATTTCCACTTTATTTATCTTATTAATTCTCGCAGCTTCTGTAGGTATTTCTGCTGGCTTTCTAATTGCTCATCTCCAACCCAATCTTTCATGGACATCAATTTCCACTGCGAGCCAATACCAGTTTTATGAACTTTTACCAGTTGCATTTATTGGACTCATTCTAAAGATGGTAGAAATGTTTAACCTCAGTGTTTTAAAAGGATATGGAAGGTACGATATTGCTTCAAAATTCTCCTTAGTTAGCAAACTACTGATTATTGCCAGTAATGTGCTCTTAGTTATTTCAGGTTTTGGACTTTACGAGTTTTTCTTGGGTATAATAGGCACAATGGCTCTCATGTGCTCTTTAGAATTTATATATGTTTCCAAGCACTTTTATTCAACCGAATTAAACTTTAGTTTTAATCGAGAAGTATTTAAACACGTATTCGATTTTGCTCGTTGGAACTGGATTCAAGTGGTTTTTACCACTTTATCCAACCAAGTAGATAAAATGGCTGTGGCGTTTTTCGTAGGGTTAGAAGAACTAGCATATTACTCTATTGGGTTTTTAGTATTTCGGCAGCTGTATATGGTTTATCAAGCCTCTATAAGTTGGCTATTCCCGAATATTTCAGCTCAAAAAGAGAAAAACCAAGGCCTATTCAAATTATTTCAAAACACAAATTCAATCTTGTATCTAGGTGTTATAGGATCTCTTCTGTCCTTTTATTTTTTTAGTGATATTGGGTTAACCTTATGGCTTGGTCCGGAAAAAGCGCAAAGAAGCGAGTTCTATATTTTGCTATTCAGTGCATTGGCCGGTTTAACCGCATTTACCTATTTACCTTCGGTATTTTTTATGGGTACTGGACGTGCAAAAACAAATACCCTACTCGACATGACCAATAAAACTCTAAATACTTTATTTGCTTTAACGGGCTATGCTTTATGGGGTGTGATGGGTCTTTTATACGGATTATTCTTTTCGCAGTGTGTGTACCTTCCCTTGCAGCGAATAGTTTTATTCCGTTCAGTAATTCGTATTCCTGTTTCTGATCTTACAAAAAGCATGTTGGGAACAATAGGAGTAATTTTGTACTTGAGTCTAATTGTAACAGATAGTAACTCGTGGCAATGGCTGGGGGTAATGCTGATTGTAGCTAATTCTTACTTGATCTTATCTCAAATTCACAAGAACCCTTTTAGGGCTATTTCTCTTGGGTTAAAAGCCATTGAATCAGAAGTAAAACAATGAAAAACGTTAGGGTTATATTGTTGTTGGCTGTTGTTTACTTTTTCTTCAACAGCTTTTTGCTTCCTGAAGGATTGCTTTACACCACCTTTCTTACCCCGCTGTTTTATGTGTACATCGTTGGCTCAGGCTATAAAAATGCCCTTGGTTATTTTCTAGCCATACTACTACCTCTATTTCTTGCGCATTTTTTTATTGGCATTGATTTATTTTATTACCTCAAATCGAGTGTACTCTACTTAACTATATACCTCTTTGTTTTTGCGTTTGCCGTAGCATTAAAGCAAGGGCTTCCTTTAGAAAAACTTTATGGTAAAATTCTAATTATCAATTTCGGATTATTGCTTTTGGCTTTGTTCTTCTATTTTACACCGTTTAGTGATTATTTCTGGTACGACAAAAAACTAACTCAAGAAATTGCGCAAGTAAACCGACTCAAAATGCTTACCTATGAACCTTCGTACTATTCCACGCTCTTAGTTCCCGTGGCCTTGTATTACTTGTTAGGTATAATGACCAAACGATACAGCACCAAACAAATTTTCGCAATCATCATATTAGTAGGTTTACCTCTATTACTTTCTTTTTCGCTGGGAGTGCTAAGTGCATTGACTTTTGCGTTAGTGGTAACCGTACTCTTATTTCTCAAAAAGCTAGTTAAACGCAGAACACCTTTTTATATGCTCGCTTTTTTTACTGCAGCTGTTATATTTGTGTTTGTAGGTCTTACCATATTTTACCCAGACAATCTACTTTATTTGCGTATTGAAGACCTTTTTCAGGGAAAAGACACAAGTGGAAAAGGACGCACGATTGAAGCTTGGAAACTCTCGTTTCAAATGATAGAATTAAAGAGTTATTGGTTTGGATGTGGACTTGGACAAATGAAAGTTGTAGGTGAAGAAGTAGTCCGTGAGTATTACAAATACCAAATGGACGACATTCCAATAATTCGAATTCCAGCTGCTATCGGCGAAACCATTTCTACCTTTGGAATAGTGGGTTTAGTGTTTCGGTTGTTTATTCAATTTTACCTTTTTTTCAAAACCAAAGTATACACCAACTACTATCGATTTGCCATGTTTAGTTATATATTTCTGTACCAGTTTACAGGGAGCTATTTAACCAATATTGCCGAGTATGTAATTTGGGTTATTGCCTTCACTCCTGGCTTCCACCACTTTTCTATTCGGCGAAGTAAAACACCTACCTTGGCATGAGAGTATTAATGATTGGTCGAAGTAATTGGTTTGAATCGAAAGGGGGAGATACCATTCAGGCTGAAAAAACAGCTCATTATTTGCGACAAATGGGTGTTAAGGTCGATTTCTGGACTAATGACTCTGTTCCAAACTACTCAGAATATGATGTGCTACACTTTTTTAATCTAATTCGCCCAAATGTAATTTTAGCCCACTGTATGAAAAGCAATACTCCCTTTGTAGTGAGTAGCATTTACGTAGACTATTCTGAGGTTGACAAAAAAGTTCGAGGAGGCATTTTAGCATCTGTACAAGATCTATTAGGTCGTGATGCTGTTGAATATTTTAAAACCATAGCCAGGGCATTATTGAGAAAAGAAAGTCTCGGTAGTTTTAATTATTTAGCAAAGGGGCACCGAAATTCCATTAAGTTCATTTTGAATAAATCAAGCATGGTTTTACCTAACTCTGAAAGTGAAGGTAAGCGCCTTCTCAGAGATTATGGCGTAAAAGCTCCTTGTAAGGTAATTCCAAATGGAATTGATTTAAGTGAATACCCAATCGAGATAAACACAGGAAAAAGAAGTGGTGTTCTTTGTGTTGGGAGAATTGAACAACGCAAAAATCAATTGAATTTAATTCGTGCTATTCAACAAACTCCTTTGCATTTAACCATAATTGGAGATGCAAGCCCGAATCAAAAAAGCTATTATTTGGAATGTAGAAATGCTGCTAACGAAACACCAAAACAAATTGAATTTTTACCATTTTCCAGCACGCAAGCCTTAATTGCACTCTATCAAAACGCAAAAGTGCACGCACTACCGAGTTGGTTTGAAACTACAGGACTAGTAAATTTAGAAGCCGCATTCTGCGGATGCAACATAGTTATTACCAATAAAGGAGACACGAGCGAGTACTTTAAGGACAATGCATTTTATTGCGAACCCAACGATATTAATTCTATCGCAAACGCTGTAACAACCGCATATAACAGCCCTTATACAAAATCCATTCATCTTTTGATTTCGGATAAATACAACTGGCAAAATGCTGCCGAAAAAACTTTAGAAGCCTACAAGGAGGTGGTAAATGGCTAAAATTAAAGTTGCTATATTAGGCTCAAGAGGAATTCCAAACCACTATGGAGGTTTTGGTCAACTTGCTGAATACTTAAGCGTGGGTTTACTAAAGCGTGGGTTTGACGTTTGGGTGTACAATGTTCACGACCATCCTTACCAACAAAAAGAATGGCTTGGAGTAAACATAATTCATTGTTATGATGCCGAGAAACGAATTGGTACGGCTGGGCAATTCATTTATGATTTGAATTGTATTCTAGATGCTCGAAAACGAAATTTTGATGTCATTATTCAATTGGGGTATACCAGTAGTACCATATGGTGGTGGTTGATGCCCTCTAAGGCAAAAGTAGCTACCAACATGGACGGGTTGGAATGGAAAAGAAGCAAGTATAACAGACCTGTAAAGCAATTTCTTAAACTGGCAGAATGGCTTGGAGCAAAATTTAGCGATGTTCTAATCGCTGACAATCAAGGAATTCAGCGCTACCTGGAAAGCAAATACTCCAAAGAAGCTACCTTGATTGCATACGGCGCAACTCTATTCTGTGCTAATGAACCAAAGTATTTAAACGAATTTGGACTTGTTCCTTACGAATACGATCTGCTGATTGCTCGAATGGAACCCGAAAATCATGTTCGAGAAATTCTTGAGTCTCATTCGAAAAACGAAATAAATAGAAAGTTGGTTGTTGTCGGAAATATGACCACTCCCCTTGGAATGTATCTCTTGAATGAGTACCAGAACAACAAAAGATTTCTTTTTACTCAAGGTATTTACGACTTGGATAAACTCAATCATTTAAGGCAGTACTGCTATCTGTATTACCACGGACATTCTGTAGGTGGCACGAACCCTTCCCTGCTAGAAGCCATGGCTGCGGGAACTCCAATTTGTGCGCACAATAACCAATTCAATAAAAGCATTTTGGGTGAAAACGCCATTTATTTTAACTCCACTAAAGACTTAATAGAGCAATCCAATAGTTTTAATCGAGAAATTGCAAATCCGTGGATTAAGGCCAACCGCGATAGAATTCAGAATTCATATTCCTGGGACAGAATCATTGGTAAGTATCAACAGGTAATCCATTCTCTAATCCAAAACTGAGATGCAAGATCAAATCAAAAAGGTTTACTTTTTTTTGATAGGTGCGGTACTCTGCACGGCCCCCTTCTTTTTTTTACTGAATAGTTGGTCCATAATCTTACTGGTTGGAATTTGGCTTTTTGCAAATAGACCAAACGAAAAATGGGAACTACTTTCAAAGAACTATCTCTTTATTCTCCCGTTTTTTGGTTATTACTTGGCTCAAATATATGGTCTTGTTATTTCTGATAATACTGCAATAGCCGCTTTTAATCTTGAAAAAAAAATAGCCGTATTGCTACTTCCTCTTGTCTTATCAACTGGCCCCCAATTAAGCCAAACAGTAGTGTACAAATTGTTTTCATGGTTTAGCTACTTGTTATTTGGCGCAAGCATCGTCATGCTATTTTTTGCTGGTTCTCAATTTATAAATACTGGCAACCATTCGGTTTTTTACTATCACGAACTCGCAAATTCATTAGACCAATACATCCATGCCGTTTACCTCAGTTTGTCGTTGGCAACAGCCCTCTGTTTTTTCATTTACAAGCACAGAAAACTAAACCTTAATAAGGTTTTTCTAGTCGATGGCTTTATTAGCATAACCTTACTCTTAGTTATTGTGTTGCTCTCTTCCAAAACTATATTAGTTGGGCTATTTATATTTTTTATTGCCTTAGGCTTCCAAGTCATAAGAAGTAGGAATCACCTTAAATCACTCATTGCAATTTGTGCCTTTATAGGAATAGGTTTGGCGGTTCTTTTAAACACTAAAGCATTTGAACGCTTTTTTGAAATTTACGATTCAAATTGGAAGGTAATTAGTTCCCAAGAACAATATAAGTATGACTCAGAATTTAATGGATTCACTTTGAGGCTAGTTCTTTGGCAACAGACGTGGAGAACCTTAAATGAAGAAAATGTATTCATTTCAGGAGTAGGTTCAGGGGATTTGCAACATGAATTGTTTCTTCGCTACAAGGAACGCAACCTTTATATGGATTTAGATAATCCGAATCCAGTAGGATATCAAAATTACAACCCCCACAATCAGTATCTACAAGAATGGCTATCTACTGGGCTTTTAGGGTTAGTAGCCCTTATCAGTATGGTGACAGTATGTATTTGGAAAAGTAGAAATTTAAGCTTGCATATTCTAGTATTCTTCTCTCTGTTTGCATTATTTCTTTTAACAGAATCTGCACTTGAAAGGCAACATGGTTTAGTTCAATTTGCTGTTATCGCATCTATTGCTCTTTTTTGCAAACGTGAAGACTAGTAGGCGTTCTCATCACCAAAAAGAAAGCTTTCCGTAATGGTTTTCCAAATAATTCGAATATCCAAGAGCAATGTCCAATTCATGATGTAAACTACATCAGCATTTACTCGTGTTCTCATTTGATCTACACCTTCTGTTAAACCACGATAACCATAGGTTTGGCTTAATCCCGTTATTCCTGGTTTCACCCACATTCGTTTAGAATACTCGGAAATTTCTGATTCAAATTTTCGGTTAAGCATGTCAATGTGTGGGCGTGGCCCAACGACAGACATATTTCCCCAAAGCACATTTAAAAACTGAGGCAACTCATCCAAACTTGAAGCTCGCAAAAACTTTCCTAACCGAGTTATACGATCATCATCAGGCCTAGCTTGTGACACGTGAGCTCCATCGTTTACCCTCATGGTTCTCAATTTGAGGCAGGTAAACATCTTTCCGTTCTTACCTGCACGTTTTTGAAAGAAAAATACAGGCCCTTTGCTATCCAGTTTAATCAATACCGCAAGCAAAGGAAGAAGCCAAGAAAGAACAGTGAGGCATACAATGCACGAAAAAAAAATGTCGAACAACCTTTTTCTCGCGGCATTTATCGGTCTAAACAAAGGACCTTTTCTTACTTCATCAATCGAACTGTTATTTATATATCTAAAGTTGTAAAACCGTATGTATTTGGTAGCTTTAAGAGGAAAAACAAATACCCCTGCACCTTCTCTAGTTGCTGCTTTTAATACTAAGGGCAATTGATGCTCATTTATTTCGGACTCAACCACATATACTTCATCAATGTTATTTGCATTAAAATACTCGGCCATTTCCTTTGAAGAAGAAACTTCGTCCGAACTCCAACTCCACTCCCCCTTAAATTGAAACCCTCCTTCCTTGCGTTGATCGAAAAAGGACCTTGCTTCGTTACCCCTTCCCCCTTCTGAAATTATCACATAATTAGAAAATCCAAATCCCAATTTTCGATAAACTCTTAATGCGAAAACAAAACATGCTTTTCCAGTTATAAGCAATATAAATAAGAAGGCGAAGTATTTAATCACTTGCCCGTTTAACTCCCAATTGGGGTAGAATAATTCCAGCACAAAAGCGTAAAGCATACTAAAAACCAGAAAGGGTTGAACTATACGGTAGAATGTGTGTACATAGCTTATATAGCGCCTGTTTCCGGTAGGAATTGAGAATAAATTAGCCCCAAGCCAAGCGCCTCCAATGAACACCACTGCTGTTAACGGGAAATGCTCTTGATCGAATGTGGAATAAAGCGAGGCAATAATGATGATTAAATCAATTGCCATTTCTGTCAAGAAGTAATGAATATACCTATAGGTCTTAGTTTGCATCGGTTTTGATTATTTCATAGACATAATTGTGCTCCACGAGTTTTTTATGGGTCAAAACTTTCTTCAAGTTCAAACCTTCGTTCTTGGCCAGAGCAATAATATCCGATAGATTACAATCTTCAGACAAAACCATGATACATTTCGCCCAATTCTTCTTGTAAGACAACTCACTAAATAACCTCCTGAAATAGTCAAAGTCTTTTCCTGCAAACCATGCTTTTTCTCGGTCATTTTTAGGTTCTTGTGGATAATATGGGGGATTGATAATTATCCAATCGTATGGTTGTGGTAAATTCTTAAACAAATCCGACAATTTGGTTTGGATAGCTATGCCGTTTTGTTCGGCGTTCAATTTCGCGCATTCTATTGCTTGAGGGTTAATATCACTGGCTACCACAATGGCTCCTTTTTGTGCTGCCCAGCAAGCTATTGCCCCTGAACCACAACCCAATTCGAGCAATGATTTTCCTGCTATTTCCTTATCCCTTAAATACTTTACTAAAACTTTTGTACTGATTAAAAAACTGGGTGGAAACACTCCTGGTAAAATTGTTATAGAAAGTCCTTCAAATTCAATATCGTGACTCTTTTTGGAGTAGGATTCGAATTTTTTTTTCATTGCCGGACCCAATACCTTTTTCGCAATTTTTCGCAAAGGTTTTCTCATGCTTATTCCGAATAGAATCCTTCAATTTCTGGTTGACGGTATTTCCATATTTTATGCAAAGCCTTTATCTCGTATGGATATTTATAGCTATTGGTTTTATACCTCCAATTGGAAACGGAGCGTAGCAAGTATTTTTTCCAACCTCTAATTCTAAAATCAGATTGGGTTGGATAGTAACCGTTCAAAACGGTTTCAAAATTTCTAACCTTATCCACCATTTCGGGTGTCAACCAAGGAGTTAATGGGTTTTTACGCAGATCAAAATTCTCCCATGCAGGGTTAAGCCAATCTTCCAATGTTTTTGGAAAATCAAAACCAATGCGTTGAATTTCTTCGAACAATTCGGAACCTTCCGTAGGAACAGGAGAATACAAATAGATAATAATCTCCGTATCAGGGTTCACCCTTTTTACTTGTTTGATAAAATCAATGTCGGCATCTATCTGAGCCATCACCTTTTTCGGGTTATCACCTGGCATTCCTAAAACGAACGAATACTCTGGTACAATGCCAAACCGGCCCATTCGTTCGGCAAATTTTAAAATCTGTTCACCGGTTTGTGTCCCCCCTTTGTTCATTTGTTTAAGCACCTCATCGCTTCCTGTTTCGGCGCCTAAAAAAATCATTTTGCAACCCGAATCGCTCATAAGCTGGAGGTTTTCATCCGAGTATTTGTTGATGGTGTCTATTCTTCCTTCTCCCCACCAAGTCATTCCTTCATCGAGCATGAGCTTGGAAAACTCAGCCACTCTTTTTTCGGAAGTGTAGAAATTGTTATCGTGAAATTCTACCGAATCGGCACCGTATTCATTTTTAAGTTTAAGCACATCTTGATAAACCAATTTAGCCGATTTAGCCTTCCATCGAGCGTTATAAATGGGAACAATACCACAAAAGGAACACGAAAACGGACAGCCCATACTAGAATGATATGCTGCTGTACGTTTGCCTAAGTGGGTTTTTGGCAGATAACCTTTAATGGAATAAAATTCATTGAGCTTCTCATAAGGCAAGGCGGGTAACTCATCCTGATTCAACAACGCTTCTCGAGGACCTTTTTTTACAGTCTCCCCTTCCCTATAAATCAAGTTTTTTATTCCCTCTAAGGATTCTTGTTGTCCTAATCGTTCCAATAAAGTGGGAAAAGCCACATCGCCCGGGCCATCGATTATATAATCCACATACCCCGAGTCAAACACCACCTTATACTGGTTAGAAGCGAAATACCCCCCCCAAATCACTTGAATATTTGGAAACAATTCCTTGGCTTGTTTGGAATAAGGAATGGCTTGTTTTAGCTGTGGCCCTGGCATAACTGTTAGACAGAAATATCCAAATTCGCCCGATTCCAAATGTCGTTTAATGGAAGTCCAAGGATCCGCTTCTCGGTTTCCATCTACAATAACATAATCGTACTTTCCGTCAATACTTGCGGCCACTTGCAAAATAGAGTTCGGAATCCGATACCCATAAGTAGCTGCTTTCGGGTTAAATAGAAGTAGTTTTTGTGCGTTCAATATAGGAGTTTGTTTGTTGCGAATTTACCTAAATAGTAAGCACAACATTTTGTAAGTTCGACTTCTTGAAAATGAGGCGTAAAAAAGTAATTCTATACAATCCCGAAGCGGTATTTTACGATATGCCATTGGCACTATTAGCCCTCGCTTCCAACATTGATCTCGAACTTTATGAACCCATTGTGGTGGATGCGAGAATTGACCCGAACCCTAAAGAAACTATTAAGAAGCACCTCCATGAAGCCGTTGTATTTGGGGCGACCGTTTTAACCGGAAAACCTATCAAAGATGCTTTGGAAATAACGCGTTGGGTTAAAGCCCAAAAACCAGGTTTTTTAACCATTTGGGGTGGTTGGCATACTTCTCTATTCCCAAAACAAACGCTTGAAGATGAAGCATCAATTGATATTTCAGTTCAAGGGCAAGGTGAAATAACATTTCAAGAAATCTTAGAATCTTGTACAGGGACCAAATCATTGGGTGAAATAAAAGGCATTTGCTACCGAGACGATGGAATCGTAAAACAAAATCCTCCTCGGGCCTTAACCGATATGAACGAACTCAATCGAGTGAATTACGATTTTATTGATGTTGAAGATTACTTTTCTAAAAAAGGAAAAAGACAATTTGATTACATCAGTTCTACGGGATGTCATTTTCGATGTGCTTTTTGCGCGGATCCATTTGTGTTTGGAAGGAATTATTCAGCTGTAGATCCCAAGAGGATGGGCGAAGAGTTCAGCTACTATCAAGATAAATATGGCTTTACTGAAATCAACTTTCAAGACGAAACCCTATTTACTTACCCCAAAAGAATTAGAGCATTAGCAAACGAATTAATCAACCGAAAACTAAATGTTTCGTGGGCTGGAACCATGAGAGCCGATCAAGCGCACAGAATGACCGACGAAGACTTTGAGCTCATCAAAAAATCAGGTTTACGCCGTGTGCTTATCGGAGTTGAATCAGGCTCTCAAGAAATGATGGATTGGCTGAAGAAAGACATCAAATTGGAGTATGTTTTTGAAGCTGCTGAACGATGCAAGAAATACGATATTGGCGTCATCTTCCCTTTCATTGTTGGCTTTCCGAAAGAGACTCAAAAAAGTTTGAATGCCACCATTGATGTGGTAAAGCAACTGAATGCCATTTCTCCAAAATTTGAAACGCCCATCTTCTATTTCAAACCCTACCCGGGTTCAAAAATCACCGACGACGTAGTTAAAGAAGGGTACGCGTTACCGAAAAGCTTAGAAGAGTGGTCGCAATTTGATTACATCGGTTCAGCAGGGCCTTGGGTAAGTGATGAGATGTATACCTTCTTTGAAAATTTCAAATTCTTCCTTAAGGTTGGCTACGGAAAAAGACGCCCCTTGTTTTATCCGGTACAGCAATTTAGCCGCTGGCGAGTTAAAAATGACCGTTTTCAATTTCCGATTGAGCGCAAATTGTTTGAGTTGGTCAGACCAGCCCAAAGGCTTTCTTAATTCACATTGTCAAGGGTTCAATCTTGGTTCTATAAAACCTGTAAGGATGGCTGAATCCAATTTAGGTGTCATTCCCTCTGAAAACGCAAACCGAATTCCTTCTTCAACCAACATCTTATACTGATCATATTGATTGGTCAAAGTGAACAACTTATTCAATTGCTCATTGAGTTCTTTGGGCGCAGATTTGGAGCTTGATATTTTGCCTAACAAATTTGATGTCATCCCCCAACCTATCCCAATCAGTATTTCTTAATGGGTCCAATATCGTGGTGAAATGCCACTTGGGGAAGTTGCTGCGTATAAACCTCAAGGATTCGAATGTAGTTCTTGGAATTCAGCAGGTCGAATGATTCTCCCCGAAGGTTGCCTAAGGTAAAATCAGTAAGCAAAAATCCAGAAGAAACATTCAGTCTAACTGCTAAGTGAATCATAAAAATTCCCAGGAATGTTAATGCTACGCTCCCAATTTGTTTTAATGGTGGTTTTGAGAACACCAAGTACAGAATATAAATAGGTAATAGAACAAGATTGGAATAGTGAAACCAAATTGCTAACCCCAAAAACAGACCATCAACAAAATACTCTTTAGCCGAGTTGTGTGGGCGAGAGATTAAATACAAAAACGCAAATGGAAAAACAGATGCCACCGAATGAAGGCCAAAGCTTAATCCCGCCCAAGGAAGAATAAGGGGAATACTAAATACAGTCCAAAGTCCGTATGCCATCATGGGCTTAAAACCGAATACTTTTTTAACTACAACAAGTTGTATTCCTCGCGATACAAAATCCAACAGAAATGCCACTACCACCAATGATTTAAAACCAAAAAAGGGTTTTAGCAACAAGGCGAACAGACCAACTAAAATTGAACCTCCTTCTTGAGGATAGTGAATTAACTTGGCATACGACCATTCTCCCGAAAGAAGCAGTTCATTTAGAATGAGTTCGGAGGCCATTTGGTCGGGAGCAAGGTTGAAATATTGGAATTTTATAGCATACAAGGCTCGGACTATGGTCCCCAAGATTAGGGTAAGGAATATTAGAATTTTTGAATTCACTTTGTTCTTATCCACTTAGCATAAACATCTCCAGTCAGCACTTCTGATTGAATACTTCCTAAATATTCTTTCATCAATGCAGCATTTAGCCAGTCCTCGTTACTATATTTCATGCTTTCGTACGGAGAAAATCGAAATTTATAAAATGCCAAATCTGAAAGCAGGTCAATCGATGTAAGTGCCACGTCCAACAATCTAGCATTGTATTCGAATGAAAGAAAAGGAACTGGTTGACTTAGTTTCATTAAGGCTTTAGACTCGTATCCTTCAATATCCAGCTTTATGAACTTGGGCAAACCAAATTGTTCAATCAATTGATCCAGTGTAGTAACACTAACAGTAATTTCTTTAGTCCATTCTACCAATTTCTGTCCCGCATACGCTTTCTTAAACTGATTTGAAAAAGTAGACACGTCCGAAATACGACTCACATGGAAAGTTTCGGTTCCAACATGATTAGACACTCCAATTTGTGCAAGACTGACGTTTTGGTTTTTCTCAAATTTTTTTAAGAGCTGTTCAGAACATAATGGATGAGGCTCTATAGCTATAACTTTGGCTCCCAATTCCACAAATAGGTTAGTTCGACTACCTAAATTGGCTCCAATATCAAAGCATAAATCACCAGACTCAATGTATTGAGCGTAGAACTGTTTCATCCTAATGTTTTTGGTGAAATTGCGGTACAACCTCAGCATATGTTTTAATGAATCAACCATCAGCATCTATTGCTATTTGAGATCAAGAAACAGCCCTTTTATATTTAAACGAAATCAGCGTCATAAATACTAATCTAGAAATTATTCCTCCGGTTAAAGCACCTACCACACCATATGATGGAATGGTAAAGTAAATAATTATTGCCCCTAACATGGTAGACAAAACAGCGGCAGCAGACAAGTAATACAAGTGGTTATGTTTAATTAAAACTTGAGATTCTACCATATACCAAAAGGTGGGGAGTACATAAAGTACAATCATTGGAGCAAGAAAGTAAGATACTTTAAATAAATACAGCCATTTTAATATAATTATGGCAACTATACTCCCACACGACACGATAACAATTCCAAGCCCTAAAAATTTGTGTTTGACTTGCCTTAAAGAGCCTGAACTCATTCGGTAAATGTTTTTTTGAAATGGCCCAATAATTACAAACGCGCTGGTTTGGAGTATGATTAGGAAGCCTACTAACACCTGATAAAAGGCTACTTGAGTTTCTGGCATAAGCCATGAAACTACATAAAGATCAACCTTGGATTGCAACAAGCCCACAAGACCTAGCAGAAAAAATGGAAATGCCGAAATCAAAAAAGACTTTATTTCCTTCCACTTAGGTAAGTTCAATTCACCTTGGGGAAGAATTGTAGCTAATACTAATGCTTTGCTCAAATTGGAAATTAGCATAGCTTTAAACAGCAAGGTCAAAGTAATTTCTTGGAATAGAAGCAAAATTATGACTGCAACAACTAAGGCCAATACTTCTGAAATAATAGAGGTCACGTATTTTCGAGAATATTGAATTACTGGCTCAATAGAATTTGTAAAATAACGTATACACATCCACACTGTGCAGTATGCAATTATTTCGATCGAATAAGGCATAAAACCAAGTAAAACAAGTACTGGTATAAACAGAATTAGCCTAGACCAAAAAGAAATACTCCACGAATTGAAAATATTAAAAGACTCTAAAGAAAATGAACGAACTAAATAGGTCTTTTGCCCCCAGTTTAATATGGTTAATGCGAATTCTATGCCGATGAGAAATGGAACAAATTTCCCCCAAATTACATCACTCGAAAATCGGATAACAATGAGCGATATTATGCTTGTGAATGATGCTTTAGAGACGTAATTAAGACTCTCCTGAGAAATAAACCTAAGCCTTGTAAGTGTTTTTATTTTAAATGCCATTACAAAATCTCAGGTTGGGATGCCTCAGTCTCTCTCATTTCGAGCGGAGAAGGAAGAGAACTAAAGGGTGCCAAGGGTTCAACTTCGTGACGATAATAGAGATCGCCTAGCTCAGGAAATTCGTAATGTTGATGTGTTTTTAGTTGCGATAATCGAGTTTGCACATCACTCACGGAAATACCCCACTCATTTGCCAGTCGTTGTGCAGAAGGTTCAAAAAATCGAATGTAAAGCAACTCCATTTGAACGTGATCTTGTTTTTTGGAATAATCGAGAACGGTTTCGAGTTCTGCCCTTAATTTCACAAGGTTTTGATTTCTATATTTTATAGTATCGTTAAACGATTTTCCGCTTACAAAACCTTCAAACGATTGGCTGTCGTCGAAGTTGGGGAGAAATACACTTTCATGACACCACATGCATTTAGTGGGCTTTCCTCCAGCAGAATAGGCTGCGTTTGCTCCACTTATCAACTTACCTTTTTCGTATACTCCAAAGCGCAATTGTCCGTTTGGCATTACATCCAATACTTCAAACTCGACAGGAGTTTGATGGGAAGAAGTAAAATCATGTTCATACTCTTCTGCTACAAAAGTCATTTTTGAATTCTGGGTAGTAGGGAACAGTATTTTTCGATACCCAAATGAAACCGAAGAGGGATTTATGGCACCCACGTAATCCGTAAAGTTGTTGAATGAAAGGAATTCAAAATACAATTCAGGAAGCCCAACAATTTTATAATAGTGATTTGAATTGTTTAACGTGTTAGCCATAAAACGACCTAAATCAATACCACCTCTAGCATCGTATTCCTCTGAGGCCATGTAAAATTTGGTGAGTTCTATTAAGTGTTTTTCTGCATTTGCGTTAAAACCTAATTCTTTGAAATTAACCTTAAATCGAGAACTATTTTCCCAGACTACACCTTTGTCCCAACGCCCATTGGACAGAGTAGCTCCCAGCATCGAGAAATACCATCGTAATCCCGTTTCTAAATCCGTTTTACTTTCCTGGTCGCTTTTGTTCCAAATTAATACAAACGGTTTAGATTCGGTAATTGGAATATCTTCATAAACTTCTTTTTTACAAGAGTTTGCGAGGATAGCTCCCATGATAAGTGCTGAAATATATTGGACAAAACGTATTTTCATTAGTATTTGCAATAAAGCGTGTAATAGCCTAATCCTCTATTTATGTCGTTTTTTTCGAAATTATTGCACGGACCAAGCGGTTCTATCCATTCTATGTCTCCATTTCGGTTTAATCCGTTCAGCAGTATTTTATTTCCTTCAACTCGATATTTACAGATAAGTGAGTTTGGTGAAACAGCGTACTCTTTTTTTACATCGGATTCAATAGAAAATCCTATTTTCAAACTCATGAATAAGCATACGCCATAAAAAACTTTTTGATTGAGTACAAACGGAGTTTTAAAAACTAACACAACAAAAATACTTGTGAGTAGAAATAATTTGGGAAATTGAAGGTAAATAGGAAGTTGTTCAAACCAATCGTAGTGGATCACCGACGCTAGTACAGTTAGTAATAAACCTATTAAAAATCGATTGAGAGAATGGTCCTTGAAACCAACTACAACAGCAATACATAAAAGAATTAATGAATAAGTACTACCGTAGGGAGTTATAAGAAGTCCTACAACTAACCAAATACTTACAGATCGAGCAATGTTTCTTTTTTCTGTACAACCGAGTCCAATAAATATCAAAGCTCCTGCTAATAGGGTATTGAAAATAATAGCAACGGTTGGCCCCAAATTATAAAGTGGTGAAGTATAATAATTGGGTAACGCTATGAAAAGTGATTTACTCCACATTTGAATGGATTGATAGTTAAGTACAAATTCTTCACTTAGTCTTCCTTGCATGGACAATGGAAGTACTTTTAATAGGTAAAAAACAGTAATATCAATTCCGATAAATGATACAGAAAAAAGTGCCAATAATGCAATCCATATCGAATAACGAAATATCGATTTCAAATCCCTGCGAATTAGAAAAATTAAAAGTAGAATTGCTGGAAATACTTTTAGAGCCGTCGCTACAGCAAGAAAAAACGTTGCAGACCATCTTTTTTGCCTAACATAACTAATGGTAAATTCCATAATGCATGCAGATAGAATTAAGTAAAGCTGTCCGAACAAAAGGTTGTTCTTAATGGGCACTATAAGCGCTACAGACAACAGTAATACGCGCGTTTTATTAATGTTAAATGTCTTACATAAACGGTAAAAACTGATTAAAAAAACGGCTACTCCAATTACATTAAACAGCAGTTTAGAGGTAACTGGAGTTAGTGCGGTAAATGGAGCAAAAAACAAGAGTAAAAAAGGAACATTTGGTGCATAATTCCCAAAGTAACTGGTAAAGTCAAATTGCTTCAACTGTTCATTGAATGTACAAGGCAGATAACTTGAAGAAGAAAAATCTCCCTGTACCCAAAGCTTTGAACCAAAATAGTAGTTTGTAAAGTCATGTATTGAAAAGTCATAGCTGACAATGGTAAAGCAAACTGCCACAGCAAGTAAGGGTGACAAAAACACCCAAAAGGGGATGCTATTTACCTTGAGAACCATTGCATCGCCGTTTCACTTAACCAACTTTTGAGGTAGGTTTTACCTGAAAATAAAGTACTATTCTTTAGCCGAGCCAATTCAACTTGGTTATAAATATATCGAATAGCCCAATGATAGAATCGATCAGAGTACTTTCGTTTAAAGTCGATTTGTCTATCCGTTGATGTTTCCCAATCCGGCTTAATGGTAATATTCTCCTCAATTTCGTCGAACAAACGAGTGCCTCTTATCGGGTAACTTTTGGTTATGGTAAAATGGTCGGGTAGGGCATCTACCAAATATTTCGCAGTAATTCTAATGTCTTCTATGGTTTCTCCCGGATAGCCAACCATAATAAAAGTACCAGTTTCAATTCCCGCTTCTCTCGTTTTAATTAGCATTTCTTTAACTAAATCAACTTGTACACGCCGATCCATCAGGTCAATTACTTTTTGAGAACCACTTTCCGCACCAATCCATACTCGAAAGCAACCAGACTCTTTAAGCCAATTTATTACTTTGTCGTTCATGCGTTCGGCTCGAGTAATGCACTCGTATTTAATCTTAATTCCGCTTGCTAAAACTTCAGCGTGGAATTCCTCTAACCATTTATGGCTCACGGTAAACACATCGTCAACAAACCAAAATGTGTCGGGGTTATAACGGTCTACTAACAACCGCAACTCGTCGACTACATCTTTAGCGGGACGACGACGGTAGCTTTGCCCATATACCGCAGTGCTACACCATTTACAGGTGTACGGGCAGCCTCTTTGAGTACTTATGTTTAATGCACTTTGCCCATGGTGCGTTTTCCAAGTATCTAAATATTTCTCAATGGGAAAAGCCTCTCGATTAGGTAGGGGCAATTCTGATAAATCCTTGATTTTGGTTCGGGGTGTATTTACTGTAAGCTCACCATTTTCTAAATAGGACAACCCTTGAATTTGACCGACAGATTTGCCCTTTTCAAGAGCTTGAACAAGCTCGTAAAAAGTTTCTTCGCCTTCTCCAATTACCAAAAAATTGGCGCCAGCCTTGAGGTAATTCTTTTTGTTATAGGTTAAATCTGGGCCACCAAGTACAATTTTAGTATTGCATAATTCAGGTTTAGATTTTATGAATTTAATTAGCTCAATGACTTTTACTTTGGTCATTAAGTTGGTGTAAAAAGCAACAATATCTGGCTTATAATCAATTAGGTAATCTTTGAATTTAGGAGAGGTTGAAAAAGTGGTATCAAAAAGCTCATGAGGCACTCTTTTTTCTTTTAGGTATCCTGAAATATAAAGCAACCCAAGGGTGGGATAAGGCTTCATAATGGCTTGTTCTTTTTTATCCTCTTGTAGGTAGTAGCCGTGTGTGAGCAAAATTTTCATCGCTTTTTCAACTCAATTAAATAATGGTCTGATAGGCCTGTGAAAATACGTTTTGTTCCAAGCAATTTGTCTAGCATGGCCAGCATATTTAGCAACACGTTTTTGTTTTTGAACCAAGGGTTTAAATACGAAGGAGGAACAAACGTTCCAATGGCTTTTCGCTTTGTAATTATCAAATTATTCGGTAACAAATTACCTAACTCTTTTATGGAGTAGTACCATGTAGCTACTTTTTCGCCTTCAACATTGGCAAATACCACATGCTTATTTTGTCTTCGAAAAGCCTCCTTTGGTTTCCTCTTAAACAAAAAGTATTTGGTTTCCCAAGCACAAAAACGCCCTAATAGCACCAGAATTAACTTCCCTTGAGGGTTTAATTTAGCTCCCAGGTGGTCTAGAGCTAATTTTAGTTCCACTGCATTTAAACAGTTGAGTCCTGCAAAATTTGAAAGAATAACATCAAAATTTGTGTTGTTATCAAGGGTATCTATAGATTTCAAATCCAATTTCTGAAATGAAATCACATCACCTAGGTTTTCTATCGCAACCTTCTTCTGCGCAACTTCGAGCATGGTTGCCGAAATGTCGGTACAAAGCACGCTATGTCCCTTTTTAGCAAGCCATATAGCGTCTTGCCCTGTCCCTGCATTCACCTCCAGTATTTTTAGTTTTTTAGCAGGTAAAATCTTATCAAGTATAGAAAGTACTTGCTCTCGCTGAATTCTTCCAATTGGAGAATTGGTAAAATCCCTATCATAATCCTTGGCAGCTATATCAAATGAACTCACAACTTGCTAGCTTCTAATTTTCGTAAAATTCTTTTGTCTAGATACGTGGTAGCTATGTAGAATGGAAGCAGCACAATTGAGCGTACGTTTTTAAACGCCTTACTAGGGTTCGAGAATAATAAAGACATCGACTCAAACCCTTGTTTTTTTCGCAGCAATCTATGTATATATCGTTGCAATTTACGGTAATACAACTTAGGGTATTTGTTCGCAAACATAAGGTCCAAATCATCGCTTTCTGTCCAATTTGCCTTAGTGCCGAGTTCGTTTTTTACGCGCTCATAAAATGGCGTACCCGGAAGTGGATAGGATACTGAAACCCCAATATTATCCGGCATTAACTCCAATACCATATCAATCGTTTCCTGGATGTCATCTTGAGTTTCTTCGGGGTAGCCAAATTGTAAAAAAAACGCAATACGGATGCCTTTGGATTTTAGAATTCCAGTAGCTTCAAAAATTTGTTCTACCTGAGTGCCTTTATCCATGGCATCGAGTACTTTTTGAGAGCCGCTTTCTGCACCTACCCAAATTTCGTATGCACCGGAACTCGCCAAAGCATCTATCGTGTCTTCCTTTAATAGTAGGTCAACTCTAGACTGAATGGTATATTTAAAATTGAGGTTTTTGGATTTTATTAGATGGTCGAAATCTTGCACCCAGCCTGGTTTTAAGCCAAAAATATCATCACACATCCAGAAATGGGTAGGCCCGTATTTGTTGATGAGTAATTCAATTTCACTAACCACATGCTTAGGACTTCTAGAGTTGTATCGGTTGCCATATATTGGTTTTGCACACCAATTACACTTGAACGGACAACCTCTGGTAGTTGCAATATTCAGCGAGAAATAGCCATTTCCTTCCAGCCAAATAGCCTTATAGGTTTCTACTTCAACTAAGTCCCAAGCGGGCAGAGGCAGGCTGCTTAAATCTTTTAAAACAGGTCTCTTTGGTGTTTTTACGGTTTTGGTATCAACCCGAGTCGCTATTCCTGTAACGCTTTGGTATTCTGACTGGTTTTCAAAAGAATTAACAAGTTCCAGCAGTGTCTCTTCTGCTTCGCCTAGCATGATAACATCCGCATTGTTGTTAAGGTACAATTCGTATTGATCTGTGCTATCGGAACTTGAAACAAATACTGGAAGGTCAAATTGCTTTGCTATTGCTATCATTTCAAATGCAGCTTCGCGCATGTTGGTTAAACACATTTTGGTAAGGTAGTTAAAACCATCGTCGTAAAGTGCCAAAACATCAGGCTCAAACCGTTTTATTGCGTCTTTGATTGCCAGTGGATTATCGATGAGATTGGTGTCGAATAATTCCACTTCATAACCATTTTCTCGCAAATATGCAGCGGCTTGAATAGTACCTAATGGAGGGTAGGGCTGCTTTTTTGACCATTGTTTTTTGTCAAGCGGATAATAGTATGAATGTGAAAATAGGACCTTCATTAGATACTTAGATCAACCCCCGTTTCTTGTTCAAATTTTTGAATGTCGGCTTGGTATTGAGTTAACACCTTTTTCTGAAAATTTTGTGGGTGGTGCTTCGATACGTATTTCCTTGTTTTTAATGCTAACGAAAAATCATCGGGTTGGTAATTTTCAAATTTACGCTCCCACACTTTTAGGGTGATCGTCATAAAAAACTCATCTAGTTTGTCGGCGATTTTATTATTCAAAACAAACTCTAAAAATCGTTTCAAAAAACCGCTTTTTGTGGGCTGTAAAGCCGCTTTTTTAAAGTTTGCATTTGGGTAATAATCGAACACCCAGTTATTAGCTTTTTTGAAATTTGCATCGGTTTGATCTACACATACAGGTATTAGTGTAACTAGTTCTGTGGCGGTAAAAATGTTTTTCTCTTCAATCTCTAAATGATCAGTATCGACAAAATAGTTCAAGCAAAAGAACTTGCGACTATTACCTAAAAACACCTTTTTAAAAAAGATTAGAATTGTACGCGTTAGCCACAACTTTCCGGGTTTAGTTATTATAAAATAATCTACATCTCCGCCTGGGGTCATAAACCCTTTTGACATACTGCCAGAGATATAAACCCCTCTAACAAAAGGAAATTGATAAATGAGCATTGCGCGTTTGTTCGCTTTGGGCGTTTGTGCAGTGCATAGTTGGTTACCTTCAATTCTATTTTGAAAGTTCCGTTTGTTTGAGGAAATAGAAAAAAGATCCTTTTGTTGGTGTAAAACACCCTCTCGCACAAGGGCGAAAATTTCATTTAGAGGCTGTTCTTCTAAAAAAAGTTCTTGCCGGTTTAAGGGATAATTAAAAATATTGTAATAGACCAGTTGCCTTATTGCTAACCGAACAGATTTTGAGAGTTTAATCCTGTTTATTTCTTCCAAATTCTTCAATCCAACGTACGAAAATACGGAAGGCATCTATAGAATAAACATTTGATGGTGATTTTAATCTTCTACTGTAAAAGTGTAAACCTTTGTTCTCTCATTAACATGTCTGACCCATATCAGCTTTAAACCGAATCTCCTATTTTAACTTTGGATTAAAGAAATTAACTATGGGAGATTTGAATACTCGGCAAGTATCTGATGCTAGTCGATTATCTTTTACACGCTGTTTATTGGATGACTTAAAAGCATTAGAAATTATGCTTGAAAAAGGTCAAATTGAGTCGGGAATAACGCGTATAGGCGCCGAACAAGAGTTTTGTTTGGTAGATAAAAATTGGCGGCCAACAGATAATGCGCTCCACGTTTTGGATAAAATTTCAGACGAGCATTTCACTACGGAATTGGCGAAATACAACCTTGAAATTAATCTAGATCCGCAAGAATTAAAGGGGGATGCCTTCACCAAAATGGAGCGACAATTACATACTCTTTTTAATAAAGCCCATACTGCCGCTGAGAGCGAAAAATCTAAAGTCATTCTGTCGGGTATTATACCTACGATTACGACCAAAGAAATGCGGCTCAATTATATGACGCCCATGCCTCGCTATATGGCCCTAAATAAAATGCTCACGGAACTGCGCGGTTCGGATTTTCGATTGAACTTGTTTGGAGTAGATGAATTGTCACTAAAACACGATTCGGTGATGTTTGAGGCCTGTAATACCAGTTTTCAAATGCACTTGCAAATTGACCCCGAAGACTTTACCAAAAGTTTCAACTGGGCACAAGCCATTTCTGGCCCTGTTTTGGGTGTTTGTGCCAACTCTCCAATATTACTGGGTAGAGAGCTTTGGGCAGAAACTAGAATTGCATTATTTCAGCAAAGTATCGACACTCGTGGTGTTACTAAAGCCTTAAAAGACCAGCCCTCTCGCGTAGCTTTTGGCGACCGGTGGGTAACGGGAAGCATTGTAGATTTATTTAAAAATGAAATTGCACGGCACAAGATCATTCTGTCTCAGGATATATCAGAGAACTCCTTGGACGAAATAGCTGCAGGTCGCACTCCCGCGCTAAAGGCAGTGAACTTGTACAACGGTACCATTTACCATTGGAACCGACCGTGCTACGGAGTTGGTAATGGAAAAGCACACATTCGAATCGAAAATCGCTACATACCAGCAGGACCAACACCCCTGGACGAAATGGCTAACTTGGCATTTTGGGTCGGATTAATGAAAGGACGTCCCGCAGAAGGCGATAAGGTACACGAGCTTATGGACTTTAGAGATGTAAAGTCCAACTTTATAAAAGCCGCACGCTACGGCTCGGAGGCTATAATGACTTGGTTTGGTCAAGTGTATTCGGTGAACGATTTGGTTCTGGAAAAGTTGTTACCCATAGCAAGGCGTGGTCTTGAAAAAATGCAGATTGACTCAAAGGATATCCAGCGCCTTTTAGGTGTGATTGAACAGCGCACAAAAGAACAAACCGGAGCTCAATGGACCATAAAGCAGTTTAGAGCATTAAAAAGCACACAGAAACACGATGACGCTTTGGTTGCGCTCACTCGAACGATTTGGGAAAAACAACGCGAAAATGTACCTGTGCATCAGTGGACAGTAAACTCCACATCACCTACTGTGGATTACCAACCCAATCATGTAGGGCAAATAATGACCACCCAACTCTACACCGCCTACTCTGAGGATACGTCCGAGCTTACGTTAAATATTATGGATTGGAAGGGTTTTCACCATTTACCCATAGTGGATCAGAATGAAGCGTTGGTGGGCCTACTAACCGCCACTCATGTTAGGCGTTATAAAGCAAAAAACGACAACTACCATCACGAAAATCGCGTTTCGGATATTATGGTGCGTCAATTACACACTGCAATTCCTTCTATGTCGATAAAAGAAGCTATTGCACTTATGAAAACCCACGAGATTGGTTGTTTACCTGTATTGCAAAAAGGCGATTTGGTAGGCATTGTAACCATAGCAGACATCAAACACTTCGACCATGATTAAGGTACACAGCAAAGCGCTTGATACTGAAATAGACGTTAGCCGAATTATTGGCGAAATAGAAGGAGTACAAGACGGACCCTGTGTGGTTTTTATCGCTGGTGTGCACGGTAACGAACCTTCTGGCGTTTTTGCATTGCACCAAGTATTTGAAGAATTGCAGCGGCTTCCAGATCTTAAATCGCAACTTAAAGGAAAGGTGATCGGCCTATCGGGTAATCTTTGGGCACTGCAACGAGGCGAGCGCTTTCACAAACAAGACCTGAACCGATTGTGGGACGAAAAACGCACTTCGGAACTTGAAAACGGCAACTTCAACCCTACAAATGAAGATGAAAAACAACAAGCGGAGTTATTCTCCGTAATTCAGTCGATTTTAAGCTCAAATAAAGGTCCTTTCTACTTTTTTGACCTACATACTACATCGAGCAAAACACAGCCATTTATGACGGTAAACGACAGTTTGCTCAATCGAAATTTTACGAAGCAGTATCCGGTGCACTCCATTTTGGGCATTGAAGAGTATTTGAACGGCCCTTTGTTGAGTTATATCAACGAGTTGGG
This sequence comes from Salibacteraceae bacterium, assembly GCA_965660875.1. Lineage (GTDB taxonomy): Bacteria > Bacteroidota > Bacteroidia > Flavobacteriales_G > Salibacteraceae > UBA6770. The sequence continues at coordinate 47,150 of CBFIBQ010000016.1, read as the reverse complement.
TTACGTTTCTTTTGGATTTGAAGGAGGCCAACACGACAGCCCTGCTTCCATAGAAAACCATCGGGCGTTTGTGTATTTATCACTGGCGTTTGCAGAGGTACTTTCCCCCGAACACATGGATTATGATAAACACTACAGAACACTGCAAGTGCGCAACTACAGTGTATTTGAAATTTATTACCGACACAAAGTAGCAGTAGGCGAAGCATTTGAAATGCTGCCTGGGTTCAATAATTTTCAGCCCATTACTAAAGGCGAAAAACTGGCGCATTCCAATTCGATTACCCTTACTGCCGACAGCAACACCACCGTTTTCATGCCCTTATACCAAGCAAAAGGATCGGATGGTTTTTTCTTGATTCGAGAAATACCCTCCTTCTTTTTGTGGTTGTCGGCCGTTTTTAGAAAAATGCACATCGACAAATTATTGCCTCTACTACCCGGTATCCAATGGGTGAATAAAGAGCTGTCCACCTTACAAATCAACTTACTGACTGCGCGATTTATGGCGAAGCCGTTTTTGCACCTGATGGGATATCGCAGTAAAGTAAAAGATAAAAACCATTGGCTGGTGAAAAGCCGTGAGGCGGCTGCAAAGACGAATAGCTATCGAAAAACTCGGTGGTTTAAAACTTCCTAAACCATGCAAAACGGAGTAATGGTATGGGTGATAGCAGCCCCATCTTGGGTAATAATTAACATGACTTTTTCATCAGTAGTATCTGCATATTCAAAACTTTGCGACATACCTCCTAAGGACATCAACAATGCAAAAATGAGTACAAGGTGTTTCATAGTTGAGTTTTTAGGTTCATGTACGTTGTGCTTGAGTCTACTCATATACAACTGTTAATGACGCCGTTTGACCAAATGTAAAATAAAAAAGGTGCCACTACTCTATATAAACAAGCTGCCTAAAATCACGCAAACAACTCACTTACAACAAGTTAATATTGTTTCACGTGAAACAAAGCCTCACAGTTTCAAGTAAAATGGCTTACTTGTTTAAATAAACCATGAGTACCGATATATCCGCTGGACTTACACCACTAATACGATTGGCTTGCCCCAAATTCGCCGGTTTTATCTCGGTCAATTTTTGTCTAGCCTCCATAGAGAGTGACGAAAATTTAAAGAAATCGATATCCTCAGGAATTTTATACTGATCCAGCTTGTTCATTTTATCGGCCATTTCCTTTTCCTTTGAAATATAGCCTTCGTACTTTACGGTAATTTCCGCCTGGGTTTCAATATCTTTTCCTAATCCATTGTATTGAGCTACTATTTCTTGTAAGCCCTTATCGCGTTCCACAATTTCTTGCAGATGCACTTGTGGCCGAGACAATACAGATCGCAGTTTCACCTTTTGTTTTAAGACACTAGATCCTACTTCAGCCAAATATTCATTAAACGTACCTGGTTCTGCCGAAGTCTTATCCAAGTACTTAAGTATGGATTTGGTTCCAGCCTCTTTTTTATGCAACAACTCCATACGCTCATCACTTGCCAAGCCTAACTTATGGCCAATTGGTGTAAGCCTAATATCGGCATTATCTTGACGCAACAGGATGCGATACTCCGCTCGAGAAGTAAACATTCGATAAGGCTCCTCTGTTCCCTTGGTAATTAAATCGTCTATCAAAACCCCTATGTAAGCCTCGTCTCTCGATAGGATAAAAGGGTCTTTTTCTTGCGCGACTGCATCCGCATTTATCCCAGCCATTAATCCTTGGCAGGCCGCTTCTTCATATCCTGTGGTTCCGTTTATCTGACCCGCAAAGAACAACCCTTTAACCAGTTTGGTTTCCAACGTATGCTTCAACTGTGTCGGTGGGAAATAATCGTATTCTATAGCATAGCCAGGTCGAAACATCTTTACTTGCTCAAAACCCTCTATGGAACGTAGTGCCTTTATTTGAACTTCCTCTGGCAACGAAGTACTAAAACCGTTTACATAAATTTCTACAGTATTCCAACCTTCCGGTTCAACAAAAATTTGATGCCGATTACGGTCTGCAAAGCGATCAATCTTATCCTCAATGGAAGGACAATAACGCGGTCCAATCGACTGGATTCTTCCATTAAACATAGGACTTCTATCAAACCCTTCTCTCAATAAATCGTGTACTTGTGGGTTGGTATACGTTATATGACAACTCCTTTGATTTTTGAGAGTAGTACCCTTTAAATAAGAAAATGGAGCAACTATTTCATCCCCCGGCTGCTCGACCATTTTTGAGTAGTCTAGACTTCTACCATCAACACGAGGCGGAGTACCCGTCTTCATTCTTCCTGACTCAAAGCCTAAATCATTCAAACATTCGGTAATTCCATAAGATGCTTTTTCGCCCGATCTTCCACCACCAAACTGCTTTTCCCCAATATGAATTAATCCATTCAAAAATGTACCGCTGGTCAGAATCACGGTCTTACCGTACACCTTAATTCCCATTCCTGTTTCCACACCAACCACACGATCATCCTCGGTTAAAATTCGTGTAGCGGTATCTTGCCAAAAATCTAGGTGCTCAATTTTTTCTAATTGATTTCTCCACTCTATATTAAAAAGCTGCCGGTCATTTTGAGTTCTAGGACTCCACATAGCCGGTCCCTTAGATAAATTCAACATTCGAAACTGAATGGCCGACTTATCAGATACAATTCCAGAGTAACCCCCCAATGCATCTATTTCCTTAATAATTTGACCTTTTGCAATTCCGCCCATAGCGGGATTACAAGACATTTGTGCTATACGCCCCATGTCCATCGTAATCAACAAGGTTTTTGATCCTAAGTTAGCTGCTGCCGCAGCCGCTTCAGAACCTGCATGTCCAGCACCTACTACAATTACATCGTACTTTTCTAGCATATTATTTGTGAGTGTTTCACGTGAAACATGATACGCAATTTAAGGTCGCATAAGCTGGAACAAAGATAGGCATTTGTCTTCCTGTGCCCTCATTTGCATAGCTTCCTCCTTGGTCTTATCCTTAAAACCAACCAAGTGCAAAATCCCATGAATCATCACGCGGTACAATTCGTTTTCAATTTCTACCTCATTTTTCTTTGCATTCTCTCGGACACGATCTATGCTAATAAATATATCCGCTTCAATTGGGTTACCCTTAATATCGGTTAAATCAAACGTTATGATGTCCGTATAAAAATCGTGGTTTAGGTGCTTCTTATTTACCTCTAAGAGATAATCGTCCGTACAAAAAACATAGTTAACATTCTGAATTTCAGACGAATACATACTTGCGCTATCTAAAATCCACGCTATTACTTCAGGCTCATTGGATAAAGAAAAGTCGATCTCCTCCGCGAAAAAGTTTATTTTATTCATATCCTAAATCGCAATGCTAAACTTTACTTCTATTGTCGAGCCGTTGTTGTGAAAATTCACTTCATCCGATAAACTAGAAATTAAGTAAACCCCTCGTCCGCTTTCTTTCTCAAGGTTTTCTTCAGCCGTTGGGTCCGGAATTTCTCTATAGTCAAATCCCTTGCCTTGATCGATAATCTTAAATGCAATGTCTTGTCCCAAGTTTGAATATTCTATAAATACGGTTTTATTTGGGTCGTTTTGGGAGCCGTGCACCACCGCATTCGAAAAACTCTCTGTTACCGCAATGAGCACATTTCCAGACAGTTTTTCATTAATCTCTTCCAACTCTAAAACAGAGTTTACGAAACGTTCCACTCTATCTAGGTTCTTTAAATCAGCCGAGAAACTCAGTACTTTATTCACTTCAATGCGTTTACTATGGTTTGCTAAAGTAATCGTTTACTAAGTTTCTGTAAAAAGGTTTCAAATTCGGTGGAATTGTTTCCAAAAGTTCTACCTGCTTCTTTTTTTCCTCTTGATATTTCAAGAAATTAGCTGGTGGTGTACTGATGTCCTGAGCTGTTTTCGACTCCCTTTTATTGTCAAACTCGCGCTCCCGTTCAGCCCTTTCAGATTCCAATAAGCGAGACATGATTTCTTCTTGTCTATTTATCGTTTCTTGGTCCAGTTTCATGTTTACCAAGTCTTCCTCATTCTCTTCCATAAGGTCCTGTAGGCGCTTTAATTGGTTGCCTCCGCCTCCACTCTGACCGGCTTTGTTCATTTCTTCACTCATTTTTCTAAGCTGTTCCCTAATCGCAGCTTGCTGCGCCGCCATTTTGGCCATAGATTCACCAGCAGATGAACCTCTACCACCCTTCTGGCCAGGCTTGTTACCAGATTCACCCCCAGGCTTTTTACCGGGTTTATTGCCCGGCTTTTGACCCTTTTGTTCTTGTTGTTGTTGTTGCATTTGCTTCAGCTGATCCGATAATTGTTTCTGAAGCTTCTTTATATTCCCCATTTTCGGCATTCCCGCACCTGGTTTTGAGCAGCTTTTGTTTCCGAACTTTTTACTCGACTGTTGTTTTTGTGCATTCTGAATACTTTCATCTAGAATTAAGGCCAAGTTATTTATTGAAGTCATTACAAATTGCTGTCGATTCATAACCTCACCTGATTTTCGGTTTTCCATTGCTCTAATTGACTTTGAAATGTTGTCGTTTATAGCAGAAATTTCCTTGTTCACCGTGGCGGCAATACTCATATTTCGCTTTGAAAGAGCAAACAAACTGTCCTGAATCATTTTTGAATTATCGGACAAACGCATTTGATCTTTAGTAAGCGTCACATACATAGGGTCCCTTGGATTGGTTTGTTTTATTTTTTCTATCAAACTTTCTTGTTCAAAGGAAAGCAACATCAAATTTTGACGCAACCTTCTTAGCGCCTCTAAATCCTCTTGTTGTTTTTTTTCTTGCATTTTTTTCTGAGCAGCTTGCATCTTTTGCATCATTTCCTCCAGCTCTTCTTTTGCTTTCTGTTGGTTTTGCGTTGCGCCCTGCTTATTGCCTTTTTCTAAGTTTTCAGAAGACTTTTGCATGTTCTGCTTGGTTTGTTGACGTTCTTTATTCAAATCTGGCATTTCATTTGGCTTCTGAAGGCCGTTGTTTGATTTTTTCAAATCCTCCAGTGACTGCTCTAACTCTTTCATTTTTTCCTCGAGCTGCTTTTGTTCTTCTTTGAGCTTCTGCTGTGCTTCGTCGTCTTTTTTATCCGACTGTTCGGTTTTTTTCTGAAGCTTTTCTTGGTCTTCTTTCAGCTCTTTCACTTCCTTTATCGTCTCTTCCAGCTTACGCTCAAACTCCAACTGCTTAAAAAGCTCTAGGGATCGGTCAAGTTCCTTTTCAATATCCTCAGACTCCAACTTTAACTCATCTAATTTTTCCTGTAAATCCCGTTTATTGTTCTTTTCCATAAGCTTCTGAAGCTCTTCCAGTAGTTTCATAGTTTCCTCATCCATTACTTTTTCCATCAGTTCTTCCAGTTGACGCTGCTTCTCCATTAAGCGTTCATCATTCTCCGAAAACTCTGACTTTTTAAAGTTGTTGATTTCGTTCTGTTGCCTTACCTGTTCAAACTGATTTCTGAGGTTCTTTTGCTGGTTTAATAGCTGCTCAATTTCTTTTTTCTCTTCCCAGGTCAGTTGCTTTTTTTCTAACAGTTTTTTATTCAGTTTATCGATGTTTTTCTGCAGCTTTTTTGCTTCTTCTATACTTGCTTCTAGATCTTTTTTGATTTCCTGATCGGCTTTGTTTGTACGTTCTTTGATTTCTTTCTTGGAAGGAACTTTAAAAGTCTTTGCCAACGTTTTAGCCGACTTAGGGCCGTTTACACCATCATTATCCCACACCTCAAAGTAATAGGTAAAAGAGCTGCCTGGCTGTAGAGCCGAATCGGGAAGTTCAGATAAATTCCAAGTATGATAAAACTCAAAACTGGATGCGTCCTTACTTATCGATAGCGCTACTTTTTTCTGGTTTTGTTTTTCGTCAACATATACAAAATTCAGAGCTGAAAAACCATAATCATCATTTACAGACCCCCTAAAATAGAGCAACTTTGAGGAAAGTGTGTCCGAAAACTCTTCTGATGTGATTAAGGGAAATTGATCTTTAATGACCTGAATCCGCACCACAGCGCTGTCCGTTGGCAATGCATCTGCACCTAGCGCATAAAACATCATTGAGCCTAACTCCGAAACAACTTGCTCTAATTTAAAACTGTTTTCACCTTTCTGAATTACATCGACGGGTGTTTCGGAATATTTTGCACTCAGCGCACTTGTATTTTTCGTCTCTACCTGCCAGCTGAGTTCCGTTCCTTCCAAAACCAGCAAATTAGAGTTGTTCTTAAATTGTTCCGGTTCTTTTTGGGTGTATGCTGGGTAATTAGCGCCTATTTTTAAACTCTGAATCGTTGATTTTAAACTAACTTCTATGAAGTATGGACGGCTCGCATACCCATTCGCTTCAAAAACAATGGCGCTGGTCTTTTCAATGCTTCTGAGGGTATAGCTAAATTTATTATCACCCTTGCTCACCATTTTTAGCGACACGCCACCGTCTAATTTAACGTAGCAATCCTTCGGTATTTTACTGCCTACTAATTCGATTTCTATAGTTACATCGGAATACTGAACCGCTTGTTGAGGAATAGCGGTCGGCTCAAACTTAAATGGCGCCGGAGCTTCAAAGTGCTTATCGTATTGCACAATCCGGCTCGTGCTTTCTGTTATTACAGACGGACTAATCACCAATATAATCAACAAAATAAATACGGGTATTGCCGTATACTTTGCATAGCGTTTATTATCGTTAAAATCAATGGCACCACTAAATGGAACGGGCGACAACTCTCTTTCTCTCTGTTCTATACTCGCCGATAATAATGCGTTACCCGATTCCGATACCTGATTTTTTAAATCCAAGGTATTTAAAAGTTTATCCTGAACTTCAATAAAGTGTTCGCCAATAATTTTTGCTGCTTGATGGTCACTAATCCTCTGACCAAAGTTGAACAGCTTGAAAAGAGATACCGCAATATATTTCCAAAAAATAAAGAGGCTATAGACTATTAAAACTCCAAACAAAAAGAGCCGCATAGAACTGGAAAATCTGCCGAAATATTCCAAAATATTTAACAACAGGAAAAACCCCGAAAACAGGGTTAAAAAAATCAACCCCCCTTTCAGAAGCTGATTCAGGTAAAATTTTCGTATAAAAGCTGTAAGCTTTACTTTTAATATGTCGCTGGTGTTTTCCATGTTATCTTGCGCCAAATAACGAATATACTCACTATTTAAGGCCTTAAACTTGTTGTGTTTTGATTTAGTACAAATTAACGTCGCTCTTTGGTATAAGTTTACTTTTGCAGCAGAAAATTAAAAAGGATTTTTATGTCTAGAAAAGTTCGTGTTAGATTCGCTCCAAGCCCAACAGGGCCTTTACATATGGGGGGTGTTAGAACTGCTTTGTACAACTATTTATTTGCAAAGAAGCACAAGGGTGATTTTATTCTGAGAATTGAAGACACCGACCAAACTCGGTACGTACCCGGTGCGGAACAATATGTAAAAGATGCCTTGGAGTGGTGCGGGCTTATTCCAGACGAGGGACCCGATAACCCAGGAAACTTTGGACCCTACCGTCAAAGTGAAAGAAAAGAAGGCTATGCTAAATACGCCTACGAATTAGTAGAGAATGGTAAGGCCTATTTCGCATTCGATACTCCTGAAGAATTAGATGCTGTTAGAGAGTCCGCAAAGCAAGCTAAAATGCCAAACTTTCAGTACAACAGCATAACGCGGACGAGCATGAAAAACTCACTGACCCTTTCTGCAGAGGAAGTAAAAGCGAAAATTGATGCTGGCGAGCCCCATGTTATTCGATTAAAGGCTCCTAGAAATGAAGAACTTCGGATAAATGACTTGATTAGGGGTTGGGTAGTAGTAAACACCAACAATATTGATGATAAGGTACTTCTGAAGGCTGACGGCATGCCCACATATCATTTAGCTAATATTGTTGATGACCATCAAATGGAGATTACGCATGTTATTCGTGGTGAGGAATGGCTACCAAGTGCGCCGACACATTTCTTGCTTTATAAAGCGTTTGGTTGGGAGGATACCATGCCTCAATTTGCACATTTGCCACTAATATTAAAACCGGACGGAAATGGAAAACTAAGTAAGCGCGATGGCGATCGATTGGGTTTTCCTGTGTTTCCGCTAGAGTGGGTAGACCCAACAACCAATGAGACTTCAAGCGGTTACAGAGAGAAAGGATATTTTCCAGAGGCATTTATTAATATGCTCGCGTTTTTAGGTTGGAACCCAGGAGACGAGCGCGAATTATTCTCTTTAGACGAATTAATAGAAGCTTTTTCTATCGAAAGAGTTGGAAAAGCAGGAGCTAAATTCGACGCCGATAAGACCAAATGGTTCAATCAGCAGTATTTACGCATGAAAACAGACGAAGAACTTTGCGAGTTATTGTTACCTAAACTGAAAGCAGAAGGAATAACAGCGGAAAAAGAGTTTGTAACGAAAGTTTGTGGTTTAATGAAGGAACGCGCATCATTTGTAGAAGAAATGATGACTGACAAATTCTACTTTGAAGCACCGACAACTTACGACGAAAAAACCATTAAGAAAAAATGGAAAGACGATACTCCGAATATCATTGCTGGCTTAAGAAAAGTACTCGCTGGAATAGGTGATTTTTCGGAAGAAAATATTGAAGTTGAGTTTAAAAAATACTTAGAAGAAAACGAATACGGTTTTGGAAAAGTAATGCCTGGTTTCCGTTTATTGGTAACAGGAAAGGGTATGGGGCCTAGCATGTCGGCAATCTGTTCAATTCTAGGAAAAGAGGAAGTGCTTTCTAGAATCGATAATGGGTTACCTAAAGTTGAGTCTTTAAAAAATGCCTGATTTCATTTCAATAAAAGACTTGAGATTTCATGCTTTTCACGGTCATTTGCCACTGGAGCGGATAACTGGTAACACCTTTATTGTAGACCTAAAAATTGAAACCGACTTATCTATTTCTGGTAACTCTGACAACCTAAATGATACTGTAGACTATGTCTCGATTATGGAGTTGGTTTCGTTAGAAATGGAAATTCCTTCTGATTTAATCGAGCATGTGGCTGAACGTATTGCAAAAGCAATAAAAGCAAAACATTCAACAATAACAGCTATTGAGGTGACGGTTAAAAAGCAAAAGCCGCCTTTACATTTTGACTTAAAGGCCGTTGAAGTAACTATCAGAAGATAGTTGAATTCTTAACCTATTTTAATTTTATGTTTTACTACATTTGCCGCCAATAATGGTTCCGTGGCCGAGCGGCTAGGCAGTGGTCTGCAAAACCATCTACAGCGGTTCGAATCCGCTCGGAACCTCATAAAAAAGGAGAGTAGTTTTTACTCTCCTTTTTTTATTTTACCAAATCCATATAAACGGGCAAGTGATCGGAATATCCACCTTTATAACGCATTCCTAGGTAGGTTCTGTTCAGCTGCATTCCTTCATATTTAGGGTCTGGTTCCAATAAAAAATCTGCATTGAAAATATAAGCCTGATTATTTCTAATTCTAAAATTGGTTTGAGTTCTGAATAACGATTCAGAAACAATTATCTGGTCTATAATACTCCAATCTCCTTGATATTTATTCGTTCCATTTTTATCTAGGTGAGGAAACATTAAGTTGTAGTAATCCGCTTTTTTGTTGGTATCTAATTCTGCTTTAAAAACATCCTTGATACTTTTATCGATAGGAGAATCATTAAAATCTCCTACAGCAATCATTTTTTGAGGGCTCTTAACTGAACCTCTATGTTCCAGCAGTGTATTTGCTACGTGCACTCGTGAGGGTTCACTTTCTAATTGTCCTCGCCATCTACTTGGCCAATGGTTGACGTAAAAATCAATGGTGTCTTGGTTTAAAACAACCAATCTGGCAAATAAAATATCTCGTGTTTTGTAAGCAGTATCCCAAGGAAAAACAACAGGAATTGCTTCTGATCGAATTACCTGAACTTTTTCTGGTCGGTAAATAAATCCAACATCAATTCCTCTTCTATCCGGGCTTTCAAAATGAACAATTCGATAGTCCGTCTCTTTCAAGGGAGTAGAGGTTAATAAATCATTCAAAACCGTTTGATTTTCCAACTCGCAAAAGGCCATTACTTCAACAGATTCCCAACCACCTACTGATGTAGTAACTTTAGCTACCTGTTGTAGCTTAGTTCTGTATTTTCTATCGTTCCAATGTTTATCTCCTTTCTCAGTAAACTCATCATCGCGTTTTACCGGGTCATTTTCTGTATCAAATAAATTTTCTACATTATAAAAACCTATTCGAATACCCTTATCTCCACGAAATTGATCATTGAAATCATCTTGCGCAATTAAGAAATTGGCTGTTAAAACTAAGAACACCGATGTAAAAAAGAGTTTCATCTAATTACTGATAACTGGTTACTAGTAACTATACGGGAATTTTATCAATTCTAGCTTGGTGCCTTCCTGCTTCGAACTCTGCATCTAAATAAGCGTCGAGTATTGATTTCGCCATTTCTTCTGAAACAAAACGTGCTGGAAGCGTGCAAATATTTGCTTTGTTGTGCTGTTTTGCTAATGCCGCAATTTCTGGAGTCCAGCATAATGCAGAACGAACACCTTGATGTTTGTTTGCCGCCATGTTAATTCCATTTCCGCTTCCACACATTAAAACACCAAAATCAACTTCATTATTTTCTACTGAATGGGCTACTAAATGAGCAAAATCTGCGTAATCACACCTTTCATCACTCATAGGTCCTTTATCAACTATTTCGTACCCTCTTTCTGTTAGATGTTTCTTTAAAACTTCTTTCAAATCAAACCCGGCGTGATCACCTCCTATTGCTACTTTCATACCTTCTAATTTTTTACAAAAATAGTGGTATTCATTACGCTTTGAACTTGTTTAAATTTGGGATAATACCCTGTTATTAGTTCTTTATTATTAAATAAAATATTGATAATCAATACTTAATAAGTAAATATTAGTGCTTATGAACAATTGATACTTTTTTAAGCTGATAAGTATGTTCATTAGAGTTGATAAATACTGACGGAAAAAATTAGGATGCTACGAAAGAATTTTGGATGATGAAATAGTTGAGAAAGTCAAGGTTTTTTTATGTTGCTCCATATTTTTTTTCGAGCACAAAAATGCTCAGATTAAACAATGAAAAATAGAAATAGTTATGAGTCTAAAGTGGTTAATTGGATACTTCATCGGTTTGTTAAAAACCAGCCACTTTAGAGTAAAAGTCAATGCTTTAGATAAGCACTGCTGTTCATTCAGTGTTATTAACTATTTACAACTTCAAAAAGCAATAATTTTGGAAAGGAATTACAAACACTATCAACAGCATAATAATAGTAGTAAAACCTTTTAAAAATCTTTTTTTATTAATTATATATGGTGTTCAAAACCATTTTCAGCCTCTTCGTTTGTTTGCTCTACTTTGGTCTTGTTGATTTGATGGGGCAACAGATAGACTCTATTCCGAATGGAGTGTATACACAGTTTAAACATGCAAACGGCAATGTATCAAGTGAGGGGTATCTATTAAATGGAAAGCCAGAAGGGTATTGGAAAAATTATTTTGAGACGGGAACATTAAAAAGTGAAGGTTCGCGCAAGAACTTTAAACTCGATGGAAGCTGGAAATTTTACGATGAAAACCAAGTGCTTCAAAAAGAAATTTTTTTCATTGCGGGAAAAAAGAACGGCAAACAAAAAACCTATTCGCCAGAAGGCTTTTTATTGAAAGAAGAACCCTTTAAAAACGACACGCTGCACGGGATGGTAAAAAAATATTTTCCGGATGGTAGAGTTGAAGAAAAAGTCATCTATGAAAATGGTAAAAAAGAAGGTGTTTCAACTTTGTATAATGAGTCTGGGGCTATTGTGGGATTGATTGAGTACAAAAACGATTTAATCTACAATAGAGAGTACATAAATAGGCGAGATGAAAATGGGAAAAAGCAAGGGCCTTGGAAGGAGTTTTATCCCAATGAAACCATAAAGAGTGAAGGTAATTATGTAGGTAATAAAAAAGACGGCTATTGGAAAACTTTTGATGAAAAAGGGCTACTAATCAGCACCGAAAAATTTGATCAAGGAACAATTGACAAAAACGCTACGGAAATAGATTTTCTGGACATAAGAAAAACCTTTCATGAAAACGGTGAAGTGGCGAGTATTTGCAATTACAACAGTCAAGGAAATAAAGAGGGTATTTGCAGACAATACGATTCAACAGGTGCTGTAATCAGTGCAAGCGTGTATAAAAATGGCAAACTGTTAGGTATCGGAATGGCCGATAAAGATGGAATAAAAACTGGTCATTGGAAAGAGTATTACGAGGATGGCACTCTGCGGGCAGAAGGCGATTATGTGAAAGGTCAGCGTTTTGGAGAGTGGATTTTTTACTACAGAGATGGAAAAATTGAACAAAAGGGGTCTTATACCAAAGGAGAATTATACGATGGACGATGGACTTGGTATTATAAAAATGGAAATATTTGGCGCGATGAAGTGTACTATTATGGTGTAGAAAATGGACCATTTGTTGAATATTCCGATTCCAATACTGTAATATCTGAAGGAGAGTATGTAGAAGGATTGCAAGAAGGACCTTGGTTGTATAAATTAAACGATCATAAAGAAGTAGGAGAATACATTAGCGGCAGAAGAGAGGGAGAATGGCGGCATTACTATTACGATGGAACGTTGAGATTTAAAGGAAAATATGAATCTGGATCTGCTGAGGGAAAGCACATTTACTACTACGACAATGGAAGTAAAATGTTGATGGGTAAATACGAGTACGGATTGAAGAACGGAACCTGGACGCGTTACAATCCTGACGGAACGGCTTTAATAAGAATTCAATTTAGAGATGGAACGGAATTTAAGATTGATGGTTCCAAAGTAAAACCCAGTTTAGATTGATGGTTTATCTTCGCTGCGTCAACAATTAACGATAATAAAAAGGGTCATTAGCTCAGTTGGTTTAGAGCGCTGCCTTGACAGGGCAGAGGTCACTGGTTCGAATCCAGTATGACCCACTTTTTCTAATCCAACATTCGAATAAAAACCTCAACTAGATGTTTTACTTTGCACATCAGATAGGTGAATGATGCAATTAAGAAATCTATACGTATTACTTCTTTTTCTTGTTTCTGGATGCTCAGGACTGATGTATCAAGTGCTTTGGATGCGACAGTTCAAATATCTGTTGGGCAGTAGCATTGTTTCGGTAAGTATAATCGTTGCAGTATTTATGTTTGGATTATTGATTGGCTCTTGGTGGGTTGGAAATCAAATTCAGCAGAAAAAAATTAAGAATGAATTAAAGGCTTACGCACTATTGGAATTAGTAATAGGCATATCTGGCTTATTACTGTTATATGTACTACCAAATTCAAAAGCAGCATTTGCATTATTCGGTGAACCTACCATTGATTTCAATACAATTCGGTTGGTATGTAACATAATATTAACGGTAATTTTATTGATTGTTCCAACCGCTGCAATGGGGGCCACGCTGCCCTTATTGGTGGGTTATTTTTCAAAAAAAGAAAGGAAATTCAGAAAAATAACGGCTCAGTTTTATTCCATTAATGCACTGGGTGGAGCAATTGCTTCTTTAATAACGGGCTTTTTTCTGATAAAATATTTTGGCGTAAATCAATCCATTTTATTGGCAGTAGGTCTTAATATTATCATCGGTATTGTAGCTTTTGGTCTCAGTACTAATGATAAAACAGAAGATATAAGCCCAAAAGAACAGCTAGATGAAAAGTATAAAATACCGCATAACACGAAAGGCTATTATTTAACAGCTGCTTTTCTTACCGGGTTTTTAAGTATTGCTTATGAAGTTTTATGGATACGATGTTTGAGTTATTTATTGAACAGCAGTACGTATACTTTTTCTATTGTTCTCGGTATTTTCTTGTTTGGTATTGCAGTGGGAAGTTTAATTGTGTCAATACTTAAAAAAGTTGCCAGTATTCAATTGCTAACCGGGCTTGTTCAGTTCTTTTTAGCGCTACTCAGTATTGGGGTTATTTACTTGTTTTATGAATATGCTTACTCAGAAAGTTTTGCAGAATTATTTATTATTTCCAATGGGTTGGAGTCTAATTGGTACGAAAATGTAGGTTTAAATCTAGTTTTTGCCATTATTGTTTTCTTGGTTCCAGCTGTGTTAATGGGCATGTCATTTCCTTTAATTTCAGAACTGTACTTCCGGTCCAAAAAGATAGTTCCGGGTGCGGCAATTAGTAAAGTGTATGTAATAAACACACTAGGGTGTATTTTGGGTGCATTACTACCGGTATTTGTGCTCATTCCACTTTTAGGTGGTATTAAATCAACACTGTTTACATTAAGCGGCATCAACTTTTTGTTGGCCATTTATTTTGTGATTAATGCTCAAAACAAAATGAAATTGGGCATAGCATCTATTCTGGTAATTTCATTTTCTATAGCTGCATTTTCTCTGCAGTCTGGAGATTTCTTGGCATCGTTAGAATCTATTGGAGAAGATAGAAAAGAAGATAAACCGTTATTCTATAAAGAGGGAATTATGGCAACGGTAAAAGTCTACAACAAAGAAGGTAGGTACAAATCCATGAGTATTGATGGCGTTACCATAGCGTCGGAAAATTTTAAGCAAAAAGAAAGTATTATTGGTCATTTACCATTCTTTACAAACGCCGTAATAGATAAAGTACTTGTGGTTGGGCTGGCTAGCGGATCAACAATTGGTTCAATACTCAAGCATTCAGAAATAAAAAATATTGATGTAGTAGAAATTGTACCTTCTGTTTTGCAAGCGGCGCAATTTTTTAATCAAGTAAATGGAGATGTATTGAATCAGGATAAGGTGGATATATACGTTGATGATATATATTCCTACTTAAGCTACACCGATAAAAAGTACGATTTGATTTCTTCAGATGGTAAATTTGGTGTTTTGAATAAATCGAATACCACAATGTTATCCCAAGACTATTATGAAGAGTGCTATGACCACCTATCCGATTCGGGAATTTTTGTTCAGTGGTTATCTACTCAAATACCGAATGAACACTTAAAAACTGCATTGGCTACAACAGCTTCGGTATTTGAACACAGTGAGTTGTTTTTGTTGAGGAAAAACTTGTTTATTCTATCCTCTAAGAAACCAATGCCTATGGAAGCCAATAAGATATTAGATGCCCTAGATACTGAAGCAATTACCTCTGACATGTACCAAAGTGAAATTTATTCGGAGAAAGAAATGTTGACTGCATACATAGGACCAAATACAACAATGGGTTCAATAAACAGCTTTAATAATCCACGAATGGAATACGATTTCATTCGCGAGTGGAAAAGAGATAAAGCCGAAGATAGAAGCAGTGGTTATAAAAACTTTAAATACCTGCATACTCAGTTTAATGCGAATAAAAATCAGATTAAATCAACAACCAATACTATTACCAATAACGCGGAGTTTGTTACCTTTGAGTTAAACAATGATTTTTGGAAATCAAGGAATTATTCGTTTAAAGCAAACCACGCACTATTAGATGGAAATAAGAAAAATGCGTACACAAACTTTAAAGAAATCATTAAAATAAATCATCCGGCAAATGACAACGATATTGCTGTAGCTGCCAAACAGATTGGCGTATTTAATTTGGACACAAAACGATATAGTGATGCGCTGAATTACTTTGAAATTGCGACGCAAAAAATGCCCAGTTATTCTGCAGCACACGCTTTAACCGGGGTAAGTTTGTATTATTTAGAAAAGAAAGATAGTGCAAGAATTAGTTTTGAAAAAGCACTTAGCTTAAATCCTAATGATCAAACGGCAAAACAATTTTTAAATACTTATTGATATGAATTTTTTAAAACAACTATTTATTGCAATTATGCTGATTGCAAGTACTACAATTCAAGCACAGAGTTACGCTTCCATGTTAGCCAAAAAAGGCACCTGGAAAGTAACGTTTTGTTCACCAAAAACTTGTAATACCGATTTTTATTCTAGTGCTGAAGACACAACAATTGATGGAAAAAAATATCGCTTTTTAATAGATTTTCATTTTAATAAGGCGGTAGTTGTAAGGGAAGACACGCTGCAAGGTAAAGTGTACTTTAGATACTTATACGGACAACGAAAAAATACAGATGTGTTGATGTATGATTACTCATTAAATCAGAACGATACCATAAACATATTTAATCCAAACTCACCAATACCAGAGGATTCTTTAGGCCCTTATATTGTTCAAGTTGTAGACACATTAATGACTGAAAAAGGACCAAGAAAAAGACTTCAATTGCAAAGAATAGCGGATAGCTCAAACTACTTTGTTCATACTACGTGGTTGGAAGGAGTGGGAAGCTTATCGTACATTAATACACCCAGTGCCGGACCAGACCGATTTGGGTTTGGAGAATTGACGTGCTTTTCATTTGAAAACGAAGAGGAGGTTTATAGAAGTGATTTCTCTAAACAGTTTAATATTTGCGATACCAATACGAGACTTACACAAGGAACAACATCTCTTGCAGCACTTGAAAAACAGGAACTTTCAATATTTCCAAATCCTTTCACAAATGAGATTTCAATCCATGCTACAAAAGAAATATCGAGCATAGAAATTTACGATGTGTATGGCCAAATTGTTAAAGAGTTTAACGAACAAAAACAATTGTATAAACTCTCAGAACTTCAACCTGGTCACTTTTATATTGTTATTCATATTGCAGGAGAAGAGGAGCCATTAAAAAAGGCGCTTATTAAGTTATGATGCTTGTAAAGTTTGAAACATTCTGGTAATTGATGCGTTCACTCATACTATGAAAACAAAACAAGAAATCACAGAGAACTGGCTACCGAGATATACTGGCGCAGAATTGGGGCAATTTGGATCCTATATTTTGCTTACGAATTTTAAAAAATACTTGAGTAATTTTTGTGCCTTAACCGGTTCAGAAATAATTGATAAATCAGCTGCGATGCCCATAGCAACTAGCGGTGATATTACCATGATAAATTTTGGAATGGGAAGCGCGAATGCGGCTACTATTATGGATTTATTGAGTAGTATACAACCAAAAGCAGTATTGTTTTTAGGTAAGTGTGGCGGATTAAAAAAGAAAAACAGATTGGGTGATTTTATACTCCCAATTGCAGCTATAAGAGGAGAAGGCACATCCAACGATTATTTGCCACCAGAAGTACCTGCTTTGCCTGCATTTAGTCTTCAAAAAGCTGTATCGACAACTATTAGGGATAACGAACAAGACTATTATACAGGCACCATATTTACCACCAATCGACGGGTTTGGGAATTTGATAGTGAGTTTAAATCCTATTTAAAAACAACCCGTTGTATGGGCATAGATATGGAAACTGCTACCGTATTTATTGTTGGTTTTAATAATGAAATACCAAGCGGAGCACTCTTATTGGTTTCTGATCAACCCATGGTTCCTGAAGGAGTAAAAACACAAAGGACAGATGAAAAAGTGAGTAAAAACTTTGGCAAACTGCACATAAAAATCGGAATTGAATCCTTAAACCAATTGAAAGAAAACGGGCATACCGTTAAGCATTTAAAGTTTGCTTAATAGCTCTCTAAGTTTTCGGGTTCTAGTTTTCTGTAGGTATTCCAGTTTACATTTTCAGAGCTGCTTTTGATCTGTTTGTGCATCGATTGCTTTCTATCCAATGTTTTTAGGGACCCATTCAATGTTTCTAAAGGTTCAATAAAAACAAAGTCTTGTCCAATATTGAAATGGCTTTTTTCATTTTCTTCAAAAAAGTATTTTTTCGTTAAAGTGCCACTAATTGTCACTTTATAGTGGTTCAACCGCCATTTATCATTGAGCGGTCTAAACCGTATTTTTACTTGTAGATCGGGCTCAGTTAAATCCATTCTAAAAAGGTACATTGCTGTTTTTACAAGAGCAGGTAATAATTTACGTTTTCCTTTTTTATTCCAACCGTAATCAATTCCCTGAATGGCATAGGTATTTTCATCCATGTATATTTTGCCCGAAAAATAGTTGCCGCTTATTTTTTTCGTTTGATCAAAGCTTATGCAAATCATAGACTTACCTTGGTATTCATAGCCGTATTCAAATTGATATACGTACTTGGAAAAAAAATTGGAATCTAAAAAAGAAGGGAGGTTGCTGAGAAAAACCGAGTCGACAATTATATATGGATTTGCGAAGGATATGTACTCAGAGGCATCGGTAAAGTCAACGGGCTCTTCTCCTTTTTTTACGAGTTTTTTATTTTCCTTTTTTACTTGTTTTTCAACGTAATCTCTCATGAAAGTAATGTACTCACGGTTATCTAGCACATGACCTCCTTTTATTTTTATTGTTGAAGTATCCTGTTTTTTTGCATTTAGGGGCGGTTGATACACATCGAGAACTGCTTCGGTAAAACGGTTGTAATTTTTATTTTCTCGTATGATTTCTCGATAATAGTAGCGTTCATTTTTTCCTTCAACATTATAGTTTGATTTAATACTATTTACAAATCGTTTGATGTACTCCTCTGGTCCTATTGGAGTAATTATTGCCGTTTTTAACTCAACAGCCTTTCTATTCATATGGACTTCTATACTTTCTGCATTCAGCAAACTAGATATGGCGAATGCTTTTGATTGATAGCCCAATAAACTAAATTCAATGGAATCCATGAGGTAGCCGCTAACATCGATAGAAAACTTACCCAAATCGTTTGTTAACGAACCTTTGTCGCTGCCTTTTATCCAAACGTTTACATAGGGCACAGCTTCTTTTGAAAGACTGTCTGAAACCTTTCCTCTTATGAAGTTTTGAGCACATACCAATTGGGGGAACAGGTAAATGCATAAAACAGCCAATTTGTACCTATCCATTAACAACGTGTAATCCAGTTTTTAATGAGTGCTTTTCCATGTTCGGTAAGTATGGATTCAGGGTGAAACTGAACCCCTCTAACATTGTGTGTTGTATGCTTAATTGCTAGAGGATATCCTTGTTCATCGCGTGCCGTAACGATTAACTCATTGCTTGATTTTTTTGAGTTGTTCATAGACCAGCTGTGGTACCGAGCAACTTGAAATTCTTTGGGTAAATCAAAAAACAGCGAATCTTCTGTCAGTATGCGCATCACCGTAGATTTTCCGTGCAGTACTTGCTTAAGATTTACAATGGGCTCCCCAAAAAACTGGGCGATTGCTTGATGTCCTAAGCAAACACCAAGCAAAGGCGTTGTTTTATAAAATCGAGCAATTATTTTATTGAGGTTTGTTGTTTCTTTCGGCAGTCCAGGGCCCGGAGACAAAACAATCTTGTCGCTTTTTTCCAAGTGACTCCAAAGTTCGGAGTCATCATTGCGCACCACTGTTACATCATCGGAAAACAGCTCGAAATAATGTTTTAAATTGAACGTGAAGGAGTCGTAATTATCTACAATGGTAACTTTCAATGGTAGCTTAAATTAGAGTCTTCAATATTATCAAGAAAAAGGTATTAGTAAAACAATGAGAACCCACTAAAAACAGAAGCTTATAAAGATATTTTTGAGAGATTGGCTCCGTTTTGAAACTAAAAAAAATATCCAAAAGGTACTGGCTGCTGCTTGCATTTGTAGGTCTGTTGTTCATCGGGTTTATTCTGCCCTTACGGCGCGCTATTAATGGGTATGTGGATGGCATTGTCCGAAAGAACCTCAACCAGATCATCCAATCCTCAACGGAAGAAAAATACAATTTGGATTATAAAAAGCTCAGTTATAACGTATTTAAGCAGCGCATAAGGCTATATGATTTTGAAATAGTGCCCGCAGACACCGCTCAATTGGATGATCAAATTACGGATTCTTTGCATTCTTTCTTTGCCGTTTCTGTAAAAGAGGTGGACTTACAATTGGAAAAACAATGGGATATCTTTTTAGAAAAAGAACTGTTTATCAAAGTATTGAGAATCAATAACCCGAAGGTTCGGATACACCAACACAAAAGAGATACCCAGAAAATAAAATTCTCTCAAATTTCAGGAGACATTTACAGAGCCGTTACCCAATATTTGAGTTTATTGAAATTAAAATCCTTTGATGTTCATGAAGCAGAAATTGATTATTCTTTAGACAAAAACAACAAGACGAGTCGCTTTGCGTTGGAGCCCATTTCGTTTACGCTGCAAAATTTTAGAGTAAAAGAAGGGGCAGATACGGAAAACAGAATTTTGTTTACCGATGATGTGGAATTAAAGTCGGGACACCAAAAGTTTCTGTTACCAGACAGCTCTCACGAAGTGTCTTTTGATCGGTTTAAAATCTCAACGCTCAACAATCAAATTGAGTTTTATAATTTAAGGGTCAACCCATTACAATCAGACAGCTCCAAAGAGAACGAACTAAAAGTATTCATTCCTAGTTTAAAGTTGAAAAGTGTTGATTTTGAGCGAGCTTACTTGAAAAACGAATATCAGGTAAACAACATCATTATGGAGCGACCCGCCATAAAAGTGAATATTAATAAACCGAATAAACCCAAAACACCGGAACAAATTGCCGAACTGGAAAAGTGGCTAGATCTTATTCTAGTGAACGAGACAAGAATTACAAAAGGAAACTTTGCGGTAAACGACCACCGAGGCAGGTCAAAGAAAACCTACTTACTGAATGGGTTTTCAATAAAACTACAAGGTGTAAAGGTGGATACCAATATTCTAGATAAAATAGTATTGAGCGATCTACAAAGAAACTATCGTTTATCTGTTCGGGAGTTAAAACACCAGATACCAGAAGAAGAGCTGTTGATTAAAGTAAAAGAAATTGAGTATTCGAGTATTACCAAAAAATTCAACTGCGGCAATATTGAAATTAGTCCCAACGAATACAAACAGCAGAAAAAAATGCTGAAACACTCCAATGCTTATCATTTACAAAATTTATCACTAGAGAGTGTTTCTATTTCTAACCTGAACATAAATGATATTTCGGAAGGCAAAAAAACGGTACTGAGCGATGTAATAATCCAACAGCCAAATATTGGCATATCCTACGATACGCTGTTTCACAAATTTCCCGATTCGTTGCGTGGAAAAAAAGAAGCCTTACCTTATGCTTTTGACTCCATATCAACCAAGCGATTTAAGGTGATTGATGCAAAGATTACATTAACCAACTCCAAGGATGAACAAAAAAAGTATGGTGTTATGCGTAACGCAGATTTAGAGCTGATAAATATTGGCTGGTCGGAGTTAAACAAAACCAAGCTAGATATTTACAGTATACTCAAAAAAGGTAAGTTTACTAGTGGTGCGACTCAATTTAGTCATCCTCTAACAAAAGCGAAATACAGCTGGAAAAACGTAGACATTGACCCCAAATCAAAATCTTTTTTTGTTTCCGAGTATAGTTCAACACCTCAAGGGATAAAACGCCCAAAGGTCAACGTAGGGATACTGAAAATTACTGGACTGAATTACAAAAACCTGATTGAGCGTCAAGTCCTACAGGCAGAGGAACTGAATACAAACCGACTATTTATTGAGTTGAACACGGCCAATGAAAAAAATAATGCGTTAAAAGAAATTGACATTAAAAAGGTATCGGCTAAACGTGTAAATATTGAGAGAAAGCACAACGATTCTATTGTTTTAGCCCTTACAGAGTCTGATTTGAAATCCAGTAGTTTAAAGGTATTAAATTCGGATAGTAGCAGCTTAAAGGTCAGCTATTCTGAGCTTCAGGTAGATATAAACAAGCTATTGAGTATTGGAAAACATGGAAAAACAGCTGCTAAAGCAGAGCGTTTTAGTTTCAATAGCGAAGACTCTACAATATCCGTCAAAAACATCAGTATTGATCCTGTTATTCAAAATATCGATAAATCATCTCAAACCGTTATTCAACAACGAATCGCTTCAATTTACGCCACTGGTTTTTCGCCCAACAAGCAAGAACTGGGTAAAGACATTACGGCAGAGCACCTAGAAATTTGCAGCCCAACTACCTATGCCAGCTTTTATGGTGATTCAGAAAAAAAGAACAGCAACAAAAGCTTCAACTGGCAAGTTCACGAGTGGTTGCTAGACTCCCTAAAGGCACAAAGCATAGCAGTCAACACCTTGAGTATAGATAACGGCAATATGAATATTTTATGGCGAGATAGCGGCTCTAGCGCAGGAGAAAATAGGTTGGTTGTGGACCAGTATACTTTAAACTCAAAAAATTTTAGAATAAACAAAAACAGTCGAAACTCCGATGGTAACTTATTTTATGCACAGGATAATGTTTTGAGCATGTATAACGTACACCGCGTTTTTCCAGATACTATCAACGATTTAAAGATGGTCGCCGTGCACTATTCAACCCAAGACAAAAACATAAAATTAAGAGGTGTAACGGGGAGTTATATGATGACCAGAAATAAAGTCAACAACCTATTTGTGGAGGGAAATTTAGATTTAGTTGAGTTTGATGGCATTAAACCAATTGAGCTTTCAAGGAAGGAGAAGGTGAACTTAAAAGGTATTTATGTAAAAAACCCAACCCTTGAGTTCACCCAATTTCACGACAAAAGTGACGTCGTTAGCAGAGAGCTCAGCTTAGCCGATAACTTTTCTGACGATAGTGCTGCGGTAATACAAACCATCTTGAATAATTTACGGATTGAAAATGGGTTTGTAAACTGGAACTTTAACGATACCAGCAAACAGCCTATCGTTATCAATCATTTGAATTTAGACGGAGAGGGCATTGAATACCCCAACCCCGATAAATCCGAGAAAAAGCCAAAAATTATGGATTTAGCGTTCAGTTTTGGAGATTTTCAGTACGATGTAATGAAGAAATATTACCAGTTTTCCTTTGATTCCGTTCACTATGATTCTAAAGAAGAATTGCTTGGTATGCATGCGGTGCGGCTAGATCCGAATTACGGTATTTTCCAGTTTGGGCAAAAGGCAGGGTTTCAAAAAAGCAGAGTGGAGCTGTATTTAAGCCAGGTTCAGCTAGAGGGTTTTAAAGGAAAACAATTGTTGTACGAAAACAAGCTCAGCGTTTCCCTTATGGATATAGACAGCTTGTGGGTTAGGAATTTTAAAGACAAAAGATTACCTGAAAACAATAAGTATAAGCCATTGCCCCAAGAGCGATTAGATAGCTTAGATATGGGTATAAATATAAAGCGTGTTCTTTTAAGCAAAGGAGAAGTAACGCACATACAAATTGCTAAAAACGGACTGGTTCCTGGTAAAATCTACTTTTCAGATTTGAGTGCAAGGGCTTCTAACATTATCAACACCTATGGAGATCAAAAAGCACCCGAATTGATGCGTTTAAGTGCGTTGGGAAAGTTGATGGGCAATGGGCAGCTAAGTGCAACATTTGAGTTTAACAACCAAGAACCAAATGGCCTATTTAAAGGTCACGCAAGTCTGGGAGAGTTTGATGTGCGGACCTTAAACAATTACTTGGAACATACCGCATTTGTCGGAGTAAAAAGTGGCAACGTAATAAGCGCCGGTGTCGACTTTAGCGCGTACGAAGATTTTGGGGCAGGAGAGATGAAACTATTGTATAACGATTTACACGTTACGTTTTTGAACAAAGAGGACTCCGTAAAAAAAGATTTTGGCACTCGACTGAAAGGGTTTATTGCCAACAGGGTCGTTTATACCAAAAACCCACACCTTTTTCATACCAAAAAAGGCTTAATCTACACTGAAAGAGATACTACTAAAGAAATCTTTCATTATTGGAGTAAAATAGCCATGAGTGGCGTCGCAAGCAGCACGGGTATTGCGAATAATAAAAAACAATTGAAAAAAGTACGAAAGGAATTGCTGCGAAGAGAAAAAGCAATACTACGGGATGAAGATGAGTTTATAAAAACCGACAAAAACCAGCCTTACGGAGGAAAAGACGACTAGCCTAGGTTTTGAACTATTTGTTTTAACTGGCTATTTATAGCTTGTAATTCAGTTTCAGATAAACCCTTTAGGCCCACCTCTTTTATTTCAGCTACAATCGATTTACCTTGTGTAACGCAATCAACACCTTTTTTTGTAAGCGCCAAGGTGCTTTTCCGCTTGTCCAATTCGTTGGGTAACCGGCGCAGCAGTTTTTTTGTATGAAGTAGATCTATAATTCTGGTGATACTTGCGGTATCTTTAAAAACAGCCCGAGAAAGCTCTATTTGGGTAGGGTGCTTGTTATCAAAAACGTATTCCAAAACAGACCATTGATCTATCGTAATATCAAAGCCTAATACAGAAAACCGATCTGCTGCGTATTTTTTATAAAACCGCACGGACTTATCCAGTAATAAGTAAATATCTGTTTGCTCTTGATCTATTGCCATTTATGAAAAAACTTTGTACAATAATAGCCAGCCTCTTATAAATACGACAAGAAAGAAGAGACTATTATTCTATGACAACCTGCCTTAGTGTATTAAACCTTTCAGATTGAATACGCACTAAATATACACCCGGACTATAGATTTCAAAACCTATGGATTCTGGGCTTTCTATAAATGCCTCGGAGTGCTCTATTTCAGCACCAAATGCATTAAAAATTGTAACGGTATAAGAACCAGACGTCTCGAACCGAACCGTAAACTTTCCCGAGCTTGGGTTTGGGTATATGGCAACTGGGTTTTTGGATTTTTTTAGATCAAACCCAACAGATGACTCCAGCTCAATTGACTCTACATTTGAAGAAGCGCAATTATCCTCACTTTTTACCTCCAACCCGGGTGAATAGTTTCCGCCTTTTGAGTAGGTATGGGTAGGACTTTTTACATTGGAGGTATTCCCATCTCCAAAACTCCACGTATAATTATTCCAGCTTGTATCTTGTGGAATAAAGGAAACAGTCGTTTCTTTGAGCACTAGCGTACTGAATTTGGATACAGGGCTAGGCGCAACTCTTAGTCGAGTGGATACCGAATCAATACAACCGTTTTCAGCTTCAATTCTCAGACTTACGTTATAGGAACCTGTATCTGTATACACATGATTGTTGACTGCCTTGGTTGATGTATTCCCATCGCCAAAACTCCAAAACCGCTGGTAATCTACACTCATAGTTGTTTTATCCTCAAACGGGAAAGAATTACTACCCAAACACTGTAGCGATTGAAAAAGCGCAATAGATGGAACGGGCTTTTCTTTAGCATTCAAAGTAATAATTGCACTTGTATCGACACAAAAAGAATCACTTACAACGGTAAAGAATTCCATAGTTATGAAACGGTTAAACAGCTGTTGTGTGAACAGAGTGTCTATCGCTGGGCTAAAGGATTTTCCGTTTTGAAACCATTGATAGTGAGCATTTGGAGCTCCAGAACTGTCCATTAAAAGAAGGGTTGCTTCACCACCTTCGCAGAGGTTACTGTTGAGTGTATCTATCAATAAGTTTGCGTAAGGTGAAAACCGAACGTTTAAGGTGTCGTAAAAAATATAATCTTCATTCACTATGAGTTTAATTATTTTTTCTCCACCCCATTTATACTGTGCAGAGGCCTCATCAAAACGCTTACTAAACCGAGGCTCAGCGCCCGGACCAAAATCCCAAAGTACAGATGCTATTTTACCTTGGTGCGTATAATTTGCTGTCACTATTTCATTTGGACACACTAAGCTGGAGCTGACACCTAACTGAACGATTGGCTCTTCAAACACAACAGCAAAGTCTCTACTTTCTCCAGCAGAAAGGCTCGCGCATGGACCAGATATGGAGCTAACATCGCTAATAATACGCATCAGAAGTTTCTGATTAAGCAAGGGGCTTGTAGGTGCTATAAAGTTGAACTGATGCTTGTTGCTTAATGGCCCATTAAACACCAACTCACCTGGGTCCGATAAGTTTCCGTTTCCATTAAGGTCCATGTATACACGAACGAACTCTTGTGCTGATGAACCGGTTTCAATGTCAATGTTATAAGTACTATCGGGTTGAAAAAAGAACACTTGTTCGCAAGAGGAGTTGGTGTTACTATTCACACCATCAAATCCTGAATAAAAAGCGGTATTATTATCAATTCCTAATTTAAAAATACCAGAACCCGAACTAGAAGTTGCATTGGTTGAAGTGATGCAGTTATTCTGAGTAGGGTTGTCAACAAAAAGGTAGTTGCGTTTACTAACAGAATCACGATTAAAGAAAGAGGAGACGGCAAGGTCCACGTGATAATAGCCTTGAGAAAGTGGTACAAAACGAAGTTCAGAACTAGATAAAGTAGAACCCTGAACGAGTTGAATCGTGTTGGGCTGAATGCTCCATTCGTATTGGCTCACATTTTTTGAGTTACTAGCTATTAAGGTTATGGTGTCTCCCATACAAAAGGAACCCGAATCGCCTTGTAAGTTCACTTGAGCAAAACGGTTACCCATATCGAATAATGGCGCAGACCACAAGCCACGACCATAGGTAGAAGCCCTTAACTTGGAACTTAAAGGATTGCTCGAATTGTAAGCAATTTCCAATTCCGTAACCGAAACATCACCTGGCAAAGACTGAGAATAATCAATCCAGTTGGTAAGGGACGAATCGATATAAAAAACACCAGGGGTTCCTCCAACATAAAGCCCTCCCTTACTGTATTCGTCGTAAACAATGGTTCTTTTTGATGTGGGAGGAAGGTTTCCTGTAATGTTGGTCCAGGTCATGCCTTTGTCAGTAGACACAAAAACTTGCGTTCCTTTAGTAATGTACACAGTATTTGGGTCGTATGGGTGAGCTTCAACATCACTAGCCCAACCGCCCTGAGGTTGCTGACTGGTAATATCTACCCATGTTGGGTTGCTACTTTTACAGTTATCGGATCTATAAAAACGACTATCAGAACGCACAATGTACAGCACATTGGGGTCTGCAGGGCTATGCTCAATAACCCGAAAGGTTGTGTTGGTGCCTGCCGGAATGCTTGGCGTAATGTTTTGCCACTGAACATTTGAACTTCTTACATTCGAGGTTCGGTATACATTTACGTAACCGGCAAACATTATTCTTGGATCGTCTTCCGCTAAGGCAAAAGGAGAAACCCATGCACCTTGTTCTTGAATAGAGTTGGTAATGCTTCTAAATGATTGACCACCATTTGTACTTCTTCTAATGGCGCCATAGTAGAGTTCGCCGTATACATAATTTGGACTCAGTGGGTCGAAAGCGCACTCCATACCGTCGCCTCCAATTTCTGTTGTCCAGCTGTTATTTCCGCGATAGATTGCTGTGCCGTTATCTTGGTAACCGCAAATCACTTGATTTTCATTGTTTTTATTCTGACCAAGCTTATAAACCTCAGAAATGGGCATTCCACTTGAGATGTTTATCCAAGACCCACCTGAGTTTGGAGTGTAATATACACCGCCATCATTACCTACCACCATTTTTTTACCATCGTGGGTGTATTCAAAAACATGCTGATCGGCATGCACTGCACCTAACCAATGGGCCGAATTTCTCCAAGTTCTACCTCCATCAGTGGATTTAAAAATATTAATACCCCCAACAAAAACCTCTTCTGCATTTAATGGGTTTGCGGCAATATCTAAGTTATACCACGCTTGACCCCCATTGCCGTTTCCGTTAATATCATAGTCCATAATGTTTGGAGTGGTTGACATGGTTGAAAAGGTAACGCCATAATCCGTAGAGCGAAAAAACCCTGTAAATACTCGATTTGAGGTTTGAATGAAATAAACGTAGTTCGGCTTATCTGCACTGACCGCTATTGCACCACGACTGCCATTTATGTAGCCCGTGGAGGAGTTCCAAGTCTCACCATTATCGTGAGAGTAATACATCCTTCCGCCGGCTGTAGCATATAATTTGGAAAAGTCTCCCGGAGCAGATTCGATATCTTTAAAGCCAGAAGAGCTGCCTTTTTTTACCCAATTCAGTCCTCCATTAGTAGTTTTGTAAATACCGCCACTGGTTGCCGCAAGCAGCGTGTCAGGGTGTAATGGGTCTATAATCATTTTTCCAACCACACGATTACCCATTCCTTGATTAACGATTTTCCAGGACTCGCCGCCATCAACAGATTTTATTACTCCGCGGTGGGTTCTAGAAGTTACATCTCTATCTCCAGTTCCAGCATAAATTATTTGTGGGTTTAATGGATTAAAAACAATACTAGAAATTTGCATGGTTTCCAAGGTATCGGTATTGCTTGTCCATGTTGCACCCAAATCGTAGGTTCTCCAAATACCCCCGTTTGGTGCACCTGCAAAAATTATGGAATCGTTTGTAGGGTGAATACCGATTGCGTTAACACGCCCCATGCCGTTGGGTTGCCCAGAACTAGCTACGGGCTTCTGAACCGGTCCGATAATCGTCCACAGAGAGTCTATTCCGTTTGAGTTGTCTTGAGCCGCCTGGTTCGCTTTAAATTGTTTTACTTTTTGTTGCAGTTGGTTGTAAGCAGGCAAGTTTCCCTCATTATCTACCTCTAGTTCATAAAACCACTCCCAGCGCTTAAATGGTTTATAGCCATCTCCCTTTCCGGGTGTTTTGTCTGACCAATAGTCGTAAAACAAACGCTGAGTTTCATAAAAGTTGGCGTTAGGGTTTTGCATGCTATTGATCCATGCGGGCCCTGTATTTTCTTGGTTTGTTTGTCCGTTTGTAGTTGTAAATATACTGAGTGCAATAATTAGCAACGAGAGTTTTTGTATCATAATCTATATTAGCGTTCAAATATACCATGCAAAAAATCAAAGGTTTGTAATAAGGTATACTGAACCGTTACTTTGTTTTTTCCAGTGGTAGGGTGCATTATCGACATTACAATCGTTAAAAGGTTTTCTTTCGTGCACCACCATCATTATTTAATCGCCTAATTTTGTTCTCGAAATGAAAGAGAAAGCTCCAAAAAAGAAAAAGCTTACACGAGGTAAACTACTGCTTTGGCTTTGGCTTATTTTATTTTCTCCAATAGTTTTATTTACTCTGTTAATGTATCTCGTTTCCCTAGGGGTTTTTGGGGAATTGCCTTCATTTGAGCAGTTAGAAAATCCAAAAAACAGCCTAGCAACCGAAATCTATACCGCAGACGGAAAATTACTTGGAAAGTACTTCAGTGAGAACCGAAGTCAAATGGAGTTTGAAGAGATTTCTCCGCACGTTATAAACGCATTAGTATCTACAGAAGACGAGCGTTTTTACGAACACAGTGGAATTGATGCAAGGGGGTTATTAAGAGCGGTAGCCTTTGCAGGAACCAAGGGTGGGGCGAGTACCATAACGCAACAGTTGGCAAAAATGCTCTTTAGTGAACGGCCAAGAACTAAAATTGAGCGGATAAAACAAAAGTTGCAAGAGTGGATTATAGCGGTAAGGCTAGAGCGCCAATACACAAAGAATGAAATTCTTACCATGTACCTCAATCGCTTTGATTTTGTGAATAATGCTGTTGGACTGAAGTCGGCGGCTCAAGTTTACTTCAATACAACTCCTGATAGTCTAAGTATGAATGAGGCAGCTGTTCTTGTAGGAATGGCTAAAAACCCGTCGCTGTTTAACCCAAACAGAAGGCTAGAGTTGAGCACAAAACGTAGAAATGTGGTCTTGGGTCAGATGTTGAGAAATGAAGTGATCACTCAAGAGGTTTGCGACTCATTAAGAGAGCAACCATTGAAGTTAGACTTTCAGAAAGTAGATCATAAGGACGGCAGCGCGCCCTATTTTAGAGAAGCGCTAAGGGCATACTTGCATAAGTTGACCTCGGCAAAAGATAAGGATGGAAACTATAAGCTATCCAAGCCCAACGGAGAGCCCTACAACATTTATCGCGATGGTTTAAGAGTGTATACCACAATTGACTCGAGACTACAAGCATACGCCGAGTATGGAGTGAAGCAACACATGAAAGCGGAGTTACAGAAAGATTTTTGGGCGCATATTAAGCGAAAAAAGAACCCACCGTTTGCAAACCGTATTAGCGATAAAACCATTGAGCGATTAATGAACGGTGCAATAAAGCGAACAGACCTATACCGAGAACTGAGAAGTGAGGGAATGTCTGCAGACTCTATAGAAATTGTTTTTAATACACCCGTTCCTACCAAGGTGTTTTCTTGGTCCGGAGAAATTGATACCGTTCTTTCTCCCAAAGAAAAGTTGCGCTATCATAAAAGCTTTTTACAGGCAGGTTTAATGTCCGTGAACCCGCACAATGGATACATAAAAGCATGGGTTGGAGGTATTAATTACAAATACTTTTCATACGACCACGTGTATCAGGGAAGGAGACAGATTGGCTCGACGATAAAACCCTTTGTTTATGCTTTAGCGATTACAGATAAAGGCCTTTCCCCATGCGATGAAATACCGAATGTTCCTTATACTTTCGAAAAAGGGCAATACGGTTTATTAAAAAATTGGACGCCTCATAACCCTGGCAGAGATTACGGGTATAACGTAACGCTTAAATACGGATTGGCAAACTCAATGAATACCATTACGGCTTATGTTATGAAGCAAGTAAGCCCACAAGCGGTGGTAAATTTTGTAAGAAAAGCAGGAATTAAAGGAGAAATGGACCCCGTGCCGTCGTTGTGCTTAGGTGTTGCCGATGTTTCTCTTTCAGAAATGGTTGGAGCATATGCGTCTCTGGCAAATAAAGGTCAGTATTTAGAGCCGGTATTTCTCACCAGAATAATGGGAAAAAACGGAAACGAAATTTACAATAACCTAACTCAAAGAAAAACAAACTCCGTGATGAGTGAGCGAGATGCTTATTTAATGTTGGAGCTGATGAAGGGAGTTACTTCCTACAACTACAATAAAGATTTAGCCAAAAACTCTGGAGGAACAGCAATTCGATTGAGGTTCAGTAAGGAAATACGGCCCTACAGCGGAATACCTATGGAAATCCCTATTGCTGGAAAGACGGGAACCACACAAAACCAATCGGATGGTTGGTTTATAGGAATAACGCCAGATTTGGTTACTGGGGTTTGGGTTGGTGCAGAGGATAGGGCAGTGCGATTCAGTAATTTATCTAAAGGATCGGGAACAAATATGGCATTGCCCATTTGGGGTTATTACATGAATAAAGTGTACGACGATGCATCTATTGAGGTAAGTAAAGGGGATTTCGAAAAGCCGCTAGAGCCATTAGATGTGAACATAGATTGTGATGAGCAAAACCAATCCGGTGGAAATATGTACGATAGAGGCACACCTACCGACTGGAATTAATCTACAGAAAATACCTGCCGACTATTTATTTCAATGCTTACCTTTGAGAAGCAAAAATTCAGTTACTATGGCAATGAATAAAGTTGTGGCTAATGTGCAAGCTGCGTTAGAAGGAGTGGAAGATAACATGACGTTCATGTTGGGCGGTTTTGGGCTCTGTGGCATACCAGAAAATGCAATCAACGAGCTGGTGAAAAGAAGAGTGAAAGGAGTAACTTGTATTTCTAATAATGCCGGGGTTGATGATTTTGGCCTAGGACTATTGCTTCAAAACCATCAAATTAAAAAAATGATTTCATCCTATGTGGGTGAAAACGATGAGTTTGAGCGTCAAATGTTAAGCGGTGAGCTAGAGGTGGACTTAATTCCTCAAGGATCTTTGGCCGAGCGCTGTCGAGCAGGTGGAGCAGGTGTGCCTGCATTTTTTACACCAGCTGGCTATGGCACTGAGGTTGGTGAAGGCAAAGAGGTAAGGGAGTTTAATGGAAAACCACACATTTTAGAATCGGCGTTAACTGCAGATTTTTCCTTTGTAAAAGCCTGGAAAGGGGATACAGCAGGAAACTTAATTTACAAAGCAACGGCAAGAAACTTTAATCCGCTAATGGCTATGGCGGGAAAGATTACTGTTGCGGAGGTAGAGGAGTTGGTTCCAGTAGGAGAGCTTGACCCAAACCACATCCACACTCCTGGAATATTCGTTCAACGCATATTTGAAGGAACTAATTACGAAAAAAGGATAGAGCAACGCACGGTGCGTCAGAATGGATAAGGCTCTGGCCACGAAACTGCAACTTACCGCACCGTGGCTTATTGTTTTAGCTGCGTTCATTGCGCGTTTATTTTGTATTGGGTCGGCAGATATTGTTGATGCCGATGCAGTATCGAGAATTTTTATTGCCGAACAGTGGATAAGTGACCCTAAGTGGTTTTATGAGGGCGTATGGGCGCCCTTTCATTTTTATTTTACTGCTTTTGCCATTGTTATTTTCGAAGACCGTGTGCTGGGGCCAATGTATTTAACTGCATTATTTGGAGCGTTAACTGCATTTCCAATTTATAGGTTTACTCAACTGGTATTCAATTCTAAAGTGGCGGTGTTATGTTCTGTTTTTTTCGTTTTTAGCCCACTTGTATTCAGAAACAGCCTACAACCTTTGGCTGGTGTTCCTTATGCATTTTTTGCGGCAATGTCTATGTGGCTTTTAGCAGAGAGTCTCTCAGAAAAAAGCACCAAACCTGTTATACCGTTACTATTCTCGGGTTTAATGATAACTATTGCCGCTGGAATGCGCTACGAAGCGTGGCTGTTGATAGCTGTGTTTTCTTTGGTGATTTTTCTTTATAGAAAATGGAAGTTATTGCCTGTTTTTTGGTCTACTGCAATGATATTCCCGCTCTTATGGATGGTAGGAAACTATATACAGCACGGAAACATTCTGTATTCCGTGGACTATGCCACCTATTTTAACACAGTAAGAGCTGGTGTAAATGAAGAACTATCTTCTCTAACTCAACTAAAGCGCCTTGTTTTCTTTCCACAGTCATTGGCATTGTTGCTTCCCTTTGGGCTGGCAGTTCCTCTCTTTGGGATGTTTTTTTACAAAGCCATTAAAGAAAAAATCAGTAAAAACACGTTGATTTGGGCCGTTCCCTTTTTTATAGTGTTGGGGGTATATATTTTTAAAGCTTTTGAGGGTACGCTTCTTTTAAAGCAACGCTTTTCAATCAGTTTATTACTGTTGTTAGTACCGATAATAGGCTCTGTATGCAAGGAGTTTTCTAAATCTACTGTAGCTGGATTAATTGGTGTATCCCTAATGTTTCCATTATTGTTCAATTCTTTTTTTATCAAAGCTACGCCTTACGTTGAGCATTTAATTCCAAATGATTTTTTAAGAACGGCCTTGTCGGAGAATAGGTATGAAACCCAAGAGTTTATGAAACCCGTTCCAAGGCTTGTAGATAATAAAGTTGAGGTGTTGTTGGATAAAACGAATCGTTATTTAACACCAAACACACCCCTAGTTTTGGATTTTTTTGGTTGGGCAGAAAGCTACAATTACGCATTGATGTCAGGGGTAAAGAGCAAGGCAATTTATTTTCTTTTTTTTAAAATTATGAACGAGAAGCCGTCTTTTGATGGGCTGCACGGGTTTTATGATGGGGCCATAGCTGATAAAGGGGTTATGGTGTTGCGTAAAGGGTCAAAAAACATGAAAAATGTAGTTTTTGAAAAAAATACTACATACATTTTTGTTCAAGATAAAAAAGTGCCTATTACCTTACTGGAGTCCTTTGACGTGTTTCGTGTTTTTGAGTTTGATACACGTATATTCCAACAAAAGAAGTCGGGGTTATGATAAATGCATTTATAACTCGGGTGCTCGAATTTGATAAACCACACCGTGTCATCCGAGATGTGTTGTTTCTTGTCATTTTTGTTTGGCAGAGTGCCTCGTACGGGTACTTTGAAAACATGGATCGGTTTCCGGAGGGCACGCACCTCTGGAGAAAATGCGATGGCGCGTCAATAGCTCAAAACTATGCGCAATACGACCTACCCTTTTTAAAGCCCGAAATGCATAATATGTTTGAGGGTTCAGGTCAAGCCGTTGGAGAGTTTCCGATATGGTATTTTTTAGTCGGAAAAACCTATCAAGTAGCTGGGTTTTCTAATTCGTTTTTTCGTTGGTGGTGGTGGGGCCTATTGTTTATTGGCTTTTATTTTTTGTTTCAATGGTTTTACATTAAGACGACCAGCACCGCCTTTTCACTTGCGTTCACTGTTTTTTGTTTTACTCCACCTATATTGGTTTATTACGGAGTTGGTTTTTTGCCAGATACCGTTGCTTTGGCGCTTTCTTTTGTAGGGTTGTATTTATTTGAACAATGGCGAAGGTATGGTCGAAACACGCACAAAACGCTCGCTATTTTAGTATTTACCTTAGCCATATTAACCAAGGTTTCTGCAGCTATTTTGTTGTTGTCATTATTAAGCATCACCCTTCTGACCATCAATAGAAGCAACTGGGTTGAAACGGTAAAATCCTTAATTCCTTGGTCGTTCCCATTTGTAGCCACCTTCTTTTGGGTTCAATATGCTGCATGGTACAACAGCCAAACAAACAACGTTTATTTTTTATTGGGAACTGTGCCGTATTGGTCGTTAACCGCTGAGCAAATTGCCGGCGTGCAAGCATCATTTATGGAATTATGGTATTATGAGCTTTTTGCGTATAAGTCGCATTGGCTGTTAACTGTTCCATTTTTTGCAGCTGCCATACTGTGGTCAAAGAAGCTAATAAAAGAGACCTTGCCCGTGGTGGTTTTTGCCTTAATTACGGTACTGTTTGTATTGCTTTTTTACGAACGTTTCAAAAACCACGACTACTATATCATTAGCCTATACGGTATGGTTCCTTTATGCATTTCCTTTGTTGTAAGCGCCTTTTTGCAAACAAAGCCAGCGGCTTATGTTAAGCTGCTCACCTTAGCAATTGTACTGCCATTTATAGCGCAAAATGTTTCGGCTACTCAGCGCATCGTTGAAAACCGAACTAACACGTGGAATTATTACAATAAAACAGACAGGACGTTAATTGATGTTGATGCGTGGTTAACAAAGAACGGGGTAGATAAATCCACACCGGTTTTAAGTGTTTTCGATCCCTCTCCAAATGTCAGTTTGTATTTTATGAACAGAAAAGGGCTAACCAATTTGTATCAACATAAGGTTGATAGCGCCTATATTAATAAAGCTAAAAAAATGGGTATCAAATATTTGTTGGTGCACAGTGAAGGTTTTGGCTTAGAGAAAAACAAAAAACTATATTGTCAAGACACGTTGGCGAGTTATGGTAATATTCATTTATTCGAATTAAATTAGTATCCAAGTTAAGGAGGTAAAAAAATGAGTTTAGGAAAAGAACAGATTGCGCAAAGAATTGCGCGCGAGGTACAAGACAAACAATATGTAAACTTAGGCATAGGTATTCCAACCCTAGTGGCTAACTACATCCCCGAGGGTATAGAAGTAGAGTTTCAGAGTGAAAACGGCCTTTTGGGAATGGGACCCTTTCCTATTGACGGGGAAGAAGATGCAGACTTAATTAATGCTGGAAAACAGACTGTAACTCTAGAAAAAGGAGCGGTAATTTTTGATTCTGCTACTTCATTTGCTATGATTAGAGGACAGCACGTACATTTAACCATATTGGGAGCTATGGAGGTTGCTGAAAATGGAGACATTGCCAATTGGAAAATACCAGGCCGGATGGTAAAGGGAATGGGTGGCGCTATGGATTTAGTAGCTTCTGCAGAGAATATTATTGTAGCAATGATGCACACCAATAAAAAAGGCGAGTCAAAGCTGTTAAAAGAGTGTTCGCTACCCTTAACAGGAGTGGGTTGCGTAAAAAAGGTAGTTACCAACCTAGCCGTCCTTGAAATTGTGCCAGAAGGTGGGTTTAAGCTTCTTGAACGCGCACCGGGAGTAAGTGTTGAAGAGATTCAAACAGCAACTGAGGGTAAACTGATTGTTGAGGGAGAAGTTCCAGAAATGCAGTTTTAGGACTAAAAAATAGCACAAAAAAAAGCCTTCTTGAAAACTCAAGAAGGCTTTTTTTATTTAATAAACTTGTGCTTATTGCTTAGTTAGTGTATAAGTGAAAGTAGTTTTATCTTCACAATACTTTGTACCATCATCGTCTTCAGAATAAGTAATTCTGGTCAAAGTCATTGACGTACCTGTATTCGTGTAGGTATAGATACCTGAAGGCATACCAATAGAGGCATGACGGTTACTACCAGTTGTTGCAGTGTAAGGCATATCAAAACCCCATACATCAACGTGGGTATCGTCAACATAATTGAAGCCCCAGTCCATTTTTTGTCCATACTGGTTCATCATGTATGTATCAGCGTTGCCATTTCCATTGATAGTGAACATTATCTTAGAAGCTAAAGCCGCATTACTTGGAAAGCTAGAAGAGTTTCCTGTATTAATACAAGCTACATAGTTTACACTACCAGAGGCAAACTTCCAAGAACCTTCAGCTTTGGTCCACCATTCATCGGTAGCTACCTGATCGGCAATCATTTTGTCTTCTAGTGCACTTTCGCCACCATCAGATACAGTGATAACTTGTGTAGCACTTGTAGCCATATTACCTTTCTTGTTTGTAGCAGTCATGGTTACAGTATAAGTACCCGCCTCATCGTATACGTGGTTTGCATCCCAAGTTGAAGCTGTTCCGCCGTCACCAAAACTCCAGTTCACATTGTAAGTTTTCTTAGCATCAGAACCGTTAGTCATTGCTACGTTTTCTCCTACATTAGCTGTAGCAGGAACCGTCATACTAACTTCTGGTTCTGGATTACAGGCAGTTAAAATCATTGAGGATACTGCCAACCCCATTAATACTTTTCTCATGGTATAAAAATTTTAAAATTTAAGTCCCAAATATAAGAGTAAATATTGATTGAGGAATATAGTGCTGTTGAGGTATTTGTATAGGTTAAATACCGTATTTCAAAATACAGTAAAGCGCTCGAAAACCATCCTTCCAATTAATTTTTTTTCCTTCCGCATAGGTTCGGCCGTAATAGCTAATTCCCACTTCGTAGATGCGAACGCCGGGTATTTTCGAAATTTTTGCAGTAACTTCTGGTTCAAACCCAAAGCGGTTTTCTTTCAATGCAATACCTTTAATCAACTGCGCATTAAACAGCTTGTAGCAAGTTTCCATGTCGGTTAAGTTCAGGTTATTGAACATATTGGATAGGAAGGTGAGAAACTGATTTCCTAAGCTGTGCCAAAAGAACAATATGCGGTGTGGGTTACCCCCCATAAAACGAGACCCATAAACCACATCTGCAAAACCATCAAGTACTGGCCGAATCAATAAGTTGTACTCATTGGGGTCGTACTCTAAATCGGCATCCTGAATAATGAGATAATCCCCACTAGCTTCTTTAATACCCCGATGCAACGCGGCACCCTTTCCTCGATTTTTATCTTGTAAAAAGTAGTTGATGCCTAGGTCGGGGTTACTGGAACTATAGCTTTTGATTTTTTCAGCAGTGTTGTCCGTTGAGCAATCGTCAACAATTATGACTTCTTTTTTGATGCCCCCAATGAGCTGGGTGCTTTTAACCTTATCCAAGATTAAATGGATAGTTTTTCCCTCGTTGTATGCGGGAATAACGATGCTTAAGGTTTTAAAATCAACAGCCATGTTCTGCAATAATAATTCTATAATTTTAAAAGAGCGTAAGTATAAATTGTTGTTGGGGCAATTTCTGTATTTTCGATGCCCACAAATCAAAGACATGACAAATCAAGACGGAGACAAACGACTATTTCTACTGGATGCCTACGCACTCATCTTTAGAGCTTATTACGCTTTTATTAAGAACCCAAGAGTAAACTCAAAAGGATTAAATACATCGGCAATTTTTGGGTTTACCAATACCTTGTTGGATTTATTGAACAGAGAAAAACCGACACACATATCGGTTGTATTTGACCACAAGTCACCGAATGTCCGTGTACAGGAATATTCGGAGTATAAAGCAAATAGAGACGCTACACCTGAGGATATAAAGCTTTCTGAACCCTACATACGAAAAGTTATTGAGGGGTTCAGAATTCCAATTTTGGAATCTCCGGGGTACGAAGCGGATGATGTGATTGGTGGTTTGGCTAAAAAAGCCGAAAAAGAAGGGTACACCGTATACATGATGACGCCCGATAAGGATTTTGGCCAACTGGTTTCCGAAAATATTTTTATGTACAAACCGGCTCGCGGAGGTAACGCACCAGAGGTGTGGGGTGTGCCCGAGGTTTGTGAGAAGTTTGACGTAGAGCGCCCAGAACAAGTGATTGATATTTTGGGCATGTGGGGCGATGCAGTAGACAATATTCCCGGAATACCTGGTGTGGGTCAAAAGACGGCCGCTAAGCTGGTTAAGCAATACGGCTCCATGGAAGGGCTATACGAACACACCGAAGACTTGAAGGGTAAAATGAAAGAAAAAGTGGAAGCGAACAAGGAACAAGCCTTTCTTTCTAAAAAACTGGCCACCATTTTATTGGATGCACCGGTGGACTTTGAGCCCGACAAGTTAATTATGGAAGAGCCCGACAAGGACCTTCTTCGCGACCTATTTACCGAACTGGAGTTTAGAAACATAGCAACTAAAGTGTTGGGCGAAACCATTTCTATTAGTTCAGGGTCCAGTTCAAAACCGGCGGTAGCTGCTAGCGGTCAAATGGATTTATTTGGAGGCTCAAATAGCAATCCTGCGGAGTCAAAAACAATGGAAGAGGAAGAAGAGCAAAGTGCCTCAGGTGGTGATTTATCTTCGAGTTTTCACGAGTACCATTTCACCGACACAGCTGAAAAAAGAAAATCATTGATAGAAGTATTGTCTCATCAAAACAGTATTTGCTTTGATACGGAAACTACGGGGGTTAACCCACTGAAGGCCGAATTGGTAGGCATATCTTTTTCAATTAGTGCCTTTGAGGCGTTTTACGTTCCTGTGCCCAACAAAAAGGATGCGGCACAAGAAATAATAGAAGAGTTTAAGCCAATACTTGAAAATGAGCAGACTCAGAAAGTTGGTCAGAACTTAAAATACGATGTCCTGGTTTTACGCAAGTA
This sequence comes from Salibacteraceae bacterium, assembly GCA_965660875.1. GTDB lineage: Bacteria > Bacteroidota > Bacteroidia > Flavobacteriales_G > Salibacteraceae > UBA6770. Next base: position 8,298 of record CBFIBQ010000016.1, on the reverse strand, counting down.
TGGTGTTAGCGTAAAAGGATCATTCTTTGACACTATGTTGGCGCACTACGTGCTTGAACCCAATACCCGAAAGCACGGCATGGATTATTTGGCAGAAGTTTTTTTAAACTACAAGTGTGTGCCCATTACGGAGCTTATAGGGCCAAAGGGTAAAAACCAAAAATCTATGCGCGACATACCTCAGGAGGATATTTCAGATTATGCTTGTGAGGATGCCGACATTACCTTGCGTTTAAAACGCGTTTTTGAGCCCCTTTTAGAGGAAGCTGGTTTAGCCAAATTATTTTATGAAATTGAGTCGCCGCTTCTAGGAGTGCTGGCAGATATGGAGGAGGAAGGCATCCGACTGAATCAAGAGAGTCTGAAAGAGCTTTCCGAAAAACTGCTCAAAGATGCACAGTCCGCTGAAGCAGAAATTTACGACATAGCGGGATTGAACTTTAACATTGCTTCGCCAAAGCAAGTAGGCGAGGTGTTGTTCGATCATTTAAAGATTGATGCAAAGCCCAAAAAGACAAAAACGGGTCAGTATCAAACCAATGAAGAAATATTAAAGAAGTATGCGCCCAATCACGAAATTGTAGATAAAATATTGGATTTTAGGGAGCTCCTGAAGTTGCGGAACACCTATGTTGACCCGCTTCCACTGTTGCTTCACCAAGATGGCCGAATTCACACCACCTACAATCAAATAATTGCGGCAACAGGGCGTTTGAGTTCTGAGGCGCCCAATCTGCAGAATATTCCCGTACGGACTGAACGCGGTCGAGAAATACGCAAAGCATTCATACCACGCGATGATAAGCACACACTTTTAGCATCGGATTACAGTCAAGTGGAGCTGCGCATTATGGCCGCATTGAGTGAAGACGAGGGAATGATAGAAGCCTTTAAAAATAGTGAGGATATTCATGCTGCAACAGCGGCTAAAGTGTTTGGCGTGGACTCGAAAGAGGTAACCAGAGAAATGCGCTCAAAGGCAAAGGCAGTAAACTTTGGAATTGCATACGGCCAAGGAGCCTTCGGGTTGGCGCAAAATTTAGGAATATCTCGAACAGAAGCCAAAGAGATTATTGACTCTTATTTTGCCAAATATTCTAAAGTAAAGTCCTATATGGATAAATCGATAGAACTGGCGAGAGAAAAAGGCTATTGTGAGACCATTTTGGGAAGAGTTTTACCGCTTAGAGATATTAACTCGGCGAATGGAACCGTGCGTTCGCAAGCAGAGCGAATTGCAATTAACGCACCGATTCAAGGAAGTGCGGCGGACATAATAAAATTAGCCATGTTGGACATTCATGCATTTTTGAAAACCAGTAACTTCAAAGCTAAAATGTTACTGCAGGTGCACGATGAGTTGGTATTTGATGTACCAAAAAATGAACTAACAGAGTTAAAGCCCATTATTGAAGAAAAAATGTCCAATGCGTTTAAACTTTCTGTTCCGCTTGTGGTTGAGAGCGGCACTGGAGATAATTGGTTAGCGGCGCACTAAAATAGAGATGAAAGATTAAATTTGTGCACCCAAATGGGGATGTAGCTCAGCTGGCTAGAGCGCTTGACTGGCAGTCAAGAGGTCGTGGGTTCGACTCCCATCTTCTCCACAAAACCTTCTCGAGTATTTGAGAAGGTTTTTTTGTTTTAAAGGTACGTTCACTTACAAAACAGTAATTCTAAATTTATTCCGCCTGTTTTATCAGAGCGTTGGTAAATTTTGAACCGTCCTTATAAATTAGCTCAAAGAAATAAGTTCCGATGGTTAACCCAGAAATATCTATAGAGGCTCCATTGGTGGTTTTATTTAAAGTGACAGCCTCTTCCACACCCAATGCATTAAAAAGTTTAAACGTTTTAATTTTTTGCACCTCTACCCCTAATAGGCGCACAATGTTACTTGCCGGATTTGGGTATATGTTGATGGTGTTTTGATTGCTTATTGAAACCCCAGCACAGGGATCTTCAGTTATTCTAAAGAAAGCGGTATCGATGCAACCATATACAGAAGTTGCCTTAACCCAATATGATCCAGCGTTTTTAAATAGCTCTTTGTCCACCCAAGAACCCTTTTTTCCGGTGCTCCATTCATATTCGTCTATAGAGCTATGAAAGGCATTCACAGATACAGATTTTGCATTTGCACAATTAGAGTAGCTTGAATCTATTGGGATAACCGGAACGTCATTTATTCTAATTGTAAAGCTATTCGTATCACCACAATTTCCTGAACTGTCTACCTTGATTGTATGTGAACCCAAACCTGCAATCTTAGGGTCAAAAAAACCACTGGAGTCAATCCCTGAGCCACTCCATTGACCAGAATTAGAATACACATACCCACTTATTCCTGTTCTGAATTGCCTAGGTGAACTATTGATACACTTGACTCCACCACTGTATAAAAATTGGGGGTTGAATGGTTGTTTTATAATTATCGGAATAATGGTATCCCAAATACAGTATTCATAAACCTTGTAACTAATTGGAACAGTGTCTGGCTCTTTATGGGTGGGTCTAAAATTGAATGAATTTAATTGTAGAAAAGAAGTTGTTGAGTCTACTCCTTCGCCTACAAAATAACCGGGTAAATTCGTATTGAGCTTAACCGAATCTTGAATTTTACAATAAGGCCCGTACTGTGGGAGATTAAAGTTTGGTTTTTCTGCCACCAAAAGGTTTACTCCTTTATTTAAATTACAACCGCAACTGTCTTTGTACGATACAAATACCCTTTCATTCTTCGTAATGCTTTGCTTTAGAGAATCATTAGTTGAAATTATTTGACCCAGTTGGTTTGACCAAAAAAAGTAGCCATCTTTTTTACTAGGTAAGTTGGTTTTTGCAGAGAGATGTACCGTGTCGTTTATACAAGATACCGCCGAATCTTGAGCAATAATATTGATTGGGTTTGCTCGAATAATTTTTTCTAGAGTATCTCGGCAGCCATTTACCAGATCTTCTAAATAAACAAAATAAGATGTTGTAGAATTTGGTTGAGCATTTCCCATGAATTTGGAAGTGGGCGTAAATGAAGCGTGGGCTCCCCAACTAACTCTTGTATTTGAACTGCTTATCGTATCTTGAAACCCAATCGACACTAAAGGCCTTGCTTTGAAGTTACTAAAGGTGAGTACATTAGGGTTTTCGCAATTAGGGAAGGATTGGGCAAAAGTGTAGCTGGCAGCGTAACCTACCGTATCCAGTGCAATCGTATTTTTTATTAGTTGGTTACCATCTCCCATGCAAGTTCTGATTTTTAAATTCGATTGTCCGTTATAATAGAACGGGTTATCCAATTTAAAGGTATTCCAACCGCTTTTTAACTTCACATTTTTGGAATTAAACACGTTGCATAACTCTTTTTCCCAAGAAGAAACCGCCGTATCCAATGAGTTGGACATCTGTATTCTAAAGTTAGGAACAGTGTCCGTAGAAAAAATGTCAACTACAAAAAAACTGATGCTTTCGAAATAGGCTGCTCCATTTATTCCCATTTGCGTTAAATCAGCTTTTTTATATAGATATTCTTGAGTTGTATAGCCTCTGGACCCGTTAAATGGGTTAGGCCAGTCGGTGGCGAAAGAACCTATAGAGCTTGTGGGCTTATTATTGGTTTTTGGAAAAACTAAGCTCGACGATTGTAGAAACTTTTTATTTGACCCACATGCTGACTCCCGAGTTAACTTAAGCTCCGTTGCACTGCCCGGGCATAAGTCGTTACATTTAGAGGATAAAACATATTGATTCAACTGCGGGGCAATCGAAATGTTTAGTGCTTCTTTTTTTGTACAACCCGAATCTGACCGCACTTTAACTTCCAGTTTTTGAGCATTAATCGAATGATAAGTTGGCCGACTTGTATTCGGTTTAAAAAAGTTTTTTGTTGGATACCACTGATAGGAGTAATTGAAGCTGGAATCGGGAACGCAACTAACCGAAAACGAATCTAAGTCGTGGCATAAAGTAGTGTCATTAGTGACTTTAAGGTTAAAATTATTTCCGATTTGAATTTTTACCGTATCGTATTTCACACATTGACTAATTCCCGGTTGGCTTATAAAACTTAGATCTTCGCAAACCAAAGTGGTTGTCTTATTAAATACCATGCTTAAACTTCTATTTGTATCGCCATTAAGGGTGTCCAACCATATATTTTGACCTGTTCCAGAAAATTGAAGACTATCACCTGCAATTGAATACCACCGGTATTTTCCCTTTTGTTGTGCCCATAGCCTAAGGGTATCTCCAATGCACCCCTCTAAAGCTCCACTAACTTTACATCTTCTATTAACCGTTATCTCGTATTTAAAATAGGCTGAACCTATTTCATTGCAAAAGTCATCCGTAGCTTGAGCAAAAATTCGGTAGTTCCCAGCTTCTGCAGCATCAGAAATTGTGAATTTTACAATGGATTTCTTGATTGGACTTGATGAAACGGTCACAACTTCAACTTTGCTACCGGGTATTTTTTCATTTACATCAGAAAGTACATGAATATTTTGAAGATTATTTACATCGGTAAGGGTGTCAATTATAGAAAAGCCGCCACCACATGAATTTATATGAAAGGAGTCGACTCGTGTTGCACCCGTTACGGCAGCGATCTTAGAAGCTCTTTTAGGTGCAGAATTTAACCCAACTTTCACATCAAACACAAACTCTTTATGGTGTGTAGCCTTTGCGAGTTTTGTTTTACGATCGTATTCTACAATTTGAACGGCTACGACTTTGTTTCCCGTTGTAGCTGGTCGAAAGGTATACACCCCAGTTTTTGAATTAATTTTAGAGTTAGCAATAGGCATAGGATTCACGCATATACCTGAGATACGGGAGTTGGGTCTTCCATTTCCCAATAGCGAACAGACCAATTTGTAGGTCAAACTATCGTTGTCAGGGTTCGATACTAAAATGGGAAAGTTGTAGTCTTCTCCTACTTTGGCAAATTGATTTGGAGTTTGACGCTCATAAGACTCACAGAAAAGGTTTTTGGAGAATTGAGCGGTATTAATTATCAGTTCGTTATAAACTTGACTTGAAGTTAAGTTGCTGCGCACCCTCAACCCGTTACCGGTGGAAATTATTACTGAAGCACAACTCGGCAGACTAATAATTTTTGAGGCTCTAAATCGAACATATCCAGTTATTGTAGAGTTACTATTTCTACATTTTGTATTACTGGTGGTATTTGGGTTTAAAATAAAGTCGCAAACCTGAGAAACCTCTTTACTGTCTGAGGCTTGTGTTGAGCCATAGCGAACTGGAGTATAAGGACCTCCAAATTGATATGGTCCACGGTTTACGTATACCACTGGAGACAAAGTATGGCTTTGTACAGTTGTCCCACAGGTTACATTTATCGAAGGAAAAGCAGTGCCCCCATTACACACGCTGTATGCATCTGCGGTAATTAAATACGAGTTACCCGAGATATGAGTAGCGTTAATATGGTTGGTGATAATGTGCCCCGCATTTGAGCAGATCCCCAAGATTAAAAACATAAATAAAATGAAAAACTTGGGGTTAGTTCTATACTGAGAGTCATTCTCGTTGGCAATCATGAGGTAAAAGTATTTATAATTTTAATTTCAGATACAGTACTTCCTCTCTGATTACTTCTATTCCGGATCAAATTCCGGCTTTTTTCATAAGGTGCCTCCATCTAAAACCTCAAACAGGAGCTGTTACATAACGATCTGTGAATGTGTCTTGGCGAGGCTATGAGCTATGCTCGATACACCTTGTTGTACCTTCGTGCTTTTTATTTTTCGAGTATATTCATCAATTTCTGGTTCAGGTATAATTTTTCTTTTCCTACTCTTACAGATTTTAGAAAGCCTTTTTCTTCTAATGCGATTAGGTAGTTCCCAACTGTCTTAGGTGTTCCTAAGTCGATGGCAATTAGGTTTTGCCTTTTTGTATATGGTAGCTTAAAAATGACTTCAACTAAATCTTTTGAATAAACTTTTGGAAGCTTTTCTTTTATTTCCCTTCCAGTACTTTCCATAAGTTGAATTATAGATTCTAGTCTGTATAGCCCTTTTATTGCTGTTGATTCTACCATGTCTAGCATGTAGATTATGAATTTAGACCAGTCATTTTTTTCTGTTACAGCTCTTAACCCTTTGTAATATTGGTCTTTATGTTCAATAATATATTCACTAAGGAATAAAGCAGGGATATCAAGTAATGATTCCAGTTTTAATTGAAGTAAAAGTAGAATACGACCTGTTCTACCATTACCATCCGAAAAAGGGTGAATGGCTTCAAATTGATAATGCGAAATGGCCATTTTTATCAATGGGTCTAACGAGTCGTTTTCATTTATGAAAATTTCGAGATTTGCCATTTTTTCTCGTATCACTTGTTCTCCTGAAGGAGGAGTGTAGATTACTTCTCCTTGTGTATTCGATAGAGTAGTGCCAGGTGTAGTTCTAATTCCCGCTGTGTTTTGTTTAATACACTGTACAAGCTCCACGCAAAGATTCGTTGTTATGTAAGGTTTTTTCTCGAGTCGATTAAACCCCATCCAAATAGCTTCTTTATAGCTAATTACTTCTTTGGTTGCAGGATTATCGAATTTTTTATCTGCTACTACAGCTTGATACAAGTCGTCATTTGTTGTGATGATGTTCTCTATTTCAGAACTAGCTTTTGCTTCTTGTAGGTGAAGTGTGTCAAGAAATAAACTTGGGTTTGGAAGGTTTCTTATTGCACCATTGAGTTGAGCCAATGCTCTACTAGCTCTAATAGTTTTTGTTAGAACCTCCTTAGTTTCTAGTTCTGCTTTGGGAGGAAGCAGAGGAAGATCATTGTACGGTTTAGATTTATTAAACCCCTTCATAACGAGAGTAACTTTTACACTTAAACTCTTTTCGAAGGTAAAAATAACAAATATTTACCCTTGTTTTGTTCTAAAGGGTAATCTTTACTCTCGTTTTTCAGCATGAGGCACAACGTTTTGGCTATGCGCAGTGTCCCGAAGGGCATTGCGTATAGGTGTCCTAAGTTCGTCTCTTGTTATATTTCATATTTAAATTAACAGGACAGATTAGTGGATTAAGACCATTATAGGTTTAGCGTCAATGAACGCGTCAACAATGAAGGTCCCCACTAATCTCCTACTGTTACTCCGTTCAGTTCTTTAGGCCTACAGAGCCTGTTTTTAGGATATTGGAGAACCAGTAGACTTGTCCCATTAACCTTTTTAGTTATGAGTAAAGATAAAAATTACGTTGGGATAGATATCTCTAAAAATGATTTTGATGTAAGCTTTCCTTCTGGGCAGCACCTAAAGTTTAGCAACGACAGTAAAGGCTTTGCTAAGTTGCTTAAAAAATTACCGCAAGATGCACATTGTGTAATGGAACAAACGGGTCGCTATAATCAGCAGCTGGCTAACTACTTATTTCAATCTGAGATTCCAGTTTCGGTGGTCAACGCCTTAACGGTTAAACGCTTTATACAAATGCGTTTGAAGGTTACCAAAACAGACAAGGCAGATGCTCGGATGATAAGAGCGTATGCAGAGTGGGACTCCCCATCACTTTGGCAACCACCAGCAGATTATGTACTGCGATGTAAAGAGCTTAGGCAGCTGGTTTCTCTGCTTTTAAAGCAAAACACAGCACTCAAAAATCAGCGCCACAGCATAGAGCTTTCAGGAGTAAAGGGAGGATTGGCTTTGAGGATAATCAAGAAAAAACTGAAGTCAATAAAGGCGGAAGTAAAACTCCTAGAGCAAGAAATGGAAACATTAATAAAAACAAATGAAGGAGATCTGGTAAGCCATATAAGCAGCATTCCTGGAGTAGGTCAGAAAACGGCTATGGCACTTATTGTGGCAACCAATGCATTTAGAGATTTTGAAAACAGCAATCAACTCAGCAGCTATTTTGGTTTATGTCCTACAATGAGGTTCTCAGGGTCGAGTATAAGGGGTAAAAGCAGAATAAGCAAAGCTGGAGATAAGGATGTTAGAAATCTGCTCTTTATGTGTTCCTTCACGGCATACAAACACAACAAAGCTTGTGCGGAGTTATTTCAACGGCTAGTCAATAAGGGAAAAAGCCCCAAGTTGGCTTTAATAGCCGTGGCAAACAAACTATTGAAACAAATATTAGCTATCGCCAAAAGCGGAATTCCTTTTGATCAAAACTATAGAAGTATCAATCCAATGATGAAACAAAATATCTGAAAATTTACTTGGAGGTTAGCTCAGTTCTTTGTTAGCTGCTGGCTTTTTATTTTTCTTCTTTTCTTGAGTCATAAAGTTTCTGGCTTGTACTCATACTTCCCGGT
>CBFIBQ010000015.1:0-74513 GCA_965660875.1 Salibacteraceae bacterium | reverse complement strand
AGGAAAACCTTAAATCATTTCTTTCGTGCTGAAGCACTTTAGAAATGAACCCGAAGCATACATTAACATAATGCTAGTCCATTATAGGACATTTTAATATGCTGGGAGCATATTAAAAGAGTTCCAGTATTTGGGCTTATTGGTAATTAATAGAGGTTTGCGTCAAATATTGAATTCTCAGGCGCTCATTTGGTTTGTCAACTATAATGTACATTATGTCTGCGTTCGTTCCTCACTTGCTTGGCTCTCGGCAGCCAAGTAAATAGCCCGCACATTTCCCACGCTCATCCCGTCAGATTTTAATATTCTGTACAATTGTCCAAGTTCACGTTAAATATTGAATTCTCGTTATCTTAGATTTCGTCTCCGATTAACGATGTCCTATAATTAGTCATTATATTAAGTAGCCCCGCTGCCATCGCATATTTGACTTTATAATCTTTTTGTTTTTGAATAACAAAAAATTCTATGCGCAACTTAGCGAAGCTCACGAATTCCTTTAAAAACTTCATTTCATGAGTAAATTCAACCCGCAGCCCAAGCGCTTCAAGGTTTTGGTTTTCAATTAAAGATTTCGTATGGTTTAGAAATCTCGTAAAATTCTCTCTCGCCAACGCACAAGCCGGCTCACAAAGCCACAGGCTTAATGCCCTAGCCGCACGCATAAGTATTGAAGAATTCGCTGTGCTCAGTTCTTCATACACATGCTTTGCCCGTGCGCTTTTTAGATTCCGTTAATTATTATGTTAAGTAGAACTATTTAGATTTTGGTTAATTCTCTTTTTTCATTTTGTCTTGAAACAAAACGAAACAAAAATTCAAGAAGAAAATATGCTCCATGCGCTCTTCCCAATTTCACGCCTTTCGCATTACAGCTGCTCAGGCTAAATTGGAAATTCACCCCAACCCTCGCCCGCATTTTCTTCTGGCCTGCGCTCGGTTTACGCTAATGAACTAAATGTTCAATTCTTAGTAATATTTCCTTCAGACGGCAAAGCTCCTGTGGAGGTTTGAACGGGAAAGTGCGACTGCGCTACGCTTCCCTCCCACTATCTGGCTCACTTAGGCACAGGCTCAATGCCCTGCTGCTTTTTAACCTTCATGAAAGAACGCCGAACTTATACTAATATAAACCATTAATTACTTAATTAGAAGTTAAGATAATTAGGGGCAATTCAATTCTTTCAATTTCTGTTCAGCTAAAGATATCCAGATATTAATCCTCCTTAATTCTTTCTTTTTTGTAATTGTTGTTAGGTCATATTCTAAACGTCCAACTAAATTTACACAATATTGTTTTTGAGTTTCTTTCGAAAGTTGTATCACAATCTCTTTATAAAAATTGTCTATTTCTTCTAAATTATTTACTGAATTTTCATTAATTAAGTGCCTCACAATCATCCTAAACATTACCTACTTTTTTAGAAATCTTATTTTCCTATCTAAAATAGAAATACCCCATAGATTCACACTTAAGTCGGTAAAACATACAACTGAGATAAATAAATGTTAACATCGTTATTGAAAATTAGAGGCTAACCAATAATTGAGCCAATACGATCAGGGATTACCTCGTAATAATAGTGCTCTGGCTTCTTCACACAACGAACTCAACATGTTGCCAAATTTGGCATAATATATGTTAATAGGCTATTTAATTTTAAGGAATGAAGTTGAATTCCAAAGGTTTAAAAAATCTCTTTAATTTGGATTCATTCTTAACAATTGTTATTCCTTTGTACTAAGAAATCCTCCCAATGAGAAAAAATCTGTTTCATTTAATCCTTGTAGCTGTACTTACCCTTGGTGTTACAGATTACCTGTGGATTGAGATTTTTCAAGACGAGCAAATTGTTGCTGAATTTGAAACAGAAAAGAAAAAAGAAACAGAAGAATCTCTCGAAGAATATCGAAAGGTTGAAACCAAACAGGATTTTAGATCTGATTTTAACTCTCCTTCCTTCAATTCATTTGTTTGCAATACAATTTCACATGGTTTTGTAAAACATGGAAGTTGTTTTATACCCAGCAGTAAACTACGCCCCAACAAAATTTTCATACTCTTCCACCGGTTACGCATATTCTGTTAATCAGTAAATAGAGAACTCCCCTACTTTCAAGATTTTACACTGATTTTAAGGGTGTTTGTGCATCAACAGGCCAAAGGCTTTCCTGCACCCCAATTATTACTCAAGAAATCTGTTGGTTCTTCCGAATCTGCGATTTCACATTATCTATTTACTTACAAAAACATTATGAATATTAAATACCTATTTGTGGCTATACCAATAGTTATATCAATGGTTAGCTGCGACACGCACAAAGAACACAAAGCTCAAATTGCAACATTTTTTGCAACCAGTCCAATTCAAAAGGACACCACCATTACACGAGAATATGTATGCCAAATTCACTCCATTCAGCATATAGAATTACGTGCCTTAGAGAAAGGATATTTGGAAAAAATATTTGTTGACGAAGGCCAGTTTGTCAAAAAAGGTCAACTCATGTTTCAAATTATGCCGCGCCTATATCAAGCGGAGTTGGAAAAGTCAGAAGCAGAAGCTCACTTTGCTGAGATTGAATATATGAACACTAAAAAATTAGCGGATAAAAAAATAGTCGCGGCTAATGAACTCGCTCTTGCAGAGGCAAAATGGGACAAGGCAAAAGCTGAGTTGGCTTTATCTCAAGTGCATTTGGACTTTACCCAAGTGCGTGCGCCATTCGATGGAATAATGGATCATTTTCATGTTCGCCTAGGAAGTATGGTAGAAGAAGGCGATTTACTTTCTACTTTATCCGACAATCACAGCATGTGGGTCTATTTTAACGTTCCAGAAGCGGAGTATTTAAACTTTAAAACCACTATAAGTAAGGATAGTTCCTTGGCTGTTAAATTGCTATTGGCAAATAATGAATTATTCAACCAAGTTGGAGAAGTAACCACTATTGAAGCCGATTTTAATAACGAAACAGGAAACATAGCTTTTCGAGCAACTTTCCCAAATCCTAAGGGGCTTTTGAGACACGGTGAAACAGGTAGTATTTTGATGGCTTCACCAATTTCCAATGCCATGCTTATTCCTCAAAAAGCCACTTTTGAAATTTTAGATAAAAGGTATGTATATATAGTTTCAGAGGACAATACAGTTCACTCTGAGCAAATAACTGTTACTGCTGAAATGCCAGATTTATTTGTAATTGACAAAGGTTTATCCGAAAACGACAAGATTTTACTGGAGGGCTTACGAAAAGTAAGAGATGGTGATAAAATAGCCATTAACTACAAAGAGCCAAAAGATGTTCTGAATGAACTTCAAGTTTACGCTGAGTAATAACCCTTAAAAGTAAAAATCATGTTTTTAAAATTTATAAAACGACCTGTCTTTGCGATAGTAATTTCATTGGTCATTATTTTCATGGGTATTCTTGCGATGAACACCCTCCCTATTTCTCAATTTCCAAGTGTTGCACCTCCTCAAGTAGTTGTCCGCGCTTCATACCCCGGTGCCAGTGCAGCTGTGCTGACCAATTCAGTGCTCATTCCTTTAGAGCAATCGATTAACGGAGTACAAGGAATGCGCTATATGACCTCTGACGCTACGAGTGCTGGGGAATGTAATATTCAGGTGTACTTTAAATTGGGTACTGACCCAAATGTTGCTGCGGTAAACGTTCAAAACAGATTGAACCAAGTTATGAATAGGCTCCCTCCTATTGTTCAACGCGAGGGCGTACGGGTTCAAAGAATTCAACCTCAAATGTTGATGTATGTAAACCTGTTTAGTACTGATCCTAATGCGGATATGAAGTTCCTTTTCAATTTCGCTAACGTAAACATGTTACCAGAAATTCGAAGAATTAACGGCATTGGTCGTGCACAAATTATTGGAAGTAGACAATATGCTATGCGTGTGTGGTTAAAACCGGATAGAATGCGTGCTTATAACATCGGCAGCAAAGAGATTATGAAGGCATTGGAAGAGCAAAGTGTAATTGGCTCTCCAGGAAGGCTTGGACGTGCCGATGGAAAACGCTCACAAGCCTTGGAGTATACACTCACTTATGAAGGACGCTTCAATGAGCCCAAACAATATGAGGATATTATCTTGAGATCAAATGCTGAAGGAGAAATTTTAAGACTAAAAGATGTTGCTAACATTGAGTTTGGTAGTGAATATTACGATATCTACTCCAATAAGGATGAATTTCCATCTGCTGCAATAATGCTCAATCAATCTTATGGCAGTAATGCCAGTGAAGTAATAGCAGACGCTAAAACCAAATTGGAAGAGCTTAAAAAGACCAGCTTTCCTCCTGGAATGGATTACGAAATCAGTTATGATGTATCTAACTTTTTAGATGCTTCTATAGACAAGGTTATTCACACTTTATTCGAAGCTTTTCTATTGGTAGCCTTAGTGGTATTTATTTTCCTTGGCGATTGGCGTTCTACGCTTATCCCAACTCTAGCTGTACCTGTATCATTGATAGGTGCCTTTTTCTCTATGCAGATGTTTGGCCTAACCATTAACCTCATTACACTATTTGCATTGGTATTGGCAATTGGTATTGTTGTAGACGATGCAATTGTAGTGGTAGAAGCAGTTCATGCTAAAATGGCCGAAAAGAATCTTTCTCCATACCGCGCTGTTAAAGAAGTGCTTGGAGAAATAAGTGGCGCTATTATCGCCATAACATTATTAATGGTAGCCATATTCGTTCCGGTAGCTTTTATGACTGGCCCTGTTGGCGTTTTCTATCGCCAGTTTGCAATAACGATGGCATCTGCAATTGTTATTTCAGGCATAGTAGCTCTCACTCTTACGCCAGTTTTGTGTGCAATGATTCTTAAAAATAATCACGGCAAAGAAAGAAGTAGGAACCCTATAAACCTCTTTCTTAATGGGTTCGACAAACTGTTTGATAAAGGGACAAACGTTTATATCAAAGTTATTCGCGCAATAGTTAATAGACGTGTTGTCACTTTTGGTTTACTCATAGCGTTTTCGGTTGGTACTATTGGCTTATCCAGAATAATGCCTGCTGGTTTTATTCCAGCTGAAGACCAAGGAATGTTGTATGCAATTATTCAAACACCTCCTGGTTCAACTTTAGAACAAACCAACCAAGTATCTAGAAGGTTGCAGAAAATAGCTAGTGAAATAGATGGAGTTCAGTCGGTTTCATCATTGGCTGGTTTTGAGATTCTTACTCAAGGTAGAGGTTCAAATGCTGGAACTTGCCTAATTAACCTTAAACCTTGGGATGAGCGACATCATACTGCGACTGAAATTATTGAAGAATTGGAAGAAAAAACACACGACATTGGTGCAATTATCGAATATTTTCAACCACCAGCGGTTCCTGGTTATGGTGCTGCGGGAGGATTTTCTTTACAACTCCTCGATAAAACCAATACTGGTAATTATGACGAATTTGGAAAGGTAAACGACAAATTTATGGCTGCTTTAAAAGAGCGAAAAGAACTTAAAGGTTTATTTACATTCTTTGCGGCTAACTACCCACAGTATGAGATTGTTGTAGATAATGAAGCTGCTATGCAAAAGGGCGTTTCTATTGGAAAAGCAATGGATAATTTGTCCATTATGATTGGTAGTACTTATGAGCAGGGCTTTATTCGATTTGGTCGATTTTTCAAAGTATTTGTTCAGGCTTCACCAGAGTATCGTAAAATGAGTGATGATCTGTTACAGATGTATGTTAAGAACGACAAAGGTGAACAAGTTCCCTACTCTTCTTTTATAAAACTTAAAAAGACTCAAGGACTGAATGAAATAACCCGATACAACATGTACACAAGCTCTTCCATAAAAGGGGCACCTGCAAACAGTTATAGCAGTGGTGATGCCATTAAAGCTATTCAAGAAGTTGCTGAACAAACCTTACCTCACGGCTACGATATTGACTGGGGAGGCCTTTCTTATGACGAAGTAAAAAGAGGCAACGAAGCAATTTATATATTCCTTGTGGTACTTCTCTTCGTTTACTTGGTTTTGGCCGCTCAATATGAGAGTTTCTTAATTCCACTAGCGGTAGTCTTTTCTTTACCTGCAGGAATTTTTGGGGCATTTATGTTCTTAAAAGCATTTGGCTTGTCCAACGATATTTATGCCCAAGTTGGCTTAATCATGCTGGTAGGTTTATTAGGTAAAAATGCGGTATTAATCATTGAGTTTGCCATGCAAAAAAGAGCCGAGGGATTAACTGTTCTTGAAGCAGCAATTGAAGGAGCAAAAGTTCGATTTAGACCTATCCTTATGACTTCATTTGCCTTTATCGCAGGGTTGATTCCTTTGGTGATAGCAACTGGACCTGGTGCACTTGCCAATAGAACAATTGGCGCAACATCACTAGGTGGAATGTTGTTGGGAACGGTGTTCGGGGTCGTCATTGTGCCTGGCCTCTATTACATTTTTGGAACACTCGCCGATGGAAAGCAACTGATAAGAGACGAGGAATTGGAGCCTTTAACTGAAAATGATTCAAATAAAAATTTAAACTAAATAGTCATGAAAACAATAAATACAAAGCACATATTGCTTACAGTTCTTGTGGCAATAACATTTACTTCTTGTGCACCAAAGGTTACAGAGAAGTTAGCGAATAAGGAAGTCCCGGTATCTTTTGATAGTAAACTAGATACGAATACGAGTTCAAAAATTGTGTGGAAGGATTTTTACTCTGATCCTTATCTAACAGCATTGATAGATACAGCTCTTAAAAACAATCAAGGGTTAAATATTTTCATGCAAGAAATGGCAATTGCTAAAAACGAGGTGGGCGCTAAAAAAGGCGAATATCTTCCTTCAGTTGGACTTGGTGTAGGCGCTGACATTGATAAGGTTGGAGAATACACTAGAAAAGGAGCGGTAGAGAAAAACCTTGAAGTTAAAGAAGGTACTCCATTTTCAGAACCTTACACCGAACTAGGTGTGGGTGCTTTTGCTTCTTGGGAAATAGATATATGGAAAAAACTGCGCAATGCTAAAAACGCAGCCGTTTCTAGGTATTTAGCAAGCATTGAAGGCAAAAACTTAATGGAAACAAATCTTGTAGCGGAAATAGCAGATGCATACTATGAGCTTTTAGCCTTGGATAAAGAACTGGCTATTGTGAATCAAAACATTGCGATACAAACCAATGCTTTTGAGATTGTAAAGCTTCAAAAAGAGTCAGCTCAGGTTACCGAACTAGCCGTTCGCCGTTTTGAAGCACAACTTCAAGGAACTAAAAGTTTACAGTTTAAAATCAAGCAGGAGGTTATTGAAATGGAAAACCGAATCAATTATTTGGTGGGGCGATTTCCTCAAACAGTTGAACGCAACACTTCTGATTTCGATGACCTAGAAATTATGGACATTAATGCGGGTATTCCTTCTCAATTGCTTCAAAACAGACCCGATATCAGACGTGCAGAACATGAAATTCAAGCTGCTAAATTGGATTTGAAATCGGCACGAGCGAATTTCTACCCTTCCATTAATATAAAAGCTGGCTTAGGGTTAAATTCTTTTGGAATAGCTACGTTAGTTAACGCCCCTGCCTCTATTGCCTATAATTTGGGCGGAGAATTACTAGCTCCATTGATTAATAGAAAAGCGATTAAAAGTGTTTATTTCAATGCAAGTAACCGACAAGTTCAAACGGTATTTGAATATGAAAAAACGGTATTGGAAGCACACATTGAGGTGATTAACTTACTATCTAGAATCGAAAATTTGAACAAAAGCTATGAACTATTAGATAGTCAGGTTCAAACCTTAACCAAGGCGATCGAAATCTCTAATGACTTGTTTAAGTCAGCCAGGGCCGACTATCTAGAGATTCTTTTAACACAGCGCGATGCATTGGAGTCAAAATTTGAATTGGTAGAAACTAAAAAAGAGCAGTTACATGCAACCGTGGAAATGTACAGAGCATTAGGCGGTGGCTGGTCAAATAATTAAAATTAAATAAACAATAAATCTAAATATTATGAAAGCAACAGTAGGAGTTTACAGCAATCACGACAAAGCGATTAGAGCAGTAAAACATTTAATAAACAAAGGTATTGATGAGAAAGAAATTTCATTGGTTGGTAAAGGAGAAATTGTAGAAGACAAACTTCATGTCAATTCAATTAAAGGGCTAAAAAAAGCTCCTGTACCTATTGGTGCGGTTGCGGGAGCTGTGCTTGGTGTACTAGCTGGGGCTGGTATGTTAGCTGTGCCCGGCTTAGGTTTTATTTTTCTAGCAGGAAAGTTTGTCGGAGCTTTAGGTGGAATTACAATGGGAATGGCCGCGGGAGGTGTTACTTCATTTTTTATGGGCATTGGGTTTAAAAAAGATCAGGTAGTGCGTTACAAAAAGCACATTGAAGCGGGTAATTTCTTAGTGATTGTTAATGGTCCAGAGGATCATATTGAATTGGCGAATAATTTATTGCACAAACACGCCGATCACATTGAAATCCATTAAACTCTTAGGTCTTTGAAATGCCTTGGAAATAAGCTGCTTTAATTATTCTCAGAATATCAAAAAGTATAAAAACAATCATTGAACCCATAAAATTGTGCCTTTTCTAATTTGAAAAAGTTCTATTCAATATCAATTTTATTATTACTGGTTTTTAACACAATCGGAATATTAGTAGTTTTTAAAATTCAACAATCTAAAATTAGAGCCGATATTAAAGACCAAATAAAAGCTGGTGTTCCAAGGGAAGACCTACATGAGTTTGTCATGTCTCAAAAGGGATATAAAATCCTTGAATGGGTCAGGCCAGAGTTAGAATTTCGTGTTGGTGAAGAAATGTTCGACATTGTGGACTTCGAACAATTCAATGATTCTATTCGCTTACTTTGTGTAAACGATACTGAGGAGGCTTTGTTATTCGTCCACTTAAAGGAGTTGATTCAAAAGAAGATAAATCAAGAATCTAATGAACCAAACAGCCCAATGGCTCAGGTGATAAAAGCCTGTAAATTGGTTTATATCAGCCAAATAAATGATTTAATTATTCAGACTTATTCATCAAGAGAAACCAATCTGTGCATCGAGATAATAGATGATTATCAATCGCCATTTATTGAAATACACCTTCCTCCGCCAGAGGTTGTTTAAATAACGACGATCCCTTTTTCTTTTTTCTACAATTCAGAAAACCTTTTTTAAGCTTTCACCGCAGGTGACATGGGCAATTTGGCTATGTGCACATTTACAGTTCAGCACATTCAATGCTTAATGATGTTTGCTCGAATTGTGGGACAATTGGGTTCCTTACTTCAGCCTCTTTATAAGTAGCAGGATTTCCGAAGTACACCATTCATAAATTATTTAAACGAAAAAACAAACAAATGAAAACATCATTTTTGCTCGTAATGAGCATAGTGTGTGCATTGGTATCCTTTGCGCAGACTGGTCAACTCAAAGGAAAAATAGTTGACAAACAAGAAAACGCACCTATTCCAGGCGCAAATATTAAAACCAGTAACGGACAAATTGCGGTAAGCGACAACAACGGTGAGTTTTCGCTCCCCTGTTCCGATTCCCTCCAATTGCAAGTCAGTTATATTGGCTATCGCACCACATCTAAAACCTATAGTTGTAGCGCTTGCGGAACACTTGAAATAGCCTTACAGTCGAGTGCACTTGAATTGGGGACGGTTGAAGTTACGGCCAGTTCAAATCCGAATAAATCGCAATTGGAACAGCCGACTTCCATTGTAAAAATGGACAAAATGGCCTTAAAGCGCGTCACAGGACTTTACCTCGACGATGCCATAAATACAAATGTCCCAGGAGTTACCATGCAACGCAGAACACAGTCTGGTGGACAGCAAATTAACATCAGGGGTTATGGCAACGGAATGGGTTTTAAAGGCGTGAGCAACAATTTTGATGGGCAAGGTGCCAAAATGTATCTTAACGGCATTCCAATAACCGACGCAGAAGGAGTTACCGTTTTAGACGATATAGATTTTGGTTCTTTATCAAGTACCGAAATATTAAAAGGTCCTTCAGGAAATTTATATGGTTTGGCTATTGCCGGGGTTGTAAACATGAAAACCGAACAGGCCCCTAATAACAAAACAACTATCGCTCAAGAATTTATGGTTGGAAGTTATGGTTTACTGCGCACCACTACCCGTTTGAGCATTGGAGGAACTCAATCTTCTGTCCTTATCAATTATGGCCATCAGCAATTCGATGGTTTTATGGGTCACACCAAATCTCAAAAAGAATTTGTGAATATGATTGGCGATTTTCGTTTGAATAAAAAACAAAACATCAACACCTATTTCGGGTATGCAGACAGTTACGATGAACGAAATGGCGAGCTGACTGAAGCACAATACAACAGCTTAGATTATTCTGGAAATCAGCGCTATATTAAAAATAATGCGCATTCTGCCATTCGAACGTTTAGGGCTGGAATTGGTCATACTTATCGCTTTAACAAACACATTTCTAATACTACAAGTTTATTTGGTTCTGCTCAAAATATGGACAACAGTTCTGCGGGTGGATGGACGGACAAAATGCCTTTGAATTATGGTTTAAGATCGGTGTTTGAAAAGCATTTTCAATTGTCTGAAAAAATTGGCCTTTCTGGAATTACAGGAATCGAAGCCCAAAAAATGAACAACAAAACGGTAAGTTATGGAATGGGAGCCGATAGTAATCATTTGGACGATTACAACATTATTACAAGTCTTCGTAGCAATCAATCGACCACCAGTTCTACCTATTCATATTTTACACAATGGACATTGAGTTTGCCTAAACAATTCAGTTTAACAGCTGGTGTTGGAATAAGTAATGTAACAATAAGTTTGAACGATAGAATTTGGGGGTTGAAGAACAATCAGCCAGGAAACAACAAGTTGAAAACCTACGAAAACAGTTACAACAATCTCGCTTCGCCGACGATAGCTCTAAACAAAAAAATCAATACAGTAGCCTCTGTTTACGTCTCGTATTCTACCGCGTACAAAACCCCGGTGAGCAGCAACGTGCTTATCTCGACCACAGGGGAATTAAATACGGGTTTAAAACCAGAAAAAGGGACGCAAATTGAACTCGGAACCAAAGGCAGTTTTTTAGCAAACAAACTCTTTTATACAGTTGCGGTTTTCAACACCAAATTTGAAGATAAATTCACCACCATTACCGTTCAAAACCCGAGTAACACAGCAACCTTGTATTCGTATTTGGTGAATGGAGGTCGTTTGAATAATAATGGACTTGAAGTACTTCTACAATATAAAGCTATTGACTCTAGAAAAGGTTTTATTCGATTGCTTCAGCCTTTTGCAAACTTCACCTATTCGGATTACAAATACGAAGACTTCCAATTTGAAAAAATTGGAAAAGACGCCGTTAATCAAGACATCACCATTGTGGAAGATTACTCAGGAAACGCAGTGGCAGGCGTAGCTCCAATTGTGTTTAATGCCGGTGTTGATGTGGTTACAAAAATTGGACTTTACGGAAACATGTATTACAATTACCGCAGCAGCATGCCTTACACTTCAGATGGATTGAATGAAACGAATGCCTATAATTTGCTGAATGCAAAACTTGGCTTCAGAAAAAACATCAAACAATTTGAAATGAATGTTTACGCCGGTGCCAATAACATTACAAGTGAACAATACTACAATATGGTATTTGTGAACCAATTGCCCGACGCCTATATTCCGGCCCCTAATGAAATCAATTTCTTTAGCGGTATTAACCTCAAATACAACTTTTAATTTTCATACAACACCTACTTCCGAATCTTAGGAAGTAGGTGTTTTTATTTGATTATACATTATGAAAAATACAATTACACTATTACTAATCGCATTGTACACTATGAGTTGCGAGCGGTTTGAAAACGCACATAAAAAACAACAACAGCCTAAACGCATTGTTTGTATTTCTAAACAATATTCCGAAATCATTTTTGCTTTGGGCGCACAACAAGATATTGTTGCAGTTGATTTATCAAGCACTTTTCCACCGGCAATCAAAGAATTACCCACTATTGGTTACCACAGGGCGTTGAGTGCAGAAACGGTGTTGGCAATGAACCCCACTCTGATTTTACACGACAATAATATTGGTCCGGAACACGTAGTTAAACAATTGGAAAAGTTGGACATTCCAATGAAAACCTTTGGTAAATATCCAAAAACCATTAACGGAGCAGATTCATTAATTCGGGAAATGGGGGACTATTTTGGAAAGGAAAAAACTGCAGACTCGCTGTGCAAAAAACTTCATCAAGACATGGATTTAGCACTCAACAACGCTGCACAATACACAAAAAAACCGCGCGTATTGATTATTCATTTTGGACGAGCTTCATCTATTTATTTGGTAATGACCAAAAAAAGTACTGCTGCTAAAATGCTGAATTGGGCTGGCGGCGAAATGGCAGTGGACGGGGAACGGGGAATGAAACACCTTTCGCCCGAAGTGATTGCTGCAGCAAATCCAGATATTATTCTATTAACCGATTTTGGTTACGATAGATTGAACAATGGAGAAGAAATCGAAAAACTTCCTGGGATAAGTTCTACCAATGCGTTTAAAAACAATAAGATTTTCAGAATTGAAGAGCACGATTTGGTGTATTTAGGTCCACGAACAGGCGAAAATGTGCAATTTATTCAACACTTAATTCACCCCGATGAAATCAAGTAAAACAAAACTCATTGGACTTGTCTTGCTGAGCTTACTTCTGCTTTTTTCGTTTATTTCCGTAAAATACGGAGCAGTAGAAATCAGTTTCCAAACCATTTGGAATGCAATGTTTCACACGCTAATTGGAGAGCAGTTAACCGTTTTGAATGAACGAATTTTTATGCTCATTCGCTTGCCTAGAGTGTTTATGGGCATTTTTGTGGGCGCAGCTTTAGCCGTTGGTGGCGTTTTGATGCAAGCCTTATTCCGAAACCCAATTGTAGAACCCGGCTTAGTTGGCACTTCAAGCGGAGCAGCTTTTGGTGCTGCATTTTACTTTGTGCTGGGTGCTGCATTTGGCATCAACCTCGGCGAATGGACACTGCCTTTAGCTGCCTGTATTGGTGGACTTATTTCAACAGGGCTGGTCTTCTACCTTTCGCAATCAAAGCAGAACAACAAAAGCTCGGTAGTTGCTTTGCTTTTAACAGGAATCGCAATTAACGCCTTGTTTCTAAGTGGCGTTGGTTTTCTTTCGTACATCGCTCGAGACCCACAAGCACGCTCCATTACTTTTTGGAATTTAGGAACACTGTCTGGTTCGTATTGGGAAGCTTTGTTTTTCGTAATTACGGCAACCATCATCTGTTTGATTTTGAGCTTGCGCTACGCCAAAGAATTAAATGCCCTTATGTTGGGCGAACAAGAAGCACAGTTGCTTGGCGTGAATATTCAAAACTTAAAAATGAAAGTGCTCTTGCTCAACGTGATTATGGTGGCAGTAGCTACAGCCTTTGTAGGCGTAATTGGTTTTGTAGGATTAATTGTTCCTCATTTATTACGTATGCTCAACGGTTCCAACAATCGTTTTTTGATTTGGTCAGGGGCGCTTTTTGGGGCGCTGGTGCTTACTATTTCCGATTTGGTTGCACGCTTATTATTTGCACCCGCAGAATTGCCAATTGGAATTGTAACCTCCATTATTGGCGTTCCAATATTCATTGTTTTACTCAGACGTACAAATTACTTTTTTTGATATGCTAACATTAAAAAACATTTACTTCGAAATAAATGATAAACCACTAATCAAAGACGTTTCCATAGATTTTGAAAACGGAAAAATGCATTTGATTCTCGGTCCAAATGGCGCAGGAAAATCGACCTTAATAAAACTGATTAGCGGAGCATTAAAACCCAGTGCTGGAACAATTCATTTTGACAATACCAATCTACAAAATTGCGCTTTAAAAGAGCAGGCACGCTATAGAGCCGTGTTGTCTCAGAACCTAGAATTGAGTTTTCCTTTAAAAGTAAAAGAAGTGGTACTAATGGGTCGATATCCACACGTAGAAGGACATGCACAATCCAATGATTATGAAATCTGCAAAAAAGCTATGCAGTTGTTCAACATAGAAAGCATGAAAAACAGAAACTACCTCACCTTAAGCGGAGGAGAAAAACAGCGGGTTCAATTTGCCCGAGTTTTTGCGCAAATTTGGGAACCCATAGAAGGAAAACAGCGTTGGCTACTACTCGACGAACCGCTGACATTTTTAGACATTTTCTACCAATACGACCTCATGCAAAAAATCCGGGTTTTTATGCAAGCAAACCCCGACCTTACGGTAATTGGAGTGGTGCACGATATTAACATTGCTGCCAAGTTTTCGGATTCGATACTTTTAATGAAAGACACGCAGGTTTTTGATTTTGGACAAGTAGCTTCCGTGCTAACTCCAACACACATTTATGACGTTTTTAAGGTAAACGTAGAAGATCGTTTTGAATTAATATAAGCTTGGTCTTAGGTCAGTTTCTGAATTTTATTACTCCAATGTGCATTAAATTTTTTATAACATTTATCACGTTTAGCGTAGAAATTAATAAACCGTTGTTTGTAGGTCATTAGCCTACGAGAGTCACTCCACACACAACTCCCTCCGCTACTCTACAGTCGTTAAGTGTTCAGCTTAGATGAGTAAAAGAGTGAGAATTTTAGATTAGAGATTGAGGAAATTGGAATGAAAACCTTTCACTTCCCTGCTCTGCCTTTGGCAGTTTCGGGAAGACCCGAAGCATACACAACAAAACACCAGTGGAGATTTGGGTGGGCTGGTGTGCAGGAATAATGCGAGTCCATTATAGGACATTTTAATATGCTGGGAGCATATTAAGAAAGTTCCAGTATTTGGGCTTATTGACAATAAATAAAGCTTCGTGTCAAATATTGAATTCTAAGGCACTCATTTGGTTTGTCAACTATTCGGCCGTCGCACAAGCTGGCTCAAAATGCTCCTAGCATTTTGCCCTTTAAAATCAGTTCTAGGACTTTAGTTCTAGAACAATCGATTTTATGGTAAACCTATTTTCTGCTAACTCAACAGCGTCCCGAGATTTTAATATTCCGCACAATTATCCCGGTTCATCTTAAATATTGGATTCTAACGAAACCAATTTTTAAGATTTGTGGACCATCCCATCCATTGTTTTACAATTTAATTCTGGTTGAAATTTTCGTTAAAAATCGATTGCTCAAATGGCCAACGCTTTCATGTACGGCAAAGCTCCTGTGGCGCTTTGAGCGAGCCTGTGCGAATGATTGAGATTTGGTTTATTCTCTTTTTCATTTTGTCTTGAACAAACGAAACACGGCGAAGCTCCTGTGGAGCTTTGAGCGGCTGCGTTACGCTTCCCTCCCACTATCTGGCTCATTGCCCTACTCTGTTGCTTTGTGGTCTGCATGAAGTAAGGCTGAGTTTACAGGATTAGTCTACTGATGTAAAAAGGAATTTCTTGGCTTTTCGTCGATCTATTTCCTCTGCCACAAGATTAGATTCTTCGGGATCAATGACCCTTATCAATTGATTTGTCCTTACAGATTCCCATAACTTATGTTCTTTGGTCTGAATCCCTTCAGGCTCTCTAGAAATAAGATAAAAACTATTATCCTTCAAGGATTTTTTATGTTGATCCGATAAGGTCGATATAAGAGCAAAATAGTGGCTTATATCTCTATCTAAGGCTGAATTACTTTTATCAAAAGGAAGAGATTTTGCACCTACCATTGCTCCATTTTGGCCAATGCAATCAATCTCGTAATTAAAATAAATGGAAGGGTTTTTCTGCGAGTTAAACTGATAATAAGTATGCACCTTTTCTTCTACTCTATCAATTAGTTTTGGTTTAATAATCGCTCTATACTTTTCTTTCTCACTAACTACTCGCTTTACCAAAACTTCTAGATCTTCTTTAAAGAATGAAGATACCAATTCTTTGAAATTCTCTTTTGAATTCGAAAGGTTAATAGTTTTAGGTTTACTGAATTGAAGTAATCCGTTACTATACCGGTTTAAGTAGTCAAAATACTCAGGTTTTGAAAATTTTCTTAAATCGAAACCGAGGTTTGGTTCAGTTGGCTCCATGTTTAAGGATTTTATCTTCTTATCGATTTGCCTTGACAAAAATTTCAAGTCGACGGACTTATCATTCAATAATGATTTTGCCAATGTTTTTTTTCTCGACGACTCAAAATATCTAAATGACATTCCATCGAAAAAAACAAGACCAATAGCAATCGTATCTTCAGTTAGCACATTAGGTGCAAATTTTACAATAGAATAAAAACCTTTCATTGTCTCAGTCTAATTACGAACTCTTCAAATACTCGTTCGTTACGCGCCTTATTAAAAAGATATTTTTTCAACCGCTCTGTATAGGTTAGTTCAAAGTTGAATAATACGGACAGCTCCCCTACTAAGGCATCGAAATGTTCCTCACATCTCTTTGTGCAAAGGTAGAAATAATGTTTGGACTCGTCTAAAAATGTCTTGTCAACAGTGTAGTACTTTTTAATCATTTTTCCAAAATCAGACACTAATAAATGGTCATTTGCTATTGGGAAATATTGTTCTGGGTTTAAATGATTATATCCATCGGAATTAAATATGTAGGCTTGATCGATTGGGATTACTCGAAATTTATTTTCTTCGGATGCTAAGATTAAGTTATAGTTGGTCGGTTTTCTATCATCATTTTCAACCCAGGTATCGAACAATGCAATCCTAAGAAAGTCCAATGGGTTAATGATTTTATTATAAAAAGCTTTATCGATGGTTGTAATTATTTCATTCAAATCACTGGTGTTCTCTATCAGCCTAGAACCAAAGCAGAGATTATCGTAATATAATGGTTTATGGTACTCTGAAAGTTCTGTCAGCTCGCTAACTAAAGACTTATCAACTTTCATTAAACATGTATCGGGTGAAGGTAGCTCCCATTCATGTAAAAACACACTAGCAATGCATTCATTTAGCAAATACAAAGGAGGAATATGACCCTTGTCGTTTTTAATAACATAAATGTTGAAATCATCAGCAAGTACTTTTAATGGACTATGACCATCAGTACGTATTTCCTTTAGGATAGAGCTTACATGTTTTACTTCAAACCTCATTCACATTAAAACTTATTAAAAGTATCTTGAAACAGAACCGCATTATCTCCAAGCCATTTATGCAGGAAAGGCCAAGAGTCCTTTTTCTTTAGATCACCTTTGTGTGTGACCTTGATCCGACTTGCCTTTTTAGTTGGTAATTCCAGCCATTTTAGATTTGGTATAGACTGCTCTATTTCGGTTTTGTGATTCTTAAACTCATGAAACGTTTCTTTTGAATCGCTTATCCATATCTCACACGACAATTCTTTCTTGACCGAATTAATGGTCAATTCTACGTGGCAATCCGATCTTCCGAATGAAATAGAATACCAATGTTGGGGATAGGTTTTTCGAAGCCTCAAATTTAGGTTGTTGGATAGAGCATATTCTTTAAATCCATTCCAAAATTCCAGCTGCAATTCCTTGATTGGTGTCAGTGATTCATTATTCACTTTTTGTTTGATTGATTTTGTCCAGTCGTTTGGTTTGCTGACAATTTGAAATTTAGGCGCCGGGTCTGAATTGCCTATCTTCCAAACTTCCATGCGAATGGCGAAGAAGTTGATTTTGTTGTTAGTGTTTTCGTTTAACCATTCAATGGCTTGTTGGTGTTCCTCTTGGACTTTTTTTACTATCCAAATGATAATTTCAGCATCTAGGCCTGATGCATAGGTTATGACTTTGCCTAAATGATCGTGATCTGTCTTTTCAAGTTGATTTTCAATAATTACTTTTCTTCCTGTACCTGTTTCTTCGGCATAAATGTCCACATTAAATCGACCTACACCATATTCGGTATCAATCAAAGAAAGGTCTAAATCCAATTCCTCTCCAAGGAGTTCTAAATTCTCAGGAATAGCCAACCATTTGGTGAAGTTGGTAGCTTCATGTTTCCAGATTTCTCGTAAGGCTACTTGTTTGATTTTTCCGAGTTTCATATTCAAAATAAGTTATACTAATCAGGTTGCTTTTTTAGGATGTTAAGAATTTTATCCTGTTTAATTTTATCCTTAGTCAATGATTTTACTGAATTTTCAAGAATTGGAGATGGCTTGAAGCCAGTCCGGATCATAATTTCATCTTTATAAGACATATATGGCTCATACAACTTATGATAAGCCCTTCCTACCGCCCCTCTAAACATTATTAAATCAGGCTGATTTTTATGATCAATACCATTTTTTAAGGTATGTGTTGTTGCAATACCAGGATAGGGATCAATGTAATACACTTTTGTTATACCTAGCTGAAAAGCCTTTTTAGAACACAATTCGCATGGACTTGCTGTAGTAAACAGAATACCACCTTTTAGTCCTCTTCCACCATGTTTCGTTATTTGCATCATAGCATTCTCTTCAGCATGTAATGACCTAGTGTGAACCTGATTTTTTTCTCCTTCATAAGCGTTTTGCAATGATTTAAAACAAAATGCACAATGACGGCCATTTAAGGCTTTCAAATTAGCCTTTTCAACATCTTTTTTAGCTAGTTCTTTAAATGACCCAGCAACTTGAAAATCACCACCATTTTTTTCATACTCGCTAAAAAGGCCTTCTGATTTATCTGAAACTAAATCTGTTAATTTCCTGAGCTTGCAAGGCATTTGATTTTCGGCAACATCATTCCAACCTATGGATTTGACAACAAAACTTTGATTTGTTATTACCGCTCCAACTTGTCTTGAGATACACCCGGAATTATATTTTGCGTTAAATGCTATTTGCATAGTTCTTTCTAAAGCCGTTGGAGTAATAAGTCCTGGATGCGCAATTAATGACAATAGTTTAACAAGCTGATAATCCAAAGTCTGCTGGTAACCAGCAAATGATTTAGCTGGCATATCTGTGTGGAAAATATGGTAATCGCTTTTTTGAATACAATTTGCCGTGTCAGGTGAACCAAATTTTCCAGAGTTAAAGTCCGAGGGCTTGTATTCAGTATTATCTAGTCTGAGTATTTCAGGCACGTGTTTAACAATATAATCTTCCTTTGAAAGTAGAAATCGTTCACGTTCTTTTTCGCCCTTATTAACAGCAACCATGTAAAACCCGCTGAATTTCTCCTTAAAGTACATTAGTTCCAAAGAGTTTTTTAATGAGTCAATTACCACGACTGCCTTATCATTGTGAGCTTTTCTCCATATTTTTATAAGCCTATTTATTGTTTCCGCAACAGTATAGACATGCTTAAATGTTTGTTTTTTGGCATCTACTCCTATTGGACTAACGCAATAACCATAAGTACGTAAATTATTCGCGATATCATGGATAAATCTGGTTCTTTTCGTAACGTTTTCTTTATTTAATATCTCAAAAAAGCCTTCAGCAAATCCAATAAATGTTTCATGCAGTAATTTCGAATTTTCTAGATTCATCCCCTCCAGGTCACATAACCATTTGAGTAGAGATTTATCTTTATTATCGATTTGAATAAAATTAAGAACCCGACCAAGCTTCACTTTCAGATATTCCCCAATTAATTCAACCGTATTTTTGTCTTCAGTTGAATCAAATCTATTCTCCCAATCTGGGCGATGAATAGAACCATTTTGAGTTAGAACTTTAATAATATAGTCTTCAGGTTTTTTTTCTTTACTTGCTTCAAATATCAAATGTAAAAGGAGTACATTTTTATAAACTATTCTCTTGAATGGGGTGAAATTTCCTTCATGCTTTAAATAATCGATACATAAATTATATTTCACTCTTTCTGGCTCATGAATATTATCATTCTTATCAATCGTCGAGTCAAACGGAGTGATTTCTTTAATAAAATCCGGATTAGCCAATTTATTGGCTACTGTTGAACAACCAGCGCCTACGCGACCAGTAAGGCCAATTACTATGAAGTTATTTCTTAAACTATAAAAATGTTCTATTGTATCTGGTTCTAATTGATTTTCCATAATTAACTAATTACATTTTACACTCGAATTATTTATACTCCCCCCTCGGCTCAGCGGCCATTTACATTTCTGTTTCTTTTGCAGCTTCTCCTACTCTTACCTGACCATTCATTAACATGGGCAACAACCAATCTCTCAGTTCGGCTAGTTTTTGATTTTGTTTCATGTTATTATGAAAAAGACGAATTTGATCATGAACCTTTTCACCGTATTCAACTAGTATATCATCATTAATTGGGACTCTATAGGCCATCATCACCTCAGGGTTTATTCTCCTGTGACTTCCAGATGAGCCGGTTGCATTTTGAATACAAAATGACTGAAAATGTGTTGAACGTGCTAAAATGTACAGAAAGGCCTTGATAAAATCATCCGCAGTTCGCCATACAACGAATTCCGTTGAAGATATTTGAGCTGATAAATCCTCAGCGTAAATAACTCTGTTAAATCGCGGGTTTAATTTTGAAACAAGAAGATCTCTTTGGTCTATCTGAAATTTCGAACTTTTTATCTCATTTCCATGTACTTCTTGAAATGACCCGCATTCATCAAACCCTGGGATACTATATAGTTTGAAAGTCTCATTTGGGTTTTTGGATGGATCGATAGTTTGATTACTCCTTTTAGTAATTTCTCCCAGTTCTTTCACCTCCCACCCCTCAGGAATCTCTCTTTTTAGCTCCTCGTTGTAAACCATTTTGCCACCAGAGGATTTGTAAGGCCTTCCGTTTTCATCAGGGAAATCAAACTGCACAAACCAATAATCGTAAATGAGTTTGGCCATGGCTTCTAACTCAGTATTGATTTTATTGTTGAGTTCTATTTTGGTATCTAAATCGGAAAGGACTTTGGCTATTCTTTTTTGAGAAGTTACTTGATTAGGGATTTCAATTTCCATTAAATTGAATGAAGCTAGATTTATTGTATCAAACACAGAACCCTGACTTCTTTTAACTATATGTCTTACATAGTTTTTCAAAGAATAATAGAGGAAATCAGTGTCCAAAACACCCTCTTTTCCTCTTATACCAAAACATGATTGATTAAAACACATTCGAGTTCCTATCTGAGCTAGAGCACCAACTGTTCCTCTCGCTGAGATTATTATATCACCTTTTTCTAGAAATTTGGTATTACTGTGTTTTACTCCTAATTCAGTAATAGTTTTTTCTGTACGATAAACATTTCTCAAATCATTATTGAAATCGGTTACAGATAACCAACCTACACTTCCATTCCAATATTCAGGCACTTTCGTTTTCGGTGTCCCACCACTAATGATATCAATAACTTTACTTAGTACAACTTTATTCATAATTCAAAGACTTTAAATTTCCTTGAATTTCTTTTTCCAATGTTTTAGATTCTTCAAACAAACTTGCTATGTTGCTTTCAAAGCCACTCATTTTAGCAGCAAACTCTTCATGTGTTATATCAACATACGCAATCTTTACTTCAAAGTATTGCCCAGCACTTAAGGAATAATTCTTTGTTTTTATGTCATCGTAAGAAACCACCACTGAGAAATCGTCTTTTGCTTCTTTGGCATTAAACACGTTAATAATTTGTTGTTCTTCTGTTTCGGATAATAGTGTTTTCTGGTTTTTCCCTTCTTTTACTTTGGTGCCTAGGTTAGAAGCGTCAATCAATACCACATCTCCAGTATTACTAGCATCCAAAAACAAAATACTGACGTTGGTACCTGTAGTCGCAAAAATGTTGCTTGGCATACTTACCACACCAGCCAACATTTTACTCTCCACCATTTTTTCTCTAATCTTTTTATCAATTCCACTTTGGGCAGTAATAAAGCCAGTAGGCACAACTACAGCTGCTTTGCCTTTTGCACTTAGACTGTGCATAATGTGTTGCAAAAACATAAGGTAGATCGCCATGGAATCTTTTTTCTTCGCAGGTACTTTGGGTATTCCTGCA
Organism: Salibacteraceae bacterium; assembly: GCA_965660875.1. Classification (GTDB taxonomy): domain Bacteria; phylum Bacteroidota; class Bacteroidia; order Flavobacteriales_G; family Salibacteraceae; genus UBA6770. The sequence continues at coordinate 52,557 of CBFIBQ010000015.1, read as the reverse complement.
AAAAAACGTTCGTTGTTGGCTTTGGTATCCAAATCGGCACTATAATCCGAGAAATCAAGTTTAAACGGAGGGTTAGATACAATGTAATCGAATTGTTCTAGCTGTCCGTTATCTTGTTTGTGATAAGGGTACTGAATCGTGTTTCCTTGTATGATATTCTGAATGGAATGTACGAGGTTGTTCAAGATCAAATTCAAACGCAATAAACTCGACGATTTTTGAGATATGTCTTGAGAGTAGATCGTACACTTATCCTCGCCTATGGCATGCGCCAAATTCATTAGCAGGGTTCCTGAACCAGCAGAAGGATCGTAACAGGTTACATTATCTACCTTTCCCGTTACCAAACAAGCCGCCATAATTTTGGCCACTGCATGTGGTGTAAAATACTCGGCATATTTTCCGCCACTGTCTTTGTTGTAGTCAGAGATCAGGTATTCAAAAATGGCTGCATAAAAATCATACTTCTCATTAAAAATGCGCTCAAAACTAAAGTTGACGAGTTTATTGATAATGGCTTTGCAAAAGGCATCGCGCTTCGATTCCGATACAAACTCACTTACGCGGTTAAACAGCACCACCTTAGCACCACCATCTTCTTTTACAGAGAAAATGTCGGTGTTTATTTTGGCAATATCTTGTAAGGTATCGTCAAATAATTTTGCAAAATCAGGTTCGTCTTGTTTATGAAACAAAGACCCGATAAAATGATCGGGCTGTATTAATGCTGTGCCTTCGCTTAATTGCATGAGCAGCAATTCGTAATCGTCTTTCTTATACTTGCTCAATGTGTCTTGCCAATTGTCGTCACTAGCCAGTTTAGGCTCCAATTGCTTTATTTCGTACGCAAACTTGTCGTTCAGAAACTTGTACAAGAAGACTTGAGTAATTATCTTAAACTCATTGCCATCATTTCCCAATCCGTAGTTAGCGCATACGCCTTTTAAGTCGTCAATGAGCTCTTTTACTTTATTTTCAAATTCTTTTGATGTCATGTACTTTTCTATTATGCGGTTCTACCGTGGTATTCGTTCATATATTCTTTGGTTACCAAATTGATAATCCGTTTCGATTTGTCTAAGTCCAAGGGTATGTTTTGCTTTTTAAACTCCACAATTACCATTCTAGAAATCATTTTATCTACAAAACTTTCATTTTCTAAAATCTTGGCATTCTGTAAGATATGATTGTCTACTTCTTCTTTTAGTTCGCAAAGCACCTCAAACAATTTGCGTTCGCTTTCGGTTAATGGGTCTTTCTCCATCAGCCGTTTATGAATACGTGCATACTTCGCATCGTTTTCATATTTGGCTTTAATCAGGTTGTTGGTGCGTTCCAATTCTTTAGATCGTTCGTGTATTTTAGTCAAAGCCTCAATGTTTTGCTCCATCTCTTCTTTGCTCACCTCGCTCAGGTTTTTCTTTTTGAACAGACGTTCTAGCTCATCTTTCAGAGAAATAAAGACGGGGTCTTTCTGGTCAAAATTGCCAGCCAAACCTTCTCTAGTTTTTTGTAAAATGGTTTTGAGCTCGTCAGCCAATACCATTTCTTCTTCTTTCACTTTGGTAAAAGCAAAAAGCACGTCTTCTAAGGCCACGTTCAACAAATTGGTGGTATCAACGCTACTCTCGAGAACTTCCTTGGTGTTAATCATGGATAAGCGCTCCTGCGCTCTTCTGGCCAGTAAAGTCAGTTTTCTAAAATCAAGTTTCTCTAATAGATCGTAGTTCCCGGATAAACGAATAAGGTTGTACAAGCTTTTGGCATTGTTTAATGCTCTTGTAATATCCAGCATTTGTTTGCGGTCGTTTATCTGCGAAATCTGTTGAGTGAATACCTCTCCGTTCTTTGTATCAAAGTGAAACAAGGCATCTTTTATTTCTTCGATTTGCTCTTCTATTTCCTCAGGAGAAATAAACAAGTCGGAATAATGCTGCATCTCATCGCCTAGCTCCGATTGTAACTCATTAAAATAAGCTTGATTGGTTTTATCAAACTCACCTTGTATGTCGGCAAAATCGACCACATAGCCGTAGCGAAACTCCTTGTAGGTTCTGTTTACCCGAGTAAGCGCTTGCAACAAGTTGTGCGATTTTATAACTCGACCTATGTACAGTTTCTTTAATCGTTTGGCATCAAAACCAGTAAGCAACATGTTGTAAACAAAGAGGATGTCAATTTTTCCATCTTTAAAATCATCTACCCAAATTTTACGATCTTGCTTTGTACCAACATCATGTAGTATTACAGCCGACGATTTTATTTGATTTTCGCTCTTCTTTTTATCTGTATAGCCAAGAACCGGCTCTGCGGCCATTTGCATTGTACCCAATTCCGAATCCTCATTTGATCCAGCGTATTTCTGTTGGAAAATAGTTTGCATCTCTTTAGCCTGTTTCGAGGAGTCACAAATAACCATTGCTCCAATACTCGAATCATTCATTGAAGTACGACTGTTTTCAAAATCCGTAACAATGTAATGTAACATGGGCTCTACAAACCGATAGTCAGCGTAAATATCACTTTTATCAACGTTCCCTTTCAGGACCTTAATCTTATCTAATGCTTCTTTTAAAGTTAAACTGTAACTGGTTTCAATTTCTTCACGAATCAGCCTTAGTGTATATCCGTCTGCAATTGAACGATTGTAGTAGTACTTATGAATGTAGTCGCCAAACAATAGTTTAGAGTTAACATCATCGCCTAACAAGGGTGTTCCTGTTAATCCAATCTTTACCGAATTGGGATCAGACTCTCTTAAGTTGGCCAAAAAGCTCCCTTTTGGATTATAACTGCGATGTACTTCATCTAGAAAATAAACCCGTTGGAGGTTTAGGTTATAATCTGTATTCCGAACAACATCGGGATCATCCTTAAACTTCTGAATATTGACAACCGTAATTTCTGCTTTTCCAGCATCGTTTTCAATTGCCTGGGTGGATTTAATGGTTCGCGCAAATTCATCTCTTGAATTTACATTGTGCACTACCAAACCACGGCTTCTAAACTCTTTGCCTGCCTGCACCAACAAATCCAATCGATCTACAATGAAATAGAATTTGGGTACAATGTTCTTGCTTTGGTAATAGTCGGTCAAATGTTTGACGTTGTAATACGCAAGAGCCGTTTTACCGCTACCCTGTGTGTGCCAAATGATTCCTTTGTTTATTCCAGCTTCTAATTTGGCTTCAATGGCTTTGGTAGCAAACAATTGAGGATAGCGCATTATGTGCTTTTGCAAACCAGTGGTTTCATTCACATAAGCAATAGCATATTGTAAAATAAAAGCCAGGCGGTCTTTACTAAATAAGGACGTAGATATTTTATTGGTTGGCGACTGAGCATCTTTATTGGTTAGGAACTCAGCACTGTTTTTAATACCCACTAAGTTGTTGTCTTTTAAAACAAAGTTCTCAATAGAGTCATCTTCTGGTTGCAGTACTTGCGTCAAGTCCAGTTGCTCTTCCTCTCGGAAATAGTTGAATACTGGTTTATGATAGGAAGGTGTTGCGTAAAACGCTCCTTCAATTGGCAATGGTGATCCATCATCATATTCCATGTTGTTGGAGAACACCATCAATTGAGTGATGTTTATAAACTTTCTGAATTTCTTATTTGTGTTTCTTTTAAAGAACATTCGATCTCGTTCCTCCAACATGCCATTCTTGTTGTTCGGTATTTTAACTTCTATAAATACCAATGGCATTCCATTGACTAAAAGAATGATATCAGGCCGGAACTCGTCGTCATCCTTTTTGTAAGTCAGCTCAGTAACTACGTTGAATGTGTTGTTGTCAAAATTTTCAAAATCGATGAGTTTAATCCCCGATTTCTGAATCAAACGATGATAAAAAGCCTTTCCTAAATCTTCATTATCCAAAGACAACGAGATTTCATCGAGCAGTCGTCTTGCATCGTCTTCTGCTAAACCTTCGTTGATTTTAATGATACTCCTTAAGAATATGTCAGTAAAGATGTTGGTATCGGCATCCCATTCGGCATCTTTCAACGGCAGGTAATCATATCCTAACCTTGTTAAGTGCAAAAGGCTTGGTATTTTTACTCGGCTGTCTTCGTTGAATTTCATATTCGGTTTTAAGAAAAACCAAATTAAGTCAAAGTCACTGACTAAAAAAGAAATTAACTCAATAGTAATTGATGTCAGATAATCGCTTCACCCACAACTCCCACCAATCCTTTCCACTCGTTCAGCAGAATAAAAAAATAAAGAATTTTAAATCAGAATTGTAGGTAACTGGAAAGAAAACCTTTCACGCCCCGCTCTAAGCAACAGTTCTACTGAGCCAATACCGGTCAACAAACGCAATAAGATCTATCCTTAAAAAATGGAACTACAGCTGGTTTCCTTTTGAACTCAAGGTTTGGAGCAGCTCGTAATACGGAGTCAACCGGTGGTGCAAAAGGGTATCCACCAACAAGCCGTACACAAACAAAATGAGCAAAGCAATCAGTACACCCTTTGCATAGTCGCCCTTAAAAAAGAACAACAACACAGCTGTTATGACGATAAGCACCGGCCATATTTTTTTGATCAAGGTATAATTGTAATTGTCCCGCTCAGCTTTTTCTAATTCCTGCGCCACCGCTTGGTTCGCATCTGAAGCATAGAGCGTTTCAACTTTTTGAAGATGACCGGCTCGAGTAAATGCTAAATAACCGCCATAACTCAACCCTATCAGCGCAAATAGCGCTAATGGAATGAGCATTCCCTTGAGCAAGGGCGCATCTGATTTGAGTATAAAGAATATCCCTGTCAGGGCCAATACCCCAGAGGCCATCATAAGCTTTCCTTGCAGTGCATCGCCCAATGCCCATTCGGTAGCCGTTTTAATTAAATCCATGTCGTTTGTTTTTTAGTAACTCACTTCTACTCTAGCGTTCTTGCTTTGGCAAAAATAAACCTTGTTGCAAATAGAACTGCAGCCAGCAATGTTCTTATAATTTGAGTTTTCATTTAAAAAAAAATGGGGCAAGTTGCATTTAAATTACCCTGGGTATTGTAGTAAGCAAATAATCTAGCGCGCGCTTCAATCCATCGCCTGCGTATCCATCATTGCATCCACATACATACCGGGCATAAACTGCTTATGTGTATCCAATACGTGTCCGTGGACCTGCACGGTTCTACTCTGCGTATCCATCTTTTTGCCCACCGCATATATCCGGGCACGGTAGGATTGGTCTGGATTATCCACCATTCGAAAGGTAAAGCCCTGCCCTACTTTTATCCGCATAACGTCTTTTTCATAGGCCTGTAACTCAAGGTGCAGGTGATCGGTATTGATAATTTCTGCCGCTACTTGTTCGGTCCCAATAAAAGCACCTTGGGTCAAATTCAACTCGGTAATATCCCCAGTAATGGGAGCCCTTACGGTGAGTTGTGCAAGCATTTCGCCAGCTTCTATTGCCTTCAACGGCAGCTTCATGAGTTTCAATTTAAGTTTCAATGCGGCGTACTTGGTTTTTACCTGAATAAAATCCGCCTCTACTCGTTTGAATTGCTTTGCAGAGGTAATGTCCTCTTCCGCAAGCTGCTTTTGCCTATCGTAATCCAGTTTTAGATACTCAAACTCCTGCTTTACCGAGAGGTATTCTTCCTGTATCTTAATGTAATCTGGGTTTTCGAGGGTAAATAAAGCACTTCCCTTTGTTACGCGCTGCCCAATCACTACGTGCACGGTTTTTATAAATCCCTCAAAATAAGGACTCACCACCGATTTGTATTGTGGGGGCACATCGATATACCCTCTCAATTTTACGCCCTTGTCTGTATTTTTCTCTGCTGCAATGGTTGCAGTTTCAACTGCTTCTGCTGGTGCATTCGCATGGTTTGCAACAGTGGGCGTTTCAGTTTCGGGTGTTGCACAACTCACAGCCAGCACAGCTAAGGCTCCTGTAAGTAAGGTTTTTAATGGATGTATCATTTTAGAGTATTTTATATTGTTCATTGTATGAGGTATTTGAGTGATAAGGCCGTGTCGTTATATTTCCACAGCTGAATGAGGTACTGTTCGTGTATCTTAACAGAACGTTCTACGGTTTGTAAAAATTGGAAGTAATCAATTGCTCCTGAGGCATACGACTGTTGCGCCATGTGCATCAGTTCATTGGATAACTCCTTTCCCGTTTTGTCGTAATAACCGAGCATGCGATCCAATTGGGTCAACTCTAACAGGTACTCCTGTCTGCGCGCTTGAAGGTGCTTTTGGAAATCTTGCTTCACGAGTTTGAATTGTTCGCCTTCGAGTTGAAGGGCTCTAACTTTGGATCGCTGAGACCCATAAAACAAAGGAATTCCTAGTCCAACCTGCACGCCATTGTATGCTTTATCGGTAGCCATTGGGCTGTTTCCCCTAAAGTATTCCAAATGCAGATCGGGCAACCAATTGTTCTTTTGAGTGGCTTCTTGCTGGGCTATCACCTTAGCTTGCTGACCCAGGTATTGCTGCATAGGACTTACGGTATCCTTTAAGTCAACCTCCACCTTTTTTAAGTCGTTAATATTCAATACATAATGACTATCTATTTGAAGCCAACTGTCCAGTTCATTGTAGGCAATTTGAAGGTCGTTTTCAACTTGTTTGAGTCGATTACCGATTTCATTTTGCTTGCTAATAGCGGTTAAGTGCTCTATGCCGTTTGTTTCGCCTAACTCGTAGCGGCGCATTGCCGCACGACTAATTCCACGATACGCACTGTCTAGGTATTCGTATTTAGCTTTTAGTGCGCTATGGTAATGTATGCGGTAAACTGCTTTGGAGACTTGCTCCTCTACCTTCCATTCTTCCAAGACGTATGCACGTTTGCGCAGTTGCACCTGCTCCTTATTGAGTTTTGCTTCACTTCGATAAGCCGTAGGAAAACGGAAGCTCTGTTGAATGCCCCAAACGCGCAGTGGAGCATTCATAGGCGTTATGTTGTTTTCGTCGAAGTTGTAATAGACTTGTGTTTTGTCCATTTCAAATCCGGCAGCTTTGAGCGTGCTTTGACGTTCTACCGCTTTCTGCTTGCTCTTTAGCAGGTTGTTGTTCTGTTTGGCAATCGAAATGGCATCTTGCAAGGTGTACACTGGAGTTTGAGCGTTTCCATTGAGCGCAAACAACATCAATACCACACCCGCTCCTTTTAGCACTGTTGGTTTCCAGCTGCGACTTTTAGCAAGCAACGTATACAGAATGGGCAGCACAAATAAAGTGAGTAGGGTTGAAGAAATTAACCCACCAATAACCACTGTGGCCAATGGACGCTGTACTTCTGCCCCCGTTGAATGTGAAATGGCCATGGGTAAAAAACCGAGTGCCGCCGCCGAAGCAGTGAGCAGTACTGGTCGCAATCTAGAAACCGACCCTCGGATAATGAGCGGTATACTGAAGTTTTTGTGGGTATTGAAGAGTTCTTTGTACTCACTAATCAGCACAATGCCGTTGAGTACGGCAATGCCAAAAAGTGCAATAAAACCCACACCGGCAGATATACTAAAAGGCATATCGCGCACCCACAATAAAATAACGCCGCCAACTGCCGCCAGAGGTATGGTGGAATACACCAACAAGGCTTCTTTAATGGATCGAAACGCGAAATAGAGCAATATCAATATCAGCAGAAGCGCCAGCGGTACCGCATAAATCAAGTGTTTGGTGGCGCTCTGTAGGTTTTCAAATTGCCCACCATAAGTTACCTGATAACCCGCTGGAAATGCTACCTGCTCGTTGATGAGTTGTTGAATGTCAAGCACTACCGATTCGAGGTCACGTCCCCTTACGTTAACATTTACAACCGTTCTCCGATGGGTATTTTCACGAGATATCTTGGCGGGGCCTTTTTCGAAAGTTATTTCCGCTAACTCTTCCAAGGGTATTTGCAGCCCATTTTTTCCAGTAACCAGCAAATTTTCAATATTCTGAATGCCTTTTCGATAGCTGGAATCGTAGCGTACTACTAGGTCAAATCGTTTTTCACCTTCGTAAATACCCCCGGCTACTTTTCCAGCAAAAGCAACGCCCAAAACTTCGTTGACCTGTTTGATGGTTACCCCGAATTGCGCAATTCTTCTTCGGTTGTAACTCACCAGCATTTGCGGCAGGCCAGCCGTTTTTTCTACCGTAATGTCAGCTGCGCCGTCCACTTCAGAAATGACGCGGGCTATTTCCTGTGCCTTATCGTTCAGAACCGACAAGTCTTCTCCAAAAATTTTAATCGCCAAATCGGCCCTTACACCAGTAATGAGCTCATTAAATCGCATTTCAATGGGTTGAGTAAACTCGTAATCCACTCCGGCAATGTTTCGCAGCAGTTCGTCTTTCATCTTTTGAGCCAACGCGTCTTTGCTTTGTGCTGTTTTCCACTCGCTTTTGGGCAACAGGGTGATAATTACGTCCGTTTCTTCCATTGACATGGGGTCAGTGGGTATCTCTGCCGCTCCAATTCTAGTAACTACTTGATCTACTTCTGGAAAAGTTTTAAGCACCTTTTCTATTTCAGTAGTAGTGGCAATCGTTTGTGAGAGCGAGGTGCCCGTTTTTAAAACCGGTTGAATTACAAAGTCTCCCTCGTCTAACTTAGGAGCAAACTCGCCGCCCATTCTAAGAAATATGCTGAGCGCAAAAACAAACAAAACGACAGCGCTAGTGATCATGAGCCTAGGCTTTCCAATGGCCCAGTTCAGCAAGCGTTCGTAGTTGTTTTTTAATCGTAAAATGAGTCGATTGCTAAAGTTGAGACTCCCACTGCTAGTGGGGCGAAGCACTAAACTTGAAATTACCGGCACGTAGGTAAAACAGAACAACATAGTACCCAATAGAGCAAAAGCCAAGGTGGCCGCCATAGGTCGAAACATTTTTCCTTCCACGTTGGACAACAACAGTATGGGAACCAACACGATAATGATAATCAACTGACCAAAAATGGCCGAGCGCATCATCTTGTTGGTGCTATTAAAGGTGATTTCGTCTATTCTAAGCCTTCTTTCGCTTCCACTCAATGCAATGAGGTCTTTCTGAGATTTGGTGATTCCAAATGCCACGAATTCCACAATAATAACCGCTGCATCTATGATTATTCCAAAATCAATGGCCCCAAGGCTCATGAGGTTGGCGTCAACATCAAAAAAGTACATCAACGAAATAGCAAACAGCAAGCTCAGCGGTATTATTGAAGCTACAACAAGTCCCGCACGCCAGTTACCCAAGAGCAGCACGACTACAAAAATCACGATTAAACAACCTAAAATGAGGTTCTCTAAAATGGTGGAACTGGTTTTGTCTATCAACTCACTCCGTTCTAAAAACGGGTTGATACGAATTCCGGGGGGTAAAGAAGGTTTGATTTCCTCTACCCGCTGCTTCACTTTTTCAATCACCTCTTTTGGATTGGCATCCTTGAGCATCATTACCTGCCCCAGTACTTTCTCCCCTTCTCCATTTGCCGTGATGGCTCCAAAACGAGTAGCATAACCAAATTGAACTTGAGCCACGTCTTTAATGTAAACCGGAACTCCTCTATCGTTTTTTAATACCGTGTTTTCAATGTCCTCAATATTTTTTGAGAGTCCTTCTCCTCGGATAAAGTAGGCGTATTTACCTTTTTCAATATAACCTCCACCTGCTACACTATTGTTCATTTCGAGTGCCTCGTATACGCTCGAAATGGATAGGTTTAGCGACCTGAGCTTCATGGGGTCAATTGCTACTTCGTATTGTTTTAAATAACCGCCCCAAGTATTTACTTCAACCACTCCTGGTATGCCCAATAATTGTCTTCTCACTACCCAATCTTGAATGCTTCGCAGCTCCATAACTGAATACTCCTGCTTGTAGGCGGTATCAACCTCTAAAATGTATTGATAGATTTCGCCCAAACCGGTAGATATCGGTCCCATGGTGGGTTTTCCAAATTCAGCGGGAATATTGGCCGAAGCCAGGTCTAACTTTTCGGCAATCAGTTGACGGGGCAAATAGGTACCCATTCCATCTTCAAAAACAATGGTGACCACCGAAAGCCCAAACTTAGAAACCGACCTTATCTCCTCAACTCCAGGCAGATTGGCAATTTCCAACTCAATGGGATAGGTTATAAACTGTTCTACATCCTGTGTAGAGAGATTTCGAGTGGTAGTAATTACTTGAACCTGATTGTTCGTTACGTCCGGCACGGTTCCAAACGATAGGTTAAATAGGGAATAAATTCCTGTAACCACTACCAATAAAGTGAACAGGAATATAATCAGCTTGTTATTCAAGCTGAATCGAATCATTTTCGATAACATGAAAAAAAATTAAAGGTGTAACTTAAAACTGGTTGGCAGTTCGGGTTGGATTAAGCTACAGGAGGTCCCCTGAAGGGGTTTTCGGGACTAAAAGATGTATGGGTAATGCCATTTGGTTCAATGGGGTACACCGGTGCTGTAAGCGCAAAAAATAAAGCGCTTGGTGCTTCTTCGCTTTCGAAATGGATTTGAACAAGCGAGTCGTAATTTGCTTCACTTGTAGCGTAATCTTCTAAATGTTGCTCACCTTGGTCGTAATGAAAAACAAGTTCCAGCCAATCCAATAAGTTTTCTGGACTCTGGTGTTCCTTTGAATGCTCCGTTGCACTTAATTCATTGTGATGTTGGTGTGGAAGTACGGCATGCAAAAGCATAATGACTGCGGCAAGTGATAACACACTTAACGAAACGAATCGAAACCAAGATTTATGTTTTTTAGAAAATGCCATAATGGAACGCTACATGCTTTTCCAAATACAAAATAGCGGAATTTACTTTAAATAATTTGTGACGATTATCACCTATTCCACAAATGCTTCCATTCATTCGGCTTTTAGGCGGGGATTACATTTTATTTGTTCTTGGGTAACCCACCGTTGCTGCTTTCTATTCCAAAACTCAATTTTTTGTTTACTGATTGTCTCGTAATCCTCAGGCAGACGTTTTTTGATTTTAGTGAGGGGTTGGTTTACCGAGTCAAACTCTATCATCGTTTCGTAATGGTAACGGCTAGCGCCCGGGTTGGTGCGAATAGTTGCAGTTTTCACCGCTCCATTTTTATGAAAAGTGAAGGAAACCCTTACCTGAAAGCTGGCTTGAACTTCTTCAGTAGTATAGGTGTTGTTGCCTTTAAGGTCAAACAGTTGAATGGATCTGCGGTTTTCTTTCCACTCCGATTTTACAACAGAAACGGCCTTGTTGACATAAAACAAGCTATCCTGAGCCTTCAGTAGAAAGGGCAGCTGCGCCAATAGGATTAAAATTACGACACGCATAGTGTGCACCATAACAATTGACATGCCAACGCTGTGATAACAAGCATACGGCATTTCTTTAGTCGTCTGCGTTTGATCTTGTGTACAGTTGTAAGCCACTCCATAAGCCATATGCTCCACTAATACCATTTACAGCTGTGATAGCCTATTTGGGCACTTTATTTGCTATTCACAAGTACTATGAAAACAATACTCAGTTCCCTCCTATTATTAGGTAGCATGTGCCTAATTGCCCAAGTTCCCGTTTGTACCCCAACAGGATATCGCCTGATTGATGACGATGGAGATTTTCTGGATAAGGCTCCCAGAACCTTTATCGACAATACACACCCCAAGTACTTTTTGTCGTATCACAACGGCAGTTTCTCCTACATAAACCAATACGGCAAAAAGCTATTTCCGTCGGAATTTAGCGTTGCTTACCCATTTAATGGCAGTTTTGCGCTGGCCCAACGCAACGGCAAGTTCTTTCACCTTTCTTCTGAAGGTGTTTTTATAGACACATTAGATTTCCCACTAAAACCCAAGGTTTACGATGAGGACATTTTAATCTCGCAGGAAAAGAAAAAAATCTGGCATGCTTCGGGTGTGGTCTTAAAAACCTATGAGGACAGTTTGATAATAGGTAATTATAGCGGTCTGTTTTTATGGAACCGAGCGAATCAAACTGCCGAACAATATATTGCTAGCAAAGGAAATCCAAAACTCACCAGAATCAACAAATTCAGAAACGTTACAAAAGTGGATGTTACCCAGCAAGGGTATGTGGTCATCGTTCAGCAAAAAGGAAAAGACAAATTATTTTCGGTCATAAATAAAAAGGGTCAAGCTATTTTAGCCGATCAACCGGACATTAATTATTACAAAACCCTACGAGTGATTCAAGGCAACTACGTCTTTGTTTCTGATAAAGGGGCTCCTATGCGCGTTCAAAACCCATGGGAATTTAATATGTGGTGGCCCATGCAATACTTAAAATCTGACCGCAACAGCAATACGAACCTCAGTCTGTGTGTATCTAATCGAAAGGAACTTTCTAGATTCGGATTGCTTTTGGGAACAAAGAAGTACGTAAGTATTTCCAATGCTGTTATTGAAGGAAATTATTTGTTTGATGCAGTTTTACCAACCGACAGTCGCTCGGGAAGATATCCCGTTAAAATGAAGCAGAAATGGTATTTGTACCAACCCAATAAAGCGCTTTTGGAACCGCTACCCTACAAAGAAATTCACCCCATGGGCATTAAAAATGAAACGATGTTGGTTTCTGACACGGTAGGCGCTAATCCAGCAAAAAAATGGGCCGTGTACAACTTTAAAACTGAAGAGAAAACCAAGGAGGAGTTTGTGCTCAAACGCCAAAGTTTGGAGTTTTTCAAATTGCACCAAGACCTAATTACCAACCCCTGGTTTAATGATGTTATTCAGTTGAGTTTTAACGATCGTGCTTGTTACTTTTCTGAACGTGGCGAACTTATCTTTACAGAAGAAAAAAACGCACCTACCTTTGAACTTAAAGACTTTTACACCTGCACATTACGGGTTAATTCAAGAGTTTACATGGAGATACCTAAAGACCTAAAGGCCAGTAAAAAAGGTATTGAAGTACAGGTTAGTCAAAACAACGGATTAACCGTTCGGGTAATCAACAATACTAAAGCGGAGTTGCCGGTTGAGTTTCAGGATGGTTTGTTTCAATTGAGTCTTCAGTTTGAGACCGAACCGGGAAAATGGAAAACGGTTGCCGGGCCTCCACAAGTAACTTGCGGAAACTCTTATTACAAGGGAAACTTCCCCGCCAAAAAAATGGTGGAACAGCGCCTTGCGTTGCCGCCCGGGTCTGCTCATGTGAATGTGCGTATGGTGCTCGATTTGGGCGGAAGTGAAAAAATATATTCAAATGTTTTGCGCTACGGATTACCATCTGGGTATTTGCAAGGCTATTTCCCTCCGTATGGTGCCAGTTCTAAGTTCGTATACGATTATCGTAAGTAAAAGCGATAGGCTCAACAAACTGCCACACCAAATATAAGACGCCCTATGTAACCTAGTTAACAAGAACCTTGCATACGCAAGCTTAAATTTGTTCCTAAATTGAATTTGAACAGAGGAAAAACTAATGAACTTTCTACTCCAACATAAACTTACCGTAATAGGTATCGCCATTGGAACGCTTGCGGGGTATGCTTATTACCACTTTGTAGGTTGTGCTAGCGGTACATGCGCCATAACTTCCGACCCTATGAACAGCAGCATCTATGGCGCTTTAATGGGCGGTTTGCTCCTCAGTAATTTTGAAAAGAAAACATGAAACACTTAAAAACTCGCCTATTTACGGGCTGGAACTTCTCTAGATTCTTGTATTTGGGCCTGGGTACCGCCTTTATTATCAACTCGCTGTATACGCAGCAATGGCTGGGAGTAGTTATAGGCGGTTATTTTGCATCAATGGGACTATTTGCTTTCGGTTGTGCCGGTGGCAATTGCTTTGTGCCCAACAAAAACAATACTTTGGATTCGACCGCAGCTGAAGAGCTATCGGTGGAGTTTGAAAAAGTAAAACCCAAATAATCTTGACGCGGTCTCGCAAAGACTTGTCTTTCGTAGGCGTTCAGCTCCTACTCTTTTTGGCGTACCTTTTTCGTATACCAGCGATTGATTTTTCTCTGCACAAGGGGCTGCAATGGTTCGGCTTAGGGTTTACGGTACTTGGCTTTTTCATTGCCGTAGGATCTGTATTTGCCTTACGAAAAAGCCTTTCCGTATTTCCTTCACCAAAAGTTCATGCAGAACTCATTGAATCGGGTGTATACCGCTTTATCCGCCACCCAATTTACACGGGTATTTTATTTACTACTGCTGGCTATGCGGTATACTCGGGCAATGGTTTGCGTTTCTTGGTCTTTCTAGCGCTTTGTGCTCTGTTTTGGTTCAAGGCAAGTTATGAAGAAAAATTGTTGTCGAAAAAATTCGCCAATTACGAGCGCTACAAAACAAAAGCGGGTATGTTTTTACCCAGATTTTAGTTCTAGGTTGCCTCCTACTTAAACTTTTCCCACCAATGCTTCGTGCTGCTGTTTTCGGTCGTTACAGCTCCGATTTGGGGTGTTAGGTATTGCATTTCTTTTTCCGCTGCAGCTTCCGTAAAACGCTCAACGGGTTCTTTCCAATGGTGCAAGGCCAAAGTAAATCCGCCCCAATGCACGGGAACCGTCTTTTTTACCTGCGCGTCCATTGCCGCTTGAACCGCTTCTTCTGGGTACATGTGAATGTGATGCCACAGTTTATTGTACTGACCGCACTCCATAAAACCCAAACTAAAAGGTCCGTATTTTTCGCCTACTTCCTTAAAATGGGTATCGTAACCGCCATCACCCGACCAATACACTCGGTCTGCTTCGGAAATAAAGACCCAACCGCCCCACAGAGATTTTGCCCTATCAGCCAATCCTCTGCCCGAAAAATGGCGTGAAGGGGTGTAAACCAGTTTCAGTCCGTCTAATTCCAGCTCTTCCCACCAGTCGAATTCCGTTATTTGCTCGGCAGGTATGCCCCACTTTACCAAATGCCGTTTGATTCCAAGTCCTACATACCAAGTAGATACTTTGTTACCGAGCAATTCAATACTTTGCAAATCCAAGTGATCGTAATGGTCATGCGTCAGCAATACGGCATCAATCTCTGGTAAGGTATCAATTACTCCCAAGGTTCCAGCGGTATAGCGCTTCGTGCGCACCGGGCCGATGGGTGAAGCATCGGGACCTAACATCGGGTCAATTAGAAAATTTTTATTAGCGAATTGCAACAACATAGCCGAATGGCCGAACCAAACAAACTTCGTATTACCGTCTTTTTTAAAGGCATCTTTATCTAGCTGTGTCATTGGCAAGTTTTGCTTAGGATCGCGCGCTTTTCGCCCTTTAAAGTTCTCTTGTATCAACCCTGGTAATGTTTTTAAGTTGATATCCATTTCTGTTTTGGAAAGGTTTTCAAACACTTTACCGTTCCAGTGTTTTGAACGGGCGTAGGCTATCTTGTGCTCCTTCTTGCAGGAGGCGCCTAATTGTTTTAATAGGATTTTCATCGGGTACCTTTTTAAAATATCGCACAAATATTGGCTAATTTCTACTGTAGCGACCAACAGATTTTAGGGTTTCGATAACACAAATGCGGTATTTTGACAGTCATATACTGCTGTGGTTCAGCCGAATTAAAGAGAAACACAGCCATAAAAAAACGCCGCTTAAAATGAATTGAACGGCGCTTTTCAGTCTAGTAATAAAAACAAATTACTCTTGAATGGTTAATAAGGAAGTAATGACCTCCTGATTTTTAGTTATTTGAACAAGATACATGCCTTGTTCCCAACTTTGAACCGTAAGCTGTACACTTTGCTCTTTCGGATACAAAAGAGCTACCGTTTTACCCGTTAAATCCGTAATTCGCACCTCGCTGAATTGAGGTAGGTGGTCTATAGTGATCGATTCATTTGCTGGATTAGGATAAATGCGCACGGCGGCATTTTTTAGGGATACTATACCCGTTGCATCGTAAGCCAGAGCTTTTGCTTCGCGCTCGCAACCCGAAGCCGTAACTTTTACCGTGTAGCTTCCATTTTCTGTAGGTGTATGCGTAGCCGATGTTGCACCGGTAATTGGTGCGCCGTCCAAGTACCACTGATAGCTGTCAAAGTTGCCATCAACCCCTAACTCACCGTCCGTCAGTAACACTTCAGGCTGGTTGGGAATTCCGCTACAGTAGTCCAGTTTATTGGACGTACCGCTGCACTCATTTTCGGAAACTTCCACTGAGTAACTGCCATCAGCAGCTGAAGCGAGCGGAAAAGTAGCGTTGGTTGCACCTTGAATGGCGGTATCGTTTCGGTACCATTGATAGTTGGCAGCATCGTCTACCGAAGCGACCAAAGAGCTGTCGTTCTGCGTTATCGTTACGTTTGGAATATCTCCACAGTAATTGAATGTAGACCTAGCCACGCAAGTCGTGAGTGAAGAGCCATTCCATCCAAAGTGGCTTACTGTGTATTCACCATAGCCTTGGATAGCTACTTTGTTATTCCTAGTCCGTTGGACAATGTTATTACCACTTAATCCAAAGTTGTAATGACTACCGCCCGTTCCCACAGCTTCGATACTATCGCCGCTTGCAGAAAGGGATACCTTAACCTGTCCACAGAAATCCACTTCAACCAATACGCCACAACCATCAGCATTTCTGGCTAAAACTATATATTCACCATCACCAGCTGGCACTAAAGTATTGGTTGTGTCAGGTAACAATACAGGATTTTGCGGATTGCGATTATCATACCAGGTGTAAGGCTCATAGCCAGAAGTAGCAACAATTAATGTGTCTTGCTGTTCCGCCGTAAATCCAGTAAAGCTGTTTTGCACTTCGTATGGTCCAATATCTATACGAATTCCCACATTGCGATTGTTTCCTAAATGGTCACGAGTTTTGTATGATTGCGGCATACCATCAGCTGTAAAGGCAACTAAATCGTTTCCTGGGGCATTGCAATCTGTTATGGAAAAGTCATTGACCGAAGTATCATTAAACATTGGGTACACGTTATAGATATTTGACTGAACATATGATCTACCAGCAAAACCGTTCCAAGGTGTTTGATCAACATGTAAGCTGTCCAATGTTAAGGTATCCGTTCCGTCAATCAAATTAGACAAAAAATACAAGCGCTCCAGTTCTTTCGTATTCGAAGTGCGATCTTCGACGTAAACGGCCTTATTCTCAGCGTCATTTTCCCAGAAGATATTACCGATTACATCTACTTTAAACATATAGATTCCTTGGTTATCCTGGTGATGCAAGTACACGGGAGCGCCTTCAGCATCTGAAAGAGTGTTTTTATAAAATAAATTGTTATAGATATAGTATTCGATATCCCTGTTCGTCGCGCTGGACCCTAAATAGTACTGGTGCCCTTGTACAATGCCTCGCTCTGCCTTATTTTCATAAAACTCGTTGTTGTACAAATAAAGTCTTGAATAGGTACGTCTTTGTCCTGAGTTACTGACGCCAATTATAGAGCGCCCACCTGTGTTATTGCGAAACTTGCACTCATAAACCCAACAATTAGAAGCGTAAAAAGGATTAGCGTAAACCACAGAATAACTCAGTACCCCGAAGTTGTCCTCGAAAATACATTGATTCACGTTCAGATTATGAGCACAATTAATGGCAGCTCCCCTTCCAGGGCCACTAGAAGCACGACCACCTTTAATGGTAAAGCCTTTAATGAAAAGTCGCTGCGCAAATGTGCTGGAGGGCATAGTTATTACATTATAGCAGTTATCGTAATAGCTTGAGTTCGTGCTTGTGTGCTCTCCATTATCGTTACCATTCAAGTCACCGGATAAAATGGTTTCGTGTACTACAGGATCAGCCTGATTTACAGCTGTCTCAGTTCCGTTAAAGCCACCATATAGATTTACACTCTCATCGAACTTAAAGGTTGCTTCCTGCGGACGAGCAAGACCTGTTGGATCTGGAGTGTAAGTACCTTCAGCTACCCAAATATCAGGCTGAGAAGGTTTATTCGTTATTGTGTCAAGGTAAGTGGCTGCGTCCGAAAGCTCGGTGAAGGCATCAGCCCAACTGGAACCGTCGTTTGCTCCTGTAGCGTCCGTATCTACATACAAGCGCGTTTGTGATGTCGCACCGAACATCAAACCTAAAAAGAGTGCAGATAAAATTATTTTTTTCATTTCTTTCCTTTTTTGAATTTCAGTTCAAATGTGAAAGGAAAGCACGCAGAAACACCGTCGACTATTTACTATCGGTTGCTTTGGGTTTACGAATCGTAGGGTGCTATATTGGTGGGGAATTCAATTCGAACAATGGTCCCTGAATTATCCGGTTCTTCTTTGTCAATAAAGCGCAAATTAATGCTGGTTTTTAAGGCTTGCTCCATAACTGAAATGCGTTTTTTTACAGCTTCGGTTGAAAACCCATTGTGCAGCATTCCACCTTTTTGAGCACGGGCTTTGGAACGTTCTCTCCCTATACCATTGTCTTCAATTTCACAAACTAAAAACTGGTTTTTTAAAGAAAAGTGAATGTCCAAATTTTTCGCTCCTTTTTTATGAAAAAGGCCATGCTTTATAGCGTTTTCAACAAAGGGCTGAATCACCATAGCGGGTAGCATTAAGCCGTTTATTTGCGCCGAACTAAGGTCGTTTTTTATGGAGTAACTGAACTCATCTCCAAAACGAAGTTTTTCTAACTCTAAATACAATTCGATAATACTTAACTCCTCCTCCAGGGAAATCAAGGTCTCTTGTGAAGATTTTAATATCTTCCGCAGTAGATCGCTGAATTTACCTAAATATTTATTAGATCCCTCAATGTCCTTGGTTATGACCAAATCTTGCACCGAGTTGAGTGCATTAAATAAAAAATGTGGATTCATTTGTGATTGAACCGCTGCCGTCTGTGATTTGTACAATGCACTTTTTAGTTGTTCTTGCTCTTCAATCAAGCTGATTTGAGTCTGTTTTTGCCTCAGTCGGTTTTGAAAAAATACGATTAGAAGCAAAGAGCTTGCTAAAAATATAGCCAAGTAAAACCACCACTCCAAGTAATACGGTGCGGCAATTATTATTTGCTTTTTTATGGGTTGGGAGCAAATGCCGTGCTCATTGCAGGCTTTAATTTGAAACTGATATGCTCCTGGGGCCAGTTGGGGTAATCGAATGGTCGTTGAGTTTTTGTTGGTGCTGCGCCATGCTTCATTACTGCCTAGTCTATAATATACTTTATCCTCTCCTCTGCTTCGGGTAGCAATGGTCGTAAAGTTTACTTGCAGGTCATTTTGTTCGTAGCTCAACTGGTACAAGCTATCCTCCTTTAACGGTTTATTACCGGCTGTTATTAAGGTGAGATCGATAGCTGGTGGTAAATGGTTTTGCTTACTGCCTCCTAGCGGGAACTGCTGGATGAAGTGCTCCCCAAATAGAAAAACAGTAGAATCCACGGCAGTTACGCTTAAAAAATTATCGGGGATTACCCCATCCATATAATTGATTTCGAATAGCTCCTTGGTTGTTGGTGTAAAGACTACAATACTTTTTTTAGTAGTTATCAATAGGTGCTTTCCGCTACAAAATATGCGGTCTGCCCGATCTGCTAAGAGCGTACTGAAAACCACTGCTCCATTTTTTAATTGAAGTAAAGATCTGCCGTTTACAAGCGCCCAAACGCCTAGTGATTCGCTAGAGCTTATGGCTGTTACCAATAACCGGTTTCCTTCATAAGTAACAAAACTTGGAGCGGCAGCTTGTTGGTAGTACATCAAACCATCTATATAATCCACGTAACAACCCATTCCTTTTTCTACCGCTACTTCTAGTGCTCGTTTATTGCGAAGTAAAAGTCTGCTATTATCTTTGGGGTTCTGCGAGCCTTTCCAACGAATGCTTTGATTGATGTTCTTAGTTGGACTATACACCTCCGCTTTTCGTGAAAAGGTGTAAACAAAGGTGCTGTCATCTAAAGCCACTCCTTTCTTAAAGGATTGCAGAAAGTCACCAGAAGTCGTTAGCTGTTTAGAATGGATCTTATAAATTTTATTCGGTGTCCCAAGAACAACCGTATTTTGAAAAGGGTTGTAAAAGAGGGAATGCACATTTTTTACTTTAGAAGAAATGAGTCGACTCGAGGAATATGGGAACGTTGTTTCATGAAAATTGCCTTGTATGTCTTGGAAGTAAGCATTCGAAGCCGAATCCATGGTTACTGCTGTTACTTTACTATCAGTAAGTTTTCCGTGCATGAATTGTAAATTGGGAATGATAAATACGCCCATATTTATGGAGCTCACCCAAATATTCTCTTCTCTGTCCTTCATAAATGAACTTGCGCTCACTCCTTTGAGTAGTTTTTTCTTGTAACCACTACCCGACTTAAGGTCCAATACATACGCGGCATCCTTTTTCAATAAAAACAAATCGTTCTTAAAGAATTGAAGTGTGTTGGTTTCCACAGCATTGGTTGTGGCATCTTCAAAAACTATTTTTCCTGTTTCGAAATCAATAACCTTAAGCACCTTATTCAATACCGATAAATACAGTTTACCCTGGGCATTGGACATCAGCCTTAAGGCCCCACTGATATCAATAGCGCTAGTTACCCGCATACTATCCACGATCTCCCCATTCCAATTGAGGTATAAACGATCAAATAAATAATTGGGACTTTTGCCCTTTGTCTGCATCAAAACTATGCCCGAATCCGTAAAGATTTCACAGTTCAACATCTTGTTATTTGGGATAATGTATAAAGGGGAATCTTGACCAGTTTGTCGATGGTATGCCATTAAACGATTACCGTTGTACGTGGAGTATATAATTCTGTCTTTCAACACCTTATAAGAACTGATAATATTGCTGTTGAAGGATTGTTTAATTTCTACCTTCAAACTATCTCCACGAACAGAAAAAAGCTGCCCGCCAAAATTCACACACCACACATTTCCTTCAGCATCAAATTGAATGTCGCTTACCTCATTGTCGTATGCGTGTGAAAGGTATTTTTTAAAATAGTGACCATCAAAGCGAACCAAGCCGTCGACTGTTCCAAACCATATGTGGCCATTTTCAGCTTCGGCTACATCGTAAACCACTCTGTGGTCAAAACTTCGCTCTTCATTAAAACTGTAACGGTTGACGTCCATTTCAATTTGAGCCATAGTAATTGTCCCAATCAGCAGAAAACCTAATGCAAGCAATAACTTGCTCCAATTAGCGCTACAGTCGAATGTGTTGGATATAGGACTCAAATTCGGATTTTTTTTCACGTGCTAAATTCACCAACTGATTGTTGTCCAACACAATAATACGTTCTGCTCGGACATATTTTTTGATAAAACTTATGTTGATTAGACTGGAACGGTGGGCTCTAAAAAACTGTTTTTTATCCGCCAACAACTCTTCAAACAATTTGAGTCTTTTACTCACCAAAATGGTTTTACCAGAGGCCAAGTGAACGTTTGAATAGGCACGGTCGGCTTCAATATGCGCAATATTGTGAATGTCTATGAATACCAGCCCGTCAGATACTGGAAGTGCAATTTTTTGAATGTCTTGGTGCTCTATATTTTCTTTTAACACCTGCATGCGCTCGTGAATAGTAGATACGTTTCTTTTTTGTCGAACCTTTTCAATTGAGGACTTTAATGCTTCAATTTGAATAGGCTTTAGGATATAATCGACGGCAGAAACTTCAAATGCTTTTATGGCGTATTCGCTGTACCCGGTTGCAAAAACCAGTTCAAATTCAATCGTTGAAAAAAAGGAGAGTAAATCAAACCCGTTATAATCCGGCATTTCTATGTCACAAAATACCACATCGGGTTTGAGCTCGTTAATTTTAATTACGGCATCGGGAACGTTTTCGCATTTGGCTACTACTTCTACCTCTTGGCAGTATTCCTCGAGTAAATTAGCGATCAACCTTCTTGCGCGCTCCTCATCATCAATCACGATTGCCTTCAACATAAAAACAAATAAACACAATATCGATTACTAAGCATCCTATTAGTTTACCAACCGTATTTAGAGACGCACTAGCCGTTTATTTAAATAATTCAGAAGGTTGAAGAACTCTGCTAAATGAGCTAATGCGGCAGTTTATTTCGGATTAGACCATAAATCAGCGTACCTAAAGCGGCAAAGGCAATAACAACCAAAATACTCACCAAGCCTGTACCAGCCAAAATGTACATGGGTCCCGGGCATGCGCCCGACAAGGCCCAGCCTAAGCCAAAAATGCTTCCGCCTAACAAATACCTGGTGATTCCTTTGTTTTTTGGCGCAATGCTAATTCTAAAGCCATGACCATCTTTCATGTTGTTCTTTTTAATTAAGAAGATAGTAATTGCACCTAAAAACACCGCTGAACCGATAATGCCATACATGTGAAAGGATTCAAATCGGAACATCTCATAAATGCGATACCAAGAGATGACCTGTGCCTTGTAAAGAGTGATGCCAAATAAAATTCCAATCAGTAAGTATCTAAGGTATTTCATAGAATTTTATTAAACAGTTAGAAGAATGGGTAAAAGAAAGTGTGTCATAAGTAAACCGCCGATAAAAAAACCAATAACCGCAATCAGTGACGGAATTTGCAAATTACTTAGCCCACTTATGGCGTGCCCTGAGGTGCATCCTCCGGCATATCGGGCGCCAAAGCCCACCAAAAAACCTCCAAGGGCTAACAATCCAAAACCTTTGATGGAAAACAACCGTTCGTAGCCAAACAATTCGGGCGGTACGTACTGAGTCCCGGGCGACTCAAAACCAAGACCTTTTAATGATGCTATTGTTGCTGAGTTCAAGTCAATAGTTGTATCTGGTGTTAAAAAATAATGCCCAATAAATCCACCAATTAGGGCTCCCAGCACAACGACCAGATTCCAGCGTTGAGACTTCCAATCGTACCTAAAAAACGCTCCCAAAGAACCAGCTCCACCCATGGAACATAAGGTGCGCAAATTGGAAGACATTCCAAAGTTTTTGCCTTCGTATAAAAGTAAGAACATGACCAGTGCAATCAGCGGCCCAGCTATATACCACGACCATGGTTTTGATATTAATTCTATCACAGTGTTGTTTGTTTAGTAAATTAAAAGTGGGGCAAATACGTGATTGGCAACCGACGTTTTTAAATCTTTAGCAATTAAATGGTTTTTCCTACTGCTGTGCAGGCTAGAAACGGCAATCATATGTAAATCATCCTCAATCATATGCACCGTCAGTTGGTCTTCATCGCGCATGTGTTGATCCAGAATATGACACTCGTATTTCGACAGCTTGTTGAATTCAGCAAATGCCAGCATACGTTTTTCTATTTCTTCTTTTGAGCCATCCTCCTCCTTGTGCATAATCTTGTACAAGAGCACCGTTGCGTTAAAAGCATCCGCTATGCGCTTCACCTCTTTGACGTCAACATGGCGACCATTAAAATCATCAAATAAACCTATGCGTTCAATAGCATGATCATGACTGCGGTTGCATTTCAGACTGAGCACGGGAATGTTGGCACTTTTTATTATCCGTTCTAGGGTTGTATCACTGATTAAATCTTCTAAAAAACTCGTAGGATGTGCACCCATAAAAAGTGCATCATAATTTTCTGAATCCAGTTTGTGTGCAACCACTTCCTCCAAATCTCCTATCAATACTTCTCGCTTGTTGAAAAAGTCATGGTCTAATTGAGCCATTCGCTCTTTGTCCGCAACTTGCTGCTCATAGAGCCCTGAAAGGTCCACTTCTGTGCAATTGTCGACTATGGTGCCGTCTTTTTTTAGGGGCACTTCTGAATACGCTTGAATAACATAAAGCAGGTCTACAGATAAGGATAAGTTTCGGTGAATACGCTCGGCAAACTGACTCACAAAATGGTCCGTTTGCGAAAACTTGGTAAGCATCAATATTTTCATAAATGTTTGTAGGTTCCCAATTGTATTATTGAAAAGGCCGCAAGAAAAATTTTATTACATACAATGGATGTAACACTGGTCACACATTAACACAATTAATACCGTTTAAAAGCTATTTAACATTTATAGGAAAACGCAAAACTGCTCTACTACACATGGGCAAAATACTCATAGAAGTAAGGAATGGTTTCAATACCTTTTAGGTAATTGAATACCCCGTAATGTTCGTTTGGTGAGTGAATCGCATCGCTATCCAAACCAAAACCCATAAGAATAGACTTTGAGCCCAATTCTTGCTCAAATAAGGCCACAATTGGAATACTACCACCCGAACGAACTGGAATTGGCTTTTTACCAAAGGTAGTCTCGTATGCTTTACTCGCCGCTTGATAAGCGGGGTTATCTGTATGGGTAACATAACCATGTCCACCGTGGTGCGGAGTAACCTTTACCTTCACACACTTGGGTGCAATTGCTTTAAAGTGTTTTTCAAATAATTCAGATATTTCGTCTGGAGTTTGGTTAGGCACCAAACGCATGGAGATTTTAGCATAAGCCTTACTTGCTATCACTGTTTTAGCTCCTTCTCCAGTATATCCACCCCAAATTCCGTTTACGTCCAAAGTAGGTCGAATGGAGTTTCGTTCCATGGTCGAATATCCGGTTTCACCGTGTACATCATCAATGTCTAATGCGGCTTTGTATGCATCTAAACTAAATGGCGCTTTGGCCATTTCCGCTCGTTCCTCGTCACTTAAGTCTTCTACTTTATCGTAAAACCCTGGTATCGTAATTCGATTGTCCTCATCTTGCAACGAAGCAATCATTTTAGTGAGGATATTTATAGGGTTAGCCACCGCTCCACCATATAAACCTGAGTGTAAATCACGGTTTGGTCCAGTAACTTCAACCTCCATATAAGCCAAACCTCGAAGTCCAGTGGTTATCGAGGGAATATCATTTGCCAACATACCCGTATCCGATATAAGGATCACGTCGTTCTTTAATTTCTCCTGATTGCGTTTTACATACCATTCAAGGTTCGCAGAACCTACTTCCTCTTCACCTTCAATCATGAACTTTACGTTACATGGTAAAGTATTGTGCTGCATCATCAACTCAAACGCTTTTACGTGCATATACATTTGGCCCTTATCGTCACAGGCACCTCGAGCGAAAATGGCGCCCTCTGGGTGTTTGTCGGTGGTTTTTATAACCGGCTCAAAGGGACCCGAATCCCATAACTCCATAGGATCTGCTGGTTGCACGTCGTAGTGACCGTATACCAAAACTGTTGGCTTTGCAGGGTCTATAATTTTATCGGCATAAACCACTGGGTAGCCAGGTGTTTCGCAAACTTCCACATTTTCTGCTCCTGCTTCGGTCAACCGTTTCGCTACTTCATCGGCGGTTTTCAGAACGTCTGCTTTGAATGCTGGATCGGCACTTACCGACGGAATGCGCAGTAAATCAAATAGTTCGTCTAAGTAGCGTTGTTTATTTTCTTCTATTGAGGCTTTATATTTTGACATCGTAGTGTGCTTTTGAATTTGAGCCGTGAAATTAGTAGATTTCGGTTGATTTTAATGCTCCTAATAAGACAGTTTAACGCTTACTCACAACCAAATGAGACGCAATGTCCAACACTGTAGAGCTGTCATTCTGGTTTATAAAACTCTATGCATTGCTAGTTGATATCAACTAGTTAGTTTCTATTTAAGCACTTTACACAAGACAATCAATAGATTCAATTTTCATAATCGCGCTTATCTAAACATAGTAGGTCTTCTGAGCGCAGTGCCAGCATACAATAAAACGGCAGTTACAATACCAACTAATGGCGCTGGAGGTGCTCCTTGTTCCACATGAGTGCCCGCTGCTACTTCGGCTACAATGATTCCGCCGACAAAAGAGCAAAGTAAATAGAACCCGATTTTCTGTGTTTTAGGAATCCAATACAAGGCAAGTGAAACCAACTCAAGCACGCCAATAAACATCACCTTGTCTCCCCAATTTGGAATATTGTTCATCCGTTCAAGTATGGCCGCTTCTTGGGCAACCTTTAACCCTCCTGCCATTAGAATTTGAAAACTGAATAACCCCGATAATACATACCCGGTTATCTTTTGTGCCTTACCAATTTGATCTTCGTGAAATTTTGCCATTTTGAATTTTTTAATCGTTTAGCACAAATGTCTATTGGATAAAAACGGATTGCCTTACGATACCGTAAGAAATGAAATTAGCTGGTTTTTTTTAGCCATTCTTTTTTGACCGCACTCAACGATTCAGGAGTAACACCCAAGTAGGAGGCTACCATACGCTGCGGAACACGTTGAGCAATGTCCGCGTAGGTTTCCAAAAAATGCTCGTAACGCTCAATGGCCGTTGAACTCATGAGCATAATCACTCGTTTTTGCAAAACCGAAATTCTGTTGATTAAAGGTTGTGGATTTGTAGAGTCCTCTAACCGCTTTTCTCGAATAAATACTACTGAATCTTCTAGTGCTTCAATAAACAAATCGCAGGGTTTATCTGGTGCAACACTATCGGCAATGGTCCAGTTTTCTGGTGCGAACATAAAGATATGCTCCTTACCTTTTTTATCAATGGAATAGCTACGCAATAACCCAGACTCTACCCTATAAACCATTGAGTTTAGTTCGCCACTACGTTGTACAATTTGCCCTTTTTTAAGTATTGTCTTTTTCAATTTATTAGGTGGTTTTTTAGGACTTAGATGCTAACATTCTTCTGATATCCCATGCTTTCAAAGCGAAAACTTTAGCCGCTTTAGTTAAAAGGGCGTTTTTCTTTTATAAATATTTTAAACTAAAAAGTACTACCAAAAATACTTCACAGAAATGCCAATGGCCAACCATAAATAGCTGAACAAAGCTATCCATTTCATGGCCTTTTCAAGCAGTGGGCTCTTAGGAGCCATTTCTTTATGGTGCATTACATTTTTTCCTTTAAAGAAGGCGAAATAGACTAGAATGCCTGAAATCGCTAAAAAGGCAAGGTTTAAAAAGAGGGTGTAATCTATCCTAAAATGCTCCTTTTTAGTTAGGTTTATGGAGGTTGTTTCAGGTATAAGATGCAGCAAATCAAACCCATAGTGCAGTACCAGGGAGGTTACAATCAGTGAACTAAACAATAGAAGCACAATAAATAGAGCCATTCGCCAACCGTAGTATTTAGCATTGATTCGTAAAACAGGAAATACCACCAAGTCGCTAAAAATGAAGGCCATAACGCCTGCAAAACTCACCCCTTTTCCAAATAACAAGGCGGCCAATGGAATGTTGCCCATAGATCCTATAAATGTTAGGAACGCAGCAATGGGTCCAACAATAACGTGTTCAAGTAAGGTTAAAAAATCAAAGGGCTTCTGATCAGTACCTGTATTGATAAAGAGGGTTTCAAAAAATGCATCTGGGACAAAAGTTGCTACAATTCCCGCAATAGTAAAACCAACTGTGACATCTTTCCAAACCATTTTCCACTCCATTACATACTGTTTCCCAACCTTTACCCAGTGTACTGTGGAACGTAATTTTTTACTCATCGAATTTTGGTCAGTGTGTTCTTTCTGCTGGGACTGCTCTAGGTTATTTCGAGCACGCTTTATGAGTGCAGTTGGTTTTATGATTCGAATAAGCAACCAACTTATTAAGATAAGTAATATTCCGCCAACATACTCCCCTACTACAAACTGCCAACCAAGAAAAATGGAAATAATAATTCCCAGTTCGATAACCAAATTGGTAGAAGCCAATAAAAAAGCCATGGCCGAAACAAAACTGGCTCCTTTTTGAAACAATGACTTTGATGTGGCCAGAGCTGAAAAGCTGCAAGAACTGCTGATAAACCCAAAGAAAGTGCCTAACAAGACACTTTTACCGCTGGTATTTCCCATTGCAGCTTGCATCCGTTTTTCGGTCACGAAAACCTGTATCATAGAACTGATAACATATCCGAGAACAAAAGCCCACATGGCCATCCAGAAAAAACCTAGACTGGTATAGGCAGCTTCGCCCCATTGATGTAAAAATTGCTGCATTTACACTGTTTTTTAGCAGATCTTATTTTTGCGTTACCCTATTCTTAGTATATGATTTTTAGTGGATTACGTGCCTACATTTCAATTAAAAATATATCAAAAAAATGCAAAACGACTTGGTACGCACCCAAACCAATTGCACACAAGCTATTTGCTGGGATTGGTTTTTTAGCGGTTCTAATAAACTCTTTTAGTACACCAACAATCTTCTTGTAATGAGCCAGCCAGGCCGATTCCAAAGCCTAAACTTAACTGCGGCTTTTTACTCGGCGTCTGCTTCTTGCACCACCGCCTTTATTACTTCATCCATTTCTTTAGAAGATAATTTCAGTTGCTCCAACCAAAATGGTAAATCATCAAGCTCCTCATCAGAGCTATCAATTAATTCTACAATCCCCAATATTCGTACTAAAGGTGCTCGTACTTCATGCGACTGCAGCCACGATATTTTTTGAAATTTCTCGTTTTGCTTTTTAATTTGTTGAATCCTATTGGCTAAATCCTGATTCGACTTTTCAAGTTTTTGGGTGTATTCCTCTATCAGTTTTTTGTGCTCTACTTCTTGAGTAATATCTGAGGAAATGCCTATCATTCCCACAAGCTGCTTGTTTTTATCATAAACTGGAGAATTAGAGGCTCTTGCAGGAAAGGTTGTTCCATCCTTTTTTTGTACTACAATATCTCCTGTCCAAGTTTTACCCTCCTTGAGCAAAGCCATTATCTGCTCTATTTGATTTTGATCTGCATTGCTTGGCGTGAGCATTTCTATGTTTCTTCCGATTGCTTCTTCGCGAGTCCAGCCGTAGATAGATGTAGCGGCTTTGTTCCAATAGGTAACTATTCCTTCTAAGTCTGACGCAACGGCCGCTTGCCCCACCGTTTTTAAGAGATTGGCTTGAAATTTAATTTCTTGCTCTGACCGTTTTTGCTTAGTAATGTTGGCCATAGCACCGACCATTCTAATTGCCTTGCCTTTTTCATTTCGGATAATTATCCCTCGGTCCAGCACAAAAAACACTTCCCCTTCTTCATTTAAAATGCGGTACTCCATTTCCCAATTGGAAACAGAAGAATCTGAAATAGCTCTTGTAATACTATCATCGACTTTCTTTACATCATCTGGGTGGAAACTATCCGTCCAAAAATCAGTTTGTTTCAATGATTTTTTCACCTTTTTACCAAAAAACTGTTCAATAGCATCCGAGCGGTAGAACATATCGTTAACTATATCCCAATCCCAAATGACGTCATTAGTCGCCTCAGTTACTTTTTCAAATCGTTGATTAGCGAGAAGAATTTCTTCCTCTGTTTTTTTTCGGTCTGTAACGTCAAGGTTACTCCCAATCATCCGTATGGCATTGCCTTCTTCATCTCTTGAAACAATTGCATTAGCCTGTATAAAATGAATGGATTTATCGGGCCAAATCACTCTAAAAACCAAATTAAACTCTCGTTTCCCAGAAAGTGCATCTTGTAAATCTTCATTTGCTCTTAAAGCATCATCCGGATGAATGCCGTTTTGCCAAGCATCTAGTGCTCCCGAGAAGTCTTGTCTTCGCACGCCATAAAGCTGGTACATCCGGTCGTCCCATTTCAAATTGTCATTTACAATGTCCCAATCCCATATACCCATTTTTACAGAGGAAGTCGCCAAACGCAATCGTTCTGATGTGGATAGTAATTCCTCCTGTGCTTTTTTTCTGTCTGTGATATCCAAAATTATTGCAATAAAGTTTTTCTTATCGCCTTCTTCTACCAATTTTAGATGCACCTCTACAGGGTATTGGCTTCCATCTTTACGCAGGTGATTCGTAAAGAATACAATTTTGCTCTTTTTGTGTTTTATTAATGGTGCAATCCGTTCATTAAATTTCGAAACAGTGAAGCTAGGTTTTAGGTCTAATGGTGTTAATGCTTTGATTTCTTTATTTGAGTAACCTAGGTTGAGTAAAGCACCTCTGTTCACATAGCTGAATTTTAAGGTCTTGGCATCGAACATATAAATTTCATTCAAGCTATTTTCCAAGGTTTCTTGAAACTTGGCTTTTTCATCTTCTGCTTTTTTTCGCTCTGTGATATCAAATCGAATGGCTAAATATTGTTTTGGCTTTTGTTTTTTATCCAGAAAGGGTACAATGGTCGTGTCCACCCAATAGAAACTCCCATCCTTTGCTTTGTTCTTTATTTCACTTCTGAAAACTTTTCCAGAAGCTATGGTCTTCCATAAGTCTCTGAAAAATGCCTTGGAGTGATAACCAGCGTTTATTAAGCTGTGGGTTTGTCCAATCAACTCTTTGCGACTATAGCCCGAAATTTCACAAAAATTGTCGTTTACAGAAGTAATTTTTCCTTTGTTGTCGGTAAAAGCAATAATTGCAGACTGATCCAATGAATATTTATAATCCTGCAACTCGCTAAGACTTTTTTCTAAATTCAGCGTGGCGACTTTCCTCTCATTAATTTCTTGATAGCTACCGTAGATACGAGTGCGCTTGCCGTTAACCACCTCACTTTTGCCAATGGCTCGCGTCCAGCGTTCGTTTCCTTTCGCTGTGCGCAACAATATCTCTTCATCGAACTCAATTCCCTCTGTAATTAGCAGCTCTAGCGCATGCTTTATTCTTTCCTTGCTTTCACCTACATGAAACTCTATTCCTTTTTTTAATGTAGGCTTGTAGTCTTTTTCTAACTCTAGAATTTCATTAATAGCTGGGGACCAGTACATTTTATCCCCCTCTTGATTCATTAAATCCATTTCCCAACTACCTATTTTGGCAATTTTACTGGTTTGATCTAATAGCTCTTCATATTGAGCTTCTTTGGTAACATCAAGAATTATTGAATTGAAAACAATGGTGCCATCAGTCAAAAACTTAGGTGTACCATAGCCTAAATGGGTCCGCATTTTACCTGTAAGTGGCATAACGTATTTAGTTCGGCATTGCCATTGCGATTTTGTTTCAATAGACTGGCGTATACTTTTCTCAAGTAAGTCTTTATCTCCTCCAACCTCAACTTGTTTCCAAACAAGCGCAGGGTTTTCAAGTACTTCTGAAGCGGTGAAACCCCAAATATCTTTAACCTTTCCGCTTAAACTCTCTATGGAGTCGGTACCATCAGGGTGTATGTGGTATTCATAAATGATTCCTGGCAAGTTTTGAGATAAGGATACCAGTTTATTTTCAGATTTTTTTCGTTCATCAATATCTTGAATACTTCCATAAATACGAACGCATTCACCATCAATAAACTCTGCACTGCCATTTGTTCTAACCCATACCTCCTTGTTATTTGCAGTAATTAGAACGGCTTCCATTTCATAAGGCTCACCTGTTCTAATGCATTTTTCAACGTTCGTTTTTACCAACTCTTGAAAGTCTTCTCTATAGAAGTTAATCGCTCCCTCTAGGGTAGGTGTAAATGAACTCGGGTCTGTCTCGTGAAGTAAGTGTACCTCCTTAGTCCAGAAAACAGAATTATTGACCAAATCTACTTCCCAACTCCCAATCTTGGCAAGCAATCCAACCTGTCGATTTAATTCTCTTAAGTTTTTGTCTTCAGTAACGTCTTTTGCAACCGCATAAATAATGCTTTGCTCTGGTAATGTAGTGGCAGTCCAGCTCAACCACACTACCTTACCTTCTTTAGTAATGAAGCGGTTTTCAAAATTTTTCAGGTTATTGCCTTCATACAAACTGCTTAGGTTTCTTTCTGATTGAGGCTGATCTTCTTTATGCACAAAAGATTGTATTGGCCTCGAGCGAACCTCCTCCAAGGAATAGCCAAATAAATCTAATCCAGCAGGGTTAATTCGTTTTATATATCCGTCAAAACCTACGATGCAAATTATGTCCGGGGTGTAATTAAAAATTTGTTCGAGTTCGATTTTAGTTTTCTTTCTACTTAACTCGGAACCAATGCTTGACTCTAATTTCTCAAAAAGTTCAGAATTTCCAATTAAAGCAGATTTAGTTTTTTCTGTACCAAGCAACAACCCACCTATAACCTCCTTGTTATGAATCAATGGAATCCCAACGAGCGTTTTAATTCCCACTTTTTGTGCAGCCAATTTCCGTTTAGTTGAATCCATGGTAGCATCATCAGCTTGCCACAGTACCGTCTTTTTGCTTTTAAAAACTTGGCTTTGTGCCCCTTCGTCTAATGTTAACGTTCGTACATCTTTAGTGGCTTCAAAAAATGTCTTTCCAACTTCAGTTCCAGCATATCTTGCGGTACAATTCAGTACTTTCTTATCGATATCAGGCAACCACAGCTCAGCAAAACTACAGTCACCAAAGTCAACCAAACGTTCGCATACCACTGATAGGCAATGGGATAAATCATTATCTGTATTTTGATTAAAAACCTTTCCAATATCAATTATTAATTCCTTCTCGAGCTCTTCGTTTTTTTCCTTGGTTACATCACTAAATACATCCACAATTCCTCCTATAGAAGGGTCGTGTATCAAGTTAGTTATTGTCGCTTTTACCCATCTCCATGAACCATCCTTGTGTTTTATTCTTGAAGTGTGGCCTTCTATTGAAACTCCTGGTTGCTCCACAGCCTGAGCTAAGGCTTTTTCAACACCTTGAGTGTCTTCTGGGTGAATCAATTCCCGAATATCCATGTCTAAAGCTTCTGAAGCTGTGTAACCCAAAATACCTTTTACCCTTTCTGAGATAAATAGAGTTTTGGCTTCAGGAGAAATTATAGCAACACAGTCCGCACTGTTTTGGACGAGCGTCTCAAACCGCTTTTCGGCTTGTTTAACTTTTTTCTGTTGGGCAATTCTCTCGGTAACATCCCTTGAGTTTGCCACAATACCCTCAACCGCAGGATTATCCAGCATATTTGTCAATACGGTTTCAACCCATCGCCAATCATTATCATTGTTTCGAAACCGAAAAGGCTTAAGTTTTACTTTGTGTGTTGTAGCCACATCCTTCAATGCATTTCGAACGCCTTCTTGGTCTTTTTCATGGATAAAATCAAATGCATTCTTGCCAATAAATGCTTCTGCTGGAATTCCTAAAATGGACAAGCTAGTGGGGCTAACGTAACTGTACACACCTTCGCTATTTATAACTCCAATTAAGTCGGATCCCTCTTGGACTAAGGCCTTAAATCGTTGTTCTGCAAATTGACCTATTTCTTTTGACTGACATGCTACGGCCTCAACTTCTTGCTTATCGCCATAGATGGGTTTTAAGGTCACAAGGCTGTAATGAACTTTATTTGTATTGGGATCAGTGTGTTTCTCTTCCAATTCAAAGGTCTCTCCTTTAATGGCTCTGTTATAATAGGCTTCCCATTTCTTTACAGACTCATCTCCAAAGGCGTCTTCAAATACAGAAGTATTGATTTTTTTCTCCTTACCAGTTACTTGCTTTATGCGACGCATATATGCCTCATTAGCGTAAATCAATTGAAAATTTGGACTTACCATCCAAATCATATCATTTGACTGTTCAAGGATTAACTGTGGTGAAATGCTATTTGGCAAGGTTATTTAGATTTTTCAACTCCTTAAATGTACAAGAATTATTCGGAATGAGGGGTTTATTGATGGGTTAAATTTGAAATGTGCGGTTTCTTCAGAGTATTTAGCGAGTTTGTGTACACCTGTTTTTATCGCTCAATTATTCCTTTGTGCTCATTGTTATAGAACAGAAGAATTGAGCATCCTAAGCGCATTTACTATGCATGAACTATTGGCAACACATGCTTTCTTGAAAAAAACACCTTCGGGTTTATTGTGCATGCATTGGAATTGAATAATTGCTCCAATTCAATTCCAATACATTTCATTTCTAGTATTTGTTGCTGTTTGTGCGAATAGAGTATCTTTTTTAATGGATGAAACGACTTTATTATTTCATAGCAATAGAATGGTTTTGAAAATCGTGAAGTAATTTTGCAGTAAAGCAATAAATACCTTCGAAACATGAAGCACTTACTCCTTTTGCTTTCCTTCACCATAAGTACTGCAAGTATCTGTCTTGCACAAGTCCAAGTGGGTAACGATATTGATGGCGAGGCCATTTACGATGTATCGGGTTATTCGGTCAGCATGCCCGATGCGACCACAATTTCTATAGGTGCTCGTGGCAATGATGGGAATGGTAACTTTTCTGGTCATACGCGAGTTTACAAATGGAATGGAGTGAATTGGGTACAAAAAGGATCCGATATCGACGGTGAAGCTGCGGGTGATGAGGCCGGTGCCTGTGTTTCTATGCCCGACACGAATACCTTAGCTGTTGGAGCCCTCCTCAATGATGGAAACGGAAATGGAGCTGGTCATGTGCGTATTTTCAAGTGGAGCGGCTCTTCATGGGTTCAGCGCGGTTCGGATATCGATGGAGAAAACGGAGGTGACGTAAGCGGTGCCTCCTTAAGTATGCCGGATTCGAACACAGTGGCCATTGGTGCTACAGGTAATGACGGGAATGGCACCAGTTCTGGTCATGTAAGGGTGTATCGCTGGAACGGAACAAATTGGGTTCAAAAAGGTGCAGATATTGATGGTGAAGCGGCACAAGACAGGTCCGGAGTAGCTGTTTCTATGCCGAATTCAAATACCGTAGCGATTGGAGCTAAAAGAAACTCGGGTAATGGAAGCGATGCAGGTCATGTGCGCATATTTCGTTGGAATGGTTCCGCTTGGGTGCAAAAAGGTGGAGATATTGATGGTGAAGCGGCTGGCGATGAGTCGGGCGGTTCGGTTCATATGGCGGATGCCAACCATGTGGCAATTGGAGCTACTTTGAATTATGGTGGTTTTGTTAAAACGGGACATGTCCGCGTTTATCGGTGGAATGGCACTGCGTGGGTTAAGAAAGGTGCCGACATTGATGGTGAGTTTGTGAGAGATGAATCAGGATATTCGGTTTTTATGCCCGACACCAATTTTGTGGCGATAGGTGCCCTTGATAACGATGGAAACGGAACAAAGTCTGGCCACGTCAGACTCTTCCGATGGAACGGTACTTCCTGGCAAAAAAAAGGTTCCGATATTGACGGCGAATCCTCCTTAGACAATTTTGGTTTCTCTATCAGCATGCCGGATACGAATACGATAGCAGCCAGTTCAATTAAAAACGATGACAAGGCTACCGACGCTGGACACGTGCGGATTTATAGCTTTTGTCCTACTGCGTATAACCGGGATACGGTAAGCGCTTGCAACAGCTATCGCTGGTCGGTTACCAATCAAACGTATACCACTTCAGGTGTTTATGCGGATACTTTGGTAAATCGGTTCGGATGTGATTCTATCCTCTCGCTCAAGCTCACGATAAACAAAGCTTCGGGCAGTGCAGACACCGTTACTGTTTGCGATAGCTATTACTGGACTCAAGATTCCTCTACATACAACAGCTCTGGAGTTTACAAAGACACCATAGTGAACGCAGCCGGATGCGACTCGATAATCACTCTCCACCTAACGGTAAATTACAGCGCTAGCAGTTCGGACACAGTAAGAGCGTGTGACAGCTATACGTGGCCGCTGAATGCAATGGTTTACAATACCTCTGGCACCTATAAAGATACCGTAACTACCGCAGCGGGTTGCGACTCTGCAGTTACGCTAGTACTTACTGTGGTTAGGAGTACTTCCAGTATCGAAACGATTTCATCTTGTAATCGCTACACTTGGGCGGCAAACTCCATGACTTATACGAAATCAGGTACTTATAAAGACACCCTGAGCAACTCAGTGGGTTGTGATTCACTTGTTACTTTAAACCTGACTGTTTATCAATCGACATCAAATACTGAAACCGTAAGGGCTTGTGACCGCTATACATGGCTCGCCAATGGTAGTACCTACAATGCTTCAGGAACCTATCGCGACACAATTTTAAATGGCAACGGGTGCGACTCACTCGTCACGCTTAACCTTACTATAAACTCCAGCTCAGGTAGCTCTTTTTCTGCCACGGCATGTGATCAATACACCTGGCCATTGAATGCTAATACCTATACCAACTCCGGGAATTACACAACAACACTCACAAACTCGGTAGGATGTGATTCAACGGTTACCTTAATGCTTACCATCAACAAGAGTGCTGCTAATACAGAAACCGTAAACACCTGCCGCGAGTACACTTGGGCTGCAAATGGCAGGACGTACAACAGTTCGGGTAGGTATTCAGAAACCTTTCAGACCGTTCAAGGTTGTGACTCAATTGAAACGCTGGATTTGACCATTGTACCATTAGACACCACCGTTAGTGTTGACGGAATCCGTTTAACTACAAATGAAACCGAAGTGAATTTTCAATGGCTCACTTGTCCAGACCTTAGTAGTATTGCGGGTGCTACCGCACCAAGCTATACGGCAACCGCGAATGGCAGTTATGCCGTTGAAATCGAAAAATCGGGATGTAAGGACACGTCGGGTTGCTACGAGGTTATTGGTGTTGGACAGAAGGAAATCGAACAATTGGGTGTTTTTGTGGTGTACCCGAATCCTAGCACAGATAAACTTACGGTAGTCTGGAATCAAAAATTCACCACTCCCCAACCCTATCGAATACAGAACATAAACGGTGAGGTGCTTATGCGGGGAAGGTTGCAAGAGACCACCATTTTGGATGTGTCCGACTTGCCCAGCGGTGCCTACTTCGTAGTTATAGCTGAGGGAAGTGTGCGGTTTGTAAAGGAGTAGGTTTTAATGGCACTCCGTGCTGCTGCAATCAAATTCAGGCGGTTTTAGTGGTTCTCTATTTCAGTATTTATGTGCGCTCTTAATTGCTTAATTTTCTGTTCAATATCCGAGTAATATTGAAGAATAAAGATTCTATTTGATTTAATTTTCCAGAGGTAAACCAATATTTTTTTTCTTTTATCCTCTTCCATCGTTAATGGCAAATCGATTCCAGAAATGTTTCCGTTTC
The DNA here is from genome assembly GCA_965660875.1 of Salibacteraceae bacterium. Taxonomy (GTDB): domain Bacteria; phylum Bacteroidota; class Bacteroidia; order Flavobacteriales_G; family Salibacteraceae; genus UBA6770. The sequence goes on along the minus strand of CBFIBQ010000015.1, from coordinate 15,827 downwards.
TATCAATTTTGAAGTTAGGCGCTAATTCTAAATTAATTTCTTTAAAATAGTTTTCTTGGAATTGCATTTCTGAATATTCTTCCTCCAGCTTTCGTAAAGCATTGTAATCGTATTCGTAAAGCGAAATAATTTCCAGCCTTAAGTCATCTTCATTTATCAATTCAAGCCCTTTTGATTTTAAGGTTTCATATCCAGCAACATTTTGCAAAGACACAAAATCTCGGGTAAGATTAAAATAATGAAACATCACGGAGTCGGCTTTTCTGTTTTTACCTGAAATCATTTTTCTAAAATAGTTGCAAGCCGAAATCCCCATTTTATGACCACCAATATTCTGCTTAATGTCAATCAAGTCTTTTTCAAGTCCGTTTGATATTTCTGTTAGAATTTTATTTTCTGTGAGCGCATCCCTCCTATTTTCATTCCAGTTGTTTAAACCAAATGCAGAAACAACAGCTATGAAAATGGATAAGAATTCAAACCCATGATTCTTCCAATTCTTAAGTTTTATTTTTTTCACGGTGTTTTTTTATTGGCTTCAAAAGTCGGGATTATTTCATAAGGAGGCAATACTCCACGCCCAAAAGGCAGGGTTGGTTTTACGTTCAGAACAAACTGGAATGCTGGAATAGACAGCTTGATTTTTTAAATTTAGCAATACCAACTCTTTACCGTAATCGCAGGTATTTCATGAATAGCCACCACCGGTTTTATTGTCCTACAAAGGTGGGGAAGTCTTGAGTATACATCATGTACATTCCAATAATTCCACAGAGTATTCCAATTCCCCAAATGAGCTTTACTTTCATAATCTCGAACTGCTCATTACCTTTTTCTGCATGTGTAATCAACCCAGGGTGGTCCACTAAATATTCAGCACCTCCTTTGAAATATATCCAGTAGGCGCCTCGAATCCAAAGGAAAATAATAGATAGAAAAAACAGCGTAACTATTGGCTTCATCTGACTTGGATTGAAGAATTCAAAAATACTGTGGGTCATTCCTGTCAGCATACCTATTCCCATAATTACCCACGGTATATTCCCATAGATTAAAAACCCTCTGATCAGACTATTGTACCCCTCTTTTCGCTCGGGTTTTTCGGCAATGTATTGCTTTGATCTATTCTTCCAAATGAGTCCATTTACTATGGTAACCGCAATAAACATAATCCAAAAGTGATTGAAGATAATAGGCATATTAATCTTTGAGTTCAATTTTTAAAATTCTATTTACACCATTTACGGTAATGTAAGACAGTCTTACTTGCTGACCATTCCGCTTCAAAGGTCCACCGTGTGATGCGGTATTATTAAAACCATAGACCGACATGAAATCTGAGTATTCAAAATACACCCCGTTTACGGTGAAACTTTCTACAGCATGCCCACTAGGTGGCATGGGGTTAAAATCTTCTATTGCCCCTTCAACTACTCGATAGGCTTTGTTCTCGAATATTTTCTGTGTTTTGTTTCTATCCGCCAAACTGGAAGGCAGGGTCAACAGCAACATGACGCATGCAAATCCGCTAATAAAAAGCCCGAAAACAATTGCAAACTTTCGCTTTGGTGATTTGCTCTTGTTGTACTTGAAGTTAAACCAAGAAACCCCTACTCCAATCGCAACAAAAAGCAATGGGATCCAACTTATTGTATCGAGCCCCTTGTCCGTTACTTCAAATACTGTTTTATAGTCCATTGTTCTCTGCGCGGTTTCAGTGCGTTTCTCCCAATATTTTCTTAGGTTTCCTAAGTTCGTCTCTTGTTATATTTCTTATTGCTGTAGATTGTTTTTTATACTCTCACTAATTGTAATAATGGTTCAAAAGCATATAGAGCAGGTCTTCTTCCAGAGGCTTCTTCTAAAGTTCTTATAAGCTCTTTTTCCAATAACATTCTTGTGAACCTTGCTGCTGTAGGTCCGGGGATTCCACTCTTTGATGTAAATCGATTATTTCTAAATATTGGATTTGTAAAAATATAGTCTAGAGCATTAACGCTCCATTTAGAAGACAAAGTATCAGAAAAGATGTGCTTCATTTCTTCATATAAGTTTTTTATGTTTTCGGCTATTTCTAGATTTTTAATTGCTTGTTTTTCAACTGCATTTAAAAAGAATACACACCATTTTTCCCAATCATTATTTTCTGAAACATTCCTCATTGTGTCAATATATTCGTCTTTATTTTCTTCCATATACCCGCTGATATAAAAATAAGGTTCTGAAATTGTTTTCGTAGACCAAAGTAGTAGGGTAATTAGCATTCTGCCTATTCTTCCGTTACCATCTTGAAAAGGGTGTAATGCTTCAAACTCTAAATGCATCAGAGCAGTCTTAATTAATATTGGATCATCGCTATTACTTATATAATCAAATAGTTTTTCCAATCCATCATTCAGCTTTTCTGGGCTAATGGGGACAAATAAAACTTTCTGTTTTATTTTATCAGCAAGGTAATTCTGCTCATTTTTAAATTGACCAGGGGATTTTCGTGCCCCTCTTCCAAATGAAAGTAATTGTTGGTGTATAGTCTTTACTAAATGTTGTGACAAAGGATACCCATCAGTCATTGCTTTCTGAGCATTTATTAGCGCCCTTTGGTATAAAATTGTTTCGAAAACCTCAGACCTCACATTCTTAGCTTCCTCTGTATCATTCTCACTATCCGCTTCGAACTTGAGTATTTCATCCATCGTACTGATGGTACCTTCCATTCGTGATGAAATTACTGCTTCTTGATTTCTTAACGGAGCTAGCAAGATTTCACTATTGTGCATGTTCTTTAACATTTGGTCATATCTAGCTAGGGCATCAGTGGCTTTAATCAGAGGATTTACTATTTGACCAAAGTCAAGCTTTGAAGGAGGAAATCTTTCGTAATGGTATTGTACAGCATTATCAAAATTCATTATTCATCATTTTAATTAGGTGTAAAAATAATGAATAATATGATTAACAAATAGCTTAGAGAATCATAATATGGTTAATATGAACATGAAAACATTTTGAAGTACACGGATGTACATTAAAATTATTTGTGGATCATATTTTCAATAAAGTGATAGACAAAGGTGTTTGGTGTGAATAAATGTTTGTCAAAAAGTTTTGATTATCATTTTTGCTCAATTCTGATAATCAGCGTATTATTTTGAAATATTCTACAACGTACTGTATATGGTATCGTAGCAACCCGCAGGGTGCTATGCACGATACACCTTGTTGTGTTTTCTGCTTTATTTTCTTTTTATTCTCATTTTCAATGTCCTCCTATGCGGTGGGGCATTTTTTATATTGCTCTTCACGTTTCAATAAGTGACCGCTTTGTATTTGTAGCGCTTCATGTTGTTTTTAAGAATGATTGCTGACTCGTCCTTCTTTACTATCTTAAAAGTCCAAGTGGTGTCCTGTATGAAGCTTTCTTGTCCAATATATGTTGCACTATTTGCAGCAGTTGCGTTCATTTTCTCAAAAGTCAAAAACAAAGTGTCCTTTCGAATGGCAAAACTTCCTTTTCCGTTAATAACTCCTTTATCGGAAATTTCCTCGTACCGAAAATTATTTTCACCGTAGAAGTCAAGACAGGTCTGGGAGAATTTTTCGCTGAAACAAAAATCTCCTTTCAATGGAGGTCCTTCCAATTGAAGCACAATGAAAAATGATACAATTAAAGAGGTCATCTTTATTTTTTTCTTCCGTCAATTATACTTTGAATTTCATTTTTCATTTCGTCTGAAATTAAATGCTCCAGTTTTCTGGTTCTTATATTCAAAGCTGAAATCACTTGAGGTTCGCTTGTTGTTTCAAAGTCAAAATCTTTGTCTTTATCAATGCCAAGTTCTATTGAAACCAGGTCTGTTTTTTTCATTGGATCAAAGTCCAAAACGGTTTTATCTTTAAAGTCATATTGGATTAACTGGCTGTCATTCAGATAATAGGCAAACAGTGATTGATAATCGTCCGAGTCCATTTGATTATCTGAATTGTCGTCTGTGGAAGTTCCTTTAAATAGCAACACTTCAATCGTGTCGTTTTTTAAAAATGCCCAATGGGTAATGGCCACTTGTTTTTCAAAGAGTTTTTGCGTTAAATCTTTGGAGTGGTGCAAATAGACAAAGTTGTTAAACAGTCCATAGTGGGATTCATAGCGATATGCTCCGCTTGAAAATTTCAGTCCATGACCACTTTCAAAGCTTATCTTTTCATCTGTTTTAAGGTTTACTTGACCAACGGGAATTAAAAACTTGGTTTGAGCTGTGTCCAGTTGAAACGGTGGGTTAAACGTTACTTCTTGAGTTCTTACAAAACTCGTGCTGTCATTGGAGGTTTCGGCTGGGTTTTGAATGCGTATTCCATTGTCGCCTGAACCGGAAAAGCCAATCAGTGAAATTAGTAAACCACCAAGGCCAATAATTAGAGCAAGTCCTGCTGCAACGATTATCGCCGTCCCAATGATTGCAAGTAATTTCTGATTGTATCGAGTTAATTTATCCATTGTTGTTTTTAAATTTTATATCACGTTCTAGCTCAGAAATGCGGGGATTTCAAAGTGCGTTTCTGTCTGCCTGTGACGGACTAAACTACGAAGATAATTGCTTGCTTTCAGTTCGTGTTGCCCCCATCTTTTCTTGGCCATTGTTTTGGTTAGTCTTTTATTTTCCTTAACTCATTCATAATTTCAACAGCATTCTGCTCAGTCCCAATGGGATAAAATTTGGAATTGATTTCGAACTCCACTGTGTCAAAAGACTCTCTTTCAAAGTGGACTTTTAAATAGTCTTCATTATTACTAAAAACAATGCTTCCCGCTTCAGATTTCACAAAATCGTAATCGAAACATTTTGTTGGCAATTTGTAGCCGAATGTCTCCTTATGGAAACAGATTATCTTCGATTCAATAGTGATATTAAACTTTGAGGTTTTCCAATGGATAAATAATAAGACTATTCCAGGTCCAATTATAAACCAAAGCCATAAAATATGGAATGCGAAATACCCTAAGAACGATAGGATAGAAATACCGCCTATCATGAAGTCTAGGTTTATGTCTTTTCCTTCAATCTTCATTGATATTCTGCCATTTCTTTTAATTAACAACAACTGCTCGACTATATGCAGTACCCCCAAGAGCATGCACTAAATGCCTTGTTGTGGCAGGTAATTTTATTCTTTTTTAAACTTTGAATTTCTCCAAACTTCCAACAAAGTTTCCTTGTCTTTGTCGTTGTTGTAATTAAGGTTAACACCGAAGTCAAAGCCGTTAATATATCTGCTATACATTTCTTGATTAAGAATTATTTCTCCATTTGGTCCATACATCGTGATATGGAAAACTTCAAAGTTTAGGTCGTCAATAATAATCTCGGAGGAAGCCGTGTCTATTTTTATTCCCTTATTAGTATAGGTTGCATAAAGTAGTTTTTTGAGCGCTTCATTATTATCTTCCCATTCACCTTCGTATTCAAGTTCAAATGGCTCAGAAGTAGATTGAAACATATTGAACTGATTCTTTTGAAACCCAATCAAGTTTATAAGCCCACTGTAATCTATTTCACCGTTTAATGTTTCTTCCATTGCCTTTAATCCCTTTTCATTATTGGCTTGAGTTTGCTCTTTTTCGATGACATTCCAACCGTCAGGAATTTCAATTGTCCAGCCAATTTCTTCACTTGTATAGGTGTTGTTCTTCACAGCTCCTTCGTCAATTTGTTTATTCGGGTCAGTTTGTCCACACGAAATAAAAGTCAATGCTACAGAAAGTGAAATTAGAGTTAAACTATGCTTCATGTCTTTGTTTTTAAGTGCCAGCGGCTCCGCTATGAAACGTGGGGGGCGAAGTGCGTTTCTTCCCATGTTTTCTTAGGTTTTGTTGGCATTAGTTTTATTGAAAGTCAATTGCACATTGTATATATTCCATTAGTTTCTGGTAGTCTTTTTCCTTTTCTTTAAACCTTCTTTCCGAGCCTGAATAAGTTATCCCCATTATTGTTATCCCAGATTTTAACTGGTTAACTTGTTCTTCAGTTAGGTTGTATTTTGTAATGACCTTAGTGTAAGGTGTAGGATTGTATTCAAAGGTTGCATCAGTAGAAGGGTTAAGTTCAATGAGTCCTTCTTTGGTTTTAATTCGAAGAACAAAGTCGTTTATTTCCTTATCCATTAATACATATTCAACATACTCCATTTTAATAGAGTAACTTGATCCTGACCTGTCCAGAAAAAAGTAAGCGAAAAAGTTTTTAGGTGCAGAGGACTTATCTCCGTCAACTGTCATTTTTTTAGATAGCAAGTGAATGTCGTCTGTAAATGCATCTTTCTCAGATGTCTTCCATTTGCATTGAGATTGTCCTGCAAGAGGAAGGATAATTAATGATAGATAAAGTAAAATTGAATGCTGCTTTTTCATAGCTTGTGTAGTTTTTGTTTTTAATTAATGTCAACGTACTGTGTATGGTGTCGCAGCATCCCGCAGGGTGCTATGCACGATTCACCTTGTTGTGTTTTCTGCTTTATTTTCTTTTCTTTTTACAGCGCTCAGACAGACATACTCTTTTGCAATTTTTGATTGTGTGGTTGCTTGTGCGAATTGCAATTGTGTATGGCTTTGTGCGGTGGCTTTCATTCTAAATTGCTCTTTCTTGATATAAATGTTCTTGAAATCCGATAAAGGTTTCTCGAATTGATTTTATATCTCCTAATTCTCTCTTTGCATCTGCAATCGCTTTGTATTTCAATTCCAATAAGTCAGGAAGTTTTGAATCGTCCAATTCGTTAACTCCTTCTTTGACATATTGCTCCAATACAAAATTCAAAAACTCCTGCTGTTTCTGATTGTAGTCGTTTAACAGGATTTTTGCTCTTCCTGCACGTTCTAATCTCGGGACAAGGTCTTTGTGATAAGCAACATAACTCAAAACATCAAAAAGGTCGCTTTCTTCTCCATGTATTAAGTTTCTCAAATCTTCTAATTGTGAATTTGTATATCCTTTTTCGCTTAATTCTGTCAGTAGTTTTTTTCTTGTACTTGGCAAACTCCAAATCTTTCGTAGTTCACTTTCGCTTTTAAAGAAATCAGGTAAATCACCAAATAATTGCTCAATAAATTCCTGTGCTGAAATTGGTTTCCCTGATGGGCTCCAAAATGAAGTCCTAACCATGGAATCAATTTCTCTAATCTTATTATCGGACAGTTTAACTTTAATCATTCTTGTAGGTGGTGTGTCGCATACACATGGAATGTTACCACATTCAGGACATGGCTCAGGTTCTGGTCGTTCGCAAACACAAGGACTTTCACCACAAACATCGCAAGGTCTTGCGGTACCTCCACCCGTCGGTGATTCAGGTTCTAGTGGTTCGCCATCCCATTCGGGATCCTGGAAATGATCATGAGCATCCACAAAATCCAAAATTGTGAAGTAGTCTTTGCCATCAAAAAGACGAGTACCTCTACCAACAATCTGTTTAAACTCAACCATTGAGTTTACTGGTCGCATTAACACAATGTTTCTTATTTCAGGTGCATCAACTCCTGTACTCAATTTTTGCGAAGTAGTCAGGATAGTTGGAATGCTCTTTTCGTTGTCTTGAAAGTCTCGTAAATGTTGCTCACCAATTTTTCCATCATCAGCAGTAACTCTATGGCAGTAATGAGAATTGTTACTCTTTGCATACTGATTGATTAAATCTCTAATTGCTGCTGCATGAATTTGGGTAGCACAAAAAACCAATGTCTTTTGGTTTTGATTTATTAATTCCATGAAGGTTTTTACACGATATTCTTCTCTTGCTTTAATCTCAATAATCCTATTAAAATCGGCTTCGGTGTATTCTCGTCCTTCTTCAATTTCACCTTCTACTTCATCATCACCGGTATAAATATAATCGTCTATGGTTGTGTCGATTTCTTTAACCTTGAAAGGGGTCAAGAAACCATCATTAATACCGTCTTTTAGTTTGTAGCTGTATACGGGATCGCCAAAATAATCGTAGGTATCTCCGTTTACATCTCGTTTTGGTGTAGCAGTTAAACCCAGTTGCACCGCAGGAGAGAAATAGTCCATAATGGCACGCCATGAACTTTCGTCGTTCGCTCCACCTCTGTGACACTCATCTATAATAATAAAATCGAAAAAATCTGCTGGATATTCTCCAAAATAAGGCGAGTCATTTGGACCGCTCATAAAGGTTTGGAAAATGGTAAAAAAGATATTTCCGTTTTTAGGTATGCGACCTTTCTTTTTTATTTCTGACGGTCGTATGCGAACCAAAGCATTTTCATCAAACGCATTGAATGAATTGAATGCCTGGTCAGCTAAAATATTACGGTCTGCCAAAAACAAAATTCTCGGACTTCTTGTTGCATCACGTCTTAAATTCCATTTGGCGTGAAACAGTTTCCAAGCTATTTGAAAGGCAATTGCAGTTTTTCCTGTTCCTGTGGCTAATGTGAGTAGAATTCTATCCTGTTTCTCAGAAATAGATTCTACAACTTTAGCAATAGCATTTTGCTGATAATAGCGTGGTTGCCAAGTACCGCCTCTGTCTTCAAATGGAATGGCAAACAAACGCTCTTTCCAATTGGCGATTTCAATTTTGTAATCTTCTTTAGGCGTTGGGTAAGTCATTACCCAAAGCTCATCAGGTGTTGGATATTTCGATACATCACCTTCTGTACCTTCTTGCATATCTACACCATAAATCTGCAAACCATTGGTGCAATAGGTAAAACGAATATTCAATCGTTCAGCATAGTCTTTGGCTTGCCCAACACCATCAGTGTAGTTTAAATCTCTTTTTTTAGATTCTACTACTGCCAGTCTTCTATTGTTATAGATTAATACAAAATCAGCTTTTAACGGTTGCGCCCTTCTGCCATTACCAATTAGCCTACCTTGAGAAATGGGCCATTGAGCAGCTATTCTGCTCCCCTCAACTTTTCCCCAACCAGCTTTTTGAAGTGCTGGAACAATTAATTCTAATTCGGTTTGTGCTTCGTTCATTTATTTAATATTCCAATATCCACCCAAATTTCCACCTTTTCGTTCAATGTATCCACCTTCTTTTAATTTGGCCTGATGGTTCTCTACTGTTCGAGGTACTATTTCGAGTTGATCTGCTATTTGTTTAGCTGTGTATTCGGGATATTCACAAATTATCTTGTAGGTTTTTTCCACACCTATTCCGAATTCTTTCCGAATTCTTTCCGAATTCTTTCCGAATTCTTTCTGAATTCCTTCCGAATTACTTCCATATTCTTCACTCACTTCAGGAGTAATCGAAAGCTTAAACAAGGTTACCTCTATGCCTCCATTTTTTGCAACGATTTGAGGTTCAGGAAGGCCTGCTTCCGCACAAGCTTTATAAATTTTTAGCGTACCACGCCCCCAGGTATCAATATAACCGGCTTTAAAGCAAACTTCCGCTACAATTGGATTTGGAGGTTTAGAGTTGTGTTCTTCTTTCAAATTATCAATAGAAAGCCCTTGAGGTAATATTCCTTCATTCCAAATTGAAATTTTATCATCAAACACACGTATTTGAATTGCAGAGCCCACATACTTTTTGTGAACCAAAGCATTTAGCAACATCTCTCTAATGGCGGCAACAGGATACTCATCGGACTCATGACGCATCATTCCCTTAAAGTCGACAGGCTTAGTAAAAAACTTATAATTCAGTTGATTCTGGACTTCATCAAGTAGAAACACCAGATTGCCTTCAAGTGGTTCTTGAAATTTCAACTCTTCACTATCCTTCCCAAATCGGCCTAGCATGACCTTACAATTTGGAAAAAACCTGTTAGGATCATTTCCAAAGAGAACTATTGCTGCTCTTTTTAATTGAGTACCACTGGTCAGCCTCAATTTTTCCAACATCTCAAAATCACTAAGCTTATCGGTATCTGGCAAACGACCTTTACCCTCGCTATCGCTAATAAGTTTCTTTATTGCGCTAGAATCAATATCCTCAATGCTCGCATCTTCAATGATAACATCATCCCAAGTTTTACCCGATTTCAATAACAAAAAATCACTGAGCTCAACTCCATTTAATTCGTGGGTAGTACTGCCCGACCTTACATAAAACTTGCCCTTATATGAAATTGGATTGGCATATGCTCGAACTTCAATTTTGAGATACTTTAACCCACCCTCATCTTGAAGAGCTACAGAACAAATAATGCCTAAATGATTCTTTATTTTGGAAGGTATATCCTCTAAAAGAGATTGAAATTTTTCCAGATGTATAACACTACCATTGTCATCTTTCCCAATATAAAGCACACCGCCTTCCGAATTGGCAAACGCACAAATCCATTGAAGGTATTTATCCTGCCAACTTTCTTTCCATTCTATATTTTGCGATTCGCTCATCTAGAATACATTTCAATAATATGCCAAACAACAAATGAAAGCATTCCAAAATAAAAAAGTGAAAGTTGCCGTTTAAAATAACTGGTTGATTTTTTGGAAATATTATCTAACTTTTTTGAAACCAATCCTTTACTATAGGAAATTGCCGCAGGATTCTTACCCACAACATCACTTTTACCAGCTTCAATATCTAATAAATCAATATTTGTACTTATAAATTTCATAGTATGAAGGATCATTCTAAAACCCTTAAAAACACTGAAACCCCATGATAGTATTGCTATACCTAGAGGCAATTGCTTAATTGATATTTTAGCACTTGTAGTTAAATGAACAGAAAACCCAATACATGTAACGCATAAGGCAATTATATAATAAACCAGTTTTTGCTGTTCATTATGTCCTCTTTCCTGGAGTGTATTTCGTGCACTCATACCAACACATCCTTTTCTGTCAACTCCCCAGCAAAGGCTTTTTGAAGAATGGATTTTTTGAGTTCTTCTAACGCGAGCAATTTAGATTGATAAGAAGCATGTAATTTTTCAGACTCGTTTTTAATATGGTCCAATGAAAGCACCAATTCGTTTTGCTTTTGCAATTCCTCTGGAAAGAAAATTTTAAAACTTTCGATTTGAGCTTTGGTTATTGCTTGTCTTGTAGCTCCCTGTTCTCCTATGCCTAAAAGTAATTTTTTAGTGGTTTTTGAGGTCAAGGCAAAGTGCAAGAATTGCTCATTCATAACACCTTCTTTTAAACGAATAATAGAAACATGCTGATTAACTCTGGCTGGAAGGTAATTACTGTCAACTACGCAACAACGAGCAACAGAGGCACCAGTAATATTTAATAAAACATCTCCTTCTTCTATTGTGACATTGTCTAACTTTTCTGCTTGTTCAACATCTATAAAAGCCAATTTTTCAGGTCTAAAACCATCATCATAGACATTTAAGCTTCTTATAAGTGAAATACCTTCTTCCTTGTATGATTTTTGGCCTCCTCTTGGTGTTGCTCCACTACCAATTTTAGAGGTGATTTCCCCCAAACTCTTCTCCTCCCACTTGTCCGACCTTTTGGCGGAACCTTCACCGTCCTGCCCTGAGCTTGTCGAAGGGTGGCTAAAAATTTCGTTGAGTTTAGATTGAAACAGCTCTTTTGCGTTTTCTATGTTTTTTTCAATGTTGGCTTTGGCTTGGTCAATGGCGGCAAAGGCTTTATCGAGTACGGCTACGATTTGTTTTTGTTCAGGAAGTGGTGGGATTGGGATTTGAATAATTTTTGCCCGAGAAATGGTTAATGTTCCAACTGTAGCACCCATTGATTTGTACATAACTTGATCCATTATCAGGTCAGACTTGAAAGCATACTCAATGTATCGAGTATCCACATTGGAAATGTTTTCAAACCACAATACAGAAGCATCTTTAAAGTAAAACTTGTCTCCCGTTTTAACACGATAACATTGTCCCAGTGTTCCCACTGCTGAGATTATAATATCACCTTCTTTTGGAGCTCCTTTTTCTTTCGTAAACTCTTCATAGAGTTCTTTTGAAATGAACAGATCGTTGTCTACATATCCATTCTCTGATAGCTTAACTACTTCACGAGCTCTATAGAATGGAATACCTTCGGTTTTCCAATCTGCTTTATGGACTCGTTTACTTGATTTCACATCAAATAAATCAGCCATTTTTTTTAATTCCCAACCCTCTCTCATATCAATTCTTTAATAGATTGAAGAATAGAAACCGAACTGGCTTCCAGTTTAGAAAAGGCAAACCATTTTTTGCCCAAATCTTTTAAAGAAGCTCCAAAATGATAGACTTCGGTTTGGTCGAGGATCAAAAATCGGTCGTGCGATTTGGCAAATTCAATTGCTTTAAATGTGGGGTATTGGGTATTGGCTTTTTCAATATCGAGCATCAGCTTTTTACTTATAGTTTTAGAAAGTAACACCACTTCCACACCTTTTTGTTTGGTGGTGAGTTGAGTAATTACGGTATCGTCAATGTAATTATCGATTAGGGTTATGCTATTATTGGCTTGTTTAATGAGGTCGTTTACAAATTGGTAGGCATCATAAGTTTGACCATCATAGAATATGCCTTGTTTCTTTTTTAAGGTTGGCGCTTCTAAAGCTTTAAATACTTTTTCAAATTTTTCGGTGGTTTCTAATTTGTGTTGCGTAAAGGCATTGGATAATTGAAGTAGTTCTTGATGATTGCTAATTGTTTTACGCATTTGCACAAAAGCGTTCATTAATTGAACGCTTACCTTAATTGCGGTTTCACTTTTTAAAACCGCAGAAAGCATGGCTACTCCTTGTTCGGTAAATACATAGGGCAATGTTCGCCTACCTCCATGTCCACTTGAGGTAACATTTTGTGACTTCAAGTCTTGATATCGAGCAAGTCCTTGTCTTGAGGTCACAATTTGTGACCTCAAGATTTCCAGTTCATTTTCCTTGAGTTGAAATCTAAATTTTATTGGAAATCGATCAATATTTCTTTTCACTGCTTGGTTCAGCACCTTTGTTTCTACACCATAAATTTCTGCTAAGTCACTATCCAGCATTACTTGCTCATCACGAATGGAATAAATATTATTTTCAATATTCGCATGTACCATTTTCGCTCCTCTTACAATCATATCAGCTCCTTAATCGATTGAAGAATGGTATTGGTTTCAGCATCCAAGCTTTCCATTTCATTTAGAATTTCCGCAGGTGCTCGCAGTGGTGCTTCTTCTGGTGTATTAGGGTTTTTCACTGAAAGGTCAAAAGTGGCTTCATCAATATCAGCCACCTTTACATTCCAAGACTGCTCGGTTTCAGGCTTTGTCTTTTGCGTTTCGACAAATGGTGCCATGTCTTTATCATTGAGCGGGTTGGTTTTACCCATGTTTCGCCCTGGGTCTAGCTGGTAGTACCAAATGTTTTTAGTGGGCTCACCTTTTTGGAAAAACAGCGTAACCGTTTTCACACCCGCCCCAGTAAAAGTACCACTTGGCATATCTAAAATGGTATGGAGGTTACAGCTTTCCAATAATAACTTTCGCAGCGCTACCGAAGCATTATCGGTATTACTAAGCACGGTGTTTTTAATCACAATGGCTGCACGCCCCCCTGTTTTTAAACTCTTTATAAAATGCTGCATAAACAAGAAAGCCGTCTCTCCTGTTTTAATGTCAAAATTTTGCTGTACTTCTTTTCGCTCCTTTCCACCGAAAGGAGGATTAGCCAAAATGACGTGGTAACGGTTTTTCTCTTGTATATCGCGTATGTTTTCGCCAAGTGTGTTCGTATGAATAATGTTTGGTGCTTCTATGCCGTGCAAAATCATATTCATAATCCCAATAACGTAGGCTAAGTTCTTTTTCTCCTTCCCGTAAAGAGTGTTTTCTTGCAAAGTCTTCAGGTTGTCGGTGGTCTTTTCCATGCGCTCGTACATGTACTCGTAAGCTTCGCACAAGAAACCACAAGAACCTGCTGCACCGTCATAGATTTTTTCGCCAATTTGTGGGTCAATTACCCCAATCATTGCCCGAATTAAAGGACGGGGCGTGTAGTATTGCCCCCCATTTCGCCCTGCATTCCCCATATTTTTAATCTTGCTCTCGTACAAGTGACTCAACTCATGTTTGTCGGTAGAAGCACGAAAAGGCAGTTCGTCTGCATATTCTAAAATATCACGCAATATGTAACCATCTTGTATTCTGTTACTGAGTTCAGAGAATATTTCGCCAATCTTATATTCTATGCTCTTTGGATTGTCAACAGATTTGACTTTAAACTCTCCCAAATAAGGAAATAGCTTTTTATCGACAAACTCAACCAAATCAGGTCCTGTCATGGCTTTGTGGTGGTCCAGTTTTCCGTCTGCTCCTTTTGGCATTGCCCAATTCAGCCAACGGTATTCTTCATCTAAAATGAAATTGTATTCTTCTCCTTTTAGTTCCGCCTCGTCTTCCTTGTCTTGCTCAAGCTCGTCTAGGTAACGCAAAAACATTACCCATGAGGTTTGACCTACGTATTCTATTTCGCTATCTGCACCTGAATCTTTGTAGAGCAGGTCGTCTATATTTTTAAATGTTTGTTCAAAATTCATATTTCAGTTTCTTCTTTTTTTATTTCGTTATGAGCTTTGGCAACGTTCCGGGTATGGTGTCGTGGCATCCCGCAGTGCGCTATGCACTTAACATTATGTTATGCATTGTTATTTTTCATCTGTATAATTTTTCTTTTCCTCAATTGAAACGATTTCGTCTTCCATTAACTCATCTTTGGACTCAACATCTTCATAAATTATTTTATCCTCATATTCTGGTTCTACTTTTAAATAAATTGTTCCAGAACAATTAAAATCTCTAGCAAGTAATTCCCATTCAATCGGAATTGTGTATTGCTTACATTCTGGGATAATATGAGCTTCAAAATACCTATTGTCTTTCTGAATTAGAGGTTCGTTATCTTTTGGTGAGTATGAAATTTGGTTTCCTTCGACATAAGTTCTTTTGTATTTGAGTGCAGTCAGGTCAACCATACCCATAGGACCTGTACCAAGTTGGTCCATTATTTCTTTATGAGCACCTTTTACCTTAAATCTAACTCTCCAATCCTCTATCACATTAGTTCCTGTATTTGCCATAATTGCTTCAAAAGAACAAATAGCTTCATTAACTCGTCCTTGACTCATTGAGATAAATGCTGGGTTGGCAAAGGGCATATTTTTCATCCAAGCAGTATTTCCGGGAAGTGTGGCAGTTCCAATGTCAAGCTTTTCGATTTCCGGCTCTCTAACTCTATATTTCTTAATTGTTCGGATACACTTAGGTCTTATGGTAAGCTCAGGTTGAAAATCATTTAGTGAAACTTCGAAATCGAATTTTGTCTTATGCTGCTTGTTACCAACCCAAAAATTATAGGTGTCTTGGTTATCATCAATCAAGTCGGCAATATCTTCCCAGCAGAACAGTAAAATTTCAAATCCACCATTTTTTCTACTCTCTAAGTCTTTAATTCTAACATATTCCTCTATGCTCGAATCTTTATTCATAGTTGTAGCAAAAATGAAAACGGATAAATCAGGCTTAAAATTCTGGGCTTTTCCTATTTCCGTATCAATTTCCGTCTTTGTCAGTTTAGCTTTGGAATAATCAACTTTCCCTTTACATTGAATTCCCCAATAATCCATTTCGCCTTTCGGGACTCCATAAACGTCAACGCCTGCCTGAGGTTGTCCATTTCGTCCATTCTTCTTTATTTTCATTGGTATCCCCCAAACCTCTCCCCACAGTTGTTTGCAGAGTGTTTCAAAGTCTTGCCAATTTTCTGGTTTTTGAATGGATTTCTTCATTTTGACTTTATAATGCCTAACGTTTTGGCTCGTATGTTTGGATTGAGGCACTAAATTACGGTAAAGAGACTTAACTTAGAATGATAAACAGTAATCGAGG
>CBFIBQ010000014.1:0-80921 GCA_965660875.1 Salibacteraceae bacterium | reverse complement strand
ATTGAGGGACAACCTAAAGGAGAAGAAACCTGCAAGACAAATTCTCCACTATCTAAGCTACTGATATTTGGAATCCTGGGGTTTTGCTCAGTGCTGGAAAATCCATTTGGCCCAAACCAATTATAACTAACACCAATGTATGTAGGAGCTGAGAGTTTTAACGTATCACCTTGACAAAGTGGACCGTTGTTCTGAGTAATCACCGTGTCGAGTTTTTTGGATTCTAAGGCAATACTTAGCACCGGTTCATTAGTGTCGTATTTCCTAACTCGAATCCAGTCCAATTGAATTGTTCCCCCTTCCTGAGTATTACCAATTACAATTTTTCTATTTTGTGAAAACACTGCATTGTGTTTATTATCTGTTCTACTTGCGTTTCCTCCGGGCCATTTCAAT
Source organism: Salibacteraceae bacterium (assembly GCA_965660875.1). GTDB lineage: Bacteria > Bacteroidota > Bacteroidia > Flavobacteriales_G > Salibacteraceae > UBA6770. Next base: position 80,525 of record CBFIBQ010000014.1, on the reverse strand, counting down.
AATAAAGAGTCGTTATTAAACCACGTACAAGACCATACCCCGGGTACGTTGCCAGAAGCAACTGCATTTTTAACAGTTTGATCTGCTGTTTTTTTACAAATTGATAGGGAGTTGCTATCGGATACGTCAACCAACCTCATTGTTCCCAATGAAGGGTTTATTTTTTCGTATGCCATAGCCCAACCATTTCCAGAAGCATTTATTTGACCCAGTATATTATGCCCTCCAAAAGCTGTGTCAACGGCTGCTTCTACAACAACTGCGTTAGAGAATCCAGACTTAGTGGATATGAAAGTCGCACCCGTGGCGCTGCTAGAGATCATTCTCATTTTACCATTATTCACCGATAAAGCTCCACCTCCGCACTTTTCCCAACGCAAAGGATTTAAAATTGCCCCATCGAAAGGATCAAAGTATTCAAAAGTTGTAATAGCGGATCGAGCGTCTACTGCACTCGTATTTCCGTAAAACAGATAAACTGTATCTCTAACCGAAGCGGCCAAACTTCCTAATTTTAGCCAAATATTGGTGCCGTTCTGATTAATTTCCTTTTCATCAAACCAAAAGGAAAGGTCGTTGCCGTTTTTGTCTTTGAATCGTATATCTGAACCATCGCTATTCATTTTACCATTGGAAATAAGGTCTTGCGTGTTCAGATTTAGTTTTACTTGAAAGTTCGTTTTAGCAGCTCCGGCAGAATTATCCACAACAACCATTGCTCGATAATCCCATGAAGACATGCACGGTTGGGCAAATAACGAAAGCCCAGTTATACTCAATAAAGTAACGATTAGAAAATGCCTGAACACAAACCCCATTAATTAACTTTTATGAATTTAGCTATTCTTGAACTACGACCAGTGGCTACTCTTATGAAGTACATTCCAGCAGATTGATTGTTGAGCTCAATTTGTTCTAGAAATTCTTCTCCATTTAATTTCTGAACATTCAATAAGTTTCCTTGCATATTATATAGCTCTAATATTGCATCCCCTTCACGTAATAAATCAAATTCCACATTTAAAACATCCGAAGTTGGATTGGGGTATACATTCAGGCTTTGAACATAATTGAGTGTTGCTAAATCTGCCGTTTCATATATTTCCTGCCGTGTTCTCAGCTTAACGTTAATTTTCTTTGTTACGGTGTCCGTACAAACCGAATTAAAAACAATGAGCTTAACATCAAATTCACCTTTTTGGAAATAGCTGTATTCAAAATGTTGCGTAGTGGCCGTTGCGCCATCATGAGTAGCCCATAACTGACGTTCTGGAATAGGATAACTGAGGTTAATAAAAGCAACCGTATCTCCAGTAAAAATCTCGTTGACCATTAAAAAGTCCGCATTTGCCTGTTTTGAATTGTATAACAACCTTATGGTATCGCTAGCTTGACAACCAACTGAATCAATAACGTTTACCCAATACGTACCGGAGTCTCCAATACTTACGGTGTTGGAACTTGAAGTGAATGAGTTTGCACCACCCCAAGTGTATTGCGCCTTAGCCACAGAAAGGTTGAAATCAACTTCTTGACTATCACAAATCGGTCGATCATTGCCCAATTCAATATCCAGTAAAGGATTGACTGTTATGCGAATACTATCGGTTCCTGTACAGCCATTTTGACCGGTGGCTGAAAGGCTAATATCTTTTGTCGTAATTACTCTTAATGAATCTGCCGTAGATAAATCACTCCACTTATAGCTGGCAGCTTGAACGTTGCTTTTTAGTACTATCGATTCGCCAAAACACAAAATAGTATCGTTACCTAAATTTACGATCGGAGAAACATTAACAGTAACCAAAACAGAGTCTGTTGAGGAGCATCCATTGCCTAAGGTAGCGGTAACCCAGGTCTGTTCTGTATTACTAACCTTATAATGGTTGTTGCTTGTACCGTTTTTCCATAAGTAGCTTGCCCCTGATACGTTTACATTTAAGTTTAGCGAATCACAAACAACGGTATCGGCCCCCAAACTAAAATCAGGAATATCATAGAGCGTTACAACAATATCATCTTGGGCAGAACATCCATTCGCATCAGTTACTGTAAGTGTATAAGTCCCTGATTTATTTGGACTAATTTGAGCAACCGTTTCACCACTCGACCAATTATAGGTTGGCACAGTAACATTACTAGTTATTGAAAGCACTGAATCTTCACAAGCGGAAATATCTGGACCTAGATTTAAATTGGGGCTGTTGTTAACGGTAATTGTTACCGTATCCGTCCCAATGCAATTATTAGGATCAGTTACCCGAGCCCAATAAGTACCCGTATTGGTAACCGTAATACTATGAGCTGTCGCTGAAGTACTCCATAATGCATTGCTGGTAGTACTTCCGTATCCAGTGTTTAATACTACCGAATCGCAGACAGTTCTGTCTGGCCCTAATACCGGCCTAACATCAGTATTCAGTTGAACGGTAACCGTATCGCGCTTAGAACAACCATTTGTATTGGTGACATTTACCCAATAATTTCCGCTATTCTGAACAGTGATTTTCTGGGTTAACTTTCCATTATTCCATAAAAAAGTGGATCCAGCGTTTCCTGCATCAATTTCCAAGGTTTTTCCACAAGTTGCAATTGTAGAGCCCAGCGCTAATGTTGGTTTTGCTTGAACAACGACGTTTTGCGTCAAACTATCTGAGCAGCCTCTGCTTGTTGAAGATACCAGTAGAACCGAGTAATTACCAGAAGTTGGATATACCGTGTTTGGGTCTTTTACAATTGATGTATCTCCATTTGCGAAGTACCACTTATAGCTTAACGTTCCAGCATTTACTACCGAAGTATTTGTAAAGTTCACTTGATCTCCTTCGCATGCCTTAGAAACTGTAAACCCTGATTTGCCCATTGGATGAATGTCAACGTTTTGTTTGGATGAATCCACACAACCACTATCCGAGGTAACCACAAGTGTTATTTGGTATTGCCCGGTATTAACGTATTGGTGCAAGGGGTTATCGGAAATAGAAGTATCTCCATCTCCAAAAAACCATTTACTTGAAAATCCGCCACCAGTTACGGTTGAATTGTTTGTAAGAAGCAAAGAATCTCGGTGACATTGATTGGCAAACGAAAAGCTTGCATTTGGATATGGATGTACGTTTATCGTATCTTTTATTTCTGCCATGCATCCTTTATCACTTGTAACTTGCATACCTACCGTATAATTACCAGTTGAACTATACGTAGTATTCGGGTTTTGCTGCGCACTCGTTTTTCCATTTCCAAAGTCATACAAATAAGTCGGTGTCCCTCCTTTATAATCGGTAGAATCTGTAAATTGAACCAAACCATTTATGCACGAATTATCAAATACAAATTTTGGTTTCGGGTTGTGATGAATTGTTACTGTTTTATCTACAGAATCGGAACAACCTTGCGAAGTAGCTACTAATCGAACTTGGTATGTCGTATCTGTGCTGTAACTGTGATTTGGAGTGTTTACTATAGAGGTATCCCCATCACCAAAATGCCATTTGTAAGTAATGCCAGCTGTTCCTGTAATTTGAGTGTTATTGGTAAAAGTTACCGCCGAGTCTGCGCACGTATCGCCTACAGTAAATCGAACTCTTGGAGCAGGTAAAACAACCACCGATCTTGAAATAGATTGCTCACAACCTTTATCAGAAACTAAATTAACCTTGGCATTAAAAGTTCCGAATTTGGTAAACAGATATTTAGGTGCTTTTTGAGAAGAAGTGTCTTCTTTACTAAAAGGATCACCAAAATCCCACGTGTAGCTTAAAGTTCCTGAGCTGATTTTTGATGTGTCATTAAAAAAGGCAGAATCGCCAACACAGTGCGGTGCTGCAAAAAAGCCGGGTACTGGATCTGGTGCTATGGCAACTTGGCAAGTATCGGTATTGCTGCAACCAAATTCATTTTTTACAGTTACCCAATATTTCGCGGGTTGATTTACCTGAATCGAATCTACATTGCTCACTCCAGTACTCCAGAACAAATCGCTTGAATCGACCCCAGAAATGGTAAGATAAACGCTTTTACCTGAGCAAATAAAGAAGGTATCCTGCGTGAATTGTACAGGAGGTAAGGAATCGCATTCCCCTTCGGCTAGGCTCAACAAGGAATTGGAGCCAACCATAACGCTAGCAGCGCTTGAAACTTTATTCGCGTTTGTATCGATGGTACTCTGTTCTTTGTTCCACGTTACACCACCGTCGATAGAATTAAATACGGCCAATTTATTTTCTTGATTGCCATTAAAATCAAGCGTATCTTGATACTCTAATGCAATATCTGTAATGTAATCGCTATTTACCGAATGTATGCCGTATTGTCTTTTGATAAAACCATTTGTAGGTCCGCCCTGCTCTTGGTGGTACCTTCTGAGTTCGGTGCGCGTTCCAAGGTTACCGTTAACCTTTAAGCTAATGCCCGTATTATGCATATCGGTATAGGTATTACCTAGAGCTAAAGGACGATACATTTTTATATATCCCGGATACCCAAAAACGTAGGAACTACTGTCCTCATCGTCCAGCTCACCTTCTATTACCCCCCAAGTATAAGACGTACGTTTAAGGTGTAAAACTCCATCGCCAACATCAATTTTACCTTTAGCAAAATTTACTTTCTTGGTTATGTACACCGTATCGTTATGCACAAACAGTGTATCTGCTGAGTTATTGAGAATGAGGTTAGAAAAGTAAACCGCTTTTCCACTAAATTTTTGAGGTTTGGTTCCATCTAAGTATACTTTGCCTAACGTATCGGGTAGCGTACCAAAAATATACGCTCCACCGTAGTTAGCTACCGTATCGGAAATATAAATATTACCTAAATTGAGTATGTTATTGCTTTGATTGCTGTGGGTACTCTCTAGCCCGCCTTTAATTTTGACATCAGTACCTTGTTCAATCAAGAACAGTTCTCCCGAATGCCTCAGATTAAGGGGCAGCTGCTGTGCCCAACTTGAGAAACAAGCAAACAGCAGAAAACAAAGGATATGAATTTTGCTTTGTCTCATAATTATAGTTTCATGATAAAAACTACTTTACAATATGGGGGTGTGTGATTAGCTGAGCCAGAATTGAAGCTTCCAATATTGACATCATGATCATGTGCACCATCAGAAGTCGAACTTTTACTACTTGGATTAACCCAAATGTTCGTTGATCCTCCTTGTGGATTTAGGGAGTACGAGCCTCCTCGTGAGGTGCTCACAGTACATCTAGTTTCCGGTATATTCACATCGTGCCTATGATTGCCGTTTGTTGTAGTACTTGTATTTGGTGGGTTAACAGGATGAGTATGGGTTGAACTACCCCCTGTACCTCCAGCGGAAGTTGCACCAAACGGAAATCTTCCGGTTAAATTTGGAGTTCCTCCGCTTCCATTACATATCCTCCAACCACTAGGTACGTTCGAACTTGAACCATACCACATAACTATTGTACCTCGGGGAATCAAGTCGTTTCCATCCTCTTGGATTTTACCTGAACTTGTATTTATGTCGTCTGCCGCTTCAATTCCCCCACCTGAAACCGTAAACTTTCCTCCACCCGTAACAATTGCTGTCACATTTTTACCAGATTCAAAGTTTCGGATAAATAGTGCAGACGAGGTTTGGCGAATGTGCCCAGATCTTCCGTTGCTGTATCCCGTGCGATGAAATGACAATCCCACTGTAGAAGATCCTTCCAACTCCAATAAATAATTATTTCCTTTTAAGTGAAGAGTGGACTGGGGATCGGATAACCCTATTCCTACATTTCCTCCAAAATTGTAATAGGTATTCAAAGAACTTGATCCGTTGTATTTAAACCGCCAAGGTGACAAAGCATTGTAACCACCTGTATCGGAATAGTATATAAAGTTTTGTGCCTGACTATAATACATCAATCCCTTTGGGCTTGATGGCATTATCCCGGGTGCGTCTGGCAGTATAAACCCTCTGTTATTTGTATTTCGAAGATCTAGAATAGAATTGGTATCGGGCACCACATTGCCAATACCAACTTGTGCAAACCCCGCTGCGCTGCAAAAAATAACCGTAATAAGTAATGCTATTCTTCTCATTTTACTTTGTTTTTATTGTTGTCTGTATTATTTCTGATTTTCCAATCTGTCCGTCCTTTGCCACTGCTCGTAATTGCAGGTAGTAAGTACCGGGTTCTTTTTTTAATTCAATGTTGTTTTCTCTAAATAAGCCGGAAGCTGGTTTTAGGTTTTTATTATCCAACCCAGCGTATAAGGTGTATCCAGCCAATCTCTCCGTATTTGTCTCAGCCCAAGCTAGCAGTATGGTTTTCTTCTTGTTATTGGTTTTTATTTCAATATTCATAGGAATTAGAGCCGCTATATTTACAGGGATAACGACCGTATTTATCTCGCTTGGCTCACTCTTTAACCCCGATTGGTCTTCCGCTACAACGACATACTCATAGCTCATTCCCTCTTTAGCTCTGCGATCTTTGTAGGCGCTAATTTCTTTAGGAATTAATTCAAAGTTTACTTTTTGATAAGCCCCTGAGTCACCTTGTACCCTTCTCAAAACATGATACCCAACTAAATCGGACTCTACATTTGGCAACCAACGCAGTTGAACATAATTTCCACCGCTGGTATCTGAGCTTGTATTTGCTTCAATTACCACGGGTTGTTCAGGAGCAAGAACATCATTTTGCTGTGAGGATATGGTATTTGAAGGTTCACTCGAATTGTAATTGGTATCTGCGGCAAGCACTCTGTAGGCAAAGTTGGTGGTGTTTTCTTTAGAAACTTTAAGTTCAAAATAATTGGTATCAATAGGAGTACCATTTACTCTTAACCACTTTTGAATGCTATCGCCAACCAGTGCACGCTCAATGTAATATCCAGCTAAATCAGGTGCTACAACAGGTTTCCATTTCATAATAAACACACCCGTATCGCTTATGACATTAAAATTCTCTGGAGCGACCGGCGGAATTTGATCAAATAGCTCAGTATACATCCAATTGGACCGTTTATTTCCTTGTTCATAAACTGCCTCTACCTGAACCAGTTTGGAGCCTATGCTTTTCGAACCAAAAGAATGGGACGTAGATTCTAGTAAAGCGCTATTTACTCGAGTCGCCTCTCCTTCATCTTCTTTGAGGTATACATTGTATCCTTTAAGATCTTGATCTTCGATTGGGTTCCAAGAAACATTCACTAGCATTTTAATTCCATTTGTGTTAATATCACTCACAAAAGGTGCTGCTTTATCATCGCCAGCCTCTGAACGAACAGAAATGGTTTGTGATCTGGTTGATACTCGTCCGAAATAATCAACTGACTCCAATTGATAAGCGTATTCCTTTTCTCCAGTTACTTCCTGGTCTCTGTAAAAATGAGTGGCATATTCCCCCTCCGCATTTTTTTGCATGCGAATTGGCTTGTCGGTAATTAGTTCGTAGCTTGACCCATTGGTAGATCTGTAAATGTTTACGCCAAAAAATTTATCAACCTCCGGCTTCCAACCAATTGCTGTGCTATTCTTTGTTCGCTCAACATAAATGCTGTCTGGAGCAATAATTTTCTCCTTGGTTCCAACTGAAAAATATTCTGAAATACCCAATTCTACTTCTTCGTTGGTTCCTATTTCAGCAATCTTGTAACGAACGCTTACCTCCTCAGCACGAACATCATTGTACATTACACCAATAGCAGTGGCAAACTGATTGGAGTAAATAGCTTGTATTGCGCTAAATACTAGCACCATTTTGTTGGACTGGAGCTCTTCAAACGAGCGATCCTTGATAATTTTAAAGTATTGCTTGTCGGTTTCGGATGTTAATTCAGAATCACCCGAAGATCTATTTACAGTAATTGGTCTATCATTTACTTTAACCCATTCTTCACTTCCTTGAGTATTTCTATAGATATTAAAGCCCTTATCAGCAATGAGCGTACTCATTATCCATTTTACGCTGGTACCTGCACCCCCATCAACGTTATTGGTAACGAAAATCTTAATCTTATTCTCTTGAGCTTGCACGCCAACAGCTGAGACCAAAAGCGATATGAAGATTCCGATTTTAATTAAACGTCTCATCAATCTTGAATTTAAAATCTTCGGTAATTATGTCTAGGATGTTGACTTTGCCTTCTAAATCACCTTTAATCTTCATGGAGGTATTACTGCTCGGCGGGGTCATTTCTAAATCACCACTAACCGAAACACTTCCTAGTGTTAACGATCCTTTACCATCAATGAACCAATAACTCGCGTCAATCTTAGCCGTCGAATTCACCTCCAGTTCAAATTTCTTAAGTTCTAATGGGTCTAGTTTTATTCCCGAGCCAAAGGCTAAGGACGTTTTAAAGTCAGTAGAAAGTTTTGCACCTACTGTTTCATCTCCGATTTTTGTACTTAAGCTAAGGTTCACTGATTTCTTCGCATATACATACGCTCCATCGTTCTCAAATCTTAAGTAACCTTTACCTTTAAAATCATTTGAACATCCCGGCTTTATTGTAACTGGGTTGTTTTTCGTTCCCACTTCTAACTTCCACGTTTCATTCTTCCCGTCACTTTCAAAATTCATTTTGGCTTTAGCACAAATAACTTGGTTACTATTCCAATCTGCCGATCCTTTGATTGTAGAGTTCTTTGTGTTGACCGTCATGTTCATATTTCCTTTTGAAAGGCCTTTTGCTTTATCGGTAATCTTATCAGTTAAGTACTTTGGTTTGTCTGTGGCTGGAATTTTACCTGCGGGGGTGTCCTTTGGAGGCGCTCCTGATGTTGGGAAGAAAACAGGAGGCAGGTTATATGCACTGCAGCTCCCTTGTTTGGTGCCACTTAAGCCATCCGTTCCAACTTTTAGTTCAAAGCTGCAACCGCTCTTTTTGTATCCAATTACAGTATTTGCATTTACATCTCTACCAAAATTGGCGTGCCCCAACATATCAGTACCAAGAACAAAACTTGTAAATTCTCCTTCAATTGATTTTAAGTCGGCATCAAATCCTGATAAATCAATATTAGCTTCGAAACCATTTGAAATATTCGGCAATTTCAATCCCATTGAACCAATGTTTACATCAAGAGGGAACCCATTTTTCATGAAGTCCATTTTGAAACCAGAAAAATCTAAATTGAGAGCCAAATCTGGAGAAATAGATATATCAAAGTTTGTTTTTGGTAATGTGAAATCAATACCTCCAACAGATGGAATTGCAATTGAATAATCTTTAATGTTCAGTGCGGCTAAATGTTTACCACCAAATTCAAATCCAACATCAAGTAGGCTATCCAAACAAACTACCTTGTTCAGACCAAATGCCAATGATCTGTCTAGTGCTTTTAATCTTAAATAATAATCTGAATTGATATCCAATTCTAAATCGGTTCCGATAGTTAAGCCAAGTCCGTTGGTATTAATATCTACCTCTCCCAAAGGGTTTTTAAGATTTAGGTTAGCTAACCCGTTCAATTCTTTTAAACCCAATTCAATTCCTTCGTGGTTAAAGCTTAATCCACTTGTACCTAAATCGAATTTAAAATCGCCATATTCAAATTTCAGCGGGTTTTGAGCATCAAAAGCAACCCCTACTCCTTTTACTTTAAAATCTAGATTAGCTGTTCCCAGCTTTACATAGTTAGAAGCATCAATAGCCAGTTTAAAGTCATCAGCATCTAACGATACTCCAGTAACTCCACGCAACAACTCAAACTTTTGTGGTCCTAATTCAAAATAATTTTCTTTATCGTCGTATACTAACTTCTTGGTAGGGTCGATAAACATCGTCACCTTATCCAATTTAAAATCAAGAGTAGCATTCTCAATTTTTAAATACTTGGTTGGATCGTATTGCAACAATATTTTCTCTGTTAAATCCACAATAACTTTTTGATCCTGCTTTTGGATCGCAATCCCTTTGATTTCATCCATCCAAGCAACGTATTTGTAGTTGCTTTCTTTGAAACTCAGTCGGTCGTCCACGTTTAGATCCGTAGTTAAAGTTCCATAAGTTACTTTACCTCCATTTGGATTTATTTCTATTTTTTTGGTAGAAGATTCAGTAATTGAAAGTATCTTATTCTCAATAGTATAGGAAGTATTATTACATTGCATATTAACGGCCGCTGAAGTATTACTAGCAGTCCAGGTTTTCCCGTCAATTGTAGCCGTAAGCTCTCCATTTTTGCCATTTGAGGATAAGGTAATCTTGTTGGTTCCATTGTATTCAATGGTTTTCTCGTTTCCTTTGATACTCGATTTTATTTTTCCGTTAGTGGTTTTTAATGAAGAAGAATTGCCGCTTTTTGTTGTACCATTTTCCTTAATCTGTAGTCCTGCAGTTAGGGTTTCCTCGATTTCAACAACATCACTTCCCTCTTCAATTTTAATATCTCCATTGTCTTTCATGGAAAGTCTAACAGCACTGGTTTTCAACTCTAAGGTTGTCTCGCTATCGTCTACATCAGAAGTCAATTTTAGACTATTACTGCCTTTGGTATAGTCCATGGAATATTCGGTCGAATTTCTTGAGGCAGATGCCTTATAAGCTGATTTAGATAGTAACAACTTAGATTCACTGGCGGTAGCATCAAATCGATATTTTACTGTACCTTCCTTTAACTCAAAGAATCCGGCTTCAGCTGAGAAGTCTGCTTGAGCATCGAATGTAAGCAAAGACTCTTCGTAATTAAACGTAAGTTTTCGATCCTTAAGTTTTCCATGAATATCTAAAACTGCCCCAGGGTCTTTTAATTGAATATCGTATTTGCTTGTCTTGTTACCTGCGGCCGAAATTCCACTTCCATTCACAAATAAGGCGCCTCTAACAGTGTCCTTTGGCACTAAGTATCCACCAAAATCGTATTGAGCATCTTTGTAACTAAAACTTCCGAATTCGCCTTGAATACCTTTATACTTTTCGGCTACTGCTTTTGATATTCCACTCTTGCAACCTGCTGCCGAAATTGTAGTTTGGCCATTCGTCAAATACAGTGACCCATATTTTTGCGCTTTATTTCCAATAACATCCGCTTTATAATCTCCTTTAGCTAATTGCAATCGGCCAAAGCCTTTTCCATAACCCGAAACACTAACAGTATATCCTTCACCTTTAAAAGAGGCATATGACGAGTCAACTTTAACCTGAGACCTTACCGAGTAATCGTTTTTGTAGTCGAAAGACAGTGCACCGATCTTCTTTTTGGGTTGAGCTTTAACGGTAATATCAAAATCGTTATTCTTAAAAAGTACTCTTCCAGAATCTGCTCCGGTGTTACCTCCAATACCGAATTTATTTCCGTCAACATCCATTTCTAAATAAGCGAACTTGGCATTGTTTAATTCTCCATAAAATTTGGCATTTGAAGAATGGATATATTGTACTGTCCCCGATTTTGTGGGTTTATCGAAGGTTACATTAATCTTTTGAGCCCCTTTTGTTAGTTGAGCATCACCAACTATCTTGTTGGTTGAATTTGCTACAAAATCGTATGACGAGTTTTTAAAAGTGACTTTTCCTTTTTTGTCATTTGCCCAATAAGTTGCACCCAGTAAACTACCACTCACATCCATAGTCATGTCTACCACCTCATTGCTTGGATCTACCTCCATATCGTACTTCACATTGTCGTATGAAAACCCTGCAAATCCTTTTTTGGATTTGTACATCCCGTACATTGTTTTACCTTTTTCGTAAGTAAAATCTGCTCGGGCATATTTATCCGAACCATTTGCTGTGAACTCCAATGTTTTACCTTGATAGCCCAGCGTTCCCTTCGCCAGTTTAGTATTGTAGGCATAGGTCGATTTAATATCCACTCCCTTAAGCGTACCATCGGCAAAAGCTTGTCCTTTCTCTTTAGAGCCAAACTTTAAACTATTGGATTTATCTGCTAATTTCATAGCATATACGCCATTAGAAAACCCCTCTCCTTCTAGCGTGTAGTTTCCTTTTTCAAGTTTTAAATATGCGCCTGGAATACCTTCATTACTTTTTTGAGCAAAACTTGCATAAACGCTTTTACCATTGTCTTGATAGGAAAACTTTTGTTCAGACCCAGATACCTGTATACCCAAAGTACCAGTTTTATTCAAGTCGATCTTTGTATCAATACTTTGAACAGAAGTTGCAGCCTTCACTAATTTTGAACCAGCCATAGCCGCCAAGGTTGTTGCTGCTCCTTTTCGCCTAGTTTGGTTTATACAAGAAATATCACCTTTAACCGTCAGGCTGGTTTTACTGTTAGTGATTTTCATGTCGGCTACCCAATCGCTTTGGAATAAGCCTCCTCCAGTTTTACCATCGATAATTTGTAAATAAGAAGTTTGAGCCAAATCAGTTCCTTTGTCAAAGACAAAAGCATCGGTGGCGTATTTCATATGATGGTACATTCTCCCTTCAAACCCGACACAATTAAATGGCGATATAACTGGAATACCAACCCCTTCTTTATCTTGGAAATAAGAATCAAAATACCAATAAGTATCTCCTTTATTGTCACCAATAATTATGTTCGCTTTCATTGGTATAACCAATGGCAGTAAAAGTTTACCCTCGATATCTCCGGCGAATACGGTTCCTAGGTTAGGGTCATCGTGAATCAATTCAATCCAACCTTTGAAATCATTCATTGCATTTTTAATCTCTATATAACAGCCTCCATTAATTTTCTTCTTCTTTTCCATGTCCTTCTTGTAAGGAACTTCAGCAACCGCATTATTATCCTCTTCGTTTGGCAAGTAATCACTAAAGAGCTGCATTACGCTACTAAATGCAATACTTGGAGAACCGTCTTTGCCTGAGAGTCTTTTACCTAGGCTAACATCAGATAAAAAAGCAATGTGATAAAAGCCATTATCGTAACTGGCCATTACTTCGTCAATTAAAAACGAAAAGCCAGCATACGAACCAGAAATGGTACGAGGTAAAGATTTGGTGCCGTTTTTACCACCAAACCCAATGTAATTATCTCCATATGCCCTAAAATCGGTAACACCCGTAAATTTGGAATCTAAGCCTTGATGTTCTAAGTCCAAGGTCATTTGTAAGTATTTCCCTTCCTTAAATACCGCTCTTTTTACCGTAACATCGATTCTATTATCATTTCCATATGGATTAAACGACAGTTCTCTATCCACGATATCTTGGTCTAAAAATGCTGTTTTTATTCCATCTGCTGTTACGGGGATTCGATAAACAAATTTCTCGGTTTGGCTGAGAAATGGAATATTAAACTCACCAGTAAACTCACTTTTTTTGAATTGTCCTTTTTCAATATTTAGAACACCTGAAAGAGTAGCTGGAAAACTATTGAACTTCAAATCTTGGTCAATAATGTCAAAAGCCCAGTTTAGAAACAATCCTTCAGAAGTCGTAAAAAAGATCGTATCTCCATTTACTTTTTGACGAAATTCTGTAGCGTATTTAGTAGTTATTTGTTTTTTCTTATCCAGTTTAGCAGGAAAAACTGCTTTAAACTCCGGAAAATACACTCCTTTCCACCCTTTATCCACTTCTTTTATGCCAGGTGAAGAACTTTCATTTAAGTCAATAATTGCTTCTACCGGTTTTATTGCAAAAGTTGAATTCTTGATCGGAGTAAAATGGTTTTTTGCATTGCTCAATAAATATGGAACTTTAATCGTGTACAGGTTTTTAGCTTCTGTAAAACTTAGCTCATAGGCTTTTTTATCATTAGTAAGAATTTTTTTAGGCAATGTGAGTGAACCCTTCAAGCTAAACTCGTAAAGGTTCGCACCAACTTTAATAATTGAATTCTTTGCTATTTTAAGCGTGTGCTTGTAAGGATCCGCTAATTCAAATGATTGGTTATTAAACACTTCACCCGTACCGGCAATTTTATAGTCCTTATCAACTTGGTAATAGTTTAAACCCGTTTTCAAAACGCCAACGGAATCCACAATAAGCGGATGTGGAATTGGATATTCTACAACACCACCATAGTACAAACCGCGCTTAGTGAGTTTCCCTTTTTGAAATACAAACTTTGCATCCACATCATCCGCTTCTTTTGGTTTAAGTACAATTGGCGCTCTTTTGGATAAATCAAAAATAACCTCCCCATTTTGCAAAAAATGTTGCCCCGATATTTCTTTTACCGAAATACTGTCAAAATCACATGGCAAAGTATCACCTTCAGCTGCAGAAAGTTTAACTAACCCTTTACCCTTGAGGTTATTGAGGTCTTTGTTTTCGGTTCGCTTTACTAAAACCTTAAAATTTCCAGCATTGAAAGCATCAATTAACGGTGGCCCATAAAAACTTCCAACTTTTGATTCGGCGACAGTCTGAGTACCCGACTTTGTAGTTATTTGCCAAGCGTATAACTGGTCTGTATCCAGCAGCTTGGTGAGTTCGAATGTAGCACCTTGAATAGAAGTTGTAGATGAAATGGCCTGCGAGAACCATGAACTATTGCTTCGCATGGCATCAGCAGGTGTCTGGTTATTATTCACTTCTACTATTTTTATAGTGTACTCAAAAGGTTGGTTTTGTACACGCTTATCTGGGGCGCTCCACTCAAAAATTTTATCCTCATTTCTACCGAATGCATAGGCTTCTTTAGGATATTTAAGCACCACCTCTCCCCCTTCAGGGTACCCAAAATAAAACCAGCAGAATTCAGATTTTCCATTATTATCGTATACATCGCGTCCCTGCATATCAGTAGCTCTTACTTGAAAAGCGTACCTGTACCCAACATCCAACTGGGTTGTTGTTAAATCCATATTAAGTGTAGTAAGGTTATTAGCGTTGGACTTATAAATTGGAGTTGATTGACCATTTTGAACCGCTGCTAAACCGTCGGCATTTTCGTCGATAATTTTCCACACCGATAGTGTATATAAAGAGTTAGCTGCCAAAGTTGGTGACCCTCCAGGTGATGCTTGCCAGCTAAAAAATACTGACTGCGGATTAAGCGGTTTAACCATTTTTTCACATTCTGGTTTCAACAATCGAGGTGGCTGCTCCTGAAAAATATTTACCATAGCGCAACCTGGTTGGCTAATTGGAATGCCGGTTCGGTAATCTAATACAGTTATACATATTTGGTAAAAACCCTCTGGTAATTTACCCCCGTTTGTAAAAAAGGCATTCTTATCTGCACCAGTTACATTAATATTTTGGGTAGATAAATAATTTGAAAAATCGGTGCTTTGCAAAAGTGTTGGCGAACCAGAAGACAATGTTAATGGTGTTGCAGGTGTGTAATCAGTTTTCGTCTCTATTTTGATGTTGTTGCTTTCAATTCTAACTCTCAATTTAACATTAATAGAAGGCTTTGTTAAATCGGAAAAAATTACCGTTGCTTTAAAAGAAGTATTTGAAGCCGAGTAAAAATCTGTAAGTTTAGTCGGATTCGGAGGCGTGACGGTAGTAGTCACATTAACAGGGTAAACCTGAGAAGAAGCCATACCATGCATCAGCAGCATACCAACTAAACACAAAACTATTTTTAGAACGTTTTTCACTAAAAGGTAAATTGATATCCAACAATTAATATTGATTCTCTAGACACTTCGGTTTGGGTGGTTAAATCTCTTTGAACAAATGAATAACTCGCATTAAAACCATGGTGTTTTCCTATTTTTAAATTGGAAAAAACTCTTGAAGTTAGAATGTTTCCAACCTCAGCTTGGTTGATTTTTGTATTCAAATAACTAGCTGATAAACCAGCATTTAACTTTCCTCCAAGTAAAGACTTTGCAGCTCCTACCGTAGGCCCATTCAAATCGGTTTCTATTCCTCCAGCAATGGTTTTATTGAATGAGTAACTTGCATTAGTACTTAATTTAAGCTTTTTGAAAACGAGCGAATAGGTTAGCATATTAAGGTAATTCTGACTCAGTCGATCTCCGTTGCTCACTGCTTCTTGGTAATTGGATAAACCCATAATAGTATGACTGGTTTTTTCTCTATTAAACATTCTAGCCGCATTCAATGAGCCGGATGTGGTAACTTGTGCAAACCTCAGGGTATCAAAACCTTCTTGCACAAGCGTTTGCTCCGTATTGGTGGTGAAGTTTGAGTAATTACCACCAAAATTCCATTTTTCATTTGGAGCATAATTGATAGCTAAGGCACCGATAAGACGATTGGTTCGCGTCATTTTATCCGCATCCAAATTATTTCTCTGAATACCTCCGGTCAAGGAGATATTCATTTTTCTTTTTAGGACACTAAAGCTTAAATTAGAGGTTACATCTTCCAAATCATTATTTAAATAAATTGCCCCCAAGGATCTATATCCAGGGTCTACCCGTCTGTATGCGAGCTTTAAATTGGCAGATTTGATTTTGATGTTGGTCCCAACGTTTATAGCCTTATTTTGAACTGTAGTGGGGTTTGAGTAAAACGTATTTCCAAGGTTATTTAAATAAGAATAATTCGATTGAATACCCTCTTCTATTCGAATATCTTGAGTGATTGCACTTATTGTGTATTCACCAAACAAACTGATATTCTCATTAACTGAATAACTTCCCGTTACTCCATAAACTAGATTAT
This sequence comes from Salibacteraceae bacterium, assembly GCA_965660875.1. GTDB lineage: Bacteria > Bacteroidota > Bacteroidia > Flavobacteriales_G > Salibacteraceae > UBA6770. The sequence goes on along the minus strand of CBFIBQ010000014.1, from coordinate 64,031 downwards.
CTGAAGGCGAGAATAACAGGGTATCACTACCGGGTAGAGAGTTTGGGTCATCTTTAGCTTTGAACAAATGAAAGCCAATATGCTTTTCATCTGATCCAAGAACTACTTGTGCTCCTCCACCCCATCGCTCGTAGGCAGGCGAACCAACAACGATTCTATTTGGGTCGTATTCAATGTTAGATTTTACAAATCGTCCTCCCAAGGCTCTAACAATTATCTTTTTTTCAGGTTTGTACTCTACTCCTGCCCCAACGAATTGATTTCCCGATACCGAGAAATCTGAAAACTTTAACGACCTCCAACCTAAGTGTAAGGTCCAAGCCTTGTAATTTGGACTTAGTCCAATTTGTGTTGGAATTGTGGGGTATGCACCATCGTTGCCGGCAGGCGAAAAACGGGCTGAGAACGGCAAGTTAATTGGTCCAGCATTAATATTCAAATTAGCCGTAAGTTGCCAAAAATGGGGTGGTCGCTGATTTGGCGCTCCAGACATATCATAAAAAGTAGAACTGTAACCAATACCTCCAGAAACACCAACATTCTTTTTTACCTTGTCTTTAATTGATTCACCTTCCTCTTCTTGGGCATGCAAAAGGTTGAACAATCCACAGGCAAACAAATAAGTTATTAATAGAGTGTGTTTCTTTGACATTAAGGATTTTCTTACAATCCAAAATTATGTTAAAGGAAAAATATTAACCGATGAAATGTTACGAAAACACCGTATTCTGTTACGAAGAATTTAGATCATATTTAAGCCTATAAGCAAGTTGTCTCGATAGTTTTTAGCAATTGGAATATTATGTTTTCCAACCACCAATTCTTCACCCTGAATGGAGTCAATTTTTTCTAGGTTTACAATGCAAGAGCGATGCGTGCGGTAGAATTTCTCATTTAGCTTTTTTAGTATATCATTCATTGTGCTTCGAATGACAAATTTGCCCTTTGTCGTAATGATATCAACATACACATGGTCACTCTTCAAAAACAGAATTTCATCAAAAAGAAGTTTTTTGTAAAGCTCTTTGTCCTTTATGAATAACACATCTTTTAGCACATGTTGTGGACTTAAACTAATGTTATCGGTTTTAAAGTTGTGCAGAGCGATTTCGATACTTGTAAATAAATCATCTCTATTAAATGGTTTTACCAAGTAAGCCGGAGGATCAACGCTTTTTGCTTTTTCTACCGTAAGTGGATCCGAACTTGAAGTTAGAAAAATGAACGGTACCTTAATATTTTCTTTAATCTCCCATGCAAGGTCTATTCCGTCTTTGTCACCTTGGATCATAATGTCAAGCAAAACAATATCGGGGTGTTCGGTCTCAATCATTTCAAGCGCTTCGTCATAAGAACTGGCAGGTTCGCACGTTTGATAACCAATATCCTCTAATACAACTAAAAGGTTTTCAGCTATCACCCCTTCATCTTCAACAATTCCAACTTTTACCTTTTTCATAAATATTCTTACAAAAACAAAACTATCACTCTTTTTGAAGCGTCTTCTGCAACGGTGTTCTATGTATTACCTGCTATCAATAGAGCTTTAAAGGCTCTTGACTTGCGTTTCAAATATAATTGGAAGTCAATATTTTTCGGCGGTAATATACGTCAATGTTCTGAGTTCATTAATAAATTAAATCATCATCCTACAGAATTCGAAATTTGCTATTCTGTTTAGTTGTCCTATGCTTTCTTCAATGCGAAACCTTGTCCAATACTAAGGGAATGTTTTTTAGCAACACCTTTAATTCTTACTGAAACTCAAAATACAATATACCGTCATGGATTAGATTTCGCACAGAATAATACCTGTACCCAAGCAAAAAGGAATGTTTTCGTTAGAGTTTTATTTTTTGACGAAGATTGGATGCCGAACAAAAGCCCCTACTTGACGTGTGTTCAAATCAAAAAAGGAGCTCAAACTTAGCACCGGAATCAAAACTATATTCTAATGTACCGTTCAACTGCTTGGTAAGCCTTTTCACTATGCGCATACCAAGCGATTTAGGCTTTAACATTTCATTATCAGAGCTCATTCCGGGACCATTATCTTGAACAATGAAATTGAAGGTCGAATCGTTTTCAGTCATTTCTATGGATATCATCAACGGCCGGTCCGCAACTTTTCCATATTTAAAAGCATTTGTCAACAGTTCATTTGCAATCAATCCTAAAGGAATTGCTCGGTCTATATCCAAGTTACAGTTTTGGGCATTAATAGATATATGGCATTCACCCTCAGTTAGAAATGTAGATTTGATAAACGATGAAATGCTCGTAAGATATTCACTAAAATCCACCGTACTTAAGTTTTCCTGTTGATATAACTTTTGGTGTATAAGCGCCATTGATTTTACTCTGCTTTGACCTTCTTTCAATTGCTTTGTTGCTTGTTCACTGGGACTTCGCATTGTTTGTAAATCTAAAAGGCTGCTGATAACTTGTAGGTTGTTTTTTACCCTGTGGTGTATCTCTCTTAAAAGGAGCTCTTTTTCAGCATCCCTTTTTTCTAATGCTTCCTTTTGAACGATTAATAGCTTATTTTTCTTCTTATTATCCATCCAAGCATACAATAGAAGTCCACTAGCAAAAAGAACTATTAGTCCAATAATCGCCATTAACCTCAATTTAACCTTTTCTGATTGCAGCTCTTTTTCATACTGCGTGTTTGCAAACTCAAATCGCTGCGCTGCTAACGCCTCTTCTTTTTTCCTTAAAACCTCGTATTCATGTTCAGCTTGTGCTTGCGCCAACTTTCTTGTTTGCTCTTTGTTATAAATTTTAAGCTCAATTTGCCTCAATTCTTCGAGATAATTCTGAGACAAACTAAGTTTTCCCGCCGATTTAGCCAGTTTATATAAATACTCCAGTGCAGTTTTTTGTGTAACAACCGTACTCATGGATTTAGAGGTTTCATAGCTTTTTAAAAAATTCTGTTTTGCCTTCAAATGCTGATCTAATAATAAATGACAAATCGCTAACTCCAAATAAGCTTTAGGTAATTCTTTTGCCATTTTTCTAGCTTCCATAATTTTGATAGCAGGCTGCAAAATTTTTAATGCGCTATCAGGCGACCTGGACGCTCTAATTAGTCTCGCATATTGAATCTTTAATCTTGATGAAGCATATGCATTTCCGTTTTCTTCAAGAATATTATTAGCCAAACGAATGTAAAGGAGTGCTGAGTCTAACTGAGCATATTCCTCATACATACTTGCAAATGAAATATAGTAGTTACTGAGAGAGCCCCTTCTATTATTAATTCTGGCTGACTTTATTGCCTTTAAAAAATGGCTCTTAGCATTGTCAAAATCATTCTGTAAAGTATATAACTCACCATAATGCCGGTGAACAGAGGCATAAAAACCTCTTAGGCCTCTGGACTCAGCTTGTCGAAAATATTGCAAAGATTTAGTGTAGAAGCCTTGATCCTTGGCAGCCTCCCCCAAATTTATCAAACACCTTTGTATTAACCTCCTTCTGGCTAATGGTCGAGATACACTATCAATGAGGTAGGCTTTTTTTAAAGAAAAGGTGTAATAATGAATTGCGGAGTCATACTCACCTAGCTCTAAATTTACATTACCCAAATCAATTTGAGCATCAATCATTCCGACACTGTCGTTAAACTGTTCACCAATATTATATTTATGTTGGGCAGTGAGCTTCGCGGAATCATACCTTAAGAGCTTTGTGTAGTTTACACCCATAAGATGCAAAGCCCCTTGAATACTTCTACTATTAGTCTGTTTTGTGGCTTCTTCAAAAGCAACCTTAGACCACTTAAGACCACTATCTGGGTCAATGTACGTGTATTTAAAAGCTAATCGCCATTGTATTTTTAGTAAAGCTTTTTTGCTTAACTCTGGATTGTGCAGTGCGTTCTTTAACGAATCTGAACTGAAAGCATTTCCATTGAAGCTAAGTATTAAGCCACACAGGATAACGGTAAGCCAACTTTTAAAATTATTTATCACCAATGTGTTCATCTAAAACACAACAAAGCAAAGTAAAAAGTCACAGCAAATACTTAAAATCCGTTTTTCAATGCATTAAATGGCTGCCTTCACGAAGACCAATACATTGTATTTTTCGAAACCCAGAAAGTCTTCGCGGTTTATCGATGACACATATGTTAACTTATTTAAGCAACCTCGAATTATCGCCTTGAGAAAAATAGCGTAGTTTACGAATTGAATATAAACTTGGTCTATTTCAAAGATTGTTCAAAATAATAAGTTTAGAATACGTATTTTTTAAAACTTATTTTGAGCACTGTTCTAATTTCGCATTTCTAAATTTTTTAAGTAAAAGACACTCTTTTTTCGATATGACACCATTTTCAATAGCAGGTATTCAAATGCATGTCCGCGCAGGAGCGAGCAATGTACCAGTAATGAAACACAAATTAGAAGTACTCATGTCCATCTATCCATGGGTAGATATGGTGATGTTTTCGGAGCTTGCTCCATTTGGCCCATTAACACACAATGCAATGGAATTTCCAAATGATATTGAGGATGAATTCAGAGAAATAGCCAAAAAACATAAAATCTGGTTAATTCCAGGGTCTATGTTTCAAAAGAAACACGGCAAAATTTACAATACTGCCTCAGTTATCAATCCTCAAGGCGAAATTGTAGGACGATACGATAAAATGTTTCCTTTCTTACCATATGAAGAGGGAGTGGAAAGTGGCACTGAGTTTTTAATTTGGGACGTTCCCAATGTTGGAAAATTTGGCATGTCTATTTGTTACGATATGTGGTTCCCGGAAACCTCAAGAACCTTGGCGGTTCAGGGTGTAGAAGTCATTATTCATCCCTCACTTACGGGAACAATTGATCGAGACATAGAATTGGCTAATGCGCAAGCAACAGCGGCAATTAATCAATGTTTTGTTATTGATATTAATGGTTTGGGAGACGGCGGAACTGGTCGTTCAATAGTATGCGGCCCCGATGGAAGAGTTATGTATCAAGCCAGTACGGGTCCGGAAATGATCCCCATTGAAGTAGATCTAGATAGAGTAAGAAGTAGTAGAGATCGAGGCGTTTTGCGTTTGGGTCAAACTTTAAAGTCCTTTAGGGATCACAAACAAGTCTTTGATATTTACGATAAGGATAAGGAGCTTCCTTATCTCGATAGTTTAGGTCCACTTCAAAAGCCAATAAAAAATAACCGAACACCAGATTTAGAAGTTTTAGAACAGCATCCCAAAAAAGAAAATTTATAACATGCAAGATTTAGCGAGTAAAATAGCTAGTGATAACCGAAAGAAAGAAAAAGATTATTACACCATTGCGCAACTTCGGTATGAGCGGTGGAATGAGCTAAAAGAACTCGCTACCAAACTAAAAAAGAATAGACAAGATGCCGATTCGAAGGTCTTTACTCGAACAGAAGAGGTGTTTAAAGACTTGCAGGTAATCGAAAAATACTGGGCATACCCGGGAGCAGCTAGACTAGCGAAAAACAAAACATTTTTTAAGAAGGGTGAATATATCCAGCTCTACCAAGAGTGCTCAAAAATATTGAGACATTTGGTAAGTGAGGCCTATCGTTACAACCCAAGTAAGTTAGACAATATTGAATTGTTTAATAATGATGTTGATGAACCAGAGGAACGGCCAAACCAGCATTACTTTGAGACACTCTTCGTTGACGACATTAATGGCACCGATGAGGAAGATTTAAAAGAAAAACTCGCCAAACTTAGAGATCCTAAAGACCAGTTTGTTTACAACCCAGTAGTTGTCAAAAGTTTTGAAGATGCTATAATTTCAATTCTGTTCAATTACAACATTCAGGTAGTTGTAATCCGGTACGATGTATTGGTAAAATCCACCAATCGTCTAAAGTTGGTACGCCCCTTTATTAGCGCACTCAATCATCTTGAATATTCATCACTAGAACAAGAAGATTTAGCTACATATTTAGCTTGGAGTATAAAAAAGCTGCGGCCAGAACTTGACATTTATTATGTGACCAATCACGCAGTAATGGATTTGAGCGATAAGGTGGTTTCGACTTTTCGACGCATATTTTACCGGCAAGAAGATTTACAAGAAATGCATCTGAGCATTCACCGAGGGCTTTATGAGCGCTTTGAAGCACCTTTTTTTAAAGCACTCATGGAATACGCTGCTAAGCCAACTTCAGTATTTCACGCCATGCCTATCTCGAGAGGAAATAGCATTTACAAAAGTTTTTGGATTCGAGATTTTGGTGAATTTTACGGGCGAAATCTTTTCTTGGCGGAGACCTCTGCAACCACAGGAGGTCTGGATAGTTTGTTACAACCAACTGGACCATTAAAAAAGGCACAAGAGATGGCTGCCAAAGCCTTTGGTTCTAAAAACACTTTCTTTGTAACCAACGGAACCAGCACGGCAAATAAAATCGTTCAACAAGCGGTAGTAAAACCCGGTGACTATGTGCTTATAGACCGGGATTGCCACAAATCACATCACTATTCACAAGTACTTTCGGGTGGTTTCCCTATTTACCTCGACTCCTATCCAATTCCAGAATACAGTATGTATGGAGCAGTTCCTTTATCTGAAATAAAGGAGAAATTGCTTTTGATGAAAAGTAAGGGCAAACTGGACGATGTAAAAATGTTGGTGCTTACCAACTGTACTTTTGATGGACTGGTGTATAATGTGGAACGAGTAATGCAAGAAGTGCTCGCCATCAAACCCGACATGGTTTTTCTGTGGGACGAGGCTTGGTTTGGGTTTGCCGCTTTTACACACACTTATCGCAAAAGATCAGCAATGTATGTAGCCAGAAAACTGCGTTATCGTTATTTATCAGATAGCTATCGAAAAAAATACGAAGGGTATATTGCTGAACTCAAGGAGGGAGAAGTATCCATTATGCCCGACCCTAGTAAGGTGAGTATACGGTGTTACTCCACGCAGTCTACGCACAAAACATTATCCAGCCTACGTCAAGGTTCAATGATACATATTTACGATGAGGAGTTCCCCAGACGCAGAGACGCATTTTTGGAAGCCTACATGACGCACACCTCAACTTCGGCAAACTATCAAATACTGGCATCATTGGATGTTGGAAGACGTCAGGTTCAGTTTGAGGGTTTCGAAATGGTGGAAAAATGCATTGAACTGAGCATGATTTTACGGGCAAAAATCAACGACCACCCCACCTTAAAGAAATACTTCGATGTGCTTACTATTGAAGACTTTATTCCAGAAAAATACCGAGAATCCAAGCTGAGTGAATATTACGATTCTAAAAAAGGTTGGAACCGATTGGAAAAAGCATGGAATGAGGATGAATTTGTATTGGACCCTACTAAAATCAATTTACACATAGGACGAACGGGTGTTGACGGCGATACCTTCAAGAATCGGTTTTTGATGGATAAGTTTAACATTCAGATCAATAAAACCTCAAGAAACTCTGTGTTATTCATGACTAATATTGGAACTACTCGGGGGAGTATAGCCTACCTTATCTCGGTGTTGTTGCAAATTGCCAAGGAATTGGATGAAGAGAAAAAAAGTTGGACCAGCACAGAAGAGAATATTCGAAACAAACAAGTAAAGAGCCTTATCGAAGACTACCCCGCTTTACCTGATTTTAGTGCATTTCACAAGGTTTTTCGACAAAAAGCTGATGTACCAGGAGGTGATATACGCAGAGCCTATTACTTGGCCTATGATGAGGACAATTACGATTTCGTTCCCCTACAAATGTGCTTGGAAAGAGTCCAAAAAGGAGAAACACTGGTTTCGTGTGCTTTTGTTATCCCTTATCCACCAGGATTTCCTGTGCTTGTTCCCGGTCAAATAATCAGTACAGAAATTCTGGAGTTTATGATGGCCTTGGACGTAAAAGAAATACACGGTTTTCAGCCCGATTTGGGACTTCAGGTATTTAGAGATGAAGCATTGAAAACGTAGTTTAAATCTACTTTTAATGATTATTTGATTTTTTGATAATTCACAAAGACCTTCCAGCCTTTATTTTTTTGTACTTTTTGCTCACTAATTAAAACACTCAATATGGCTAAGAAAAAAAACATTTCTAAAAAAGTAAATGAACTACTAAAACCACTCAGAGGCTTGTCGGATATACGAAGGTTTTTTTATAAAAACGAAACACCGATTTACTTCATAAGTGCTACCAACTTCAACCTTCTTGGTGCTGATGAGTGGGTAAAAGGGTTTAAGTTCATTTGTTATATCGAATGTTTTGATGGCCAACATCCAAATGTATTTTCTCCTGACGAAATTCCGCACGACGAATTTCAGAGTATTGAAGACATCAACAACTATTTGCTTGAACATAAACAAGTAGTAGATTATATTCAAGGTCGAGCAAAAGGGAAGAAGAAAGGTAAAGCTCTGTTTTTAATGTTTGACGAAAAAACAGAAAAATTAGCCAAGCAAATTGGTTTGGACGTAGCCTTTCCTTCTGCCAAACTCAGAAATGACTTAGACAATAAAGTAATTACTAACCGAGTTGCTGACAAAGCTGGGGTTCCTTGTGTGCCGAACATTCTCACAAAAATTGACAGCTATAAAAACCTCGAGAAAAAAGCAGGACACCTAGGACACGATTGGGTTGTACAAACGCCCTATGGCGATAGTGGGCACACTACCTTTTTTATTAAAACGGAATCCGACTACAACAAACATGCAGAAGATATTGAGGCTGAAAATGAAGTAAAAGTAATGAAGCGCATCAACTGCCGAGGTTCAGCGATTGAGGCTTGTGTAACTAAGGACGGGACAGTAGTTGCTCCGCTCATGACTGAGTTGGTAGGTTTTAAAGAACTTACACCTTACCAAGGGGGTTGGTGTGGAAATGAAATATATGCTGACGCCTTTACCAAAACAATTCGCGATAAAGCCAGAAAATACACCAGCATGTTCGGAGATCAATTGAGGAAAGAAGGCTACAAAGGCTACTTTGAATTAGACTTTTTAATTGACACCGATACTAATGACATTTACCTAGGAGAATTGAACCCTAGAATAACCGGGGCAAGTTCCATTACGAATCACGCTGTTTTTGCTTTATCTGATGCACCACTGTTCTTATTCCACATATTGGAATACATGGACGTCGATTACAAATTGAGCGTTAATGAAATAAACAAACGGTGGGCTAGACCTGAGAATATAGATTCGTGGGGACAACTGGTTATTAAGTATACAGACGATAGTATTGAACACGTAACGCGAGCGCCAAAGTCTGGAATTTACAGAATGAAAGCCGATGGTTCCATTAGTTATGACCGTATGGATACGCACAGACGAGCAGTTGAAGGCGAGGATGAAGCATTCTTTTTACGCATAACAAAAGAAAACGATTACGTATACGAAGGCGCAGATTTGGGCATATTGGTAATGCGGGGTCGAATGATGACAGATAACTTCAACCTTACCGAAAAATCCAAAAAATGGATTGCGGCAATTAAAAGTAAGTTCGAGTCAAATGAACCGACACAATTGCCACAAATTGAGCAAAAAGTTGCTGAGATTGGCGGATTTAAAATGATGTAAGCAATTGCAATAATTTTTGCGAAAGCAGAGCTGAAAAATTATTAGCACTTGCTTATGCTGAACTAGATTCAGCATCTAACAAAGTTTTATAAATTATTGAGACTCTGAAACAATTTCAGGGTAGCTTGTAGTAATACATAAATGTTCCTTTACCTCAGAAGCATACATGAAGATAAACCGGGAGAAAAATGGAAGGCCATTTTCGAACGCACATGGCCGCACTATAAAAAGTGGTTTTTACAAGAAGGCTACAGTAATAGACCGGGTTACTTGAGTTCTAGCATGGCACTTGAGGAGCACATGCCCGAAATATTTCCAATTTATCAAGAGTTGTGCAAGTTAGCTGGAGGAGGTGATGTAGAGTCTCGATTTTTAAGTCAATTTTCTCCGCCACCTTTTATGAGCGGTTGCTCTCAAATAGCGTGGACTAAAGATGCCAATTTTCTAATTAGAAATTACGATTACTCCCCTCGCCTATTCGAAGGAGTGCTTTTAAAATCCAATTGGCTAAAACCCATTATAGGCATCAGTGATTGCATTTGGGGTTTACTTGATGGTATGAATGCCGACGGGTTGACCATTTCTTTAACTTTTGGTGGGAGAAATATTTCGGGTAATGGGTTCGGAATCCCTTTAGTAATGCGTTATGTATTAGAGACTTGCTCCAACACTGCTGAAGCCATTGAAGTGTTCAAAAGAGTGCCTGTGCATATGAGTTATAACGTAACCATATTGGATGCTGAAAAACGATTTGTAACGGTGTTCCTTTCTCCGGATAGACCCATTAGTGTCGTGGCTACTTGTATTGGAACCAATCATCAGCACAGTATTGAATGGGAAAATTATGCAAGTATGTCTGCAACAATGCCCAGAATGCAATTCCTAGAAAAGTGTTTGTACAACCCAGACGAAACCAAAAAATCAATAAAGAAAAAGTTCTTTCTGCCTCCACTGTATAACACCCAATTCGAAAAGAGCTTTGGTACATTATACACTGCGGTGTATGATTTAGAAAAACTGGAATGTCAACTCAGATGGCCAAATAAAAAAAGACGATACAGTTTCGATGAATTTGAAGAGGAAAAACTGAAAATTAACTTAACAAAAATGTTCTTCAATAAGCAACTGAACATTTAGTATTTTACTGGAATAGTTACAACGAACGTTGCTCCTTCTCCCTTCTTTGAAGTCAACTCGATACTTCCTTTTAGTATTTTAACCAACTCATTGACAATAGCCAACCCCAGTCCATTTGAAGATTCATCCCCAGTTGGTCGTGCCGACAATTTTCCAAACTTGGTATATAGTTTCTTTTTATCTGCTTCGCTAAATCCCGGTCCTTCGTCCTGAAATTTGAGCGTCAACTCTTGCTTTTCTACAGTTGCAGTAAAATGGATTTGAGTAGATGGATTACTGAATTTAATTGCATTTGTAATCAAATTATCAATAATCCGTTTTAGCAATCGCTGATCTATATATATTTCTTGGTCGTTTATGATTTTATCTGAAATAACAATTTGCTTGCTAGCAGCACGTTGTTTTAAAGCTAAAGTAGCATCCTCTATTAACTCAGATACCCTAACTTTCTTGGTAGAAACTTCTAGTTTTTCATTTTCCGCTGAATGTATGTCTAAGAGATTGCGCACCATTTCAGTACCGTCGTTTAGCGTTGTCTCTATCAAGTCAAAATATTGATTCTTCTCGTCTTCGTCTTCAGTATTTCTGATTAAATACGCCAAGGCACTAACTTTACTAATTGGTGATAGTAAATCATGTGCCACTACATTCATTAGATCTTCTTTTTGTTCGCCCAAACGCACTACCCGCTCCTTCTCCTTTCTCATACGGACGTAAAAAAACATCACAAGTATCAGCAATACCACAACTAAAACAAAGCCCGTAGTAGAGTAGATTGTCAAACTTTCTTGAATTTTCAATTCCTGTTCTGCCTTAATTCTGTTTTCTTGTTCGAACTTTTTTTGAATTTGAAGTTTGGCATTGCGTTCTTTTTCTACCTGTATCCGCATCATATTGATTTTCCGTGCGGTTTCTATGCCTTCCAATTTGGCCTTAATAGTCTGTGCACTATCTTTAAGGTGATATGCCGATTTGTATTTACCTGTGTTGGCATAAACCCGCGCTAGTCCCTCAAGGATATCTAGCTTTGCTTCCTCGTCTCTATATTTTTCATTTTCTCTTAACAGCTTATTCCCTAATTTATATGCTGCATCCCAACGCTCAAAAGCGACTAAAAAAATAAATCGTTTGGTTTCGGAGTGAAACAAACCCGCATTATAATTAATGGTTTCAAACTGCATATTGGCTGCGTTGAGCCAATACATGCAGCTATCGTAGTTGCCTTTTTCTTGAAAATATTGAGCATAATCTACCAATAAATGTCCCAAACCATAGTTATTGTTTCTTGACACAAAATGGGCTTTAGATAGCCGAACGTATTTAGGTATACTATCCAAGTTGCCCGACGCTCCGAATTGTGAAACCCAGTTTCTGTAAACATGTCCCACCAAATCAACATCACCTATTTCTTGGGCAATTTGTTCCGCTTTTCTCAAATACGACTCCGCTATATCATGCCGTTCAAGCACTCTATAATTAATAGTTGTATTGATATAAAGTATGGCTTCTTTTCGTTTACTTACTACTGGAGTAAACTTCATACTTTCAGAAAAGTATTCCAGTGCAATGGCTCTTTGGCCTTGATTCGAATAATATATCCCCATATCCATATTCAAGGTAAACAGTCCGACGCTGTCGTTTTGAACTCTAGCAATTTCTAAGGCTAATTCATAATACTTCAAACAACTGTCTAGCACTTCAGCTTTTTCATAAGCGTAAGCAATGTGCCGGTACGAACGATAACTTGCATCGCCTCTCAAGTACTTCATTCTATATTGAAATAATCGTTGAGAGTATTCCAACAAGCCTTCCGCATTGTAGGTTTCTTCGCAAATCCATGCACCAAGCTTCAATTGATATTCTGCCGCTGCAGTATCTATAATCGAATGGTTTTCAATGGGGAACTCAAGTTCATTTAATGCACTATCCATATTACCTTTCTCGGCGACTTGCCGGAGTTGTAATAATTTGATTACTGAACTGTACTTTTCAGTTGAAGAAAATTGTTGGATTACGTTTTCAGTGAATGCAACATTTTCGTTTCTAACAGAATCAAAAGTTGCGAAAAGTAATTGCAAATCGTTATCCGACTGCTCAAAATAATGCTCAAGAATGGTGGTCCTTACCGCTTTGTTTCCATTAAAAATATAGCGCGAGACGGCATAATTTGCTTGTTCTTGGCTATCCTTACCCTTAACTACCAATTCGCGATTTGCCGCAAAAGTTTCAACCCCTGAGAGCAACAAATAGAAAATCAAAAACTTACGGATAAGCATACGAGGCCTTGTAGAAGTTGTTTTTCATAATTTAGAGTTAAACGAACATATTAAAATTAATGTGAAAAATCACTATTGGAAAGCCTAATTGCTTGAGAATAACAACCTTTGTAAAGCACAAAACAATACTGTAACATGAGGACAATATTTGAAGAAATACTATGCAATTCAAACTACATTAATGGTGAATGGCATTCTAAAGGATAAGGCGATTCTTTAAAGGTCATTGACAAATACACCCAATAAGAAACTGCTTCTGTACCTTTTCACTCAGGGCAACAAATGGAAGATGCAATTAAAGGAATTGAAACGCTATAAAGTTGGGCTAAACAATGCATTGCTAGAGAAGTATTATAGATTTAATTTAATAAAATGAAACGACTTATTCCTTCTGAACCACCCCGTAACTTATACTTCAAGAAATAGGTTCCTTGAGGTAAGTCAAGGACTAACTCAGAGTCTCCTTCCTCCAAACTATAATCACGCAACTCGATTCCACATGCTGAAAATATGTAAACGTGATCTACTGACATTTCAGATTCAAATTTTATAGTTCCCGTTGAGGGATTTGGGTAAACCTTAAAGGTATTATTCGAAGAGGGGCTTCCAGAAACAGAAGCCTGAAAGCAAGCATATTTTGACCATCTTTTATTTGGAAATGATTGTGCTCTCAAGAAGCCTCTTGTAGCTGTTACATTCTGCACTGCCTGTTCAATATTGGACAAGTAGTTAATTGCTGAACTATCGTATGCAGAGGAGTAAATTACTGTAAAATCAACGCTTTGTTTATCAAAAAACAAACGAAAAGGTTTCATTGCTATCACAGCTCTTCTATCTCCTTGTAAATTCCCAGCATTGATTTCATTCCAACCAGTTTTACTAAGTGGATTTCCTGAATACATGTATTTCGTCTTGGACTTAGCCGTCGAATCACCAATATGGCCTGTCCCACCTTTTAATAAAGGTGAACCATCTCTCCACTTAGAATTAAGGTAGTTCTTAAATTCGATTGGACTGGTAGGATCCTGTATAGCTTGTGGGCCATTGCTCGAATTAAAATACATAGAAGAATTCATTCCATTATAAAAATAACCTACAGCAGCTGCAGGGGGCTTTGCTCCAAACCCTTTACCCCCTGAACAACCCTTATCAAATGCGGCTCCATTATACGCATATACTACTCCATTTGCTGTATCTGTTCCGACATAGTCATCAGCAGCACAGCCTATATCAAAATCAATAAATTGTCCAATAAACAAAGAATCATAAGTTCTTCCAGAATAATTTCGTAAGCTGTAGTCAACTAGAAGCGAAGAATTAACTTCCTGAAGATCTTCCGAACTGTAGCTGTAAGCCATTACATGGATTTCCATACCCAAAGCTTTCCCTCCACTTGACGTTCGGGTACCACCAACATCATTTATTATGAAATACACTGCCTCATCTCCTTTAATTAAAGGGTAGTCTCCTTTTGCAGGTTCATAACAACCATTTGGATAAAAATCAATAAAGGGTGCTTGGGACATTGCTTCCCCAATTAAAGTATCACCTATGGCTGGCCAGTTTAATATTGATGGAGGAACCACATATCCAGGATTATTGTAATTCTTTTTGTGATACTCGATAGTTGACCTTTTTACCTTCATAAAAGTTTGTACCGAGCTTTTACCAACATTATTAATAGTACCTTCAAAAAAATCATTTCCATCATATAAATCTGCAGATACATACAACGAATCATTTTGATCTTTCGCCGCTAGCCATAGATTCGACTGAAAAATAGCAGACGCTATATTAAACCCGTTAATTTCAAAAAGCGCGCTTGTACCTGCAGAATCGATGTTCTTAAATAATACTCCATTACCATTTATAGCTGCAGTAATATTACTTGATTTTAAAACTGCGCTACTTACTTGTGATACACTCTGATAACACAATAATTGGATAATAAAAATGGTTGTAAATAATCTATATAGTTTCATGTTGTATTGTATTTGACTTCAAGCCTAAATTATTAGGTACAGAAATGAAAAATCGAAAAATCATTCAAGTGGCTTTATCTAGTAACTAACAGGTTCTAATGTCCTTTTAAACGGTTGTTGATACTTTGAAATTAATGCATATTTTTAGTAAAGCGAATTCAACATAATTCACCAATTTTGTTTTTAAATAATTATTCATGAACACCTCTTTTTCAAACATAATAACATCGTCAAACTACATTAATGGTGAATGGCATTCTAAAGGAAACAGCGAATTCTTACAGGTAATTGATAAGTACACTCAAGAAGAAATAACCAAAGTACCGTTTTGTTCTAATGATCAAATGGAGACCGCCATTCAAAGCTCGGTGAAAGGGTTTGAAGCATTAAAAAAATGGTCTGCAGGCCAGCGAAGTGATGCACTTGAAAAAATGCGTGTAGGTTTGGTTGAAAACAAAGAAGCATTTGCCCAGTTAATTGCTGCCGAAGCGGGTAAGCCCATCGGATATGCCCGCGGCGAAATGGACCGGTGTATTGATACGCTTAAAACCGCCGTTTCTGAAGCCTTGCGTTTTGACGGAGAAATGGTACCAATGGATTACAACAACGGCGCTGGAAAAGTTGCTTTCACGCGTCGGTTTCCCATAGGACCAATTGCCGCAATTTCTCCTTTTAATTTTCCCTTGAATTTAGCATTGCATAAAATAGCTCCCGCCATTGCATGTGGTTGTTCAATTGTTTTAAAACCCGCACCTCAAACTCCCCTGGTAGCATTGGCTTTTGCGAAACTCGTGCACGACTTAGACTGTTTACCAAAAGGCGCTTTAAACGTTTTGGTTGCCGATATTCCAGAAGCTGAAAAACTTGTGACTGATGAGCGTATGAAATTCCTCTCATTTACTGGAAGCCCGCAAATTGGTTGGAAACTCAAAGAAATTTGCGGAAAGAAAAAGGTTGCTTTAGAATTAGGTGGTAACGCATCGGTTATTGTTGACGAAACTGCAGACATTGCGCAAGCAGCCAAATTGAGTGCTATTGGCGCTTTTCTTTATTCAGGTCAAATCTGTATTTCTACTCAACGAATTTTTGTGCATGAGTCCATTTCAGAGGCGTTCACAAAGCTATTGGTTGCAGAAATTGAAGCGTTGAAAGTTGGAGACCCTAGAGACGAAAAAGTAATGGTTAGTTCAATTATACAACCTGTGCATGTCGAACGAATTAGCGATTGGGTAAATGAGGCTGTTGAACAAGGTGCCAAAGTTTTGACCGGTGGCAAATTGTTGAGCGAAGAACACGGCCTGTACGCTCCTACTCTGCTTACGAATACCAAACGTGAAATGAAAGTTTGCGCTGAGGAAGCTTTTGGTCCTGTTGCAATAGTTGAATCTTTTAGCAATTATCAAGAGGCAATCGAACAAACGAATGATTCTGTTTTTGGGCTGCAAGCCGGGGTATTCACCAACAATTTTGAACACGTTAAAATTGCTCACCAAGAACTTGAAGTTGGTGGGGTAATGATCAACAACATACCTGGTTTTAGAATCGATAGCATGCCTTATGGTGGCGTAAAGGATTCTGGTTTGGGTCGCGAAGGCATTAAATATACCATGGAGGAAATGACCGAACCACGTTTGTTGGTATACTAGATTGCTTGTAAATTTTCCCCATGACTAAAAACAAAACAGCACAAGCATTAATCGAAAAGCTCGGTTTAGAAGCGCATCCAGAGGGTGGCTTTTTCAAAGAAACCTATCGCAGTGCAGGTGTTATTAGTCAATCGGATTTAGGAGGAGACTATACTGGCTCAAGAAATTATTCTACCGCCATCTACTTCATGCTGACTTCAGATGCATTCTCCGCTTTCCATAGAATCAGGCAAGACGAGTTTTGGTTTTTTCATCAAGGAGCACCAATTACATTTCACACCATTACTGCTGAAGGTGATTATACGGTACAAACAATTGGAAACGAAATTGATAAGGGACATGTACCTCAATTGGTTGTAAAAGGTGGCGATTGGTTTGCTGCAGAAATTCAAGACGACAATGAATTTGCTTTAGTAAGTTGTACCGTTTCTCCAGGGTTTGATTTTGCAGATTTTGAATTGGCAACAAAAAAAGAGTTGACCGAATTATATCCACTTTATGCTGATATAATTAGCCAACTCACTCGATTGTAATATTTTTTATTTCTTAGAATTTGTAGCTTACACCCAAACCACCTGCAACCGCTCCAGAGAATCCTAACTCTACGTTTAACCCCCATCGGTCACTCCAGTACCAACGACCACCAATCTGACCACCTATGTCTAAGTATGAATCATTTTCACCGTAAGTATCAACTCGCCAGCCTGCGTTTAAACCAGTATAAAAATCCCAATTACTTGGTATTCCCATGAGTCTATTCCAGTGATAATCACCTTTAGCTCCAACTCTTAAAAACCCTCGGTCGTCAAAAATATCAAGCGCTGCGACAGGACCTACGGTAACATCATTGTGCACCGCAAAATCAACTCCGACGTAAACTGGTAATGACCCTCCAAATCCCGATAAACCAAAATTCAACTGATTTTGGCCTTTACTCAGTGGAGCAGCTCCAGTACCTGCTTCTTGTGCAAATCCGATTAACGAAAAAATTGAAAGTAATCCTGTAGCTAATGCGCTTTTCATACGTTTTTTTAGTTTTAAGTTCCCATATAAGTTATGCTTGATTCTAGAGGTGGCAAAAAAATTTAATGGGGTTTAACATACTCGGTTGAACTAATATTTATTGATACTGCCTAAATTTGACACATGGGGAAGTTGCTAGAATGCCTGTCAGAAAAAGAAATTGAATTCATTGCTCACCAAAAAATGTTCTTCGTCGCGACCGCTCCAAACGAAGGAAAAATCAACCTCTCTCCCAAAGGAATTGACTCGTTTAGAGTACTCAATGAAAACCAAGTAATCTGGCTAAACCTCACAGGTAGTGGTAATGAAACTCAGGCACACGTAGACGAAAATGGCCGAATGACCATTATGATGTGTTCGTTTGAGGGAGCTCCGAATATTTTAAGGTTATACGGTGAGGCAACAGCCATCCTTCCGAGTGATACTAAATGGAACGAATACATTGACCTATTTCCGGAAATTGGTGGAACGAGGCAGCTTTTGTTATTAGATATTGAAGCGGTGCAAAACTCTTGCGGGTTTGGTGTACCATTCTACGATTATAATGGTGATAGAGACACCTTGGAATTGTGGGCCGATAAAAAAGGAAAGGTCGGTATAAGAGCTTATCAAGAAGCAAAAAATACTACTTCAATAGACGGAAAAAATATCCGAATAGACTAACCTTTACGCAACCCACGAATAGCGAGTAACATTGAAATTGCCGCCAAAATAGCCCCTAAAAAGAATGATGCACCCGGCAAGTGAAACGGTGCGTCTTCACCGCTAAACAAAGCAAAAACGGTTGTAAAAAGTACGGGGCCTATAATACTTGTAATACTCATTAAACTGGTCAAAGCTCCTTGCAATTCCCCTTGGGCGTCATCAGGAACTTCATTACTTATAATACCCTGCAATGTAGGACCTGCAATACCACCTAGACAATAGACTATGATAAATGTATACATCATCCAACCTTCGGTTGCTAGCCCAAATAAAACCTGCCCTAACACCCAAAACACGTAACCAATAAATATGGTTTTGGTCTCACCAAAGGTTTTTACCACTTTTCCAATGAGACCTCCTTGAACAATAGTGACTAAAATACCTACAACGGCTAAAGAATAACCGACATGAGTAGTATCCCAATCGAAGCGATACATGGTGTAAAAGCTCCAAACCGATTCAACAGCTTTACCCGCGAGGTAAATCAGAAAAAATGAAACAACTAGATTGGATATCTTGGGGTAGCTTCTTAGGTTTAATAAAGAACTCACCGGATTGGCTCGTTTCCATTGAAACGCTCGTCGTTTTTCAACAGGTAGAGATTCAGGCACAATGAAAAAACCGTACAATACATTTAATAGGCTCAAGCTTGCTGCAATAAAAAAGGGCATCTGAATTCCCCATTGAGCCGAAACGCCACCAATGGCTGGACCAATAATAAAGCCTAATCCAAATGCGGCTCCAATAAGTCCAAAGTTCTTTGCTTTATTTTCCCGTGTGCTGATATCAGCCATATAGGCAGAAGCTACAGTAAAACTGGCACCGAAAATTCCGGCAATCACTCTCCCTACCATTAACCAGAATATGGTTGGTGCAAATGCGTGAAATAAGTAATCCAAACCCAAGCCAAATAGGGATAATAGCAAAATTGGTTTTCTTCCGAAACGATCGCTTAGCCCACCTAAAATCGGTGCACAAATGAATTGCATAATGGCAAATGAAAACATGAGCCAACCGCCTATTTCAGAAGCTTCACTTAGGGTACCCCCATTTAGTTTTTGAATCAACTCAGGAACCACCGGAATTATAATTCCAATGCCAATTACGTCGACCAAAATGGTGACGAAAATGAAAAATTTTGCGCCGTTTCCTTGCTTCAATGTGGTGTTGTTTAGCGATTGCGAATTAACGGAGAATTATTGTGTAATGCCTTCCTTCGATACAATTTTATTCCGCCCTGTTTCATAAAATCACTCAGGATGACATTACTGATACTGCTAGCACCGAAACTGTTGATATAGTTTATTCCGCTATACTCCACAAAATCACTGAGGATGACATCACTGATAATGCTACCTCTAAATTATATTTCCATTTTAATTCTGCTAAACTCCTTAACACCTCTATGGATGACACATTGCTAGGAGTACAAATCTAGCGTTGTCATCCTGAGTGTTTCGCTGAAAGCGAAATGTATCGAAGGAGACAATGCGGGTAACAAGAAACAATAAAAACACAAAATTTTAGGTTAATTTGCCAACATCAAAACTGCTAAGCATTTCACTCTTTGATTGATTTTAAAACGGTAATCAGTAGGTCTTCATACAGTCGTGGAAATCGATGCACCAAATCGCTTTGGTTGCATAGAAACCGTTCAGAAAGCACTCGAAATTTACCATCTGATAGTAAGCTGATAAAACTAGCGTCCAATACCTTAGTAGAAAGCGCCAAAGATTTATTTGAGTCAGAACCTTATGCATGTTCTCGGCTGAGTTTAGAAGAAGACAAAGATTGGAACGCCTCTGTAAAAGCTACTCGAAAAGCCATAAAAAATGGAGAAACCCTCCTCGCCAACCCAAGCTTTTATGCAAAAAACCTCATGTGTGATGTGCATTATTTGCAGCAAAAAAAATCAGGAAACTGGGTTGCTTATGTTGTAAAATCTTCGACTAAGATTTCGGATAAAAGCAAAGAAAAAGCAGCTTTTCAATTGCATGCCATTCAAGAGGCTGGGTTGAAAATAATTGAATTTCAGTTTTTAACTATCGACAATTCCTACCGACGTTCTGGAGCATTAGACTTCAACAAACTTTTTAAGAAACGTGACATTCTTCCAATCATAAAACCAATGCTTCCAGAATTAAAATCAACGATAGCGGAGTTACGAAAAACCTTGTTATTGGACCAAGCACCAAAAATTCCAATTGGTGAATATTGCGTGAGCCCGTATAGCTGCGAATTCAAAAAAGACTGCTGGAAACACGTTCCAAAAGACTCGGTTTTCGATTTGCGGAAAGTATCTCGAGAAACTAAATTCAAGTGGTGGAACAATGGGGTAAAAACCATTGAGCAACTAAAGAACTCCAAATACCAATCGGGCATTCAATTGACCGAAGACCAAGGCAAGGCCTTAATTGACCAAGATGCTCTCAGTGAATTTCTAGGAAGAATTTCTCACCCCATTCTGTTTTTAGATTTTGAAGGATACTTACCTGCCCTCCCTCCTTTTGATGGCGTAAAACCGTTTCAAATTATTCCGTTTTTGTATGCCGCTTATAAATGCGATTCCGAATCAAACGGCACTTCTTTTCATCACTACATAGGAACTCCAGGAGAAGACTTTAGAAAGGAATTCGCAGAAAATCTCATTGAATTGTGCGCTTCAGTTGAATCCGTTCTGGTTTACGATCCACTGACCGAAAAACAAGTAATCAAAAGTTTGATTAAAGCCTACCCTGAGTTAAAACCAGAACTGCAATCCATTCTTGAAAAGATAATTGACCTCGCAAAACCCATTACCAATAAACACTTTTACTTACCCGAAATGAAAGGACTTTCGTCCATGAAACACGTGTTACCAGCTGTTACAGGAAATACTGACTACTCCAAGCTATCCGTTCAGTCTGGCAGAGCAGCTTCACAACTGTTTCAAATCTTATGTGACGAAAACCATGAGCATGATACCGAATTGGAGTTACAGAATTTGGTCGAATACTGTAAAATGGATGTCCATGGATTGGTTCAGGTTTACAATGCGTTTTTAAATGCGGTTGATCGACCAACTATTTCTGATTAAAAAACACCACAATTCGTCATTCCGTAATCGTAATTGAACAAATACGGCACGAACATATTTTGTGAAATAGATATACGGAATCTATTGAAAACAGAAAAAAGATTCCGGATAGAAGCTTCGTTATTGTTTCGTTCCTCTACCAACTCAGCTATTCTTCCGGAATGACGAACAAGACAAATATGGTAACAGAAAGAATTGGATTTTCAATTCACAAATTATCAAAATCGATTCGCGGCTGAACTGCGCTAACATTGCTAAAATGATATATTTGTTTACTTCATAAACAGTACTAAAAAACACTATGAAAGTCGTACTATTTGCCGGTGGAAAAGGCACTCGAATCTCAGAAGAATCGCACCTAAGACCAAAACCAATGATTGAGGTCGGCGGCAAACCTATCCTCTGGCACATCATGAAAACCTATGCTGCTTATGGGCACAATGAGTTTATTGTTTGCTTAGGTTACAAGGGGTACATGATTAAAGAATATTTCCTCAACTACTTCAAACACAATTCGGACATTACAGTTGACTTAGCAAATAACGATGTTACCGTGCATGAAACCAATGCAGAACCATTTAAGGTTACCTTGGTCGATACAGGATTGGAAACCATGACAGCTGGTCGGCTGAAACGCGTTCAAAAATACGTTGGAAACGAAACCTTTATGCTCACTTACGGCGACGGAGTTTGCGATATTGATATGAACGCTCAATTGGAGTTTCATAAAGAACACGGCAAATCGGCAACTATGAGTATCGTACAACCCGGTAGTCGATTTGGAATGATCGATATCGACGAAAATCATAACGTGCGTGCTTTTGCTGAAAAACCAAAAGAAGACGGCGCATGGATAAACGGCGGTTTTTTCATTCTCAATCCAGATGTATTTAACTACCTGCACGACGATGCAGACGACATTATGTGGGAACGTCAGCCATTGGAAGACATTACCGAAGCAGGTGAATTAATGGCCTACAAACACAATGGTTTTTGGAAGTGCATGGATACCCTTAGAGATAACCAGCAACTGAATGAGATGTGGGAGACAAACCCAAAGTGGAAGAACTGGTAACAATAGACCTATGACTTTTGAGCAATTAAGAACAATTTACGAAGGAAAAAAAGTATTCGTAACCGGTCACACAGGATTCAAAGGAACATGGCTTGTTTTGCTGCTCAGAGAATTGGGTGCTGAAGTTAAAGGTTATGCGCTACCACCATTGGAACATAATGCGCTTTATCATCAAGTTCGAGCAGAATTGTATTGTGAGAGCGTAATTGGGGATATTCGAAACAGAGAAAAACTGCATCGTGAAATTGATAAATTTAGGCCCGATTTTATTTTTCACATGGCCGCACAAGCCTTAGTAATCGACTCGTATGTAAATCCAGTGGAGACCTTTCAAACAAACGTAATGGGAACCGTACATGTGCTGGATGCATTGCGAGAAATCAACTACCCGTGCAAGGCCATTATGATTACCACGGATAAGGTGTATGAAAACAAAGAACGCGAAGCGCCATATCAGGAGCACGAGCCTTTGGGTGGTTACGATCCATACAGTAATTCAAAAGCCTGCTGCGAATTAGCGACAACGAGTTATAGGTTATCATTTTTTAATCCAGAGCAATACAACGAACACCACACATCTATTGCCTCGGTGCGATCGGGAAATGTGATTGGAGGAGGCGATTGGAGTGAAAACCGCATATTACCCGACATTGCACGAGCACTGACGGCAGATGAAATTATATTGGTGCGCAACCCAGACTCTGTGCGACCTTGGCAACATGTGTTGGACCCTCTGCACGGTTATCTGGTACTTGGAGCAAAAATGGTGGAGGATCCTGTAAAATTTGCACAGGCATACAACTTTGGCCCGGAACCGTCGGAACGAATGACGGTAAAAGAGCTGGTTGAAGAAGCGATTGACGTTTGGGGCACTGGTGCATTCGATGTCAGCGCAAATCCCAAAAAAGTGCACGAAGCCGGTTTGTTGCGGTTGGATATAACTAAGGCTAAAACGGAACTCAATTGGCAGCCAAAATACTCGGCACGCGAAGCTGTTCAGGAGACCATAGCATGGTATAAAGCCACTAAAGAAGGACAGGACATAAAATCCTTCACGGAGTTTCAAATTGCGAAATTTTTTGAGCGCTAATGACAGGCTTTGACCCAACACCGATTCCAGGCGTACTAGAAATAAATTTTTTTTCAGTAAGAGATGAAAGAGGCGCTTTTGTAAAACCTTTTCATGCAGAAAAATTAGCAGAGCATGGGCTTCAAACCGAATTTAAAGAAAGCTTTTATTCGGTAAACAACAAAAATGTAATTCGCGGAATGCATTTTCAAACCCCGCCAGACGATCACGAAAAGATTGTGTATTGCACTTCGGGTAGTCTGATTGATGTTATTCTAGACATTCGAAAAGACTCTCCTACTTACGGTCAGTTTCATACGGTAGAGTTAACCGGAACGAACTCTAAAGGAGTGTATTTACCTAAAGGAACAGCGCATGGTTTTTACGTTAAAGAAGACAATACATGCATGGTTTATTTAACCAGCACAGTGCACAGCCCAAAAAATGATGGTGGAGTTCTATTCGATTCTTTTGGTTACGATTGGCCAACTAAAAACGGCATCCACTCCGACCGCGATTTAAAATTCCCAGCGCTTAAAGATTTTAAGTCCCCTTTTTAATGAATAAGCTGGCCCAACTTTTATGCGTGTTGATGTTGTTTTTTGCCGCTGGACAAGCCAAATCCCAATTATCTGCACTTTCAAATGACGCTAAAGTTAGTCTGCTGACTTGTGGTCCAGGTAACGACCTCTACTCTATTTTTGGCCATACTGCAATTCGGGTAAAAGATGATGTTCAAAAAATAGACCTAGCATTCAATTATGGAACTTTTGCCTTTACGGACGATTTCTACTTTCAGTTTACTATGGGTAAGCTCAATTATAGGCTTTCTATACAACCATACGATCGATTTGTAGCCGGCTATCAATACGAAAATCGTTGGGTTAGAGAACAAACGCTCAATTTAGATTCCCTTCAGAAACAACAAGTGTTTGAATTTTTAATTGAAAACAGCAAACCCGAGAACAGCTACTACCTCTACGATTTTTTCTATGACAATTGCAGCACACGCCCTAGAGACGTTTTTGAATCGGTTTTGGACACCCAAATGCAGTATAATTTTTTGGCCCTAGAGCACAAAAAAACTTTTCGCAACATGATAGACCTTTACTTGATCAATATGCCCTGGTCAGACATAGGTATAGACCTAGGCTTAGGAACTCCCTGCGATAAGGAATGTACTCCTTACTTAAAAACATTCTTGCCGGATTATTTGATGGATGAATTTGACCGTGCAACCATAAAAACACAAAAAGGAATGGAGCCTTTGGTAGTCTCCAATAAGTTGATTGTAGATGCTAAGCCAAGAATAAGTGAAGGCTTTAATTGGTTTCATCCGGTGGTGTTCTTTATTATTTTCATCTTGCTGCACAATGTAGTGCTGATGAGTAAGTTACCTTGGCTTATTTCAACTATTGATGGATTGTTTTACACCATTGTTGGCATCGCTGGGTGGCTGGTGTTCTTTCTGTGGTTTGTAACGGATCATAACGGCACCCGACCAAACTGGAACATACTTTGGGCAATGCCATTGTACCTGCCATTTGGGTTGGGCATATTGATAAAAGGCACAAGAAAGTTTAGCAGCTTGATTATGCATGGAGTAAACTTCATTTTGCTACTCTGTATTGTATTTTGGGCTGTGCTGCCACAAAATCTCAATGAAATGTATTTACCAATACTGATTTGGTTGTTCTACAGAAACTCAGATCGATTGGGATGGTTTAATCTTATTAAGCAAAGAATGCAGCACAAAAATGTGCGCGCATAGTCGATTACCTATTTTTGCAACAAAGTCTTAAACATGATTCAACGCATACAATCCGTTTTTATAGTCGCTGCCGCAATTGTTACTCTAATTTTTGCCTTTACAACCTTCGCTAGCTTTGAAGTTAACGGCAGTTTTTATTTCATGAAAGTGATTGGTTTGTACTACCAAGATACCTCCGAGGTGCTATTTGAAACCCCAAACCTCAGTTTAAGCGCAGTTACTGTGTTTAGCTTATTACTATCCATTTCTGCTCTATTCAACTATAAGAATAGAAAGCTTCAATTGCGTTTGGTTTCACTTAACATTTTCGCTCAGCTGGTAAGTATTGGCTTGGTTTTCTTTGCCACTTCAAGTATACCCAATGCGTTATTTGAAGGTACTACGCCCAGTATCAATTATTTATGGCCCAGTTTCCTGCCAATTGTTGCAGCTGCTGCCTTAATAATGGCAATGCGTGGAATTAAAAAGGATGAGCATCTTATCAAAAGCTTGGATAGAATTCGCTAAGCCCTTTAACGCCTTTTAATTCTAAGCCTTTGAATAAATTTAGACTTTTGTGGCAACTATGAGCGTAAAAGAAAACCTAGAAGATATAAAGGCCACACTGAAAGAAAACGTCACATTAGTTGCCGTTTCTAAAACAAAACCAAATGCGGCAATTGAAGAAGCCCTTGAAACTGGACACCTAGACTACGGAGAAAATAAAGTACAAGAACTGGTAGACAAGTACGAAGCATTACCAAAAAATATTCGGTGGCATTTGATTGGTCATTTGCAGCGGAATAAAGTAAAGTACATTGCCCCTTTCGTTCACCTAATACATGCTGTAGACAGTCGTAAATTGACCAAAGAAATTCAAAAGCGAGCGGCTCAATGCGAACGTACCATTGATGTTTTGATACAGCTGCGCATAGCAAAAGAAGAAACCAAATTTGGGTTGCCATATGAAGAGGCGGAGCTTTTACTTAAAGAACTGAAAGAAAACACATTTCCTAATGTAAGGGTAGTTGGCTTAATGGGAATGGCCACTAATACGGAAAAAGAACAACAAATTGAAGAAGAGTTTAAGGGGTTGAAAAAATTCTTTGACGCACAACAACAATTAAATCCTACACTTAATATATTGAGCACGGGTATGAGTGGCGATTATAAAATTGCCATGAACTGTGGAAGCAATATGGTGCGCATAGGAAGCGCTATTTTTGGAGCAAGAAACTATAATTAATGAAAGTGGTTAAATCAAAAGCACAACTGGCAAAACAAGAGGAGTCTCTGCGAAAGGTATTTGCTTCAAATAATGAAGAAAAAACCATAAAAGCGGTAAAAAAACTTAGAGAAAATGGCAACGCAGCCATGATCATACCTTTATTGGATTTGTTATCTGCAACGGAAAATGATAACGTTTTTGGAACTGTTGTTAGTTTACTGAATGACCTAAAAGATCAGAACGCTGCCGAACCATTAATTGAAGCGCTCAATGAAGAAAAGTACGAGGGAATCCGTGTGTTTATCCTTCAAGTTTTTTGGCAATCCAGATTGGACGCACTCCCCTATCTTGAAGAAATAGTCAACCTTGCTACAAAATCAGATTATATGGTATGCTTAGAATGCTTGACTATTGTTGAATCTTTCAAAAACTCCCCTACCGATGAACAAATTGTTGAAGCCAACACCCAGATAAAAGATGCCATTATGGACAATTCAGAAAACAAAGAACTGCTCTTGGGCATGGTTGAGGCATTGAACAATTATATGATTGGGTAAACCAACTGTAGCTTTTCATTTGCCTCTGCATCTTTTCACTTTTTGATCCTGTTTTATTGCAGTATTGTTCAATATTTCGTTTCGGCGAGAGTTTTAATGCATCCAACTTTTTTTCAGAGAAAAGTGTTTGATTAAATGTTTTTCTAAACTGACACTTGCTAACTCGTTCAAGCAGTAATAATATACAGCCATCATAACCTCGGCTCACACTAATCTATCTAAATTACACATTATAAGACAGTTACCCAACCAAAAGGTGAATTGTAAACCTTCCCGGTAAGACTCAATTAATCTTGAGTTGACAACCGTAACATTCAGCTAAGAAAAAGCTAGCCTTTATCCAACCATTTTGTAATACCACACTAAGATCCAAGTGAGAACCAATTTGGAATATTGTCCTGAACAATTAATCTATTAAAACAAAAAAAAGAACATGAAAAAATTAATTACTTTTTCGATTGCTTTTGCCGCTGCTGGATTAGCACAGGCACAAAGCCCATTTCCAACCTTACTTGGAGATTTTTATAATAGCGGTACACAAGCAAGCGACCCTAATACGGTAGTACTTCCACCTTCACCTATTAAATACGATGCATTATTCGTAGGCGGTGTGGATACCGTAGAAAACAAATCGGGTCAAAAAGCACTAGCCAAAGAGTGGCAAGACTTTACTGGATATGTTCCCATCAATGGTAGAAGCGACAGTGGTTTTGTAATCGTAAATCACGAACGCGTTATGAATGACCCTGTCAACGGAGATGGTGGCGGTATGACGGTTTTTACAGCCTATTACGACCAAGCAACTAAAAGTTGGAAGGTTGCTAATCACCCTAAAGGTAAATTCAGAAATGTAGATTTTACTGGAGTTGGTGGAACCGGAGCAAATTGCGGTGGGATTCAAACTTCTTGGGGAAAAGTATTTACCGCAGAAGAATGGGGAAGCGCGTTTTCTTCAAATGCTGTTTTGGCCGCTCAAGGGTTAACCGATACCAGCGATTATACAGTTACCAATTTCAACGGTTCACCAATAAGTACTCCAATCAAGCGGAATATGAACTTTCAATACATGGTAGAGGTGGACGTTGCAAAAGCAGAAGCTGTTCGAAAAAACTACAACATGGGACGCTATGACCACGAAGGAGGCTGGATAGCTTCTGATCGGAAGACAGTGTATCTAACGGATGATAAATCAAGCGGTTCGGTACTGTTTCGTTTTATAGCGGATAAGGCAGAAGACTTTAGTAAAGGTCAATTGTATTGTTACAAGCAAAGTGCTGATGCTATGTCTGGATCTTGGTTGCCACTAAACATGAACTTAACTACTATGCTTAATGCACGTGACGAAGCTTTTGCACTAGGTGCAACAGTATTTATGCGTTTGGAGTGGATAGAAGGTATTAGCGACAACACTATCTTTATAACAGAAACCGGACGAGGAAGAGCACAAAGTGTGGCCGGTGCAGTGAATAAAGGTGGAGTAATGGCCTCTCATTTAATCACATTAGATGCAAAAGATGGAAGTATTGACACCACCTTTACAGATATGTGGGGTCGAGTATTAAGATTGGATGTTTCAACTGGTAAAATCGAATCTGCGATTGAAGGTGGTGGTATCTTAACTGGAGATTATACTCCATACGGAAATCACTTATCTTCACCTGATGGATTGGCCTCAACTACCATAAATGGAAGAACTTACCTTGCCATAAACGAGGATATGAACCCAGGCGGAATGCCAGCTAATCCTGCTCATTTCGTAACTAAAATGAATGAGATTTACATGATTGACGTTACAGAGGATAAAGTAGGAAAACAATACCATAGTAACGACCTAAAGCGTTTTGTTGTGGGACCAAAAGGTTGCGAAACAACAGGAGGCCGATTTACTCCTGACGGAAGCACATACTTTGTAAATATTCAGCACCCAAGTTCGGATAACAACTTTCCGTTCAATCATTCAGTAACCTTAGCGGTAACTGGTTATCAAACAATTTTCAGTCAAGCACAGCAAATACCTACTGATACTATTAATAATGGTTCTGTTACGGATACTACTGGTATTTCAGAACAAGCAAATACCAATGAATTTAGCTTGTACCCAAATCCCGCAACAAGAGAAATCAATTTGAGTAAAGTGACTGATGTTGCGATTTATTCTTCACTTGGTCAGCGCATAAAAGTGGCAAGAAACACGAATATTGTTGACGTTTCAGACTTAGATGCTGGCACCTACATTATTTTGGATAAAACAGGAGCAACACAAAGACTAGTTGTTCAGTAGCAATATCCTATTTCTAGAAATTACGGCTGCCCCATTTGTGGGGCAGCCTTGTTTATTTGTAACCGGATGAAAATTAAAATTATTCTATTTGGCGCTGTGCTTTTGTACTTAGCTACTAGCCTTGTCACAAGTTCACCCGCCGTTTCTGCTCAACAAAAGATTATTCTATCTATCGATAAGTGTATCGCTATTTCGGAACAATGGAAGAATAGTGGCGGCTCTGATAAGGCCTACTATATCAAACTTAGAACAGCATATAAAGAGATAGAAAGTATTGCAGTATTTCGGTACCCAACACTTACTAAAACAATTAATGGTGGCCCCGTTCCTAGTATTGAAACCGAAGCGGCTATTTTAAAAATTGACCATCCAACTGGCCTGCAAGTGCTTGAAGAAGCAATAAGCTCCGATGAACTCAATGATCACCAGAAGTTATATCAGCTCAGCCAAATTATTAAAGCATTGAACCAAATAAAAACAGGAATTAAACAAATCCCCTTGCAAGATTGGGAAATATTGGAAGCCAGTCACCTTTCGATTACTACACTAATAACATTGAGTTTAAGCGGTTTCGATTCTCCGGCATTCGATTTACGGTTTTCAGATGCTCAAATCGTATTAAACCATTTGCAACTCATGCTCAAAGCTTTTCAGAGTTCTGAGGCTATTATTCATAAGATAGAAATCGCAAAACAACAAATTACCAAGGCTAACAACAGTGAAACATTTGATTATTACCATCTATTCAAAGAAATACTCCTTCCTATCCAAATTGACATTAAAAAACTACATCAACAGCTTGGCTATGAGCAGTACTCTGAAGTTACTTCTATTCCACGAATGATTTCGTCGGGAGAGCATCTGTTCCACCCTAATTACCTGAGCAATACCTATAGTATGCGAGGAAACTACGAGCAATTAAATGCCTTACAAATAGAGCTTGGAAAAACACTGTTTTTTGACCCTATTTTATCCAATAACAACCAAAGGACTTGTGCCTCTTGCCATAAACCAGAGTTAGCTTATTCCGATGGAAATAAAACGAGCATAGGCAATGGTTTTACAAAATCAACCTTGCGCAATTCCCCTACCCTAATCAATAGCGCTTACCAGACTTCATTTTTCGCCGATTTACGATCAAAAAATATGAACCATCAGATATTAAATGTTATCCACGACCCATTGGAGTTTAATACCACACCAGATAAAATTATTGAACGACTCAACCTTTCTACCGAATACAAACAGCTGTTTGAACAGGCATTTGATGGTCAGAAATCGGCAATAAATATAAATAACGTAAAAGCCGCATTAGAGAGTTTTATTCGAACCCTAAATACCCACGATAGTAAATTTGACAAGAACATCCGGTCGGAATTGAGTAACTACACCACTGAAGAAATCAACGGGTTCAATCTCTTTTTTGGAAAAGCACAATGCGCAACCTGTCATTTCGCCCCACATTTCAACGGATTAGTTCCACCTCATTTTACAGAGACCGAGGGTGAGATTTTAGGAGTTACAACTGACTCATTATTTAACAACCTTGATACCGATTGGGGAGTATACCGTCAATATGGAACGGCTTACCCAAACGCAAAGGAAACTAAGGGAATGTTCAAAACCCCCACACTGCGAAACGTTTCAATAACCGCTCCATATATGCATAATGGAGCCTTCTCCTCACTCAAAACAGTAATCGAATTTTACAACTCAGGCGGAGGCCTGGGAAACGATTTGGATATTGCACAGCAGACGCTTGCACCAGATAGTTTGCATTTATCTGATTCAGAGATAAATGATTTAATTGCCTTTTTGAATTCTTTAAACGATACTTCAGGAGTCTTAGTTCAACCCTTTGAATTGCCCATAGTAGCCAATGATCCCTATGCAAACAGAAAATGGGGAGGTGAATATTAAAATCCTTTTGAACTTGTAAGTTTTTAACGCATAGTAATGAGCAAATACTTCTGCTAGTGAGTTGGTTAAAAACTGTTTAGAGCGAGTTCGTAACTGCTTAACCCAAATCCAGTTATTACCCCTTTGCAGTTTTTAGCCATCAAACTTTGGTGTCTGATTTTTTCTGCCCTAGCATATACGTTCGAAATATGAACCTCTACAACTGGTGTAGAAATCGCAGCAATTGCGTCTGCAATGGCTACCGAAGTATGCGTATAACCGCCGGCATTGAATATAATTCCATCGTAACTAAACCCGACCTCTTGTATTTTATCTACCAGTTCACCTTCAATATTACTTTGGTAATACGCTAAGTCAATCTGAGGGTAAGATGTTTTAAGCGTGTCGAAATACGTTTCAAATCTTACAGAACCGTATATTTCTGGCTCTCTGCTACCGAGCAAGTTCAAGTTTGGGCCATTTATTATCAGTATCCTCATTCAATTGTTGACGTTAATTACAAAGCAAAGGTAGTACAATGACAACTTTGAGCTTTATTTGAGCCATGGCCGATGTAGGATTAATCAAAGGATTTAAACGCTATCTAACCTTAGAACGTTCACTGTCAAACAATTCTGTTGAAGCTTACGTTGCAGACGTAAAAAAACTCTATCAATTTATAGAGCAAAGCGAACAGCATAAAAGTATTCAAAAACTGGAATTAGGTGATTTAAGGGAATTCTTGAAATGGCTCAATGAGTTCAATATTTCTAGCACTACCCAAGCCCGAATCATTAGCGGTATAAAATCGTTTTACGGCTACTTATATTTGGAGGAGGTGGTTACTACGGACCCAAGTGAATTGCTAGAGGCTCCTAGGATTGGCCGCAAATTGCCGGTAACTTTAAGTATCGAAGAAATTGATTCAATAGAATCGGTAATCGATCAAAGCAAACCTGAAGGTCCGCGAAACAAAGCCATAATTGAATGTTTGTACAGTTGTGGGTTAAGGGTATCGGAATTACTGAATTTAAAATTGAGCAATATTTTTGCCGATGAGGGGTTTGTTAGAGTCATAGGAAAGGGAGATAAAGAACGCTTGGTTCCTATTGGTTCAAGTGCACTTAAATTGGTATTAATCTATGTAAATGAGGTACGTGTGCACATTCCAGTGCAACCAAAAAATGAAGATTTTGTCTTTTTAAATAAACGGGGCACAAAACTCTCAAGAATAATGATATTCAACATAGTTAAAGATTTAACCGAAAAAGCGGGAATACAAAAAGTAGTTTCGCCACATACTTTTAGACATTCATTTGCCACTCATTTGGTAGAAGGCGGAGCAGACTTAAGAGCTGTACAAGAAATGTTAGGCCATGAGTCCATTACGACCACTGAAATATATACGCATTTGGATCGTCAGTATTTAAGAGCTACCATAACAGAGTTTCACCCCAGACAAAAACAAGCGAGAAATGAATAAACAACTCTTTCTAATATTCGGATTATTAGCCTCCATAAATTTAGCTGCCCAAACAGTGAGCGACAGAGCCTATTCAGCCAAACTTCAGACCTTATTGAGTCACTCTGTGCCTGAAATAAGTGTATCCGAAGTGGATACTGCTGGAAATATAGTTTTTGTGGACAGTCGAGAAAAAAGTGAATACGAAACCTCACATATTAAAAATGCCCTATGGGTTGGCTATAAAAAGTTGGACCTTTCGCCACTAGAAAATGTTGCTAAGGAGAAACAAATCATTGTGTATTGCTCGGTTGGTTATCGTAGTGAAAAAGTTGCCGAAAAACTAATAAAACAAGGGTTTACAAACGTTTACAATCTTTACGGTGGGATTTTTGAATGGAAAAATAACGGTAGGAACGTTTACAAAGAAGGTAGCATCATCACAAATGACGTACACGCTTACGACAAGAACTGGGGGAAATGGCTAACCAACGGAAAGAAATGCTATAAGTAGTAGTTGTAGTCTACTCTCCACTATAAACTACGCAGTTTCGTTCAGTTTCGTAGAGGGTAATTTTCAAGTCCATACCTTCTGGTAATTCGCTTGCTATTCGATGATAAATAACCACCGCAATGTATTCCGCGGTAGGGATGTATGCTTTAAATTCTTCTATTTGTTCGTTTAGATTTTTATGGTCCATATAACGGCACACCTTATCCTCTATGATTGACTTCAGAACCTTCATATCAATTACATAACCGGTTTCTTCGTCAACTTCTCCAGTTACTTCTACCCAAAAATTGTAATTGTGACCGTGATAGAACGGGTTATTGCATAATCCGAAAACCTCTTCATTCTTAGCATCAGTCCAATCCTTGCGATACAGCCTGTGCGCCGCGTTGAAATGTGCTTTTCGTTTGACGGTAACCCTCATTATTATTTTTCTAGGTACTCTTTTACTCTGGGAAAAGCTATTTTAAACCAAGGCGTATAAGCCTCGGGGTTTGCACTTAACCCTTTCTCAATATCTTCCATTGATACAAATGCCCACTCTTCTACTTCCGATGCATTTGGTATCGCTACTCCATTGAATTCGCCAATTAAAACATGGTCGTATTCGTGTTCAATCAGACCGTTATCAAACTCTGCTTTATAGGTGAACTCAAAAGCGGCACTAATCGGACAATCAATCCCCATCTCTTCTTTCAACCTTCTGTGTGCAGCGTCCTTAGTCTCCTCTCCGATTCTTTGGTGCGAACAGCAAGTATTAGTCCATAATCCCGGCGAGTGGTATTTACTCAATGCTCTTCGCTGCAGCATAATTTCTCCGTAAGGGTTTAAAACAAAAACCGAAAAAGCCCTATGTAAAAGTCCTTTTTCATGCGCTTCCATTTTATCCATAACTCCTTGTTTGACGTCGTATTGATTCACCAAGACGACCTCATCAAGATCGGTATTCACTGAAGACTGGGCTGTAATCATAATATTCCAATATTGTGTCTAACATATGAACTTACAAATAATCCCAGCTTCCCAGCATTTGGAATTCTAATGCGCTCATTTTTTATTCTAGAACTCGGTGTATTTTGTATTTTCTTAAACAGACCGTAATAATACACATAAGCCAAGTAAACTCCAAAACGAGCCCTTTTGGGCAATTGCAAAATACCTTCGTAACCTGCGCGAAAGTCTGCCGCTATATCTAACTCTATTTCTGCTTTCTCTTTGTTGGTCATATTCGCGATATTCACATTTGGAAAATAATTTCTTCCTAAATCCTCAAAATCATCTTTTACGTCGCGCAAGAAATTAATTTTTTGAAACGCTGAACCTAGTTTCATTGCATTGGGTTTTAATTTGAGGTACAACTGCTGATCACCCAAAACAAAAACCTTTAGACACATAAGACCAACTACTTCAGCAGAACCTAATATGTACTTCTCATAATTCGCTTGCGTATATTTTATGTCGTGCAAATCCATTTCCATGCTGTCCAGAAAAGTATGGATCAGTTCATGGTCAATGTCGTAATCGTTCACCGCATGTTGGAAGCTATTTAAAATTGGATTCAGGCTGATACCTCTTTCAATTGCTTTGAAAGTATCTACACGAAACTCTTCAAGTAGTTCTCTTTTATTATAATCGTGAAAAGTATCCACTATTTCATCCGCATATCGAACAAAACCATAAATACCATAAATGGGTTTCTTAATATTATCGTTGAGTGCACTTATCCCTAAGGAGAAAGAAGTGGAGTAGGCTTCAGTAGTCTGCTTTGATGTTCTTTGCGATACATCATCGAAAAGCTTTTTTGCATCCATGATATTATAGTTTTGAGTTTAACATAAAATCAGCTGCCACTTGACCAGATATCAGTGAAGGTGGAACACCCGGACCTGGAGTAGTGAGCTGACCTGTATAAAAAAGGTTGGATAAGTATTTGTTTTGAAGTTTTGGTTTTAAAAAGGCGGTTTGAGTTAGTGTATTTGCCAATCCATAGGCATTTCCCTTGTATGAGTTATAGTCTGCTTTAAAATCATTTACACAGTAAGATCTCTTGTAAACAATATCTTTCTGAATATCTTCTCCAGTTATTTCTTTCAGGCGGTTTAGCAGTATGTTGAAATACCGCTCTCTGAGTTCCTCAGAATCCTCCAGATCAGGAGCAATTGGCATTAAAATGAATAAGTTTTCGCAGCCTTCAGGAGCTACAGTGGGGTCAGTTTTTGAAGGCACACATACATAAAATAGCGGATCACTTGGCCATTTTGGTTCATCATAAATTTCTTCTGCGTGTTTTGTAAAGTCTGAATCAAAAAATAAGTTGTGGTGTTTTAAGTTTTCTACTCTTCTGTTTACTCCTATGTAGAAAAGCAATGAAGAAGGTGCCAGAACACGTTTGTCCCAATATTTTTCTGAATACATACGTTTTGACTCCGGAAGCAACTGTTTATCTACATGATGATAATCGGCACCAGCAATAACTGCTTTACTTTCAATTTGCTTTCCATGAATTTGAACGCCTGAAACCTTAGCCCCACTAACGTTCAATTTCTCCACTGGGGCGTTGTAGTGAAACGTTACGCCCATTTCTTGTGCAAGTTTCACCATTCCTTCCACAATTTTATGCATTCCACCTTTTGGATACCAAGTACCCAACTCTAAGTCAGCGTAGTTCATTAAACTGTATAGTGCCGGAATATTTTCGGGTTTAGCGCCTAGAAATAACACGGGAAACTTTAAAATTTGACGCAGTTTTTCGTTCTTGAATTGTTTGTCGATTTGTTTCGCTACTGAAGAAAAGAGGTTCAGTTTTAATGCACCACCAATCACCTCCGCGTTTGCAAATTCAAATATTGAAGTAGAAGGTTTGTAAACCAACTTATTCACCCCCACCTCGTACTTGTAAGCTGCATCCTTAAGGAATATGTCCAACTCTTTGGAACTACCCTTTTCAATAGATTCAAACAACTCAAACAGTTCTTGCTTGTTGGCGGGTACATCAACGTAGTCATTATTTCCAAAATAAACTCTGTATGAAGGAGACAATCGCACTAAGTCGTAGTAATCAGATA
Source organism: Salibacteraceae bacterium (assembly GCA_965660875.1). Taxonomy (GTDB): domain Bacteria; phylum Bacteroidota; class Bacteroidia; order Flavobacteriales_G; family Salibacteraceae; genus UBA6770. The sequence continues at coordinate 27,744 of CBFIBQ010000014.1, read as the reverse complement.
CTTTTTTACCAAATCGGTTGAAGTACTTTTCAAATACCTCTGGCATCCAATACCAGCTCGGTCCCATATCGAATGTAAATCCTTCAGCTTCGAATTTGCGTGCGCGGCCACCTGCCGATTCATTTTTCTCGTAAACGTGCACCTCTTTTCCAGCTGCTGCCAAAGAAGTAGCTGCCGCTAAAGAAGCAAACCCAGAGCCTATTACAGAAATTTTATTTGGCATTTCTGTTGAATTCTGGTAACTTACTCATTAACTGTTTTCTAGCTAAAAATATTCTGCTCTTTACAGTTCCAATGGGAATACCCATTTCATCGCCAATTTCTTTGTATTTATATCCTTCTAACTTCATTCGGAATGGAATTCGATAATCGTCAGACAAACTGTCAATGGCTTCCTCCATGTTGAGCACATTGATTTTCTTGTCTGGAGCTACAGAAACATTAGAGGATGAAGTGCTTACATAGGATTGCGCTTGCATCTTGTCCATTATTTGATTGAACTTACTTCCTCTTCTGTATTGGTTGATAAAGGTATTTTTCATTATTGTATATAACCAACCTTTTATGGAAGACTTCGTTAAAAGTTTATCTCTATAGGTTATAGCTTTCAACATAGTTTCCTGCAATAAATCTTTAGCTTCCTCTTCATCGGCTGTAAGCTTTAATGCAAAGAAGTGCAACGGACTTTTGTAACTGACTAATAACTCATTAAATTCAAGTGTAGACATTTTGTTTAACTTTTGATTAATATTACTAAACAAATATACAGTACATTATAGCTTTAAGGGTTTTTTGTTTAGCTTTTTTTAGATTTTATTAAACAAAATGGAAGTGCGCCTGATGATAAACAAAAAAAAGCCCCATACGGAGCTTTAAATCAGTAACTTATTATTTTGTTTAATTAAACGGGCAGTTTGTTTAAATATTCAACAAATTCGTTAGCACCATTAATCAGTTTCACATTCGCACTGGGTTTCCAGTCGATTTTGTCTAAGTAATAGTTTATTCCGCTATACACTTTTCTCGTATTGGGAAAAGATTCATCGTAGTCCTTCAATATGCTTTCATACTCAGCTGGGGTTCTACTTGCTGTAAAAATAGTTAGCAAATGCGTTGGGTTAGCCTCGGAAACTACATGCTTCACGTCTTGGGTAGGAACATCCTGACCTAAATAAATTACGTGATAACCTTGACTTCTCAATATATAGTTTGCTAGTATTAAACCTATTTCATGCAATTCGCCTTGAGACAAAAACAACACGTAGGTATACCCTTTTTTAGAAGGACTTGTAATTGGTAGGTCATTAATTCCCGCAATTAATTTCTGCCGAATTAAACAACTGATAAAATGTTCTTGACCTGGGTTAACCTCATCCATACCCCACATTAAACCTACTTTGACTAAAAATGGATATACAAACTCTGTAATTGCATTTAGGAATCCACTTTCGTTAACAGCTCTACCAAATAGGTTATTAAATCTTGCTTCATCCATTTCAAGCATAGCTACCACTAAGGCTTGAATATAAAAATCTGTTTTTTCGGAAATAGACTCCCCTTCCTCTATGAGTTTTCCTATGGTCTGTTTTAGTTCGAGGTCGGAAAATTGGCTAATTTTTGAAATACGCATACCTTGCTCAAGCAACATAGACACATTTAATAACTTCTTTAAATCTGAATCGCTGTAAAACCTAATATTCGTTTCAGATCGTACCGGTTCTAGTAACTCATAGCGCTGCTCCCATATACGTATAGTACCCGCCTTTACGCCAGATAATCGCTCTAAATCTTTAATGGAGTAATGTCTCATTGGAGTTCTTTGTACAAATTAACAACTGTGGTTGAATAAGGTTCAAAACAACTATTTCATTTTCACCGAGAACTTCCAACCTTTTTCAGATTTCAACTTGGAGGTTTGAAAAACACCTTTGGCTCCTTTTAACATTAAATGAGTTCCAACTAACCCAATTCCAGTGCCAACCACAGTTCCAAAAGCTCCCCAAATAATTAATGGACTGTCGGGGTCAATTTGTTGGAAAGAAAATATAGCAACCCCGGTACCCACAGCGGCTATTCCTGTTCCAATTCCAAACTGAGTTAACCCTACCGTTCTCCAACCTAAGGTCTTAAAGAACTTCTTTTTTACCATTACCAATGTATTGACTTTGATTCTCTTCTTGCCAATTTTAATGTACTCGGGTTCTATTTCTTTTATTTCTCCCCTTTGTATTTTCTTATCGGTTTTGGTCAAATAGGACACTTTTTCACCAATTGAAAAGCTTCTTGATTTTTTTAATTTGGAATTGGTAGCAACTAAATATGGTCCCTTTATTTTCTTCTTTGCTTTTTCCTTTTTTTTCTTCGGCTTTTTTTCTGACTCGTCTGCACCAAACTCACCTACTTCACTTTCCTTCAGATCATTACTTTCAGTGGGGACTGCTTTAACCTCCTGAATTTCATTTTCCAGCAAAATATTCTCGTCCTCTTGAGCATAACCACAGAATCCAAGTACAACAAGAAATATGAATATAAAAAGCTGCTTCATGAACAATACTAAATGTAACCCGATACTTTATATACTAATAAACCGAGCCATTCGTGAATTATTACGTTCCACATAAAAATAACTCGGGCATTTGGAACAAACAGATGGTCAAAATAGAATTTTCGTTCCCCAACAATGCCATCAACTAGATATTTATCGTGCACAATACCTTGTTTATCAAAGCACGCCGAAGCCCTCGGCATATGCGTTGTTGAAGTAATAAGTAAGATGGGTGTTTCTATTCTTAAACTGTCTATTATCTTTTTGGCGTGAACCGCATTTTGAAAGGTATTTCTTGATTGTGGTTCAATTAAAATATCCTTCTTTTTAATTCCAATCGATTTTAAGAAATGTGCCGTATAGCTGGCCTCTGGTTCACTGTAATCGAATAAATTGCCCGGTCCACCAGATAGTAAAATCTTTTCTACTTGTTTGTTTTTGTACAATGGTAAAACTTGGAGCACCCTATCTGAAGACTCGCTAAAGTTAACCTGCCCAACACCAGGAGCAAAGGTGGAGTAACCACCCAGAACAACTGCCAGTTCATAGTGTTTGTCTTCCTCTACTCGATTCATTTTTGGTTCCCACTTGCCCACAACTTCATCAAACACAAATGAGTTGGTAAACAAATAAAAAGTGATGCATCCAGCAACAAGGAACTTCTTTTTTAACGCTGCTTTTCTTGCGAAAATGGCTCCAGTAAACAATACGGTCACCCAGAATATGGGGGTAGTAAAAACGAACAGCAATTTCGAGACCGCGTGGAACATGCTACAAAAGTATCGCTAGTTGACTACTACCCTACTAGAGTTTTAATTATTTACCACGAACTTTTTGCTCACATCCACACCAACGCCTTGAAGCGTCAGGTAATAAATTCCCGAAGACAAGTCCGATACATCCAATCTAACATCAACTGCAGCGTCAATTGGCCCCTCTTTTCTCAATCTTCCGAGCGCATCATACACTTGATAGCCCTTCACCTTGCCTTCAAAACCGGATAAACTCACTGCTAGTTCGGTCTTTACTGGATTGGGATAAAGGGTCACTTTAGTCTGCTGAATGTGATTAGACTCTTCCACTCCTATGGCGCTAGAAGTTGTCACCTCAACACCAAATACTCCGCTACCGTGAGTTGCTATGGCCAAGTAATTGTCGTTATCTCTTGTATCAAACTTTTCAACCACAGCATTACCAATCAGGTCTGGAGCCTGCTGTGCCCATACGGTTTCATCTCCATTCAATTCATTGGTAGCGTACAAACCTACACTTGTACCTACAAAATATGCTGTACCAGAATCGGTTTCTAAAATAGCTGCACATCTGACTGAAGGGCCATTACCCAAGCCACGAGCCTGTTGAGGTACCCCAGGGGCTAACGGTTCTTCTAAATTTCCCGCAACTGTCTCCCAAGTAGTGCCGCCGTCTTTGGAATAGAATACACTGTATGCGTTATAGTTTGAATAGGTCAACAGTACCTTATCAGCATCTTCTGGATGTACCGCAAAGTCACTCACATAATTACCTTTCAATACTCCAGAAATTTCAGCCAAACGGGTGACCGTAGGGTTGTTTGTATTTGCATTTTCAACCATAAACGTTGACCCTTCTGAACAACCTACATACAATCTATGAGCGGGATTACTTCTACTACTCACCATTGCCGTAATAGTTCCGGGAAATGTAAAATTTATCTCCGACCAATCGGTGCGCTCTGAGTTATTTCCATTAATTGGAAGCAGTTTTAGGGTCTTATAAACCTTAATTTTTGAGGGACCTGATGCGGAATTCTTAAATAGCATGTACATAAAATTATTATCTGCATAGTCCAGCTCAAATGGATTGATAAAGGAATAATTCACAGAACGATTGAAGCCGTTAACCGGCTGCGGTTCTATTCGCTCGGCAATTGTTGCTTCTCCTGTATTATCAACTCTTATTTTATAGGTTCTACCAAACTGACTCGACATATAGTACGTTCCCGAACCATCAGACAAGGTTCCATCTTCTACTGCACAATATGCCCCATCAGATTGCAACGGGTCTGTCCAATCTCTGTTGACACTCTGATTTGATGTCATATGCGTTCCATTATCCTGTAAACCACCAACCACCACATCATTTTTTACACGGTGGTCTATAGCAACCGTATAGAATTGCGAAGTAAAATAACCGGTATTCTTAAATTCCCATTCTACTTCTGCGGCTTTGATATTATTGGTATATGATATACCTCCATCAGTTGTTGTAAATGCTTCGGATGAATTATTAGGCTGAAAAAATATTTCGTGTTGATCTGGATGTTGGTTTGGATAACGATACTCTCTTGGATCGTTTAAAATCTTGGGATTGTACCCTCCAATTTGAACCACGTTATTAGAGGTGGAAAAACCGTCCGTCGAACGAAACAAATTGGTTGAACCTATATACACTATGTCGTTATCAAAAGGATCGATTTTAAGCACCATATTGTAGTTGCCTTGGGTATCAAATGTGTAGTATGGGTTTTGATCGGAGGGAATATTGTTGGAATAATTCACCCAAGTTCCTCCTGCACCAGTTCCATTTCCGCTTCTGTAAGTGTACTTAAACAAACTACTTGACTCATTGCTGGTGCTGGTAGGGTCTGCTTTAGCTCCAGAACCGGGGGTTCTGGCTAAAAACATCAAAACGTTTTCATTAGACTTAGACACATCAAACACGATCCTTTCATAATTACTTGGCCAAGAAGAACCGGTTATATTCACCCAATTCTCACCATCAACAGATCGCCAGACTCCGGGATTTGATTGATTGATAGATTTCGACATTGCCGCATATACTACTCCAGTGGAAGTAACCAGTACATCGGCAAAATTTGCACTAGAGGAACTTCCGTCTCCAAGAACTTTCTTCCAAGTAGTTCCGCCGTCAGTACTTTTCATTATTACTCCGTTTGCAGCTACATATAATTCATCCTGATTAACATTACTTGGATCAATTGCAATCTTCCAAGTAATGCCCCAATCCCCTGGAGTTTGAACATCGGTAATTTGCGTAGAAGTGAGCGATTTCCAAGTAATACCTTTATCTGTCGATTTAAACAGACCATTACCAAGCAAGGTAATCGCTCCCCCTTGTAAAGAACCTCTACCTTCTCCAGTTCCCATATACCACGTATCTTTTTTGCCCGGTCTGGGATCTTGCGCTAAACAGGTAATATTTAAGGCTTGGTCATTGGGAGATACCTGTTTCCAAGAAGCTCCAAAATCGGTACTTCTCCAAAGACCACCCGAGACTCCACCTGCTAGAAGCGTCGAACTGTTTGTTAAATCTACCGCAAAAGCCCTTGTCCTTCCTCCGACATTATGTGGCCCTCGACGCTTGTAGGTCAATGAATCATCCGACCGTGAAAAACTGTGAGCATTTGCCTTTGGTAAAGTTTTAGAAAAGGCCATTTCTTTCATCCGCATGTGAATGGGGATTTCCCCAGTTTGTGGGTCGACCAATCTAGATTTCATCCATTTTGCTCGTGCAATGGCATTTCCATCCTTTTCTATGGTTTCAGCACTAGGATTTTTGGCCGTGTCGTTATATTGGAAATAAACAACGGTGATTAACATGGTAATGACCATTCCTCCATATAAAAGTCCTTTTTTGATCATAAGCTCTATCTCAATTTTTTATATAAATCAACTTGATAAACCTGTTGGCCTTCTACCTTATCCACGGGTTTTAAGGTAGAAATAAACCTATTGTTTGACTTGATTTTTTCTAAGGTATAATTTAATCCATTGTGGGTGGTACTGTCTGCACCGTCTAATCCAAAACTAAAAAATGCAAGAATTGGTTGCTTCGCATCAAAGGATAGCGGAAATCCTTTACCTACTTCAATGACCGAATCGATTTGAACAAGAGCAAAACAATGTGTGGACCCACAATTTGCTTTACCTGTTGGAAGTTCTTTGTAATCAATCACTGTTGCTTTTACAACAGCCTCATCAGCTGAAGCCTTGATTTCTGGAGCATTCTTAAGCGAAGTCGCAGCGCAAGAGCAAAAAAAGATTGTGCTAAATAGGACACCAATTACACGCATGAATTACATTTTTATGAAACGACGAATATAAGGTTTACCTTGGTTTTTTATGTGTATTAGATAGCTTCCCACTTTCAACGCCGCTACATCTGCCGACATTCCTTGAGCCAGCTGTTTCCATTCAATACTTTGCTCCACTCCAGAGCTATTGTAAACCTTTACTGACTCAACTGCCTGGAAATCAAATTCCAAATGCAACAAAGATGCACATGGATTGGGGTATACTTTAAGTGCTTTGCTTTCATTTTCACTGAAGCCAACTATGAATTTAGAATCGGTCAGAACCGCCGTGAATACACCAGAACCGTGAGTTGCCACCCCCAAATAACCATCAATGGGCCGATAATCAATAGCGGTCACCACATTTGTACCAATCGAAGTTTCACCCACTCGTTCCCACTTAGTTTCCATTGAGTCTAGCTTTAAAGTTCCAAACAAACCAATACTTGTACCAACTAGCAACCAATTCTTGTCCTTTAGTTCAATAAATTTTGCCACGCGACAAGAAGGGCCGTTATTAACTTGAGCTAGACTTGCAGGTACGCCAGGTTGAATTTCTCCCTCGAGGTTTCCCGAAACATTACTCCATGATTCTCCTCCATTTTCTGAGAAAAAAACGCTGTAAACATTATAGTTTGAAAACACTACAACCACCTTATTGGCATCATTTGGGTCGCTGTCAATTGAAGCAATAAAGCCTACTGCATTGGGGATATTTATATTCCGAACGCTGTATTGATTATTGGCAGAATCTACTCTGTACAGTTCACTGGAACTAGTACCCACATATAAAATATTCGCTGGGTTGTTGCTTGCGCTTACCGCACTAATAATACCGGATAAACCCGGAATGTCAATATTGTCCCAGTTGGTCGCTTGTTTTTTAAATTTATTATCTAATGGAAATTTACTCAAATCCTTACACCGCCAAAGCTTGTTTCCATTTGGAAGAAACAGAATACGGTTATCATTTGGGTCAATGGTATAGGGGTTTATAAATAAATAGTTATTCGGTCCCGCTGGATCAATTCGAGCAAACCCAATGCGTTTACCGAGAGAATTAACAGCAACTTTAAATAATCCAGCTTGTTGTTTTGCAGCTAAAAAAAATGGCGAATAATTTAGAAAATGGCAGTAGGCGCCGTCGTAATCAACGGGCATAGTCCACTGATGTTTTTCGTCTCCAAGGTAATAAAGCGTGCCGTTATCTTGCAACCCTCCGATTACCCTATGAGATCCAATTTTTTTATCCACCGATAAAGTGTAAAACTGGGTGGTAACGTATCCATTATTTAGAGATTCCCAAACCACATTATTGGCATAAACATCTCGTGTTAAGTGCACACCTCCGTCCGAACCCGTCATCAGTACATTTTTATCCGTTGGGTGAAAAACTATTGTTTGTAGGTCGGGATGGTGATTAGGGTATATTTCGTAAAACGGTGTATCTACTTTATGATAATAGCCTCCTGCAAATTTTGAATCGTTTGACTGCATAAAACCGGTATGGCTGATGTTTAAATTTACACCTCCAATGGCAACAAGGTTACTGTCAAATGGTGAAACTTTAATATCCATGCAGTATCCACCTTGAGCATAGTAATCATCAAAGGGCCAAGCGCCATGTGGAAGGTTATTTGATAAGTTCACCAATCTCCCACCCATTCCACTACCATCGCCGGATTTATAATGATATTTAAAAAGCGAATGTTGGGCGGTACGTCCTAAGAACTCACTTTGTAAACCGCTTCCTGGAGTAACACAAAGTACATACAGTGCATCCTCATTCTGGTGATTCAATCCAATTATACTTCTTCCCAAATTGGGTACCAAGGAATGAATCAATTTAAAATTCTTGCCGTCTGTTGACCGAAATAAACCACTATTGCCAAAACCACGACTTATACAAGCATACCAATTACCCTCTGTTGTTTGCACCAAGTCAATTTGCTGTCCACCTTGACGGTTTCCTGAAACATTTAACCAATTGACTCCCATATCTTCACTCCGGTAAATCCCGTTTGTAGTGGCTAAAAGTAAAACCGTTGACGAAGATTGATTATCGACTACTATTTTCCAAGTTTGGTCTAAGGAATCTATACGCTGGGGTGAATCATTTATGAAACTTCCCAGCCGATTCCATGTATCCCCGTTATCTTCGGAAACCAACACACCGTCTCCGCCAAAGTGGGCCGAAAAATTGGGAGCTCCTTGTGAACTACCAGTAGCCTCGCCCGTGCTGGCATACCAAAAATTAGCTTTCCCTGCTCGTGGGTCTTGCTCAATCCAGCTAATCGAAACATTATGTTCGTGTGTGGTTACCTTTTTCCATGAAAGGCCCTGGTCAGTACTTTTAAAAATACCCCCTGAGGCCGACCCTGCCATGATAGTTTTTGGGTCACGCCTATCGAACGCTAAAGCACGTGTTCTACCTCCAATGTTATATGGACCTATGCTCTTCCAATCGAGCTGTTCTTGTCTATTGCCAAGAGGAAAAAATGTAGAAGCATAATCGAGGTCAGTAGCCCTAACATTCTTGGGGATTTCACCTGTTCTAGGATCCTGTAGTTGTACTTTCCACCATTCTGCATTGGGCTTTTCTGCAGTGCTTTGAGGGTGTTTTTCGATAAAATTAGAGCCAAAAAAAAGTGTACCAGCAATAACAACAGTTGCGCAAGTCAACGAACAAAATAATTTGAATCTCAATATGTTTAGTTTAAAATGAATACCCTAAAAAATTATTTGGGTTGGTATCTTATTCGTTCTTTTAGTTTTTCGTAACCGTGAATATCATTTACGTTCACGTGAGTAGAGCCATCCCTGTATGTTGTGTAAGCAGGTTTGAATTTAGCGTTAAAAACAATGTCGTCTCGAGTGTATGAAAATCTAGCGTGAACTGTTTGACTAAACGTATCGTCAAATCCTTTGAGCAAAACGAGTACTTCTGGATTTAGTTTCATTATTTCGGAAGCCGACTTCCCTTGAAAAGGACTATCGTCATCTATCGGGTGCACTATGGTCCAATTCAACGGAAAAAAATCAATGGTAGAAATATCCAAATATAGGCGGCTGTATGATCGTCGAAACTCCCCATTAACTTCCTTGGTAGTTGCTAAAAGTAGTTTGGCTTCCATTTCCATAAGTACATTATCGCGCATGTTCACAGCCCTAAACATTAAAGCATAGCCATTCTTGTGTGGACTTAATAAAATATTATCACTGAATAAAATCATGGCTTTTGGTTGCGAGAAACGTCCAAAAAGTACGCCGGTAGCAATGGAAAAACTCATAAATCCTACTAAAGCTTGAAATGAAGCGACAATATTCACACCAATTCCAACTGGAGCCAATCCCCCATAGCCAACAGTAGTAAAGGTTTGAAAGCTAAAAAACAAGGCCGTTAAAAAGTCACTTCCAAACTTGTGTGTACGGTAACCTTGTATACCTTCAACTCCCACCAACATATAGGAAAAGGCAAATACTGCATTGGTAACTAAATACGCAACAAGAAGAATAGAAATAAACTTCAACCAGCTGATATTCAAGAAATATTGATACAGGTGTCTTATGGCCGGCCCAATACCTTCTCTGTAAATGTTGAAGCTTCCGTCGGGGTTAATAATACGCTGCGTTTGCTTGTCGTATTTTTCGCCTAAACCTGGATCGCTTATGTACGATTCTGACATATTTCAAATATAGTAGAATCGACGTGCCTTGCAACGCCGCTTAAAGAACTAAATATGTGTCAGTCTAAAACCCAAACCATGAACATTTTCTATTTTGACGGAGCTATCTGTTTTTAGATACTTCCTCAATCGACTTATGAATACGTCCATACTTCTACCGTTAAAATAGTCGCTCGTACCCCAAACAAGTTTTAATGCCAATTCACGTTCCAACACATTTTCCTTATGGATAAATAGCAAGCGCAATAACTCTGCTTCTTTAACTGTTAAATCTGAAGTAGTTCCATTTGCTTCCAGTTTCAAGTTTTTATAATCGAAAGTACTCTGACCTATTTCAAATGTTTCTTCTCCCTTATCACGTTTCGAATCTTTCTGATTTGATCGTTTTAAAATGGCGTTGATTCGAGCCAGCAACTCTTCAAAAGCAAAAGGCTTGGTTAAATAATCGTCGGCACCAATTTGAAAACCCTCGACCTTATCTGCAAGCATACTTTTTGCCGTAAGAAATAATATAGGCACGGTGGTATTAATTTTTCGAATTTCTTTTGCCAGCGTAAAACCATCTTTTTTGGGTAACATTACATCCAACAGGCAGATATCAAACTTACCATTGTAAAATGATTCAAACCCAGCGGCACCGTCTTTACAAAGCGTTACTTTGGCTCCATTGTCCAATAAATTATCCTTAATAACGAAACCCAGATTAGTATCGTCTTCTACCAGTAATATTGACCTTCCGTCTATCATTTATGTTTTGGTATTATTAATGTAAAACAACTGCCTCCTTGCTTTCTAGCGTCAACAGAAATGGATCCATTGTGAAGTTCCATTATTTCTTTTGCGTAATACAAACCGAGTCCAAACCCTTTCACATTATGCAGATTGCCGGTGGGTACGCGATAGAATTTATCAAATACATATTTTGCATCCGAATGCTTTAATCCAATTCCATTATCCTCCACCACGACACTATAGCTACCCGCCTCTTCAGAAACAGAAATGACGATTTGAGGGGCTGCTTCGCAATACTTAATCGCATTATCAATCAGATTACTCAGCACATTATAAAAATGAACTTTGTCTAAGCTAACGGGTAAGTCCTTGTCGGGTATTTTTACATCAATTTTTCCTGATTGTTCTGAAATTATGGTGGTAAAAGTTGCCACGTTATCCTGAATAATGGTCGCCAAATCCACAGTTTCGAACTTCATCTCTACCTTATCTCTATCCAAAGAAGCAATCTGAAGTACTTTTTCTACCTGTAATTGGAGCCTTTCGTTTTCTTTTTTTATAATCTCGGCGTAATTCTTAATCCGTTCAGGTTGACGTTCAATACCAGGCTTCAAGAGCACATCGGTCGAAAGTGAAATGGTGGAAATTGGTGTTTTTAGTTCGTGGGTCATGTTATTGATAAAATCATTTTTGGTATCTCCCAAACGCTTCTGGCGTAAAATGATATTTATGGCATAGGCAAAAAATGCAGCAAGTACCAACAATAGGGTGGAAGAGAAAATCCAAAAATTCAATCGGTCGATAACCATTTCAGTTTTATTAGAGAAATAGACGGAGAAATAATGGCCGTCTGCGCTTCGCCAATTCACTACTGTTGAAGGCGTTTCTTTCTCTTGGGCTTTGCCTTGATTGATTTTTACGGCTTTGGTAAAAACCACCGAATCGTTGAAACAATTGTACAGATTGTATTCAAAATCCAAATTAATCTCTTGCTTTTTAAATTCTTGTGTGAGTAGGGCTTCTACATAATCGGGATCAGGGTTTTCGTTCGTTTTTACAATAAAGGTTTGATCTTCAACTTGTTTTACTGGATCCAGTAATAAGGTCTCATCTCCTTGATGTTTTTGAATAGCTCTAGACACTTGAATCAGCGCTTGAGTGATATCATAATTCAACTGAGTTACTTGCAGCTCATAAGCCCGGCGTATCCATACCAATTGCACCGAAATGATTCCTATCAACAAAATCGTGGCCATGACAATAAGTGCTCTGATGGTTGAATTCTTCATGTGGTAAATCTAATTCCATTTTTGAAATTGGAATTCAATGTTTAACATTAGATTAAGAATTTTTCTTGATTATGACCAACATCACAAACCTTACTTGCTTTGTATCGTATATTTGGTATAATGTCTTTATCTAGATACATATCTATTGGTTTACTCCTTTTGGGTCTGGCTCATTTCGGAAGAACTGTTGTGGTGTTCTCGAATCATATAATTGATTTTGAGTACATTTCTACCGTGTTATGTATAAATAAAGACAAACCTAGATCAAAGTGTAATGGTAAATGTCACTTATCAAAGGAGCTGAAACAGTCTGCCCCTACTCAGCAAGAAGAACCTGTTGCGGTGCTTACTCAGGTAGATTTCCTATTCTACTTTTTTAGCAGTGAAAAAGAAATGAGTATGGGAAAAGCAGTCAACACCTTGCATAATTTCGATTATAGAGTGCAGAAAACTTTAGAGTTTTTTAAAGAGATACCTGTTCCGCCTCCTTCATTTGTGTAACACAACCAAACCAGCCAAATACAATAATATAAGTACATAACACTGCCTATGTGGTAACATCTGTATGGGCAAAAAAACACACACAAATGAAAAATTTTAGAATAACACGCTATGTTACTATAGCAGCGATCGCAGGATTAACACTTTCTTTAAACTCCTGCAAAAAAGAAGGTTGCACCGATGAAACAGCAACGAATTTCAATTCAGAAGCAAAAAAAGACGATGGTTCTTGTGTATACCCAACTCCGGTAACACCTACTCCAACGCCTACGCCAACTCCAGAAGTTGCGGATACTAAAGGGTTGACAAAGATTGGAACGGCCACTACTGCAGCTGGAGCAACAAGTCTTGAGTTGTACTCAAAAAGTACGCTCTACCCAGGTATGAACAAATTATATGTAGTGGCAATGGATGCGGCTTCAAATGAACTTATCAAGGATGGAAAAGTCACCTTTACTCCCATGATGAAAATGAACAGCGGCATGGAGCACAGTGCACCCGTTTTAAATAGCACTGCTGCTGCCAATGATCAAGGCCTTTACTCTGGTGATGTTTTCTTTGTTATGCCTTCTGATGCAGGTTCTTGGATGTTAAAAACAAAATTCATGAACAACTCAACGGGAACGGAGTCAGAAGTTAGTTTCGATATTACGGTTACTCAAAATAGTAATCGAATGATGGTATCATTTATGGACACCACAACAGCTGATTCTAATGCAATCTTCCTTAGCTATGCACTGGATGAAATACCTACAGTTGGTTCTAACGAATTAAAAATTGTCGCATTTACCAGAAAGACGATGATGAGTTGGCCAGCGGCTGATGATCTAACAATTGAATTTGAGCCTTCTATGCCTTCAATGGGGCACGGTTCTCCAAACAATGTGAACCCCAGCTTTAAAAGTAGTGGTACTTATGTAGGTACGGTGAACTATACTATGACTGGAAAATGGAGATTGGACGTAACCGTGAAAAGAAACGGTAAGGTACTAAATGACGAAATATACTTTGAGTACACGCTGTAATTCACTAAGTTGAACTATGAGAAAAGCAATATTTCTGTCCCTGCTGCTTGGAAGCGCAGGGACAGTTTTTTGTCAATTAGAACCAGCCGATTCTATATTCTTTCAAATTGAACCTCAAGAATTAAATGCAATAGTAGTTATTGAGAACAATGCTCAATTCAATGAAAAATCAAGCATTGTGCGTTCAAGTTCGAACTTAGACCAAGTGCTGGAGCAGAACATTCACCTTAAAATGATTAAGCGCGGTGGATATGCTTTTGACCCAGTTATTCACGGAATGAGTAGTGGTCAGCGGAGTGTAACGATTGATGGAATGCGAATATTTGGTGCTTGCACTGATCGAATGGACCCCGTTACATCTTATGTTTCTACCAACAACTTGTCTACGGCAGAAGTAAACTTTGGAACCAGTTCAAACAAATACGGCAGTAACCTCAATGCAGGATTAAACCTTGAGACCTCCAAAGCAACATTCTCTGATTCCTTAACCCTGAATGGAAGTCTGACTCAAAGCTATGGTTCTGCAGCACAGCAATTCGGCTCTGGATTGCGCTTAAACCTAAGTAATAAAAGATGGGCATTAAAAACAACTGGGACCCGTAGAAAAGCAGATTCATACAGGGCCGGCGGAGGGGAAATAATAGATTTTACGCAATACAATAAAGAAAACGCTTCGGCAAACCTTCGTTTCAAGGCTAGTAATAGCATCATTTTAGAAGCCCAATATATTTACGATAAAGCCACAGATGTCGGCTATGCAGCACTGCCTATGGATGTATCGCTGGCCGAAAGTAATATCGCACAGTTAAGTGCACACATTTACGATCTTTTTTCACGTATCGAAAAACTGACAGTGTCTGGATATGCCAACCGAATTGTTCACGTTATGGACGATACTAAAAGACCTCCAGAAACCATAGCTATGCACATGGATATGCCCGGTTGGAGCAATACCCAAGGTGCTTTTATGAATTTTGATTTACATCTTTCTCCAAAAGATATGTTGGAAGTTAGAGCAGATTATTACCACAACTATCAATTTGCCGAAATGATTATGTATCCACAAGAAGAAGCACCAATGTATATGGTAACTTGGCCTGGAATAGACAGACAATCCGCTGGTATATTTCTGAAACACACAAAAAAAATTAACGAAAGTCTAAAGGTGGAAACCGCTTTTCGTATCGACCAGACAAGCACCCAAATCACCGATACATTTGGTATCAAACAGCTGGAGGTTTTTAATATCGATGGAACTACCATTCAGCAGCACGCCCCGATATCATTGAACGTTGGAATTCAGAAAAGTTTTAATAAGAAATTTGCTCTAAAAGTTAACACCGGTTATAGCGAGCGCTTACCCACCAGTTCAGAGATGTATGGCTACTACCTTTTTAATCGTTTGGATGGTTACGACTATATCGGAGATCCAGCTATTAATCGCGAAACATCATGGAAATTCAGTTCAAGTGCGGATTACAAAAATGAAAAACACCAGTTCAACCTTACCAGCTCTTATCAAAGGATCAATAACTTTATTTACGGCATTATTGACCCCGACCTTTGGCAAATGACTATTGGGGCAAATGGTGCTAAACAGTACACCAACATTCCCTTTGCACAGCTGGTTAATATCAGTGGGTTTTGGAAGAAAAATTGGGAGTATAACATCTCAACCCAGGTAGAAGCCACCTACACTTGGGGAGAAAAAGAAAATAAAATGCCGCTGCCACAGCTTGCTCCTTTAAGTTTTGCCGCAAACATCAATTACACCTCAAAAAAATGGCAGGCTTTAGCAGAAGTTCAAGGTGCTGCAGCGCAAAACTTGGTCGATCAGGAGTTTATTGAGTATCCGTCGGAGTCTTGGCTTATAGTAAACATTGGAGCTAAAAGAGCTTTTAAACTATCTAAAAACAAGGAATTACAAGCTGAGTTAGGGGTAGATAACTTACTGGATAACAATTACTATCAGCACCTGGATTGGGGCAAATTACCTCGTCCGGGAGTTAATGTTCAAGGCGCTCTAACTTTAGTGTTTTAAGCACTAATTTTTCTTTTTTAATACGTTTTCTGTTCAGTCATTTACTCAAAGTCTAACTTTGTCACTATGGGAATGGTAAACAACTTCGTAAACAAGGTACGTCATGAATTTAGCAATCAAAAATTGGACACAGAGTCTCTCGAGGACACACCCATTCAGCAAGTTGAAAAATGGATTAAAGAAGCGGTAGACTCGCAAGTACCTGAGGCAAACGCAATGAGTATTTGCACCGTTGATGGAAATGGAGTTCCCTCCTCCAGAATTGTCTACGCGCGTGGCATCAGTGAAAAAGGCATTGTCTTGTACACCAATTACGACAGTCAAAAAGGTCATGACCTGCTACAAAACCCCAACACCTCACTCCTATTTTTTTATCCAGAACTGGAACGACAAATACGCATTCAAGGAAGCATAAAACGACTTCCGGAAGAAGAGTCTGATGCGTATTTTGATGCACGACCTATTGAAAGTAAATTAGGTGCTTGGGCCAGTGAACAAAGTAGTAAAATAGAATCTAGAACCACTTTAGAAGAGCGCACTGAATTCTTTAGAAAAAAATTTGGTAAAAATGTTCCTCGACCTCCCCATTGGGGCGGTTACCTGGTAGAACCAAATAAATTCGAATTTTGGCAAGGTCGCCCGGCTAGATTGCATGACCGCATTGTATACGAGCTAACAGATGATCAATGGAGTATTTATCGAATTGCTCCTTAAAATGACAAATTCATATCTACAAAAGTTCGGATTTCAACCGCCGGTAATAAAAGACCCTCCACGACCAGATACTGGCCTCATAGTCGTGATACCAAGCTATGATGAGCCCAATTTAATACAAAGTCTAGAGGCTATCAATCGTTGCACCTTGCCCAAAGATTACGCTGTTGAAATTATTACGGTTATAAATTCAAGGGTTGATGAAAGTGAACGCGTTAAACGACGCAACTCGGAAAGCTTGTACTTGGCTCGCAATTGGGCAAACGAAAATCAGGAGGAAGGCAAAACGTTCCATTTTATAATTGAGGAAAATTTACCCAGAAAGCACGCAGGTGTTGGCTTAGCGCGCAAAATTGGCATGGATGAAGCTGTAAGTCGTGCGGAACTATTAAAAGAAGAAGACATACCCATTGTGTGTTTTGATGCAGACGCGAGTTGTGATGGTAATTATTTAACGGCTATCTATGAGGGTTTTAAAAATAATCCTGCCGCTAAAGGCGCTTCAATTTATTTTGAGCATCCCATTTCAGGACAAGAATTTGAGCCTTTTATATATACCAACATTATTGATTATGAGTTGCATCTGCGCTATTATAAAAATGCCTTAGAATTCACAAAGCATCCCTTTGCATGCTATACAATCGGCAGCAGTATGGCGGTAATGGCTAGCGCGTATATGAGTCAGGGTGGTATGAATAAAAGAAAAGCCGGTGAAGACTTTTATTTTATGCAAAAAATAAAAGAGCGGTTTCCGATTATTGAAATAAACGAAACGCGTGTAATTCCTTCACCCCGACAGAGTAAACGAGTACCATTTGGCACGGGACGGGCAATGTGGGAGTTTGCTGAAGGAAAAGACTCCGACAGCACCTATGCCTTTGATTCATTTAAAGATTTAAAGGTGCTTAATGATGTACTCCACAATTTTTATACAAAAAAAGCATTGAACGAATTATCTTCATCAGATATTATTCCTGCATCCATTCGATCGTTTCTAAAAGAACAGCAATTTGAAAATCGCATCAGCGACCTTTATGAATATGGAACAACTTGGGACAGTTTTCAGAAGCGATTTTACAATTGGTTTAATGCGTTTAGGGCATTAAAGTTCGTTCATTTTGCTCGAGACAATTACTACCCTGATATTCAGCTCGTCCAGGCGTGTGATGCACTCGGAGCGGAAATCGGTTTAAATAAAAAGAAAAGCAACTTGAACTACTTAAATGAATTGAGGGCCTTTGATCGTTCAAGAAAGCTTTAAGGAATTTGCATGTACTTATGAGTTTGCAAGGAAATTTGCCACTGTGGATTTGACTTTACGTAGTTGATTACTTGAGGCAGCATCTCCTCTTCTCTACTCCATTCCGGCTGAAAGTACAAAGAAGCATTAATAGCTTCTGATGCATGATTTTCTGCCCATTCAAAATCCATAGACCGAACGATAACTACTTTCAACTCATTCGCTTTTTTTAGGCTGCTCAATTTAACGGGTTTTCTTCTTTTTGGAGAAACAACTATCCAGTCCCAATTACCCGAAATTTCATATGCTCCAGAAGTCTCTAACCAAATATTAAGTCCTTCTTTTTTCAACGATTCAGTTAGGTAAGTTAAATCGTACATACAGGGTTCACCACCCGTTATCACAACATTTTTTGCACCAGCTTCGGTTACCAAATCAATCATTTCGGAAACGTCAAGTATCGGTTGATTTTCGTCCCAGCTTTCCTTGACATCGCACCAAGGGCATCCCACATCACAGCCTCCTAAACGGATAAAATAGGCCGCTTTGCCAGCGTTTGCTCCTTCACCTTGAATGGTATAGAAATGTTCCATTACTGGAAAAGCTATTTTTTGCTCTTTACTCATTACTCGGCGGCAAAAATAACATTAAGGTATTCCTAATTGGGTACTAATTGTTGGGGTCTGAGAATTCTGGATTATTTATGAAGGTTTCGTCGCTTAGGGCTTTCAAAAAGGTCACCAAATCTTTTCTCTCTTGACTCGTTAAATTCAGTCCATTTGCTATGCCGTTACCGGTACCATTTATGGTATCTCCAAAAACCATAATCGGTTCAATATTTCTTGAATTTTTTCTCACGCCTGAATTATAAAATTCCACAACTTCCTCCAATGTTTCGAATCGTCCATCGTGCATGTAAGGAGCGCTGTACTCAACATTTCTTAAAGTAGGCACCTTAAACTTACCATAATCCTTTGGATCTTTGGTGACCTTGTACAATCCTTCTTTTGGATCATCGTCTAATCCATTATTCATAAAACGGTTATTGGTAAAGAGTAAATTATCTATCGAATGACAGTGAAAACAATCCCCTCCACCTCCGTTTTTAGAAACTTCCGAATTAAAAATGCGGTATCCTCTTGCGATTTCAGCTGAACTAAACTGTGGTTGTATTCTAAAATCTCCATTGATTCTATCCACTGCTTTATCGTATTCCGAATTGCCCGATAACAGGGTCAGTTCAAATTGCGCAATAGCCTCTGAGGCATGTGTAGAGTCGTAATCTTCTGTACAGTATGCCTCATAGAACATGCGGTTATAGGTTTCATCCCCTTTTAATTTATTAATTGCGTTGGTCCAGGTATCGTGCATTTCAATCGGATCCATAACGGGTTCCAAGGCTTGCGCTTCAATGGTAGCAATCCTTCCATCCCAGAAAAATGCTGGAGAGTACGCCAAATTGAAGAGTGCCATTGAATTTTTGGTTCCTGCTCTGCCATCAATACCGACCGAAACAGCGTTTCTGTTATCTGTAAAAGCAAGTTTTTGATTGTGACAGCTGGCGCAAGACATGGTATTATCGCCACTCAACTTTGTTTCGTAAAACAATTTACGCCCCAAAGCAATACGCTCTTCTGTAAACTCAGTTTCTACAATTCGTCTAGGAAACCTGGGAAAATACTTAGGTTCTTCAAGAGTTACAGGTGTGCTTTTGCACTTATACTTACCCGTTGTAGTAGTATCTGGAACTACCACTGGCCTTGTAAAGCCTGGATCTTCTTTTTTGCAAGAGGAAAAAATGATCAGTGCTAAAAAACTGACTAAGCCTATGTTCTGAATTGTTTTCAATCTTCTATTACTACTTTATAACGTTTTGCAATATTAACTCCCATAACTTCAATTAAGTATAAACCTGAGGAAAGATCATCCAGCTCAATAAAATTTTCACCTGACTCTATGCTTTGTACATACAAAACTGATCCGTTTAAAGTTAATACGCGCAAAGTACCTCCTTTGTCTGAAACGAATGTAAATACACCTTTGTTTGGATTTGGGTATAAAAAGTCACTTTGGGCGAGTTTATTTGGATTATTCAATGAAAGTGGCGGTGCATATTGCGCAATGTCCAAAGCTGCACCAATATCCAAACGACCACCACTTGCAGTGTTTTCAGAAAACTGTTCCAGTTTTTCGACGCTTGAATTTAAATAATCGGCCGATCGCAACGCCATGTTATTCTCGTCCTCATTAAAAAATGAAACGGGGTATGCTGCATACATTAAACCTATTGCTGCGGCTGCCATTGGCGCTGCAAAGGAAGAACCAGTTCCACTTCCTGTAGAATTCAACGGAGTGGTAGAGAAAATATCCTTACCGGGAGCCGCCAAATCCATAGAAACTTTTCCAAAGCCCCCACTAAAAAGCTGGTCGTTCTCATCGCTTCTGGTAACGGTTATCAGATAATTTGAGGGACAGGTGCAAGGTATGTCTCCCATTTCATCAATATCGGTCAAATTATTTGGTCCGGCCGCTACGCTTACAATACCTGCTTCTCCCATTTTATCAATTAAGTCGCACCATATTGGAAAATCTGCTGGAAAGCGTTTATCTACACCAAAAGATGAGTTTTGAGCCACTATAAATGCCCCCGAATCCCCGTTCGTTCTATTGTATCGTTTTCGCATTTCCAACAAGTAGTTGTATGATTTCAGAACTATCGATTCGCTGGTAGAGCTACCTTGCACGGGCAGCATTTTTATGTTCCAATTTAATCCGGCAATGTCACGACCATTATTGCCCACCGCTCCAATAATACCAGCGATTTGTGTTCCGTGTTTGTCCAAAGAACCCACCGGATTCCTGGCGGATACATAACCGGTATCCAAATATACATTCCAGCCGTCGTAATCGTCCACGTAACCATTGCTGTCGTCATCAATAGAATTGTTGGGTATTTCAAATTTATTTTTCCAAAAATTATTTTTTAGGTCATCATGAGTGATTTCAAAACTTACGTCAACAATGGCAACCACTATTTCTTGGCTGTCTGCTGTAAATCCTCCTGTAGAAATGTCCCATGCTGTAGGAGCATGAATTGTATTCAAGTACCATTGTCCGATAAGATTAGGGTCGTTTGCAGATTTTCGCTGGCTAATGTTGGTGTGATTTTTTTGAACGTATCGAACGATGTCGTATTTTGATAACGCTCCAATCGCAGCATCCATGCTATTCGTGGTATCGAACTGCAAGAGGTACATATTTTCTGAAGGAACCAAGGCTTCTTTCAAACTCAAGTGCAATTCTGGATTGCGCAGCTCTGCTTCTTCCAACAAAAATTGAGCGTCAAACTCATTTTCTGTTGCCACAATCAACTCACCAACAACGTATTGGGACTTGGTATTTATTGAAATCGCCAGTAAAAAACAAAGAAAAGTTACTACTCTAAAGGTCATATCTTATCAAGTATACGTATCTACTGGCCATAGGGTTTAGCTAGTGGACTTAATAAAACCTATAACTGCTAATAGAAGTATAGACATGCTGATCAGCATAATAATATTGCGGAGTTTATTGTCTGGTATAAACTTCTTGCGGTACCTGCCCAAGGTAAGGTTATTCAATTGATTGCTTACTTTTTCGTCGCTTCTTTTTATTCCGAAATAGTAAACAATACGTCCGGATTTGTTTTCATTATGCCTTTCAAAATGCAGTTTGTATTCTATCAATAAAGTTTCGAAATAGTCGGCCTGTTCTGCCTTGCTAAAATGATAAACGTTGTAGCTTTTCTCCGTAGGATGCACTCTGTAATTGGTCAAGTCAAATAAATGATCCATTATATAACGCGTATTTTTTGTCCCACTCTGAGGGGCGTATTTCTTCTAATGCTGTTCATTTTACATAAATCGTTGCAACTCAAACCGTATTCTTCGGCTATTTTGAACAAATAATCGCCTTTTTTTACAGTATAATATTCAACGCCGTCAGGAATTGCTGAAAAGCCCCAAGTGTTTTTAACCAGGGTAACTTTATCGGCGATGAGTCTCTTTTCTTTAAAATCGATGAGCTGATCGGGATTCAATGCCACCCCCTTGTACCTAACCTCGAAATGTAAATGACTACCCGAACTGTTGCCCGAACTACCGCCTAAGCCGATAAGCTCACCGGCCTTTACCTCAGCGCCAACTTCGGTTTTGAATCGGTGTAAATGTGCGTAGAGCGTTTCTAAACCGTTGTAATGGCGCACCACTACCACTCTTCCGTAACCGCCATAATACCCTGCAAACCTTACTTTTCCCGAAAAAGCGCTTTTCACTTCATCCCATACCTGCAAATCCAAATCAATACCTCGATGGCTCCTACCCCAACGATGCCCAAATCTGGAAGTCACCACAATTTTATCTACCGGCGACACATAAGTTCCAAAACTTTTGTCGCTTAGTTTTATACGTTGAGTTGTGTCTGATTCGTAGAGTTCAGGGCCATACGGATGCGGTTTAGTAGAACTCCAGGACCCATAAATAAAGTCTGCGGGATAGCTGGACGAATGTTCCAAATAAGCAAACTTCTCTTGTTCAGCTCCAAAGTCATGGTTAATCAAAAACAAATTAATTTGATTAATTAATGCATAGTGTTCATCACCCGACTCGAACAAACTATCTAGTAATAATGCAGCTTCCATTCGCGACAATGTTTTCACACGAAGAAATAATTCTATTTGGCTCATTAAGCTCAACGGAGGCTCTGGCAATACCTTTAAGGAGTCGTAATGATTCTGTATGGCTTCGTCCGATAGCTTTTCTATGGTATTGAATAAGGTCTCCTCTCCGTAGAGCACAACTGCCTTTTTTACCGGTTTATCCGACTTACCTTCCTCTTTCTTTTCAGAGAAAGCAAAAGATATAAAGACCAATACGGTTAAAATTAAGTGATATGAATTCGATTTGTGCACAGGAGCCCAAAGTTAAAACTTTATCTGCGCTTAACCTTATCAGCTGTTTAAAAGAAACGCAGCTGTATGCGTTTGCAATATTATTTTTGCAAAAAATTAAACGTTGGAAATTCTCAAATTAGCTTTAGTCGGGGTAATTACCATTCTGGTGGCCTATTTAACCATCTGCATTTTTTCGCCTTCAAAGGTAGCTGCGTCTAAAACCTCGGTAATACACGAACCCGTTGAAGTAGTAATTGATCACCTCGCTGATTTAAAAACTTGGAGTAGTTGGCACCCTTACCTAGACTCTGTGCCAGGGGAGCATATCATCGTTGCCGATACCACCATAAATTGGGTTACAAACTCTGGATCAAAAGGCAGAATTACCATCACCTACGCAGCTGATTCGAGCCGTTTGTCTTTTTCGAGCGCTTTTGAAAAGGCTGGAACTTGGAAAACTTATGAAGGAGAGTTCTTACTGGAAGGTGGAAATAGAGAAACCAAGGTAAGTTGGATATACGTGGGTGAACCGTTTCCTTTTTTGAAAAGACCGGCCAATTATGTTATAAAAGAGGTAATAGAAAAAACCATGGAACGCGGCCTGATTCAATTGAACAACTCCATACGAGATAAATAATGAGCAAGAACAACGTGCGTCTAATGGGTTGGATCACGTTAATTGCTTTTCCGCTGGCGGCATACGTGCTACTCACCTTATTTGGCGACCCAACAGTAGAAGTTTTTAATAATAAAGTAGCGCTTTATATGCAGCTGCTAATTGGAAGCGTTTCTGGCGTAGTAATGGGTTTTAGTGCGTTTTTTTTAACCCAAACCCCCATTTTGCAACCCGCTACAAAAAAGTACGAAAAACTTATTATCGACTTCAATTTAAGCTTTGAAGAAATGCTATTCCTGTCGCTTTGTGCGGGATTTGGTGAAGAAGTGTTTTTTAGAGGCGTTTTACAAGAGTTTTGGGGCGTATGGATTACTGCATTTATTTTTGTTTTTATACATGGATACTTAAACCCAAAAAACTGGAGAATAAGTATTTACGGTAGTGTGATGCTCTTATTCATGGTAGCTATTGGGTACTTCAAAAGTTACTATGGTTTGTGGACATGTATTGCTGCCCACTTCTGGATTGATCTAGTCATTTTTTACTGCCTCCGTCAAAAAACAAAAAACATCGTCGATTGAGCTACGTAAATCACCTTATTTTTTGGTAGAAAGGCTCATCTATGTAATTTTAAAATATTAACATTGCAACAAATAATCTTTTAATAAAAAAACAAATGAAAAAAATCTTCAAAATGGCAAGTGTGTTGGCTGTGACTGCTGCACTCTTCTCATCATGCGCAACTACTCAAAACACCTCTACGAGGTCTGCAGTAACGTTACCGGGAATTACAATGGATCGTTCAGACTATATGTTGACTGACGATATGGAAGCTTCTGCCGAGGTAAAAATCACTTTTGGTATATTCTACAAAGGAGTGGACCGAAACAATTTGAAAGTGGGTAAAGTATCTGGTTATGGTTCAGGAATGGATGAAAAAATGGCTATTTTCAATCTAATTGAAAATAATCCAGATGTAGATTACCTAACAAACATCCGTGTAATGAAAACTTACAAGAAAGGATTTTTAGGTATTTCTAAAACCTACAAAACAAAAGTTATTGCAAAAGGAATCAAAGTTAAAACAGACAAGTAATTATGAAAACATTTAAAAACTTAATACTACTGGCTGGTATTGGAGTATTGTTTTCGTTACAATCTTGTACTGTAAACGAGCACGTGCTCAATAAATACTATAAGCCGCTCAGCTTTGCACCACTTGATCGCGAGGATATCGAAATCGTTGGTGGATTGACAGCTGAAGCAACTGTGAACTTGGTTGGAGGTTCTGCTTTGGACCCAAACCAAGCAGCAAACTATAAAGACGGAAACTTGAAATCGTATACTGCGGTTACAAGCATTCCTGTATTTACAGTTTCCAAAAAATACGTTACTACCTTCCGTTACGATGGCATGAACGATTTAGTTGGACGCCCTACTGTAGCTCAAGAAACAAATCCGGGCATTCTAACTCAAATTCGTTATTTCTTTAGAGGCCTTGGTAGCGCTAGTAATGCTATTGTTAAAGATTATGCAATGGATTTTGCATTATTTGCTTTAATGGAAAAGTATCCAGATATGGATTACTTTACAAATGTTCAAATTGAGCGTTATAAAGTAACAAAAGGGAAAAAAACTGAGGAGACTTTAAAAATAAAAGCGCACGGAGTAAATCTGAAAACAGACTCTTAATCCGCTTCAATACAAACATTAAAAAAGGCTTCACCAATATGTGAAGCCTTTTTTTTTGATCAAAATTTTAAAAACACTACCATTAAAAGTGCACACTGGACGCCTCAATTCTTTCCGTTCATTTGGTAGTGCACGTCTAAAAAACCAACCTAAGAGCTATTCAATTTTTTATCAGCTCTAAGGACCTGAACTTTATAATTATTTACCCGAACCTATTGATGTAAAGGTTTTGCAAATTACACCCGATATTAATGAAGTTTCTCTTGATCAATAAACCAAAATGCTAGTGACGCAATTTTTGCTGTGATAATTTCTTTTAGTGTGTAATTGAATACAATTGTGATTTAGGTTACCCCAAACTCCTTGTGTGCACTCTTAAGGTTATGGGCAACCTCAGTCACTTCGCACTCCTTTTCAAACTCTACAAATAAATGACCATCCAATAATATTGTTGGGCTAATAGATAATTTAAAAATTTCTCCATAAACTTCTTTTTTTACAGCTGCATCCACTTCGTTGTTTTTGCGCATTCGCTTTTTATAAGTAATCCAATTGGATACCAATATGAATGGATAAAACAACAACAGAAGTAAAAAGGATGTCGGCTTTACTCGAGTTCTTTGTATGTGCTTAATGCGAAAGCCACTAAGTTTAGCGAAGCAGCGCATTTTTAATATGCCTATTAAAAAAATATGCCCATAGTAGATTTCATTCGTAATGTTCTGCTTTGACATCCAAATACTGTCCAATTCGTTTGGAGCAATAATCGAGTTAAAGCGTTCACTTTCAGACAATAGATAACTCATTTTTGCCCGAAGGTTCGAATAATTAGGTGTTGTTACTATTAGTCCGCCACCAGGCTTTAGTACACGGTTAAACTCTTTAAACGCACCCAATTGATCAGAGAAATGCTCTATACCCTCTTGGCAAATCAAAAAATCTGCGCTGTGTTTATTTATTGGGAGGCCCTCCGCAATGTTTGCGCGTTGGCAATTGAGCCCATCTACATTAAAGTATTCTGGGAACAGGTCAAAGGGTATCGGGTTAGCTCCAATAGACTTCAACCTCTCGGTAGTAATGCCATTTCCTGCCGGAAAGTCAATAACCGTTTTCTTACGAAAGCGCTCACTATACCGCATAAGGTACTTTTTTATGTGATACTTTATGCTGCGCGGGTTTTCTTCGTGATTCATATGTGGGTGCTCCTCAATTTACTATATCAACTATTAGGAATACCAACTCGCCTTTTGAAAAATTACTATTGGATGCCTTGCAATCTATATTTCAAATTTAACTCGTTTTTTATATCCTCTAATACATCAGTGCAGCTAAGCGTATTATTAGGCCAAATTAATACTTGCATCATTGACTATTTAAAGCGCAAAAAACAGAAAAAGTCACGTTCCTTGTACCATGGGTTAGAAGTTCAATTTACAGTAATCTAAATTTTGCATGCCTTTGGTCTTACAAGTCGATTGGGGGAGTTGGTAAGATACATTGAAGAACTAAATACCAAAGAGTTTCTTGCTCAGATTATTGGACAGTTAATGTAAACAATCACATCCAATCTATTTTTCAATATACCATAAACTAAAAGTTAGTTGAGACCATTATTGAATCAATAAAACCCCAAACTATTTCCAGCATTCGAAAGAAAAACCCAGCTTTATGTGTACAAAGTTGCTAAAGCTCTGAAAATTGAATAACCGTCTAATGTTCACTCTTTTGAGTTGAGAACTAGTGTATTGCAAACTGACTGAAAGGAATTTGCCTTTTGGCTACAATAGCAAAAAGTTGCGTTCCATTTGATCCAAATGATCAGCATGAAATAATTGAAATTTAGCTTGTTTCTTTTACTCGGTACATGTTAGCAAACGTAATTTTAATCTAGATCTAAATCATCTACGATTTCGTCATCCTCTATTATTTCAATAGGCTTTAGTTCAGGCACATTAGGATAAAGTTCCGAAATAAATTTACTGTACTGAAGACTATAATCGCTTCTCTGTGAAAGACTCGTCGTCCGAAGAACCAATATGGTATCTTCTTTAAAGTTTTTGAGGGCAAAAAATGTACTACTCATTTTTTCTATAGTAGTATCATTGAAGTTTTTTAATATTTTTTCTAAGTCGTTAGCGAGTTTAATATCAAGAGGCACGCGTTCTAATTGAATTGGACTTTTGTCTTCAGTTTTTTCAATTGTTAGCTGAACAAACAGACTGTCATTTGATTTTGTTACAAGTACATTTTGGTATTCAGACCAAACGCACATTGATAAGTTGACACCTATATTAAGAGTGTCACCATTTTTCAATGCAGTTTTAAACTGCTTAAAATCATTAACTAGTTCGAAAGATTTGGCTTGAGTTTCATTTTCTTGTTCTCCATTAACACAGCCGATTAAAAGAATGACTAAAATCAAAAGCGATAATTGTGTTTTGGCTGTACTCATATGTTTGCTAACGCCCCGCCGCTATGGTAAGTGCGGAGCTAAAGGGTTGAACATTGGAGTTATTTGCTTGCTTCGTTAAAGGCATACAATTCCAAATTTAAAACAAACTAGCATTTGCTATAAAGCGGCTCCTATGTTTGAAGTAGGTTAAATTTATAGATATAAAAATAGTTTAATCAGGAAGTAAAAAAGAGGGATAAAGACTA
>CBFIBQ010000013.1:0-82661 GCA_965660875.1 Salibacteraceae bacterium | reverse complement strand
CTAAATCACCGACCTATGACGAACGTATTTACTCTATGAACACAACTAAAAATGAACTTAATGAAGAGACTATAAAATGGCTTAATACAGATCCAGAAATGGTTGAAGCTTACCGAATAATGAATGATTTAATTAAACTGAAAAACAAATAAAAAATGAAAAAATTAGTATTGATAGCCATAGGGCTTACAACTTCTCTTTCAACAACTTTTGCTCAGAGCACCGATGGCCCAGGAGCTTATATGGGATATTTCAGCGAAGTGTATAAACCCATTCAAAAAGATATGTGGGATTATACGAGTAGTGTAGCAAAAGGAAAAAAAGCGAAGAAAGTTGAAAGTAAAAGACAAGATCTTTTGCAATCACTAGCCGCTGGTGAAAGAAAAGCAAAAGCAGCAAAACCTTATGAAGGCAATACTGCTTATAGAGACGAAGTAGCTTCTTGGCTCTCGAATTCGCAGATTATCTTGAAAGAAGAATACGGAAAGATAATGGATATGGAAGAAATCTCGGAAGCCTCTTACGACAACATGGAAGCGTACATTATGGCTAGAAAACTAGCTGGAGATCATCAAAAAGAACAGTTGAATAAGCTTAAAGAAGCGACTAGAGCTTTTGCCGATGAATTTGATGTCACCCTTAATGAAGAAGAAACTAAACTGTCTAAAAAGCTCGAACAAGCTGGGAAAGTCTTTGATTACTACGACAAAATATATTTGGTATTTTTTAAATCCTACAAACAAGACATGTATTTGAGTGAGGCTTTAAAGAACAAAGACGTAAATGCGATTGAACAAAACAGACAGACCTTAGCCGAATTTGCCAAACAAGGACGCGCTGATCTTCGTGAAATCAACAACATTAATGAAGATGGTTCACTCAAGCTAGCTGGAGATAAAGTGCTACGAGCATACGAAGATTACAGTAATACTGAAATGTTAGTCATTAAGGATTTTTATATGAAGCAAGAGCGCTTCAACACAGTTAAGACATCTTTTGAAGCGCTTAAAAAGAAAGAGCGAACACAAGAAAATGTGGATGAGTTTAATACCGCTGTAAATGAATTTAATGAGGCAGTAAACAAGTCGAACGAAGCTACTGAGAGCGTAAATAAAAAACGTTCGGACGCTCTCGACGATTGGAATAAGACGGTCGACAAGTACCTTTCAAAACACGCAATTTAATAGAGATAAGAATAAAAAAAAGGGGCAAAAGCCCCTTTTTTATTTTTAAACCAAGTTTTTATCGCTTTGCCAAAATTTGATTCGCATTGGCAATGAATTTTTTATCTTCCTGCCCTGGTTGCGAGCCACCGGGATAACCTAGGCTACCTAGTGGTTGAATTTCATATTGTGTTCCCGCTTCATTCAAATTCATATCAAACATCCAAATGGTTGGATATCCTCTGGGTTGAAAAAAGTTTTTTAACTGATTATTTTGTGCTGCTATCTCAGGAGCGAGTTGTTTCCTTCTTGGAAAATCTAATTCCAGTAACACGACATTCTCTTGAGCCCAAGCTTTAAAACTCGGCTTTCTAAAAACAGTCGCTTGCAATCTTTTACACCAACCGCACCAGTCACTTCCTGTAAAAAATGCGAATATGGGTTTGTTCGTTTTCTTCGCTTCTGCTTGCGCATTTTCTAGTTTAACGTACCATTTCAACTCTCCTTCTACAGCTGGAGATTCTACTGGGTTATTTTTAGTAGCTGGCATTTCTCTAGATGAAATAAAGCCAGAAGCGACAACTGCTATAGCTATTAAACTCGTAAAAATAATTTTTGTTTTCATGTTTTTCGTTTTCATTACATCAAATGTATTTACAAAACGTATTCCAAAAACTCAAGTTGCTTTAAAGAAGTTTAATTTCCTCTGCTTAGTCGTAAAAATTACAATCAGTACCGCCATTTTTTAGCCAGCCAAACCAAGGACAACATAATTGGAACCTCGATTAAAACACCAACTACGGTGGTCAGTGCAGCTCCTGAAGTCAACCCAAATAGGGCAATTGCAACGGCAACGGCTAGCTCAAAGAAGTTACTTGCACCTATCATAGAAGATGGAGCACAAATGGAGTAATTAAGTCCAATAAACTTTCCACTAAACCAAGCCAAAAAGAAAATAAAGTAGGTCTGCAGGGTTAATGGGATAGCAATTAAGGCAATGGTCAGTGGCTTAGAGATTATCTGCTCCCCTTGAAAAGCAAATAGTAAGACTAGTGTGGACAGCAATGCAATAATTGAAACGGGCTTTAATTTGGGTAAAAATTGATTTTTAAACCAGTCCGACCCTTTAGTTTTAACCAGAACCTTGTGCGATATGTACCCTGCCAATAAAGGAATTACGACAAACGCAACTACCGAAGTAATTAACACGGAATAAGGCACTTGAATATCGGTAACACCAAGCAATAATTGTACAATTGGGACAAATAGTAATAACAAAACCAAATCGTTAACCGAGACTTGAACCAAGGTATAATTGGCATCGCCATTGCTCAGATAAGACCAAACAAAAACCATAGCGGTGCAAGGTGCCGCACCTAATAAAATTGCACCGGCGATATATTCTTGTGCTTGTTCTGGAGTAATCCAAGCAGCATACATTTGATCAAAGAAGAGCCATGCAAATAAGGCCATTGAAAAAGGTTTGATTAACCAATTAACAACAAGAGTCAAACTCAACCCCTTAACATTCTTCCCTACTTCAGTTAGCGAGTCAAAATCGATTTGAACCATCATGGGATAAATCATAAGCCAAATTAGAACCGCAACAACAACATTTACGTGAGCTATTTCCCATTGAGCAATTACTGCGATTTCGTCGCCCGCTATAGCCCCCAATCCTACTCCTAGGACAATGCATAATAATACCCAAAGGGTTAAGTACTTTTCGAAAAAACCTATTCCTTTCATTTTATACGATTAAATACGTGGTTTAATTCCGCTGCGATTTGCAAACAAGTTTTCGCGTATGCTTTTTGCTCACCCTCTGTTCCATCAAAGGCCTTTGGATCGTTAAACGTCATAGGAATACGTTTTTCAGCTCCTGGAATAAAGGGACAGTTTTCATCCGCGTGGTCGCAAGTCATAATTGCTGCAAAGGCTTCCGTTGGGTTCTGTTTTGCACCGAACAATTTTGAAAAACAATCCAATTTTTCTCCCTGAAAATTTACGGTGTACATCGGGTTTTTAGTTCCCGATGTATCAATCGACAAACCAACGGATTTTAATGCATTTACCGCGTTTTCGTTAAATGCTGTCACTTCAACCCCTCCCGAAAAAACTTCCAAATCCAGGTTATAATGTCTGGACAAAACAAACGCCCAGACTTGGGCAAACTGGCTTCTTCTCGAGTTATGTGTACAAATGAAATTGAGCCGGATAGGCGATTCCGCAGTCTTCTTTTGTTGAATGTAATCAGCTATTTCGTTCAGAATTGATTGCCTTTTGGGTTCGATAGTTACCTGAACCAGTTGGTCTATATACTTTTCAAGAGTCATTTAAATGGATTTAGCAACAACCACTTTCAGGAGAACAACAGTTATCTCCAGTACTCACCAATGCTGATAATTGCTTTTTTACCTTTTCCACCGGAATTCCACAATTATCTTTTGCCAAGCAATCGGTTTGCTTACTTAATAAGCGGAAATACTTGCCTTGTTCGTTGAACTCTAAACCAAATTTGGCAATGGTATCTTGTTGGTACTCCACCTCTATTTCGTGATCACCGATTCCCAATTGTTTTTCGGACAGTTCGATGATTCCATTTAATTTTTCAGCTCCAAGTCTGTGGTAAATATCGATGGAAGACCACAATTGAAAATTAACTACCGATTCGTTTCTTACGGTTCCGCCGCAATCAATAAATCGTTTTTCTATAGCGCCTACTTCCGTTACGTGAAAATGCGATTCCACAAATTTTCCATTAGGTAGTTGGAATTTTACTTCTTCTACTGATGATAATGCCGTCTTAAATTCTGATAGTTTCATTGTCTATTATTTTTAGCAACAATCGATGTTGTTTATTTTAAATTGTTTGAATAACCGCTCAAGTGTATCGGCAATTTCTTGCCATTTTACCGGATTTATGCAATAACTTACCGAAACTCCTTCCACCGACCCTTGTATTATCCCAAGCTCTTTTAATTCTCGCAAGTGCTGACTAATGGTAGCTTGAGCCAAACCAGTTTCTTGAACTAAATCACCATTTATGCAGGCATTCGCTTTAAGTAAGTGCTGCAAAATGGCAATCCGCGCTGGATGTCCTAGCGCTTTGAGCGTCTTGGCCAATGAGTTTTGATCCTCGGTAAATAGATTGCTTTTAGTTATTCCCATGTTTCTTTTATCTATTTATTGCAATAATACGATTAATGAGTTGATTGAAATCATTAATTTTAGAACCTCATGAGAATAATGCTTCTAACCTTTTTGTCTAGCCTTTTGTTTTCTGCAAACACTGTAGCATGCACTTGGACTCCAATCTCTTTTTGTGAAACTGCGAACAACCACAGCAAGAACCCTATATTTTTAGGAAAAGTCATCATTACCGATTCTTTATTCGTGAAATTTGAGGTACTTGACATTTATAGAGGATCTGAAAATTCAGATACAATTACCATTTGGAACGGAACAGCTGACACGTGCAATGGGAGCATTGTAAGTATGAAAGCGGAAGAGCTGTATAGGAATGGTGACAGTATAATTGTGCTGCTTCAAAGAATTAAATCAGTTAAAAACTCTTGGGATGTTGTCGGAGACTATAGGTTTTATGAATATTTTCATGAAAATGCATTTTTAAGAATTGAGAATAATACTGTAAATGGATTTGTAGCAGGACACTATCGTCCTCTCCCATACCCTACCCCCGACCAATACGAGGCCGTATATAAAGCAGATTTTAATAAAATGGCAAATGCATTAAAACAACAACAAGATTGTAATGAAATATTATCCAACATTAAATCAATTCAGCCTTCTTTATTCACTTATACTAATCCAGTAAACAACGAGCTAATATTGTCTTTCAATACTAATTATGAATATAAAACCGTTTCCATTTTTGATTTAAATGGTAATAAAGTTTTATTCAAATCTACAATACAAGATAAAATGGAAATTGACGTTTCTATTTTAACCTCAGGAGTTTTTTTGTTAGTTACAGAACAAAACTCTAAACCTTTAAAGCCTATTCGGATAATTAAATATTAAATTATATTTATAGACTGGTTTCCAACTAGTTGACTAATTCAGTTGTAAAAATCGTGAAGACAAGACTCAGACATTTAATTGCTATTTCATGCGTATTCGCAAGTTGTGTTGCAACAGCTCAGGAACTAAAAACATATTCAGAAGACGATGTAATAGTTAGCTATACTTTAATTCAAGATCGTTTTTCAGGCAATTACATTTCTAAATACCCCAACGAGCAAACTAAAGCCAAAGGGAAACTGAGGAATGGTTATAAAGTTGGAGTCTGGAAGTTTTATGATAATGAAGGAGAGTTGGTATTGGAAAGAAACTACAACGATGGTTTAACGTATGAAACATTTTTTCCGGAAAGCCCTAAATCAACAAATAAATCAAGCAGAAATAACCAAGGATTTTATTCCTACCAAGAATTTGATCAAAATGACGTCGCTTGGCAAAAACGCATTTGGCGATCGATAGAAGCTGAAAACAATCCATTATTATTTGAAGAGGATAAGCTATATAGGCTGCTGTGCTCTAATGTACAAGATGGACTTTTATCTATTTACAATCCTAAAAATGATGAGTTTTCAGAAGAAATGAACTACTCATCGGAAAGGTTTGAAAACCTGAAAGTTGTGCGATATAATATTAAGGAGGATTGGTTTTTTGATCGTGATAGACAAGTTATGGAATCTAGAATTATTGGCATTTGTCCCGTGGCTGTTATAAATGGTGAAGAGACTGATTTGTTTTGGGTTTACCTTCCATCGGCTAGAGACATTCTGGCGAAGGAGCAAGTTTACAGTTCAAATACCGATAACATTCAAAACTTAGATGATGTCTTCTATTTCAGAGATTTTGCTTCAACTATTTACGATCAAACTCGAAATAGCAGCAAAGCTTCTGTTTTCGCTAACAAAACAGCTGAACCACAGGACCTTTTAGCACAGAAAATAGAAATGCAAATAATAGACGCTGAGTCTAACTTACTTATTAAAGCTTATAAGTAGCAAAAAACCTACATCTGAACATCGCTTTTATTCTCAAACGCAGGTGGGATTTTTGAAGGCTCCTCCTCTATTATTTGAAGAATATCCCGCGTAATTCCTCTAGAAATATTGGATATTGGAACATCGTTTGGAGAACCTTCGAAAGGGTTTTCTCCAGCCAACCCGATGCGTAACATGGTATTAAAAACCCAAATTACAATCACCGTGAAGGGAATATTAAACCAAACGAAAAACTTACCAATCATTGGGTTTGTATCAGCTATAGTTACTCCCATATTAGCAAATGAAGGAATAATTGCCATAGGCAACAACCACATAAATAGATGCACAAAATGATACCCGATACTTCCGTATTGCTTGGGGTACGGAAAGTTCTTTATGCGTTCAGACTTCCCCTGCAAAGCCGTTAGTTCTTGGAGGATTTGCTGCAAATTCAAGTAACTGAAATCCCATAGTTTGCCCTCATCTGTTAATTGCCGTAAATGTTTTGACTGCAATGAAATGATTGCGTTTGGTTTATGGTCTTGACTCATCACGTGCTTGAGTTCATGCTCAGACAAATGCGGTTTTAATTCATCCTCCAATTCTACTTCAAACTCTGGAATATGGTACTCAAAGTGTTTTTGCTTGTGGATTTTCTCATAGGAAGCTTCCCAAACCTTTTTGCTTCTCATGGCATAACGCAACGCCGTTAACCAAGCAATATGTCTGTGAGTAATAACCTTAACTGTAGCCGTTTCTGGTTGTTGATCCTTGGCATTATGAAGATAAAAACTGTCACGAATATTGATTACCAAAGTACGCGAAGCATTCACTATTCCACCCCAGATTTTTCGCGCTTCCCAAATCCTATCGTATGCTGCATTGTTTTGAAAACCAATCATAAACGCCACTGCCGTACCAATCAAACCTACTGGAGCTAGAGGAACTTGAAGCCATTTGACATCTATTACTTCGTAAAGCACTGTAAATAGAACAGCAATAATGAAAAAGAAAATCAACTCTCTTCTTGTCCAAGCTAAAACACTTTTAAACGGAAACCTTCTTTGCGTATACATGCATTCATTTTTGTCAAAGTAATAGAAAGTTTACGATTCCATTCAATCTTACTGTCCTATATATTTTATGGTGATTATTTCTAAATTTGTTTCTCTTGGTTCAGGACTTTCTGGGCTAATATTTACCTTTCGAAAATGCACAGATACTGTAAAGCTCAATTAATTGGAGTACTTGTATTCTTTTCCTTTATTAGCATCCGCTGTGAGAAAACGGAAGAATGTATACATGCTGAGGCTTGTATTGTCAATAACAGTGAAACACATACCAAGACGTTTTTTTGGCCACTGGAGGGAGACACCATAACTCTTGAACCAAAAGAAGGGATTTGTCTGCCTAATGGCTATTTTAAGAAGTTAGGTACTTTTGAGGGAGGTTCAGAATCCAGAGTATACGCTTCTTATTTCTGTTTAGATGGCAACGCTAAATCTATTAACTATCCAATGGAGAGCTGTTTTGAGGTAATTGATTGCGCCTGCACTGGAATCTACAAAACAGAATATTGTAATAACAATGCTTTTGACCCCATTGCGGGGGAACAGGACATCGATTGTGGCGGATTTTGTGAACCTTGTTCAAACCTAGTTGATCGCTGCAGTTTAGTTCCCGATTCTATATCGATTCCTGATATTATGGGAGAAAGCGCAACAGTAGATGATGTAACAGGAAGAAAATCCGCCTTTAGTGATGGAGGTTATGAAGTCTCTTTTTCATTCAAACCGCAAGGCGTTTTCCTTGGCAATACAAGAACCTCATATTTAAGAGCAAATTTTTACACGAACAGCTTCACGAGTGAAAGTAGAATTTTTGTAACGGGTTCTGGAGAACAAGAACTCTCCCTCAGGTATGAACGTGGGGTTTCTTCTCCAGATTACCCAGATTGGGTTGCCGAAAAGGGACAGACTGTAGTGCTTGTAAAAGAGAAAAATAATTGGAAACTAAATCTATGTGCTATAAGGTTTATTGACCTTAACGATCGGTACAATGGATCGGCTACGGTAAGTGGTCAGCTGCTTTTTGACCAAGAGCTTGTAACAGAATAGTCGAAATTTCAATATACCAGCATTTTCACCAAATCATATCCTTGCTTGATAGGTAAACAGTTGATGGTATCTACCCTGTTCAGCTATCAATTCATCGTGGTTTCCGTGTTCAGCGATGCGACCATCTTCTATTACCAGTATTTGATCTGCTTTCCTTATGGTACTCAATCGGTGAGCAATAACAAAGGTTGTTCTACCTTTCATAAGCTCTGCTAAGGAGTCTTGAATTAGTGCTTCACTTTCTGTATCTAAATTAGAGGTAGCTTCGTCTAATATTAGGATTTTTGGGTCAGCCAATACTGCTCGAGCTATGGCGATACGCTGCCGTTGCCCCCCAGACAATTTCACGCCGCGTTCTCCTATCAAAGTGTCTAGCCCTTGTTCAAAACGATTTGTAAATTCATTTACGTAAGCGGCTTTAACTGCGGCCTGTACTTCCTCTTCAGTAGAATCTGGCCTTGGAAAAACAATATTCTCTCTAATCGTACCTTCAAACAAGAAATCGTCTTGCAAAACCACACCTAAGTGCCTTCTGTAGCTTTTTAATGTCGCTTTTGACAAATCGTGCCCATCAATAGTGATTAAACCTTCTTGCGGGCTTAGAAAGGACGATACTAACCCAGCAATGGTACTTTTTCCAGAACCAGATGACCCCACTAATGCGGTAACGGATCCACTGGGTGCTTGAATTGAAATGTTATGGAGCACTTCTTTGTCTTCCTCATATGCAAACGAAACGCTTTTAAATTCGATATCTCCATTTATAGATTCGGGCAACTCTTCTACTCTATCAGGAGATTCGTGTTCCGACTCCATATTCATCAATTCTTCTGTGCGGTCAAGACCGGCAAAGCCGTCGGTAAGTTGCGTTCCAATGTTACTCATTTGGACGATTGGAGCTATCATAAAACCTAAATAAAGGGTGAATGCTAAAAAGTCACCAAATGTCAACTCCCCTTTCATGATCATGTAGCCGCCAATCCCCATAATACCAGCAGACGCTAAACCCAATAGGAAAGTCGCTGAGCTGGTAACAAATGCCGTTGAAGTCAAACTCTTTTTAATATTCAAGAACAGTTTATCTACCCCGTCTTCAAAGGTTATTATCTCCTGTTGTTCCGCATTAAAGCCTTTTATGACGCGTACACCGTTTAAGGTTTCGGTCAAACGCCCAGTGACTTCAGCGTTGATAACTCGCCTTTCTTTGAAGATGGGCCGTATGAAACCAAAGGCTTTCATGGCTATAAACCCAAATAAGGCAACGGGAATTAGCACCAGTGCAGTCATCATCGGACTTATACTGATTAATAATATAAGGGAGATAACCGCAGTTATGGTTCCACCAACCAACTGCACCAAACCGGTGCCTACCAAGTTTCTAACCCCTTCTACGTCAGTCATAATTCTTGAAACCAACTCACCCGACTTGGCATTATCGAAAAAGTTTACCGGTAAACCTATTACTTTCTTCTGAACCTGAACACGCAATTCGGCTATCAAGTGTTGCGCCTCAACACTCAATAATCGCGTTAGCAAAAACGAAGTAACGGCCTGAACAACTATTGCCGACGCAACAACGCCGATGATTAACTTCAATTTCTCAAAGTCATTATTTACGATAACATCATCCATCAAGTATTTGGAAGCTCCCGGCAATACTAAACTTGCCAATCGACTTATAACAATTAGTAGTAAACCAACAAGAAGTAAATTTTTACGTGGCCAGATTATGGTTTTGAATACGCTACCAATGGTAACTTTGCTATTACTCATGATTGTGGAGTTTTGTGCGTGCAAAAGTATTTAGAACCTAAAGCCGAGCATCTTTATGTTTGATTGAAATCACAATTCTTCAAAATGGGTATGTGCTTCACTCGTTCCTTGTTCGCAAATTTTGAGTTTTTAATTTTACAACATGTACTATCAACTATCTTCGCCTAATGCGCCTCGATAAATTCATATGGGCTGTGCGCTTGCACAAAACAAGATCTATTGCGGCATCAGCATGCAACAAAGACAAAGTAAAACTCAACGACAGCTTTTCTAAGCCCTCAAAAACGGTAAGCGTAGGAAATACGATAGCAGTTAAAGTAAATCCGATTTGGCGCAGCTATAAGGTGCATGAAATCCCTAAATCAAGAGTTGGAGCCAAACTGGTTGCAGATTTTATTACCGAAACCACCTCAGAACAAGACCTAGCTGTACTTGAAGAACAAAAACTCATCAACCAGCAGCAAAAAAACTTCGCTTGGGGCGGTAGGCCTACCAAGAAGAATCGCAGGGATATTGATAAGATGAAGTCGTAATGTAACCCTCCTAATTCAGCCCACTCAAATACGCACTGTACTTATCCGAAAAGTTCAATCCGTTTTCAATTCGGTTTTTGTCTAGCTTTTCAAATTCGACTAGTGCCCAAAGAATAAACTCTTTCATGAAAAGCACATCTTGTGGTTCTGAATCGCTTGCGTATTTGCCAATCAAATCCTCTAGCGGACTCACTTTGTTCAACGCATCAGCGTACTCTTTGTTGGTATAATCGTCGTACAATTCAAAGTTCGACTCTTCAAAGAACCAAGCTAGTAAAGATTCGTAGGGGTCTGATTGGTCTTCGTGTTTGAGCTTTTCAATTTTAGGAAATTGTTTCAGAAATAAAGTGCTTGCCGCAGCGCCAATCAATTTTTCGGCAACATAGCTTGCTCCCTCCTGCTCTCCTTCATACACTAATTCAACCTTGCCTGTAATCGAAGGAATCATTCCAACGATATCTGAAAAACGAACAATGGTTTCTTTATCGCCATTCATTAAACACCGGTGTTCGGCGGTACTCAGCAAATTCTCGTAGGCCGTAATACTCATACGAGCGCTGATTCCACTTTTCACGTCCACGTACTCACTATTTCGCGCTTCAAAACCAATTTGCTCCACCAAAGATTTCGCTAATTCAGGAATATGAATTTTTACTTTTCTACCCTCTTGTCCACTCGCCTCTTGGCTGGTAATAGTTTTTGCCGTTTCCAAATCTTTTGGGTAATGCGTAAGTATCTGAGAACCAATACGGTCTTTAAGTGGAGTTACAATACTACCTCTGTTCGTATAATCCTCTGGGTTTGCAGTAAATACAAATTGTAAGTCTAAAGGCAGTCGCAACTTAAAACCACGAATTTGAATATCGCCTTCCTCTAAAATATTGAATAAGGCAACTTGAATTCGAGCTTGTAAATCGGGTAATTCATTGATTACAAATATGCTTCGGTTTGCACGTGGAATCATTCCGAAGTGAATTACACGTTCGTCAGCGTAGCTTAATTTTAAATTCGCTGCTTTAATTGGGTCGATATCTCCAATTAAATCAGAAATAGTCACGTCAGGCGTAGCCAACTTCTCGTAAAAGCGGTCATCTCTATGCACCCAGGCTATTGGCGTGTCGTCGCCATGCACGTCAATCTGCTCCTTAGCATATGTACTTAATGGATTTAGCGGGTCATCGTTTATTTCTGAACCTTCCACAATTGGCATGTACTCGTCCAACAAGCCAATCATTAAACGTGCAAGGCGTGTTTTTGCTTGACCGCGCAAACCCAATAAATTGATGTTGTGTTTGGATAAAATAGCTCGCTCGAATTGAGGAATAACTGTAGCATCGTATCCGTGAATTCCTTCGAATGAAGATTTTCCTTCACCTAGGTTTTTGATAAGGTTTTGCCGAAGCTCTTCCTTAATTGATTTGGACTCGTAACCTGATTTTTTTAATGCACCTAATGTACTTGGTAGCTTTGCCATTATTTGATTCTTTTTTTTCTGTTGTTTTCGTAATCGTGAAATATCATCTCACCCAAACCTTTCAATCCTGTAAAAAACGCCTTACCCTTATTCGATAGCGTAAACTTGTCAATAAACGACATGAGATATGGGTCTTGAGCAATCATAAAGGTCGTAATTGGGATATGTCTTTTTCTCGCTTGAGCAGCCATTGTATAGCACTTTTCAGTGATAAATGGGTCTAAGCCATTGCTGTTTTTATAGTAGGTTCCGTCGGGCATTCGCAAGCAACTGGGCTTACCATCGGTTATCATAAAAATCTGTTTGTTGGTGTTTCTTTTTCGCCTCAACAAGTCCATTGCCAATTCCAAACCGGCGACCGTATTGGTATGATAAGGGCCAACTTGAAGGTAGGGCAATTCCTTGATTTTAATTGGCCAAGCATCGTTTCCAAAAACCAAAATATCAAGCGTATCTTTTGGGTAACGTGTGGTTATTAATTCTGCTAACGCCATGGCCACTTTTTTGGCAGGTGTTATTCGATCTTCACCATACAAAATCATACTGTGGCTAATGTCAATCATAAGCACGGTGCTCATTTGCGATTTGTGATGCGTCTCTTCTACCACAAGGTCTTGCTCAGTAAGATTGAAATTACCAATACCGTGATTTACTTGGGCATTCTTTAAACTTTCGGTAATTGATATTTGCTCAATGCTATCACCAAATTGAAATTCACGCAAATCGCCCGTGTGCTCGTCACCTTGTCCTGTGTTCTTAGTTTTGTGATTCCCCGAACCCTTTTTTCGGATTTTACCAAACAGTTGATCTAGAGCACCTTTTCGGATAGCCCGCTCCGATTTGGCGGTAATGCCCATATTCGGAGTTCCGTTGGGGTCTATTCGCTCTTGGATATAACCTTTCTTCTTTAAATCTTCTTCAAAGTCTTCTAACGTATAATCTTCATTCGTTAGTTTGTACTCGCGGTCCAACTCACGCAACCAATCCATTGCTTCATCATAATCTCCAGAAGTATGCGTAATTAACTCTTTAAAAATGTCGAGTAACTTGTCAAAAAGGGTCTGATCCTCTGCTTCAAATAATTTGAATTCAAATCCTGTTTTGTTCCGGTTAGGCGTGTTCTTTTCCATTGCTTCTCGAAGTTACTTAATTACAACTCCGAAGCTTGGTTGGTTCATGATATTTAGGAAAGATTACGTTTTTAAACATTATCCACCCAAGAAAAATGTTTTTCAATTAACTGTTCTTTGTGTGACTTTAAATAACCCAAAAATGCATTAGCGGCTGGAGATAATTTCTTTCCCTTCAAATAGCAGAGGGTCCATTTTGTTCTCACGGGTAGAGCTTTTGTTTTTATTAGTTTTATTTCACCAGCATTAATAACATTTCGCAAACCAATTAAGGGCATAATACTATATCCTAGTCCAGCATTAACTGCCTGCTTTACCGCTTCGTTAGAAACCAACTCATAGCGCTGGTTTGCTCTCACATCGTTTTTAGTCAAGAAGTTTTCCATTGCATTTCTTGTGGCAGACCCTTGCTCTCTAAATATTAACGGGACATCTTCCAACTGATTTGGCTGAACAGTCTTTCCATTAAATTTATCTGCCATTTCGGAGTTTCCTACTAAATACAGGGAGTTTTCCATTAGGTCAATGGTTTCTAATGTCATATCATCGGGTAACACGGAAACCAAGGCAAAGTCTGTTTCATTTTTGGACAACGCCTCAACCACCAGTTGCTTATTCGTTACATCCATAGCAACATCAACACTTGGGAAACGCTTTGTAAATCCACTAAGGAAATAAGGCATTACGTATTTCCCCGTAGATACAATAGCAATTTTGAGTCGACCAGAAACCAATCCTTTGTGTTGATCTAGGGTTTCTTTTATTTCTTCAGAGGCCAGTAATATTCGTTTACACACTTCAGCTATTTCCAACCCAAACTCCGTTATAAACAGTCTGCGTCCAACTACCTCTGTCAATGGAATGTCAAATTGGTCTTGCAGTTTTTTTAACTGCGAACTGACGGCTGGCTGAGAAAGAAAAAGCTCCTCCGATGCTTTTGTAACGCTTTGGTTCTTTACAATGGTTACAAAAACCTTTAACTGGTGCAGTGTGTAATTCATAACTAAATGCAAATGTATATCATAAAAAGAATACATTAATACAAATGAATATTACTTCCAATATTTGTGCTGAACTAAAAACAGAAACTATGGTACTTATAGCTCAACAACTGCAAAGTGATTCGACTGAAAATTTACAGATGCTTCTACCCGATTACAAGGAACAGAAAAAAGCAGACGTTAACGATTTAACCATTTCCATAGAAAAGGTGATTAGCAAACCTCAATCTTCGGTTCAAACTGTAGAGAAAAACAAAGTCATTAGCACTAACGAGCTCAAGACCCTGCTTGAGCAAATAATTCGCAGCAAAGGTGAAATGGATAGTTGCAACATGAGTTGGGCAAATGACAAAACAGTGGTAATGGAGAACTTATCTGGACTTGCCTTGCATAATTTCCTGCTTAAAATTGAAGAATTGGGAAAAAACGTAACTTTTACAAAAAAGACCGTTATAGAAATTCACTAAGCCATAAAACATACCTTCACTCATTAAACGCTTGAGTTTTTGATTACCTAGTAGTTTCAGCTTAGCTTTTGATACTTTGCTGAATGTATTTTTCCACCAAAAAGCTGTAATTGATTCGTTATAGATTAACATAAAATGGTTTAAAATTTCAAACAGTGTTTCATTTCAATGTACAAGTACCTTAACCTTGCATTGAATAGATGGACATTCTTTGGGAGTATACTTGCATACAATTTAACGGTGCAACTCTTGTTAAAGGAGTTGTACTAAAGGATTTACCGTACGATTATAAACATGGTAAGTCAAATTGGAGTCATTTTCTAAAAATGCTTCGATCCTACGCTACAAAGCCGGCCAAGCATAAAAGATTAAAATTATTTGCTAAAAACACAGATTACGAAGTAAACACGGATAAACGGGGTTCATTTAAGCTGTTTATGAATAACAACTTTGATGAAGTCGTGAAAGTAATTGATGCCGAAACCAACAAACCCTTAGATTTTGTAAACTCCTATCAAACCAATTTTAAAGAAACCAGCAGTAAAGTTGCCGTTATTACCGATTTGGACGACACGGTCATTTCTTCACACTCAGCGAGCTTAATAAAACGAGTGCTAACTGTTGCCTTTAAAGCACCGACAAATAGAAAGTCTATTGCCTACACCAGCAATTTATTGAAACACTTAGCGGATAAGGGGAGCCCCATTTTTTATCTTTCAAAAAGCGAATCAAATTTATTTGGAATGATCGCCCGTATTTTAGAGGATCAAAAGCTACCGATTGGCCCTGTTACACTCACTCCATTTTTAAATTTTAGACAATTATTTGACCCCAAAAAAGGAGCGGATTACAAAAAGAAAAATATTGAGTT
Source organism: Salibacteraceae bacterium (assembly GCA_965660875.1). Classification (GTDB taxonomy): domain Bacteria; phylum Bacteroidota; class Bacteroidia; order Flavobacteriales_G; family Salibacteraceae; genus UBA6770. Next base: position 67,114 of record CBFIBQ010000013.1, on the reverse strand, counting down.
TTATTTGGAAAACCTTCCCCAGTCCAAATTCATTTTATTTGGCGATGACAGTCAGCGCGACATAAGTATTTATGCAGATATTGTTTCCAACTATCCAGATAGAATTGAAAAAGTATATATCAGAAAAACCCGTTCAGAACTGAATGCCTCGCGATTAGAAGCTTGGCAACGAATTAAAAAATCACCCATTCCTTTGATGTATTACGAATCTGATGACAATACTGAATCGGAACGTATAGAAATCGACAAGTTATTTTCAGAATGAAAGTACTTGCAGTAATAAACCCGATTTCAGGTGAATTGAATAAAAAAGGCATTATAGCCGAACTGCTTAAATTTTCTGAAGAGAATAATGTGGAGCTTTTTCAAATGGAAACCACCGGTAAAAACGACTCAGAAGCATTGGCCAATAAAATCAATGAAATAAAACCCAATAGATTAATAGCCATTGGAGGGGATGGTACTGCCCTGCTCTGTGCAAAACAAATTCTTAATACCGATATATCCCTGGGAATAGTGCCTGCGGGTTCTGCAAACGGAATGGCTTCAGAACTTCAACTACCGACAAATACTAGCCAAGCCTCTAAAGTGGCTATTTCTTCTCAAGTGACAAAAAACATTGACTTACTTCAAGTAAACGAACACTTATCCATGCACATTGGCGACGTGGGTATCAACGCGGCAATTGTTAAACAATACGATAGTGATCCGGCACGTGGCATGGCAACTTATGGAAAATACCTGTTGTCTGAACTTAAAAAGCTCGAAACGTTTTCAGTAGAACTCAGCACCAAAGAGCAGCATTTGAAAGCAGCGGCCTATCTAGTGGCATTTTGCAACGCAAGAACCTACGGAACTGGGTTTGAAATTAACTCCGACGGTAAACTGAACGATGGCTTGTTTGAGATAGTGATCATAAAGCCTCCCAATGAAGGTATTGAATTTTCGATACAAAACGCAGAAAACCCTTTTTACCAAGTTATCCAAACCGACCAAGCAACGCTTAAATTTCAGAAAAACCAGACCGTGCAGTTGGATGGTGAAGTAATTGGTGAATTGGATAGACTAGAAATCAAAATTATGCCCGGAGCTATTTCAGTTGTGCTGTAGTAATTTACATTTGAGTTATTGAAATAAGTAATTTAGTGCGGTGCAAATTCTGTCAATTTATTTAACTCGAATACTGGCAATTTCTATTGTTCTTAGCCTCTTTTCTTGCAATGCAACTCGTGTCGTAAAACCTTTAGAACAGGGAGAAACGCGCATTGGAGCCGATTTGGGCGGACCCATAATTGGTTTTCCCGTGCCTCTAAGTAGTATTTCTGTGGCTCGTGGTATTTCGGATAAACTCAGTGTATTTGCTGGTTTTCATGCAACAACACTAGCTTGGCACTCTATACAACTGGACGCAGGTGTAAACTACAGTTTGTTGGAGCCCAACGATTGGAAACCGGGCATTACTGGTAATGCTATTTTGAATCCAATCATTTCCTTACGCGACGGAGAAAGCAGCATTTTTCCAGAAACTGCATTTAATTTTTATTGGCAATTAAAAGAAAATCACATTCCATATTTTGGTATCACCAATTGGTACGATATAGCCAAAGGTACCGTTGAATTGGAAAAAGGAAAACTCATGCACCCTGCATTATACTTTGGATACAATTATGAAGGCCCGAAGTGGATATTTGGAATTGAAGCCAAATGGCTCAATTTTGACAAAACCCTTATGATTCCGCAAGTAGATCATACATCCATTGGTGGAAATGGAGCTGCTGGTGTTTACATAAAAGCGGCTTACCGCATTATTAAAAAGTGATGAGAGCTATTGTATATCTATCCTATGCTGTTCTGGCGCTGAATCTTTTTAGCTGCAAAAACGATGTGGCTTCTGCCCTTCTAAAAGGTGAACAAGTAGAATACAACTTTACAAATGCTGCATTAGCGGATCGATTTGTTGACGAAGGCTGGGTGGAAAAGTTCACACTCACATCGGATAACGCAGGTTCCAAAGCAAAAATTGAAGCCCTTTACATTGGAAACCAGTCAAGAATAGCAATAGATACTGTTATTCTTTATTTACATGGAAATAGCCCAAGCATGAATGATTACTGGCAATTGACGGCAAACCTAGCTAATGTTGGTGGTCAGCACAATTATGGTGTTATGATGTTTGACTATCGTGGATTTGGAAATTCTGAAGGAGTCAGTGCATCCATTGAAGACTTGGTAGCCGATGCTGAGGCATGCATTAGCTGGCTAAAAGAAAGAGGTTTGGATCAGAAAAGGCTGGTCGTGTATGGGTACAGCTTGGGAGCTATGCCTGCTGCCCATTTGGCAGCTAATCCTAGTATTTTAGGTGTCGAAAAAGTTGTGCTGGATGCTCCACAGACTACGAGCACGAAATTATTACAAGACGCAACTGGACTGAGTTTGAGTGGCTCTGCTGTTACTTCATTCGATTATAACATTCCGTTAGCGCTAGACGACTACGACAATTACCTACTGTGGATTCATGGTACTGAAGATAAAACAGCAAGTTTTGAAAACTTCAAATACGTATACGATAGATACGATAATCCAAAGAAGTCCTCTGCTGAGTTAGAGGGAATTGGTCACAGCACAGCAATTGAAATGGGCTTTGCCAACTATGAAAAATTGATGTTAGAATTTATTCGTCAATAAATTATGTCTAATAAAGGATTAATTATTCCCGAACGGTCTCGCAGTATTGGGCAATTCACTGTCGGTAGACTCATTCCATTTCGCAAAAAACGAAATGTCGGTCCTTTTGTGTTCATTGATCACATGGGCCCTAGAAAATTGTCCAAAGGCGAGTTTATGGATATTGACCAACATCCGCACATTGGTTTGTGTACCCTCACCTATTTATTAGAAGGCGCTATTGAACATACAGACAGTACCGGTGCGCAGCAGGTAATTTCGGCAGGAGACGTTGGCCTTATGACCGCTGGTAAGGCCGTAACGCATACTGAGCGCACTCCTAAAAACTTGCGCAATTCCAATGGATATACCATACACGGTTATCAGATATGGATTGGGCTGCCGAAGGAAAAGGAAAATATGCAGCCTCGATTCGATTTTCTTCAAAAAGAGAAAATTCCTTTTGTTTCTAAAGACGGGTTGAACATAAAAGTAATCGCTGGGACGGGTTTTGGAGTAAGCTCTCCCCTTCCAGTGCATTCCGATTTATTTATGCTAGAACTAAAAGCCGACTCAGACCAACTGTTTAATTCTGAACATCATTTGAATGGGGAGTTAGGTGTTTTGGTTATCAGTGGTTCAGTAGGTTGTGGTGATGAAGAGGTTGAGGCGGGAAAAATGATAATTCACGATACGGCTAATGATGCGGAATTTTTGATACGTAAAGGTTCGCATTTACTGCTTTTTGGAGGAGAACCATTTCCGGAAGAAAGGTTTCTGTATTGGAATTTCTGTTCCAGTTCTAAAAGTCAATTGGAAAAAGCCAAACAAGATTGGAAAGCCAAACTGTTTCCCAAAATCACTAATGACAACACCTACATTCCCCTGCCCGAATAGTGCTATTTTGTTGTGTTTTCTAATTTCCTTTGGGTTTATAAGTAGAGCATTTAAAATCACTCCTTTTTAATTTCGAGTTTTCATGTAGAAACCACTTAAAGACTCAGCCTTACTTGTAACTTTGTCCCCCTATGAAGTTTTCATCTTACCACATAAGTCCTGAAATAAAAGCCAACCTAGAAAAGCTTGGTTTTAATAGGCCAACTGACATACAATTTAAAGCGATACCAAATATTGCCAAAGGCGAAGATGTGCTTGCTGTAGCTCAGACTGGAACAGGTAAAACAGCTGCCTTTGCAATACCTGTAATCGATAAAGTACAGCAAAATAAAAAGCACAAAAAAGAATTGGGTATTCAGGCCCTGGTAATGGTTCCAACTAGAGAGTTGGCCATTCAAATTACCAATGTTTTTCATGTGCTTGCAAAAAATACAAAAGTTCGAACAGTCAGTGTTTTTGGAGGGGTTGAACAAGAAACACAAAAATCCTCGTTGGAAAGAGGCATCGATATTTTGGTAGCAACCCCAGGAAGAATGTTTGACTTGATCAACCAAAGAAGTATTCACTTAGACAAAGTTCAAACACTCATTTTGGATGAAGCCGACCAAATGCTTGCTTTAGGCTTTTATAGCGACATAACCGATGTACTTCATAATATCCCCAAAAGCAGACAAACCTTGTTTTTTTCTGCTACAATAAACGACGAAATAAAAAAGCTAGCCTACTCTATTGTTAGCAACCCCATCCGAATTCAGCTCTCTCCAAAAGACCCCGTTTCAAAAAACGTAAGTCATGCAGTGGCGAATATTGAAATGGATGAAAAGCGTTTCTTTTTAGAGCGCTACATCAAAGACTATGAAACAAAAAAAATATTAGTATTCGTGCGTACGCGAGTGAGAGCTGAACGTGTTCAGGCGGCAATGGAGCGAGTTCAAATTGTTACAGAAAGCATGCACGGTGATGTGGACCAGCAGAAGCGCATTGATATTTTAAACCGGTTTAAATCTAATGAAAATCGCGTATTGATAACTACCGATGTCAATGCGCGTGGAATTGACATTCCGAACGTTGATTTAGTAATAAACTACGACATACCCGAAGTTGCAGAAAACTATGTGCACAGAATTGGTAGAACGGGTCGAGGAACATCCAAAGGAACTGCCATTTCCTTTTGTTCCAAAGGAGAACGAAGCTTGTTAAAAGATATAGAAAACTATACCGGCGTGCCAATTACCCGAATTGACTTAGGCAAGGGAGATAAAGCCATCATTAACTTACTATCTGATGATGGTAGTAATGATTGGAAGTCACTAATTGAGGACAATGAAGCCTATAACAGTAAGAAAAAACGCAAAAAGAAAAAATAGCAATCCACAAAGGTTTTAAGGCTTGCTCGCAGATCCAATTTTTTGCACATACTCCTCAATAAACTCTGTTTTACGTTTTAATCGGTATTGCATAACCCACCTCGGATGGGGTAAAACTTCTAATCGATCAAAATAACCTTCAGATTTATTAAGCCGTTCTAAAAATTTATAGTTCTTCCCTTTTCCAATCACAAAAGCCACATCGCTTCTCAAAAAATGCATTTGTTGCTCAAATTGCGCCTTTATGTATGGAGTTAACTCCTCCTCTAAACTTTTTATATCGTAATAATTTAAGTTGATATCATTTTTGACAAAACCGTATGGAACGGTGCTCGAAATAAATACGTCTGAGTAAAAGGAATTTACACCTCCATAGGATTGAATCATATCGTAAATAAATCGAGACGAGAGTTCGTGTTTTTTTTGAAATGAGTTTGGAATACCACAGAACTCTTCTAAATTTACTGGATCTGTAAACCCAATCCCGGTTAATCCCGACCCCAACCTGCCTGGGTTTATTCCAATAAATGCCAATCGTTTTTTATTATCTGCGTAATATTTGGAATAAAACTGCTTTATGATTTGCTTGGTTTCAGCCAGTTTCAACGGATCGAGTATGGAAACCGCTGGAGTATTTATTAAAGGAGGATTTAATTGATTAAAAAAGGCGAGAATTTCATTGGATACCATATGCTAAAACTAAAATTAATGCACTCCAACAAAAATAGAATCAAAAACAACTCATCTAATGCTACAGTTTCTTCATATTAAGGTAGCAAAAACTTAATTTAGCCGCCTATATGAAATACGCAGTCATTATTTTCAGCCTATTCCTCAGTTGGAGTTCAAATGCACAGTCCATCGTGATTAATGAGGTACTGACCCAGAATAAAGGATTGGTAAAAAGTAGTTCAGGTAATACATTCGACTACATTGAATTATACAATAGCGGAACTAAAGCTTTGGATTTAGGAGGTTACTACCTTTCAGATGACAAGGACACAATCAAGATGTATACGATTCCGAAAGGAACTACCATAAAATCAAAAGGTTTTTTGATATTTTGGGCCAATGGCGATAAACCATCCAAAGAATTGAACACTAATTTCAAATTAAAACAAAGCGGAGAAAAAATTTATCTGAGTTACCCCAACGGAACCATTTGTCATAAACTCCGTTACAAACGACAGTTTAAAAACATCAGTTATGGATTACTTCCAGATGGTGGCGATGATAAAGATTATCTGATTCCAACTCCTGGAGCGGCCAATAAAACCGGACGCATATTTGTCAGTGACCGCAAAGGAAAAAGTAAATCAGACGCGACTATAGAACTCAACCAAAACAACTACTCCGTTCTTATCCAAAACCCAAATCAGAAAACGATCACTGTAAAGGTTTTAGACAATAAAACGGATAAAGTATTGCACCGAACTAAGGTGGAAACATCTAATGCAACGATCCATTTTGCAAGCTATGCAAATGGTAAATACAAACTATTGGTGGATAAAGATACCTACCGAATTCTAAAAAAATAAGTTATGAATGTGATAAAAATGTGCTCGATTATTGGGGTTTCCATTCTTTTTCTTTCTTGTACAAAAGAACCTGGAGAAGGAGGAAAAGCGACGCTGAAAGGTAGTTTAGTTGGCACCTATTATTGCGATGAAAATGGAAGCGTACTAGCCGAAAATATTGCTGTACCCGATGAGCGCGTTTACATTAGCTATGGCTCGAATGGAGAGATTGATGATGATGTTCGCACCAGTTCTAATGGTAGTTTTAAATTCGAGTTTCTTCAACCCGGTCAATACTCTATTCACACCTACTCTGAATGCGCTGCATGCCCTACCGGCCTGATCGAACAAGTGCAGGAGGTTGAAATTGGTAAAAAAGATGACGAAGTAATTCTTGACGATATAGCAATAGAAATTTATACGGGAAGAGGTTGTAACACAGATGCCGGACCAGGTGAAGGAGGAAACAAGGTCATTCGTGGAAGTTTAACCGGCATTTATATCAATGAAGATGACTACGATACGTTAGGTGTAAAAGGACAAGCAGATACCAGAGTATATATTATTTATGGATCCGGCACACAACAAAACGATGACGTAAGAACCAGTTTGGATGGCTCCTTTGAGTTTACTGAATTAAAGGCCGGATCTTATCAAGTATATGCCATGTCAGAATGTAGGACCTTGCAATGCCCCTCTGGCGAAGAAGCCGTTTTAAAAAACATAACGATTGCCGAAACGGACTCTATCGTAAACATTGGAGACATTCAAGTAATTGATTTTCGTAATCCGTGAATCCCGAGATCAAACATATAGTCAATAACTTTAAATCCATTGATTTACAAGAGCTCTCCAAAGTTGATTTTGAAGCTCGTGTGGATACAAAGTATATGTTCTCAATTGATAAGTTAGAAGCATTTCTTTCGGATCTACAGAATAAAGCCGTGGTGCTTGAAATTAATGGTCAACGACAATTTCACTACAAGAACCTTTATTTTGATTACCCAAATTTCAATTACTTCAAACACCACCACGCAGGGTACTTAAACAGAATTAAAGTTCGTTCACGTCAATACTCAGAAGCAGGCCCCTTCGTTTTTGAAATAAAGAAAAAAACCAATAAATCGAAAACCGTTAAACGGCGGATTACCCTACCCGCCTTCGCCATGAGTAAATCGGAATTGACTGAGACTTATCTAAAGGATCAATTGGGAATTGACTTTAACGACTTAACCGAAACTGTAGGCGTAAATTACAGCAGAATAACAATGGCCAATATAGATATGACAGAGAAATTTACTTTGGACATAAACCTTGAGGCAGTTTATAAGGGAAATGGACATTTATTCAGCAATTTAGCTATCGCTGAAATTAAACAAGAGCGTTTCTCAAATAATAGCATTTTTGTGGCGGCATTGAAAAAGATAAATTGTTATCCAAGCAGTTTTTCTAAATACTGTGCCGCAGTATTAATTCACCGACCAGATATAAAACACAACAGGTTCAAACCATTTTTAAAAAAAGTAAAAGCACATACCTAGAAGCATGGAATTATTAGCAGATATTATTTTATTAAAGTCAGATGCACTCCGATTATTTGGAATCAAGTTATTCAACGATGATTTGTACGAGCTTTTGTTCCGACTGGCTTTAAACTTACTTGTTTCGTATACCATAATACTGAAGATATACAAAGCAACTAGAAAGGACAGTGAATACCTTTTTAGTTATTTGGTATTTAGCCCATTAGTATTTTTTATTTGCCATTTATTTGCGTCAACCAAACTGAGTATTGGTTTTGCTTTTGGCTTATTCGCTGTTTTCTCCATATTGAGGTATAGAACGACTACTATTCCGGTAAAAGAGATGACCTATATGTTCATCATTATTGGAATTGCGGTTATTAATGCCATTTCTACAAAAAAAATCAGTTACAGTGAATTGTTCTTTACAAACTTTTTTGTGCTTGGCTTAATGTATTACTTAGAGCGCTTTATACTGAGTTCAGGGATAGAGATTCAAACTGTATTATACGAAAAAATTGAAAATATTAAACCTCAAAACGAAGCGGTTTTAATTGCCGACCTTGAGGATCGCATGGGAAGGTCCATAGAGCGTGTCGAGCTCGTTGAGGCAAACTATTTAAGGGATTCAGCAAAAATTAGGGTTTACTTTAAAAAGACACAGCAATAAGTGACTGCGCCATTCAACATAATTACTTTTTGTCTTGGACTATTGATTAGTTTGAATGTTATTGGGCAGCAAAATGATTTCCAAATATGGACGGGTGCTGGCATTTCAAAAGAGCTAAATAAAAAATTTAGTATTGCTGGGCAATTACAAGCCCGGTTTGATAACAACTCCAGTGCTTTGGGCAACCATTTCCTAGAACTATCTACAAAGTATGAAGTTGCCGATTGGTATCGACCCAGCATAAATTACCGGTTAAGTCAATGGGATGAAGGGTTTGGTGTAAATCAACGTTTTGATTTTGATCAAACCTTTAGAATAGAAGCTAAGGACGAAAGGTTCTATGCTCGAATCAGGCTACAGCGTGAGTTTTTCCGAGGCTCACTTGATGAAGACAACATTCGCTTTCGCTTTCGATATGCACACAAATTCAATAAAAAATTTAAAATGTACGGTGATGCAGAGTATTTCTATTCGTGGGAGTACGAAGAAGGTTTCAGGAATTGGAGCCGCCAACGTTACACTGGTGGTTTAGAGTTTGAAATTGGAAAAAAATCTGAAGTAGATGTTTTTTACCGATCTCAGTTTGACTTGAATCAAGCCAACCCAGACAGAGAGTACATATTGGGCATAGGGTACAAGATTAAGCTAGATTAGTTAATCACCAGCTTTTTTACTTCTTGCTTTCCGTCTTCCAAATCAATTTCCACAAAGTAAATACCCGGTTTTAAGTCGTCACCCAACACTAAATCAATGCGTTTTGATTGTCCCGTATTTGGAATTAAAACGATTCTGCCATTGATATCACTAATACCCACAGCAACAATTGTATTGGGAGCCGCAATTGAAACGGCCGATGTGGTAGGGTTAGGAAAAAGGGTTACCCCTTGACCTTCAGAATCACCCAATAGGTAATCTGATGTTAGTGGGACATTACAATCTCCCGGAATATTGATGTCCATCCAATCAATTCGCTCTTCTATCCAATTTTTCAAATAATCAATCTCCTCTTCGTAGGTATCACCTACAAAATTATTTGGCCACACATAGCGTCCAAGTGTCTCCCAATGGTAGTGATTTCGAGCAACTGCATCTCCCATTTCCGCAATGGCATCGTCAATAATATTAAACTGATAACTTTTTGAAATCGTACCTCGCTGCTGACGGTAATAATTCCACCTACAATTCAATGTTTCTGCAAAACGTTCGTCTTCTAGCAATCGGGCAAACCACCATATTCTGTTGCCTTCTTTATTGTACATCCATTTTATTGGGAATTGAGCACCTTCAGTGCCAAAATCAACATTACCGAAACCTAAATTGTAATCCCAAGCAGGTCCCAAATGCATTAGACCGTCATCAATAACATGATTTTTATAAAAATACGTGCTGTACCTATAGGAGTCTATGTCCTTAGACAACTCATTTAAAATCATATAATCGGCAAAACTTGCATCATTTATGTACTTTGGATAACCATTTTCTTGGTCTAGATAATTATCGCTTAACAGGTTTTCTTGAAAATCAAAATAAAAATCCTCAATGTACTTTTTCTGTTTCGGATGCAAAGAATCAACTTCTGGTTCCACATGTTCAAAAGTGATTGGACTATAGTAGGGGTAATTAGTACTGTGCGATGGTGTAAATGCTGCGGGGTTAGCACCATACTGCCAATCAACTTTGGTCATATAACCACCCGAAATATCATTTCCCGTGGTGTCATTTTGCCGTAGTTGTCTAATGGCTACTCTATCGTTGTCTCGCTTTATTTTTTCTGTAAACACATAAACCCCAAGGTAATACCCGTTGTGAAAAACTTCACACAACTGCGTCCTGGGACCCCATTCGAGCATATTGCGTGCTATATCGTACATCACATAGTTTCTAAGCAGCGACTTATCGGTATATGGCGCGTAAAGGACCCAATCATTTTCAGAGGGGAATCCAAATAGGGATAAGTTGTAATTATTTCCTAAGGAGTCTTGAGTTTCTATACGCATTGATTTTTTTGGAAACTCCAAAGTACTGTTCCCTCTGTTTTTGATAGAAATCCTCCCATTGTAATGATTGGGCGGTTCATCAAAATAATGCTTCTCCCCTTTTCCATGCCATGTTATTTCCATGCTGCCAGGTATTTTCAGCGAATCATTCAATCTAGGAGAATTGATACGAACAATAGGCAATGTTGAATACTCTGCATACATTGGAGGTGGCTCAAACCAAGTTGGTGCAGCTGCAAATTGAGTTGTAGCATCTTTCATTGCAAACAAAAAGTTAAAAAAACCAGCAAGCTTAGTTGGTGCTGTGGAACTGGCATGAATCTGAATGGCCAGCACGTTTTTTCCGTTTTTAAGTCTATTATTCAGCTGGTAATCCTTCAGTATATAATCCTCGTATTTTCCATTGTCTATAAGTTTTGCTTTTCTTTCTACATCTGCAACATCGGTATGCAAGGGCTCATTAAAAGTAGAACCAATATTTCTTCTCCTAAATTCGTAACCGTTAATGTATGCTACGAATGATGCGTCGTAATCCGACAACAACACAGCACTTACAATCTTTGTGTAGTCCGAAATCGTAAACTCCTTTCTAATATACAAAGAGCGCGTTGTAGGTACCGTGGTTTTTAGATTAGCGTACCCAAAACCAAGTCCACCTTTTCCTTTTAGCCATGAGTTATCGTTAAACGTTTCGCTTTTCCAATTCGGGTCCGGCGCAGTATTGCCTACATGATACCTCCATTCTTCAGAAGTAAAAATTGCTGTTTCCCAATGATCTACTTTACCATACTGAGCAAGAGCCGCCGCAAAGGAAAGCAAACCTAAAATCGTGTAAGTTATTCTTTGTATCATACTCTAACTAATATACGCGCATTATTGGATAACGTTTGTGTTCTAGCTCGTAAAAATACGAACGTTCAAAGACCCAATAAAGCTGAGCTTGATGATTCTCTGAAAACATTGAGTCTGTTTCTTGTTTCTTTAAAAATTCTTGCTTCAAATCTGGATTACTTTCCAAAATTCCTTTTGCAATAGGGTCAAAGGCAAAATCGGAGAACCATTCTTTCTGCTGTAAAATATTGTCGAAAAAATTCCAACGAAAAAAAGCATCGGCAGCAGTGGGCTCCAGAGTTTCAACCAAATATCTGCGGGATTCTTGCTGTGTATTTATTAAAAAATCGCCTTTGTAAAATTGAACCTGCTGAAATTGTTCGCTCACATCAACTTTTTTATGCGAAAAATGTTTTTCATACGCTGAACCACTGGTTTCCAAATCTTTAATGTAATACATTCCACCTGAGAGTATACTGTCTCTTTCTAATTGGTTCATGGAAATGCCTTGATTTTTTAAAATTTCTATAAGTTTTCTATAGCACTGAGGAATCACATAATAACTAGGAACGCTTACACCTTGTATTGCCCTATAGGAACGATAAAAAGGAATTGTATAATTCACTTTTTTAGATCGGTCAAAATTCCTTCTGGGCAATCCTGTAGTTTGACTTTTAACCATTTCAAAGGCATACCCCCTAAATTTTAGATCGGCAGCAGTGCCAGTGTCTAATTCCCAGTTTAGTACAAACTGATTTTGTTCTTGATCAAAATTATCCGCTAATTTTTTTATTCGTATCAACTCATTATTATTACCTGTTGCAAATGTGCCAAGCACGCGCATCAATTCATACGTATACTCCACCCTATGCTTAAAACTAGAGTATTTATGCGCCTCACTTATAATTCCTATGGTGTTGAATAAATTCACATATCCACTGGAATATCGCGGCGTTTCTAAAAAATCTTTGATTCCATTTTCTGGAGATTGATCCATTAAATATACATAAGGTATGATTTCCTTATCCTTTTCCTTCATTTTTCGGTACAGATACTGCTCCAACTTATCGAAAGTAAAGTCTCCTAAAATTGGATTCATCTTGTTACGTTGGGAAATTATCAAAGTAAGAGGGTATTGATGGTCGCTTCCATTGGTAGTATGCGTATCCATGAATAAATTCGGTTTCCAATTGTGGTAAATCTGGTGAAAAGACTCCGTGTTTAGCGCATCCGTTTTAATAAAATCTCGATTTAAATCTAAGTGCTGGTAATTCCCTCTAAAGCCACATTCTACTGGCCCAGCTTGTCCGGATCGGTTGTACTTTGATCTATTGAGCATACCGCCGATATTGTAAACAGGAATGGCAACCACAACTACATTCGGAAACTCTTTTCTATGTTGAGACAAATACTCAAAGAATTTAACGGTGGCATCCACACCACATGATTCGCCAGGATGTATCGCATTGTTTATAAGCAACACAACTTTTTCTGATCGATTAATGGACTCGGGCTCAAAGACCTTATCCATATTAAAAATTACCGTGTGCAATGGCCTACCAACATCAGTTTTTCCCGCTTGAACTAGTTTAATGTAGGGACTATTGGTCGATATTCGTTGGAGCTCACTTATTGCTTCATTATAAGTTAAACTTTCGTTCTTTAAATATTTATTCGTCTGAGCTTCAGCTACCTGAAGGAATAACAACCCAACAAAACAGGCAATACAAAACTTTAATTCAACAATAAATTTAGTCATACAATTCCCTTACTGTTTTTGTCATAATGGACTTCAAATATACGGCTTGATATACTAGATTTGTGAGATGGTAAAATGGTTAATCGTATTTCTAGCTGCAACTATGCTGTCTTGCAAGAATTCAGAAAAAAATTCGAAAGCAATAAAAAGTTCAGAGTCCACCGAAGCGGTAAGCAGTATAAAAGACAATGAATTAAAAACTGTTCAGTTTTTTGTCAGACAAATAAACCCTTATTGCGGGGGCGCTGCTCCAACAGAAGAAATGGAACGGAATAGAATGAAAGGTGCCCCAGCGATTGATTTCATATTCTACATAGAAAATAAACACGGGGTTTCTCAAAGACTGGCTACCAATAATCTAGGCATTGCAAGTGCAAAGTTGAAAAACGGAAGCTATTGTATTAAAGAGGGATATAAAGCGGACGCAGAAATGCAGCAATCGCTCAAAAACAGTAATTGGGAGTTCGATATGGAGTGCTTAAAAAAATGGAACACTACCTGTAACTTAGAGTTTGAAGTTACGGATACCACAAACGAAACAATAACCTTTACGCATTATCCCAGGTGCTCATATGAAGGCCCAGTGCCTTGTATTACAAATACTGGTTTTCCTCCTCCATAATGGATTATTCAAAAGAATGGCTGGTTGCTGAGTTTGAATCAGAAACTTCTAAAAAACAAGTATCAGGGCTTGCCCGACTTGCAGTTAAACACGAACGCTTATTACAATCATTTTTTGATTTAACCGAAGACAACAACCATAAATATAATTGGCGCGCTGCATGGGCATTGGATCATTTAAATCAAATTGAACCTGAACTCATTCAACCTCGATTAGCACGCATTATTAATACCGTAATCGCATCCAAAAGTGATGCAGTTAGACGAAGTTTACTTAAAGTTATTGCAAGCCACGAATTACCGAATTCAAATGAGGGTTTACTAATGGATTATTGTTTTTCATTATTAAACAATAATGATGTTTCTATTGCAGTTCGTGCATGGTGTATGGACATACTGTTAGCCTTCTCTATTCGCTACCCTAGTATCAAAAACGAATTGAGAAACTCACTCTTACAGGTTATAGAATACGGAAGTGCTGGAGAAAAAAATAGGGCACTAAAAACACTTAGAATTGTGGACAAGGAATCATAAAACGGCTGCGTCTTCTCCTTTTGCGTAGGTTTTTTCTAGATGCCAGTTCCACCGAGGTGCTTATTTCATGGGCTCCACCTGAAGTTGCAGATGTTAATTTCGAAATGGTAATGTCGTAGGAATACCCAATGGACAATCCATTCTTTTTATATCCAAGTACCACGATAAATGCATCGTGATTGTTTAAATCTACATCAGCTTTTTTTAGAGGTATACCGCGATACCACGCACCAAAAAAGAAAGGGACGTAGTTGAAATAGGCCCCAATATCCAATTGATCTCGGCTTCCTTGGTGTTTATAGTTTGCGGCCAGCATTACTTGAGAAACAATACGTCGCTTAATGTCTTTTTCTACCGGTATATTCCAACCGCCTTGAACCGAAAATTTTGGATCTACACGTGCACCGTTTCCTACGAGAGAAATATCTGGACGGTTAATGTGGTGCACCGAAACACCAAACCAATAATTTGTTGAAAAACCAACCGCCCCCGCGTTTATGTCCATGGAATACCTCGATCGAGCAATATAATCTTGCTGTGAAGCTGAAACTGCCGCTCCTGTTTGCAGTTGATCGTTAAAGAGCAATTCTCCAAAGTCAATATGGCGATTTACAACGCCAATTTGTAAGGCCGGTTTCCACGAGAATTTTCTGGTAACGCGAACACGATAGGCGTAGCTAAAAAGTGCACTAGTGGTTCGTAGCCCAGCCAAACCTGCCCTATCGTGAAAAGTCAACAAACCCAAGGAGCTGTTGTAGTCGTCAAAATTGTGCTCATAAGAAAAAGCATAACTCGAAAATGACTTCGAATTGGGAACCGCTGGCCATTGATTCCTATAGTTTAGACTAAACCTACTCTGAACAGTATTACCTGTTAATCCTGGGTTAATAATCAAAGGCGCTGCATAAAATTGCGAAAACTGGGCATCTTGTGACTTAATTCCTGCACTCAAAAGCACAAACAATAAAAGAAATATGATTTTTAGCTCTTTCATTATTTCAATAGAGTAATTTCTCCAGCTTCTTCAAAAACATTTCCATTCGAATACTTGCCAACAGCTTTCCACACATATACGTCTTGCGGACACATTTCATCTTTATCTCTGTAGTAACCATCCCAACCAACGGTAATGTCATCTGTTTCAAACACAATCTCTCCCCACCTATTGAATACAATCAATTGGTAATCGACAACCCCCTCGAAGATTGGGAAAAATATAGAATTATCTAATGTCCTAGGGTTGTAATCGCCTCCAGATCTACCGCCTGGATTTGGCGTAAATGCATTAGGAAATTTAAGCGAGCCTGAGGAAATAGCGGTTACAGCATTTTCTACCTCAAAAGTATCTGCACAACCAAAGACATTATCTGCCACTAAGGATATCGTGTAAACTCCTGCTTCGGTATAAGTATGTTCAGGGTTCAAGTCAGTGTAAGTAGTACCATCTCCCATATCCCATAGATAGGTATCTGCATCATCCGAAAGGTTGTACAAGATAAGCGGGTCATTAGGCACACTCACTTCACTTGGTCTGTAATCAAAAAAGGACCGAGCCTCAGCGTGCACCACCACACTGTCTTTTTTTATTTCCTCAACAATGTCATTATCTTCTCCAATCACGGTCAAACTTATGGTATACACCCCAGGTCGGTTATAAATATATGGAGCAGGTGACTCAGCACTGCTTGTTCCTCCGTCTCCAAAATTCCACAAAAATTGCTTCCCAAAAATGGAATTATTCTCAATAGTTAAAGTCAAAGGAGCACAACCTGTCTTGCTGGCTTTGAAGTCGATTACAGCTCTAGGAGGCTCTATTTTGATACTTCGCAACACCGTATCGCTACAATTAGAGTTAGACACAATTAGCGTCATATCGTATTCACCCCAAGTGTCGTATGTTTTTGGTGTTGGGAATTTATTCTGAGTATTGGAACCGTCCCCAAACGACCATGCATAATTCCAAGGGCCAGCAGAGCTATTGTTTGTAAGCGTAACCGTTGCGTTTGGATACTTCTGATTTACAGGTGTTGGGGTAAACAAAGCAATCGGCTGCGGGTAAACAGTCACCGATTTACTAATAGAATCGGAACAACCGTATAAAGAAGTTACTTTCAACTGAATGGTAAACTGACGATCTACGGTATCTGAATTAACAAATGTATTTCTTGGGTCACTTACCCTATCGGTGTTTCCATCGCCAAAGTCCCACTCGTACTGATTTTCTCCTAAACTCGAATTTGTAAATTCTACCTCATGCTCAGAGCAACCGCTGGTATCATCAATAGAGAAATCTGCGGAAATTTTCGGATACACCTCAATTTGTCTACTAGTTGTATCTCTACAACCCTTATCCGTTTCAACAATTAATTGGGAAGTAAAGACTTTACTTACTACATCGTTATGTTCAAAAGTGTTTGAGGTGTTTCCATTAGACAAGGAAGTGTCCAAATCACCAAAATCCCAGTAGCTTTTAAAGTTTAAGCGAGAATTATTCAAATAATTTACCTGTAGCGGCTGGCATCCCCTCAATACACTCGTATTAAAACTTGCTATTGGTAGTGGGTGAACTCGAATCTGAATCGTTGAAGAGTCTTCGCAGCCAAAAGCACTTCTTACTTTTTGTTTTACTATGTAAAGCGTATCTTTAAGCAGCGTATTCTGAAAAATATGGGTTGCATTTTTACTTCCTGCATTGGTATTATCGCCAAAATCCCAATTATAGAATTGTGCTCCTACAGCACTATCGGTGAATGACACAAATAAATCAGTACAACCAACAGTATCGTTTTGGGTGAACTTTGAAATTATTTGCGGAAAAATTTCTACCATTGAATTGGCTGAATCTTTACACCCGAATTGCGTCTCAACATTAAGCCGCACTGTTCTGAATAAGCTGCTAGAACCTGTATTGGTATAAGTGTGCGGAACAGACGAATTATTCGTTCCTAAAATGGTTCCGTCACCGAAGTCCCAAATACTCGTATCTGCAATGGAGGATGTATTATTAAAAACGACATCCAATTCGTGGCACCCTCTTAAAATTGGGTGATTGTATTGTGCAATTGGCAAAGGGTATACTGTAATGGTATCTTGAAGACTGTCTAGACAACCAAACTGAGAGGATACTCGAAGCTTTGGATACAATACCTCTTGCACCAAATTGGCGTTGCGATAGGTATGAGTAGGCGAATTACTTGCAGAGGAGTTATTATCGCCAAAATCCCAAGTGTAAAACTGTGCTCCGGTAGAATTGTCGTTAAATGTAACTCCGAGTGGACTACACCCCGCTGTATCAGTAGGTTGAAAATCTGCTATTACTTTAGGGTAAGTCGAAATTTGTTTTACCAAAGTATCAAAACAGCCTTCTTGAGTTTCAGCAACTAGTTGTGCACTATAACTCTGAGTATTGGGCAAGTTGTGCTCATAGGTATGGCTGATGACACTACTTAGGGATCTACTTGAATCACCATCGCCAAACTTCCAATAAAAGCCTACTGCTCCGGTAGAATTATTAGTGAAGTTAACAGCATGTGGCTGACAGTTAACCGAATCATCAACTGTAAAAATTGCTTTAGGGTTAGGATGAACCAAAATCCTTGAGGTATTCGTGTCGCTGCAACCAAAACTCGATGTGGCGATTAGAGTTGCGGTATATTGAACATTATTGGTGGTAGAATTTACATAAGTATGACTTGGTGAAGGACCGAAGGTACTGTCTCCGTCTCCAAAATACCATTTATATGCAACCGCACCAGTAATGGACGGAAACTGAACAGTTAATGGGCTGCAACCCGAATCTGGAATAGTCTGAAAAGTGAAAATGGGCTCTGGATATACTACTACATTCTGAAAAGCAGTGTCCGTGCAGCCATTAGTTGAGGTTACTGTTAATTTGACTTCATACACCTCGATAAACAATGTTTTATTATCAAAGGTATGGCTGGGGTTTGATGCCGTGGAAGTATCGCCATCATCAAAGTGCCACAAGTTGCTTACTCCACCTGAACTGGTATTGGTAAAACTAACATCTGAAGGGCCACACTTTGGCACTGCAGTACTGGTAAAGCTCGCACTCGGTGTTGCAAATACTCGCACTTGCTTTTGAATAGTATCGCTGCAACCAAAGGCAGTGTTGGCGTATAGGCTTACTGTAAAATTCACCGTAGAGTTGGTAGAATTAATAAAGCTATGCGTTGGATTGGTTTGGTGGGAAGTGTCTCCGTCTCCAAAATTCCAGACATAACTAGAAGACACTAATGAATTGTTGGTAAAAGTTGATGCTAAAGGCGAACAACCAACAGTGTCTGAAATAGCAAAATCTGCTGTTGGTTTCGGTTCCACCACAATGTTAAAGGAATCTGTAGAGCTACAATTAGCCGTACTTGCAAGGAGTTGTAATTTAAAAGTTCCCGAAGTGGTGTATTTATGCATAGGATTTTGCACATTGCTTGTTCCTCCATCACCAAAAGTCCATGCCCACGATATGAGTGCATCTCCTGATGGAACCACTGTATTGTCTGTAAAAGAAGCAAGTACGTCTTCACAAACGTTTTTTGGCGTAAAATCAACAATAGGTGAACTGAAAACTTGAACGGTTTGACTTGAAACGTCAGTACATCCATTTGAATGAGTAACCGTAAGCGATAAATTATAGTTGCCCGTAGTGTCATAGAAATGGCTACCGGGGTTGGCATTCGTATCGGTATTACCATCACCAAAATCCCATAACCATTTAGCAGCAGCAGAGGAGTTTTCCGTGATTGTGACAAGAAGAGAATCGCAGCCATTTGCAGGGTTTATAGAAAACGCTGAAGTTGGACCCGGTAATACATGAATTTGTTTACTCACTGTATCGGTACAAGCGCCGCTACCATTGGTATTAAAAACCGCCAACTGTATGGTGTAGGTCCCAGGTGTATTGAATCTTCTGTTTTGATTATTCATATTTCTGTTGCGCCAAACTCCATCACCAAAATTCCATTTAGACTGATTGGCAGCACCTGTGGTGTTATTAAAAAATCGAATTCTATTCCCTGCACAAACCGTGTCTTTGTCCGTTGTGAAATTAGCGACAGGTGGGTCGCCAATAACTATGGTTGTATTAGTTGTATCTCTTCCGCACAAATTACTATCCACCATAGTTACGGTATAGCTTCCTTTACCCGGAAATTTTAATTGATAGGTCTGTGAAGGAGGATTCGCAAATGGGAGCCACCCGAGCAAGGAGTCTCCACTACCCCAATAATTTCCAAAATTCCAATATTCAAAACGTTGCGTTGTGTTTCCCTGAGGCCTGCAGTTTAAATTCGATGTATTCAAAAATCCAACCTGTGTATCTGGATAACACAACAACGTTGCGGTTGGAGTTATAGCCGCATCATCAAGGTCGTAAATGTTTATAGGTCCTACCGAGGCGAATGAAGGAACCGTAGTACAAAAGTTTTCTGCCTCGAGTGTTACTACCGTATTACAATTTACCGTATTGCGCAAATAGGTATGGGCTGTTGTAACTCCTGAATCGTTGCTTCCCTTTACCACGATAGGTGAACCATCTCCAAAATCCCAACGAAATGTAGTATTAACAGAAGCATCTGTACTGCTATTTATAAAATCAAGAGAGCCTGGCGCACAGATGGTAGTTGCACCACCAGACCCAACCGGTCTAGTAATACTGGCATTTACAGGCCGCTCAACAACTAGTGTTCCGGTGATCGTACATCCCTTTCCGGGTTCAGTAAAAGTTATGGTATAGTTTCTTAGCGTGGCAGGATAGGCATGAGATATTGTTGCTGGTGGGGTTAATGAAGCACCACTGGAAGTTGTTCCATCCCCCCAATTTATGGTGTAAGCACCAGTAGCTTGATTGGTTTGAATGAACAAGGTATAGGCCGTTCCGTTGCAGTGCACCCATCTTGGCGTATTACTAGCGGCTCCATTTCCATCTATTATTTGAGGGCACTGTGCTTTAGTATTCGTCTGAATGACTAAAATCAAAAGAGAGACAAAGACTAAACGGAGTGCTGTCATTAATTTTTTAGGAGTTTTATTTGGGTTGTTGCGTGTAACAGTAGCTTACAACTATAATATCTTAATAAACGCAAATTTGTATAATAAGGTTAGCCAAAATTATCAGTTTTTCACACGAGTATACCACATTGCTTTCAACATCCAGTCTGGAAGCGGCTTTTCTGGATTTCTATTTTTTAAATCTTTGTACCAACCGAGTTTTTTGATAATGGGCAGCTTATGAGTTTCCACAAACTCGATCAAAGTACCATCGGGGTCTTCAATATACGAGAACCTCCCAGCGGCCTCCCCCATATCAAAACTATTGGCACTGTCCACAGTAAACGGGAAGCCTTTTGACTCGCAACGTGTTTTTAACTCGTCCATTCCATTTATATCGAAACACAAGTGAATGTAACCGCGATCGCCCCAGTCTCTACCCTCGAAGATTTTTCTAGGGGTTCTGTCTTTTACTTGTATCAACTCAACCTCCGAATGCCCCATCATCCTGCTAAAAGCTCCACTTCTTGGCCTGCTGTGGGTTAATATTAATCTGCGGTACGAATTACCCGACCCGTTTAATCCTGTAAATTCATCAAAACCTCCTTCAACATCGGCCAGTACTTTATCATAGCCCAATATATCGCGATACAATTCGAGTGACTTTTCAATATCCGTAACGCCTATAGAGCAGCCCATTGGACCAGCTGTATGCTCTCCTGTATCTCTAAACTTGTAATGATCTTGAATCATTTGAAATAAGTTACCGTATGGGTCCATTATGTAAAAGGTTGGATTTCCCTTAGGGTCATCCATTAATTCAGTCAACACGTTGACCCCTAGTTTTTTATACCATTCTAATGTTTTGGGGACGTCGTACGTTCTTATTTTACAGGCATTCAATCCCAAATCACCCATGGCAATATTGAAATCCGGAAGAACTGGCTCTCTGCTCGTATATTGCCATATTTCAAATCCACCACCACTCTGATTATTCAGCGACAGTATTGCATGTCTACTCCGAACTTCATTCTGGGTGTATGGCAACATAAGCGCTGCGTCCGCCGCCTCTTCAAACACCTTGATATCCATACCAAAATGTTTTCTGTACCATTCAAATGCCTCGTGAACATTTGGAATACCAATTCCTATTTGCTGAATTCCGCTTATTACAATACTCATAATCTTATGTGGGACTGATTTTACTTACCATTTTATAATATAACCTTGGCAACAATCTGCGAATATGCACAAGTAATAACTCTTTGCCTCCTACTAATATTTCTTTTTTTCCACGATATAATCCACGAACAATTTTATTTGCAGCATTGGTTGGGCTTATTCCATCTTCTAGTCCCTGATCCATTTTGTTTGTGTGCGCTCCAGATCCGTCCAAAGCGTGCTTGGATATTTCGGTCCTGACCCTTCCCGGTATGATTATACTGACTTTAATGTTATACCTTTCTAGCTCTACTCTTAGTGACTCAAAGTAGCCTTGAACTGCATGCTTGCTAGCGGAGTAAGTTGTGCGCAGAGGGAAACCAAACTTACCCACAATGCTAGAGGTTACGGCAAGGTGTCCTTCTTTCTGCTCGATTAACATGGGCAACAGTAACTTAGTCAATAAAATTGCACCAAAATAATTGACTTGCATAATGTTCTTTTCAACTTCGAAGTTGGTTTCAACACTCAATGAACGCTGACTTATTCCCCCATTATTAATGAGCAAGTCAATTCGTTCAAATTTTGATTTAAACTGCTCAACCGCATTTTTAACACTACTTTCTGACGCTAGATCAAGTGGAATTACTGTTGCACCACTGGCGCCTTTTTCCAAACAGTTCTTCGCCACTTTATCCAATTTTTCCTTGTCTCTTGCAGAGAGAATTAAATGGGCACCTTGAGTTGCAAGTTCAGCTGCAATTGCAGCTCCTATTCCGGATGAAGATCCCGTAACCCAGCAGACTTTATTTGAATAGGACATGGATTAGTCTTTTCGTCCAAAAACAAATGTCTCGGTATGCAAAATTGAAGCGGGGTTTCCATGAGCGGAAGCACTAGAAGTTTTCAACTCGTACCCCTCTTTATCCAAGCGATTGAAGACATCAACCAATTTATTTGAGTTGTGCTCGTGATGATCTGAATCTAGTTTCTCCACGGAAATCGTCTCTGATTTACCATTTCCATAAGCAATTATGATATCCCCATTTTTAGTGATCGGTTCATATATTTTTACCAGAACATAATTTGATTCTTGAGCGCAAATAGAAGTTGTTCCTACAAACAAAAAAAGCAGTAATAAGAAATTCTGTGGTTTCATAGTGTGTGTATTTAGTCATTCAAAAGTAAGAATATCTAAAAACTGACCTTACAAATTGTTGCTTGGTGTGGCAGAGTGCTTTAGCATTTCTTATCGACTACCGACGGCAGTAATAGACACATTTTTTTGCTGAGGTTTCATTTCGATTAGTTTTGCAGCACTATTAGTCAAAAGTTGGGTCACAAGCTAAGAAAATCGGTCTCTATTGCAATCCTCGTATCAGTGGGGCTTATAACTTTAGCTGCCTTAACCATACTTCCTCAAGTAAAGTTTGATTACAAGTTTGAAAAGTTCTTACCTCCAAGTGACGAAGATTTACAATTCTATTGGGAGCATGTAGAACGGTTTGAATCGGATAATGACTTTCTATTAGTAGGTATTGGAAATGAAAAAGGCATTTTCAATCAAGACTTCTTGCTAAAGGTGGACAGCATCACCAAAGTGTTTTCTAAAAAAGACTACATCAAACAAGTCACGTCACCAACTAACATCAATAACCCGATAATTGGGCCATTGGGTGTTATAAAGAGTGCCTACATCCATACCAATCAACCCGATTTGTATCAAAAAGACTCGGTACGGATTTATAATGCCCCAGGTTTAAATGGCTCCTTGTTCTCAGCAGACAGAAAAAAAGTAAGCCTATTTTTAAAAATGCAACCATCGGACGACAGAAAGTTAAACGATAATCGGGTCAAAGAAATAGAATCCACCATTGCTGAGTTTGGCTTTGATACAACACACGTAGCGGGAAAAATAAAAGGCGCCTTCTACTTCATAAAAAAAATGGAGTTTGAATTGATCTTATTCATGTCAATAACCTGTTTACTGTTGGTTTCATTTTTATACGTCTCGTTTCGATCTTTCTGGGGAGTATGGGTTCCAATGACTGTTGTGGGTATTACCATACTTTGGATGATTGCCTTCATGACGCTTATTGGGAAACCAATCAATTTCATGACGACACTTCTACCCACAATTCTATTTGTAGTATGCATATCAAACGTGGTACATATCGTTGAAAAGTATACCGATGAATTGAGGAAGAAAAAAGAAAAGCTCGAGGCCTTAACTACTGCATTTAAGGAAATTGGCTTGGCTACTTTTTTTACAGCCTTTACCACTGCAGTTGGTTTTTTGTCGCTGTACACAGCAATGATTGTTCCCATAAAAGAGTTTGGTTGGATTACCGCTATTGGAGTTTATGTAGCTTTTTTCTTGTCGTTTTCACTGCTGCCAGCACTACTCTATTTACTCAAAGCACCTAAGGTGAAAGGGGAACACAGTGATGATTCTTTCTGGACCAAAAAATTACACCGTTTGTTCTTATGGCTGCTTCCACAAAGACAGAAAATTTTCCTCTCAGTACTTGTGGTTATTTGTTTTTCTTTTATAGGAATTCACGAATTGGAGTTTAATAATAAGTTCTTAGAAGACTATGCCAGCGGTGATGAAATGAGGGCCGATTATCAATTTTTTGAAGATAACTTTTCTGGATTTAGGCCTTTTGAAATGGCTTTAGAATTGAAGGATAGCAACCGCTCCTTTTTTGACATGGAAGTGATTCAAGAAGTGGATAAAATTGAAAAAGGTATTGAGAAAATTTATGGTGCTGGTTTTATGGTGTCTCCCAATACCTTTCTTAAAGGAACACGAAGGGCGATAAAGGGTGGAAAAAATGAAGCGTATGTATTGCCTAAATCAGAAAAAGAACTGAAAAAAATTCGCCGCTCAATGCGTCGGTTGCCAAAAGTGAATGTCAGAAGCTACATTTCTGACAATGAGTATCAAGCGCGATTAAACGCTAAAGTTACAGACGTGGGTGGTAAAAAAATGAGGGTATTAAATGAAAAATTTAAGGCCTATATGAAAGATAATTTGAACCATAAGCTCATAAAATACCGCATAACTGGAATGCCTTTCTTGGTAGATAAAACCAATGAATTTTTAGCCAGTAATATCGTTTATAGCTTGACCATTGCATTTATTATCATTGCTCTAATCATGGGTGTATTGTTTCAATCCTTCCGAATGATCATAATTGCTGTATTACCAAACCTGCTTCCTTTATTGATAATTGCTGGACTTATGGGATTATTGGGGATTAACATAAAAATTTCAACCTCAATTATTTTTGCGATAGCTTTTGGAATTGCCGTAGACGATACCATTCATTTTATGAGCAAATTAAGAATCGAGTTAAACAAAGGAAAAAGCATTATATATGCGCTTAAGCGCACCTACTTATCGACTGGAAAAGCAATAATTGTTACCAGTCTTATCCTTTGCAGTGGATTTCTAATATTGGTTGGGTCTGCCATTTCTAGTACTTTTTATATCGGCCTTTTGGTCAGTCTTACCCTGCTATTTGCTGTGCTCAGCGACCTGTTCTTTTTGCCCGTTTTGATCTTACTATTTTTTCAAGAACCCAAAAAGAAAAGACGACTGTTCGGTAAGAAAGCCAAATCTGCCTAACTTTGGCACTGAAATTGTTTGACACGAAATAATAAAAACATAAAACACAAACTATGAAACGAGTATTCTCAATTGCAACATTAGCAGTATTAGCCATGGGTGTTACATTTACCTCATGTAAAAACAAAAAATCTACACCTAAAAAAGAAGGTGAAGTATTATTAACTCAGTATTGCTCTGGTCCAGACTACTTTTCTAATAAAAAGTACTTTAGAGCAAATTCAATCGGTGAAAGCTTGGATCAAATGACCGCTCGTAAAAAAGCAATGTCTGCTGCCAAGGAACAATTGGCTGGTGATATTAACACAACAATGAAAGTGGTAGGTGATAACTACGTAAAGTCTTCTGAGTTTAATAATAAAGAAGAAGTTTTGGAGCGTTTTGAGTCTAACGCGAGAACTGTAGTTAACCAGTCTTTAAGTGGTACAAAAACAATTTGTGAAAAGGTAACCAAGACTTCTGAAGGGAAGTACAAATACTATGTGGCCATTGAGTTGTCAGGTGACGAATTGGTTGGAAAATACAACGAAAGCCTTAGCAAGGACGAAAACTTGAAAATTGATTACAATTACGAAAAGTTTAAAGAAACCTTTGAAAAGGAAATGGAAAAAATGGAGAACAGATAGTTTCTACCGTTTCTAAAAAAGTATAGTGCCCTTGCGTGTCAAATGCGAGGGCTTTTTTTTTGGATTATTTCAACCTTCTTCCGGGTTATGACTTAATTCATTAAACACGGCGCTCAGCCTTGTGTTTTAGCACACCATAATGCCTTTACCATACGGTGTTTGCCCTGCGCATCTTTTCGCAATTCTACCGCGCTGAATTTCATTTGTTTCAAGAGTTGCTCAACTAATGTTGCAAACCGTTCGTGAACCTCAAAATACAAACTACCATTGGGTTTAAGTGCAGTAGTGGCTTCCTTTGCAATAGACTCGTAAAAAAGTAATGGATTTTTATCTTCAACAAATAACGCCAAGTGTGGCTCATAATTGAGTACATTATCCTCCATCTCAGTTTTATCCGATTCTAAAACATAAGGTGGGTTGGATACGATTACATCTAAATTTTCTAATTGCTGCAACCCCTTCAAAATATCGGTTTCAAAAAACGCTACTGAAGTGTCGTGCTGGGAGGCATTAGCTTTAGCAAGCTCAATAGCTGGTTTCGAAATGTCACAAGCATAGACTGTTGCGTTCCTCATTTCAGCGGCCAAGGTAACGGCTATGCAGCCGGACCCCGTTCCTATGTCTAGCAATTGTATGTTTTGTTTCTTACTATAGTCTTCAATAATCCAATCACACAGCTCTTCCGTTTCGGGGCGAGGAATCAACACCGAGGGATTTACGTCGAATTTACGACCATAAAATTCACTATTCCCAATAATGTAATCCAACGGCTCGCTTTTTAATAGTCGGTTCACTGCTCGAATAACTAGCAGTAAATCTCCTTCAGAAATTGTTCGCCGAGGTTCTAGTAAACGGTTTTCTTTTGAAACATTTAGAAGTTCCTCAAATAGTACATTACATATACTATGGAGTTCCGAAGCAGAAAAAACAGAATTTAGTTTTTTTTGAATGTAGCCTTCTACCCCGAATAAGGTGTTGTCCGTAAGGTTCAAATCTGATTATTGCATTTGAACTTCCTTAATTACATTGAGCTCGAGGTAACGATCTAAAATGGCATGATATTCGGCCGTAGCAGTAAATCCAAAACCACCAACCATAAACTCATCAAAGATGGTTGACCAATCGCTATTTGGAGGAAATACAAATCCAAAGTACTCCCCTTCTATATCTGCTGCTCTGTGCACTCTTAAAACCCCTCCTTGCTCCTCAGTAAAAGCCATGTACGTTATGATATCTACGTAACCATAGTACTGAGGATCTGACTTCATTTTAATAAGCATTTCCTTTGGGCTCTCCACATAACTTACCCGCATAGCTGGGAAGTGGTTTTCTTTTATTTCCAATAGCTCTTTTTCATGCGAGGATCCTTTCACAACCAATGCTACCCTATTTTTAAAAATATCTGGAAAGTTTTTAACGCTGGGTAAGGAATTCACATCTAAAGCAGAAACCAAAACCGCAATATTTTTTAAGTAAGGCTGAGAAAATTGCGCCCATTTTTCACGGTCACCCCTTATGGTAACTGAACCCAGTCCAATTTTTCCGTTCCCGCCATCCTTTATAGCGTTGTAAAATGTATCAAAATTATTGTACTGCTTATAGTTCAATTTTAACTCAACACCTTTGTACACCTTGAGCCACTTTTGAAATTCTTGAACAATTTCAATTTCAATACCCAACTGCTTTCCATTGGGATCCTCATAGGCAAAAGGATAATTGTCGAAATAATTTACGTTTAAAACTCCTGCTCGTTGATTTGCTACACTTTTCCAGCTTTGGAAAGTTGTGCCCTGCCCCAAGCAAGCGATATAAGTAATTGAAAGTAATACGGTTAGAATTGAATTTTTCATAATAATGTGTGTTTCAATTTGCAAAAGTACTCCGATTCTTTAATCCGATAGCAATACCTCTGTAATTTAAGCATTTAATAGCTCTACAAACTCTATTTCCGAAATCATGGGAATACCTAAACTTTCTGCTTTAGCCAATTTTGAGGGGCCCATATTCTCTCCTCGAATCAGGTAGTTCGTTTTTTTCGAAATGGAACCCGCATTTTTACCGCCGTTATTTTCAATCATTGCTTTGAGTTCGTTTCTGGAATATTGCTCAAAAACTCCCGAAATAACAAACGTGAGTCCTTCCAATTTAGAAGTGGTATTCGCCAATTGTTCCTCGGTCAATTCAAATTGTAATCCATGTTCTTTAAGTCGTTCAACTTCTTTCACGTTGCGTTCATCCGCAAAAAACTGAATCACACTCTCTGCTATCTTCTCGCCTATTTCGTCCACATTTACTAACTCATCTTGAGTTGCGGCAATAATCCAATCAATGTTTTTATAATGTTTAGCCAACTTTTTGGCTACAGTTTCTCCCACGTATCGAATGCCGATGGCATACAACACACGCTCAAACGGAATCTTTTTTGACGCTTCTAATCCGGCTAATAGATTATTCACCGACTTTTCTGCAAAACGCTCTAATTGAATCAGTTGTTCGTAGGTAAGTTCATATAAATCGGCTGGAGACTGTACCAATTTTTCTTGAAATAACAATTCGATGGTCTCTGAACCCAAGCCGTCAATATCCATGGCTTTTCGGCTAATGAAATGCTGCATTCTACCCGTTATTTGGGGTGGACAACCCAAATCGTTTGGACAATAGTGTTGCGCTTCGCCATCTCTACGAATCAGCTCTGTTCCGCATTCAGGACAATTGGCAATGTAATCAACTGGCACCACCAGCAAATCTCGCTTGGAGAGTTCTACTCCTGTAATCTTAGGAATGATCTCCCCTCCTTTTTCCACGTATACAAAGTCGCCCACTCTGATGTCTAATTTCTCAATCTGGTCAGCGTTGTGCAAGGAAGCACGTTTCACGGTTGTTCCTGCCAATAAAACGGGCTCTAAGTTTGCTACTGGGGTAATTGCCCCGGTTCTGCCTACTTGATAGGTAATTTCATTCAATCGAGTTAGCGCTGCCTCCGCTTTGAATTTATAGCTTATCGCCCAACGCGGAGATTTAGCCGTAAAACCCAATTCTTCTTGAATTTGGTAATTGTTAATTTTAATTACAACCCCATCAATCTCAAAAGGCAATTTGGAACGCTCCCTATCCCAATGATTCACAAAATCCATGATTTGGTCAATTGAATCGCAGGTTTCTATATATCTAGGTCTTCCAATGGGTGTTTTTATTCCCCATGAGGCTGCTTCTTCAACGCTTTCATAATGTCCTGGATTGTTTTTATCGTTGGTGTAAACGCTGTACAACATACAATCTAAACCACGAGAAGCTACTATCGCCGAATCTTGCATCTTCAATGTTCCAGAAGCCGTATTTCTTGGATTTGCAAAAGTTGGCTCTCCTAGCTCTTCCCGTTCTTCATTGAGCTTCTGGAAATTCTTGAGCGGATAAAAAATTTCTCCTCTAATCTCTAATTCCTCTGGAAAATCACCACGCAATTGCAACGGAATCGAACGAATCGTTTTTACATTAATCGTCACTTCCTCTCCTTGAGTTCCATCACCACGAGTAACAGCCTGGACTAGCTCACCGTTTTTATATTTAATACCAATGGCAACTCCATCGTATTTCAATTCGCAGACATAGGTAATTTTTTGGTCCGTTAGTTTTTGGTTTCTCGCTTCCCATTCCTCAAGTTCTTCTTTAGAATACGTGTTGGCCAAGCTTAACATCGGAATGTCGTGCTTAACGGTCTTGAACTTTTTGGTAACGTCTCCCCCTACTCGCTTTGTGGGTGAATTCTCCGAAGCCAATTCAGGGTGTGCTTCTTCCAATTTTTGAAGCGCTTTGAGTTTCATATCGAAATCATAGTCGGACATAATGGAATTATCCAACACATAATATTGGTAATTTGCCTCCTTCAGTTCTTCGGTAAGTGCTTGTATTTCAGCCTGAATGTTAACCATTTCTTAAAATAAATTAGTGCAATGAAAATAGTATTTTTAAAATCTAAAACACACCATTATGGCTATAAAGAAATACGAAAAAGAGGACATCAATATCGTTTGGCAAAACGAAAAGTGCACACATTCTGCAAATTGCGCTAAAGGATTAGCATCCGTCTTTAAACCAAAGGAAAAACCATGGATTCAACCAGAGGGCGCTTCCAAACAGGCGATAATTGACCAAGTGGCGAAATGTCCTTCTGGGGCGTTGAGTATTGGGGGGAACTAACTCAACCCTTCCAACTCTGCCCTTATTGCATTCGCAGTCCCACTCGATACAGAAACTAGAGGCAGCCGTACAGTGTCATCGCACACGCTTTTGGTTTTCAACGCAGACTTAATTCCCGCAGGATTTCCTTCTACAAACAACAAATCAATTAAGTCCAACAATCTTAAATGCATAGCCGAAGCACTGTTGTAGTCGCCGTTTAGGGCATCATGGGTGAGCTTCCCAAAATCTTTTGGGATAACATTTCCTATTACCGAAATTACTCCATCGCCTCCAATAGAAATGTGTGGAGTAACCAATGGGTCATCACCAGAAATTACGGCAAAACCTTCTGGTCTGTGCTTCAATATTTGACTCACTTGGCCCAAGTCACCACTCGCCTCTTTGATTGCAATAATGTTATCAAAATCATTAGCCAAACGCAAGGTTGTTGCTGGACTCATGTTAGAAGCTGTTCTGCCTGGCACATTGTACAGAATGATATCAACTGGTGAATTTTCGCTCAGTGCCTTGTAATGCTGGTAAATTCCTTCTTGCGTTGGTTTGTTGTAATACGGACTTGCAGACAAAATAGCGTCAACGCCCGTAAAATCAAACTCTTTAAAACCGTCAATTATGGCTTGCGTATTATTTCCGCCCTGACCAAAAACTATAGGAAGTCTTCCTGCATTAATTTTCTTTACATGCTCAAGAACTGCCTGCTTTTCAGATAGGCTCATAGTGGCCGATTCCCCCGTTGTACCCTGCACTACTAAATAGTCTACTCCACCGTCAATTAAATGATTGGCAAGTGCCGTTAAACCATCAAAGTCAATTGATCCGTCCGCTTTAAAAGGCGTAACCATCGCTACTCCTAATCCTTTAAATTTATGCTGCATTTTTTCCTTTATTAATCATGTTTATGTACTTCACCAACTGTTCAATGGTGCTGTCAATTTTCTCTGGCTCTTTAGATTGAATCATTAAACTCAAAACATCTGTATTCCACGGCTGGTCTGCCCCTACTTTTAATGTCGCATTTGACATTGTTGTCAAAAACTGCAAAGGCAATACTGGTTTTAGTGTCAAATCAATCAGTAAATCACATACGCCAATTGACATTTGCTTGGGTCTATAATACCAATTCAAATCTGTTCGATACAATGTCTCTAATTTCTCAAAACGCGTCGTGGTTTTATCGTTCGGTTTTTTAGCGTAACTGATAAAGTGAATGTTCATAGCTGGATTTGCATTTTCCAGTATCAAATTAGCATCATGTAATCGTTTACCGTCAATTGCCTGTTCGTCAATAACTATTACACACTTTCGTATACTCTCCAACGCAATGGACTCTACCTTTTTTGGTCTAGACAACGCATTTTTTAAAATACGTTTACCGTAAGCCATTCGCAGTTGTTCGAGCATACTGCAAAATTAGAGATAAAAACAACCCAGTACAATTAGGACACCCTCTCAGTTTCATGAATTAATTGAATGTGTGCAGTGTTAACTTCGTTAAAGAATTACCCAAAAAGCTTTTGCCACCAGGATTTACCTTGCTCATTCTTTTCCTGATGCATCAAAAAATCGACGATATCAATTCCATATGCCTTCAGTTCACCATTATTACTAAGCAATGCAGGAAGAATAAACAG
The DNA here is from genome assembly GCA_965660875.1 of Salibacteraceae bacterium. Lineage (GTDB taxonomy): Bacteria > Bacteroidota > Bacteroidia > Flavobacteriales_G > Salibacteraceae > UBA6770. The sequence continues at coordinate 35,476 of CBFIBQ010000013.1, read as the reverse complement.
GTCCATAGGTGGTTTATCCCCTTTATCCATATTTTTTATTTCCAACGGGTATCCTTTATCTTGAACTGCCTGCTTTACTTTTTGACAATCGTGACAATTCTCACCCACATACAATTGATACTTCATAGCTCTGTTATTTGTGTTGATCAGCTTCCTGTTCAAACTCTTTTATATCGTGTATCAAAATACTTTTACGATCGAAGTTTAGCAAGTTCAGGTCTCTCAGCTCATTGAGCACAATGGTTACCGTTTGCCTTGAGGTAGCTGTTAAATTGGCAATGTCTTGATGTGTGAGTTCATGCTTAAACTTCATACCATATCCAACCTTTACTCCTCTTTCTTTCGCGTTGCTGGCTACAAACTCTATAATCCTTTGCCTTGCATCCTTAAATACAAGTGATTCTAGCCTTCTTTCTATTTTTTCTAATCGGTCTCCTATTGTTTTTATAACCTCGAAATTGAGTTTAGGATTCGAGACCAATATTTCTTTCATTTCCTCAACACCAATGGCACAAAACCGAACATCTGTAGTTAAGGCTTGGGCAAAGTCTTTGCGTTTTTCTTGACCCATAATGGATAACTCACCAAATATTTCGCCGGGTTCTAATATCGCTTTTATGATTTCCTTTCCGTCATCGCTAAAAGTTCCAATCTTCACCTTCCCTTTTTTGAGCAAGAAAACCACTTTAGAAGGATCATCAGGGAAGTAAATGTACTTCCCTTTTTGCATGGATCGCATGCTGGTATGATCGTCTATGCGCTGCAAATCCTCAGGTTCTAAATCCCTAAAAATATTAATCTGTTCTAAGTACCAAAGTTTACTTTCTGCTGAAGCCATATTGAGCTTAAAATGAATGGCGAAATATAGGAGTTTTAGTAACTAGTTGGTAGCGATTGGTTATTAGTAACTATGAATTTAGAATATGAGTAGTGCAACCTTACACAAAGTGGCCTTTGAAATTATTGCCAAAAATTCAAGGAGGGTTTATGTGGCGCAGCCCGAGCTTGTCTGTTTGAGCCTGCAAGGCGAGTTTTCAAGCGCAGAATAAATCAACTGTAGAATTTTCAAATAATTTCATGAGTCTAGACCTTTTTTTTCTTTTATAGTATGACCAAAGAAAAGCCATGCGACTTGAGCAGTTTGAACCATTAAATCAAAACAAAAAACTGGTCACTTATAACTAATCGCTATTTACTATTTTCGAGGTCAATTATTTTGAACAATAACAATTCTACTATATGAAGCTAGGAAACTATGTATTAGGCAATTGGACAGAAGGAACTGGTGAGGGCAAGCCTCTTTTTAATGCAATAAACGGAGAAAAGGTTGCTGTAGCAAGCAGCGCAGGCTTAAATTTTGGAGAAGTTTTAGATTACGGTCGTAAAACTGGCGGTCCAGCCCTAAGAAAAATGACTTTCCAAGAAAGAGGTCGAATGTTGAAAGCATTGGCCTTACACCTAATGTCAAAAAAGAAATCATACTACGCATTAAGCTGGGCAACTGGCGCTACCAAGGTGGATTCTTGGATTGATATCGAAGGTGGTATCGGAAACTTATTTGCCAACGCAAGCCTCAGAAGACAATTTCCGGATTTACCATATTACGTCGACGGAGAAGCTGCTCCACTTAGTAAAGGCGGTTCTTTTATCGGACACCATATTATGGTTCCAAAGCAGGGTGTTGCCATACATATAAATGCTTTTAACTTCCCAGTTTGGGGAATGCTCGAAAAGATCGCAGTGAACCTTATGGCTGGAGTTCCAGCTGTGGTTAAGCCTGCTACCCTCACCTCTTTCCTTACCGAATTGGTGGTAAAAGATATCGTTGCTTCTGGTATTCTACCTGAAGGTTCGTTGCAGCTTATTTGCGGCTCAGCTAATGGGATCATTGATTATGCAGAATCTGAAGACGTAATCACTTTTACAGGTTCTGCCAGTACAGGTAAAATGCTAAAAGCGCATCCTCGATTAATTGAGAATGCCGTGCCGTTTAACATGGAAGCCGATTCCTTAAATTGTTCGGTGCTTGGAGAAGATGCCAAACCAGGCACTCCAGAGTTCGACTTGTTTATAAAAGAAGTTCGAAAAGAAATGACGGTTAAAGCGGGTCAGAAATGTACCGCTATTCGCCGAATCATTGTTCCAGAAAACTTAGTAGAAGATGTTCAGATAGAGTTGGGAAAAGCACTGGCAAAAACGACCATTGGCGACCCCCAAGTTGAAGGTGTTCGAATGGGAGCATTGGCTGGCGAAACACAAGTAAATGAGGTTAAAGAAAAAGTTATACAATTATCTGATAGTCAAGAAATTGTTTATGGTGACCTCAATCAATTTGACGTAATGGGAGCCGATAAAGAAAAAGGTGCTTTTATGGCTCCAATTTTATTCAGAAATGACGACCCATTCAACAAAACGGATGTACACGAAACGGAAGCATTCGGACCTGTATCCAGCATACTACCTTATAAAAATATGGACGAAGCCATTCGCTTAGCACAAATGGGAAAAGGTTCCTTAGTTTCTTCTATCGTTACAGCAAACGATGACCTTTCTCGAGAATATGTGGTTGGCGCAGCAAACATGCACGGAAGAATTTTGGTTTTGAATAATGATTGTGCTAAAGAAAGTACAGGTCATGGCTCTCCAATGCCTTTATTGACTCACGGCGGACCAGGTAGAGCTGGCGGTGGTGAAGAAATGGGTGGAAAACGTGGCGTATTGCACTACATGCAACGCACAGCCATTCAAGGTTCGCCCACTACCCTAACCAATATTACTCAACAGTTTCAAGTAGGAGGAAAATTCTTAGATCCAGGAAAACATGTTTTCAGAAAACATTTCGAAGATTTAAAAGTTGGTGAAACAGTTATTACTGCTAAGCGAACGATTACAGAAGGAGATATTGTAAACTTCGCCAACGTGAGCTGGGACCATTTTTATGCGCATACTGATGTAACTTCATTGGACGAAACCATTTTTGAAGATCGTGTAGCGCATGGATATTTTATCCTTTCGGCAGCTGCAGGTTTGTTTGTTGACCCAGCGAAAGGTCCGGTTTTATTAAACTACGGACTAGAAGAATGTCGTTTTGTGAAACCGGTGTATGCTGGTGCCACAATTGGCGTAAAATTCACGGTAAAAGAGAAAATAGATCAAGAAAAGCGCAGTGAAGAGGACATAGCGAAAGGCATTGTAAAATTCTTGGTGGACGTGTACGATGAAACAGGAGAAACAGTGGCCATCGCCACCATTTTAACTATGGTTAAGAAGATTGACCAGAGTATGTAAATTATTTTCAATGTCATTCCTGCGCAGGCGGGAATCTAATAAACAATGTAAGCAGATTCCCGCCTTCTAAGGAATGACGCCAAAGTCAAATTAAGATAGAAAACATGAACGAAGCAGTAAATCAAGGTTCAGTAGAATTAACAGTAAAAGACAACATTGGAACTATCGAGTTCTTTCACCCATTAAGCAACAGCTTACCTGGAAAAGTATTGGCGAAACTCGCTGAAACTATAACTGAAGCTGGGCAACGAGATGATATTACAGTAATTATTTTAAAGTCGGCTGGAGAGCGTGCTTTTTGTGCTGGTGCTTCCTTTGACGAGCTGATTTCAATTGATAATCTGGATACCGGAAAAGTATTTTTCTCTGGTTTTGCCAATGTAATTAATGCTGCAAGAAAATGCCCCAAGCTTATCATTGGACGCGTTCAAGGAAAAGCAGTTGGTGGCGGTGTCGGTATGGCGAGTGCAGTCGATTATTGCTATGCTACCAAGTATGCTTCTGTAAAACTGAGTGAATTAGCCATTGGAATAGGCCCTTTTGTAGTTGGACCTGCAGTGGAACGCAAAGTTGGAAAAAGCGCAATGAGCACTATGGCCATTAACGCAAGTGAATTTTACAGCGCAGATTGGGCTCGTGAAAAAGGTCTTTACGCTGAAGTTTTTGACTCAGTAGAAGCAATGGACGAAGCTATTGAAACCTTAGCCAACAAATTATCAAAAAGCAACCCAGAAGCTATGGCATTGCTAAAAAAAGTTTTTTGGGAAGGCACTGAGCATTGGGATGCATTGTTGAGCGAAAGAGCTGCTATGAGTGGTAAATTGGTATTGAGTGATTTTACTCGAAATGCAATCAATGCTTTTAAGAAGAAATAGATGACTCGAATTCTTATGGTTTGCCTAGGCAACATTTGCCGCTCTCCTCTGGCAGAGGGTATCATGCGTAAAAATATTGAGCAGCATAACCTTAATGCAAGAGTGGATAGCGCAGGTACGGCAAATTATCATGTCGGACAATCTCCAGACCCCAGAAGCATTGAATCTGGAGCTAAGCATGACGTTGATATTTCTATGCTGCGTGGTCGTCAATTTGAAGTAGCCGATTACGACAACTTCGATTTGATTTATGTAATGGATAACAGCAATTATCGGAATGTGTTAGCATTAGCTCGTGGCGAAGACGATAAGGCAAAAGTTGACCTGTTACTCAATGTTTCAAACCCTGATCAATTTCTGGATGTTCCTGACCCCTATTTTGGAGGAGAGCAAGGCTTTGAAAACGTTTATCAAATGATTAACGAAGCATGTGGAATTATTGCTCAAAACCTTAAAAATGGCTAAAGGAAGGCTGTTCTTAATTCCTTGCGGACTAGGCGGTGATAACGAATCGGAAATATTACCAAAAGCCACCATTGAGGCCACGAATCAATTGACAGAGTTTATTGTTGAGAAGGAAAAAACTGCCCGTCATTTTTTGAAGCGAATCGGGTATCCTCATTCGTTAAACGATTTGGTTTTACATCCACTCAACAAACACACCAGCGAACAAGAAATTCCAAGCTACCTAAAAAGCGCTGAAGAAGGGCGAAACATAGGATTAATTAGTGAGGCGGGTTGCCCTGCCGTTGCTGATCCTGGAGCTGTGGCTGTTGAAATCGCTCACAGACAGAACATTGAAGTGGTTCCTTTGGTAGGCCCCTCTTCTATTTTACTCGGCCTAATGGCGTCCGGTAAGTCAGGTCAATCGTTTGTGTTTCACGGCTATTTGCCAAAAGACAAGTCGGAGCGTATTCAGAAAATCAAACAAATGGAATCCGCCACTAGAAAAGGGCAAACTCAAATCTTTATGGAAACCCCATTTAGAAATAATGCATTGCTGGAGGACTTATTAGTTTCACTTAATAATCAATCGGTTTTGACTATAGCCACCAATTTACAAACTCCAAAGCAACTTATTCAGAGTAAAACAGTTGAATATCTTAAAAAACGAAAGCCAGATTTAGCAAAAAAGCCAACCGTCTTTTATCTGTAGTTTATATCGTTGAATAGCCGACCTTTTTTGTATTTGGTCGAATAGTTCATAACCCCTGACATTTGGTATGCATGCATAGATTGATGCGAGATAGTTTTGCTGGCTAAAATAGTTTTTCAGTAATATGAAGCATTTATTTCGTACCATTTTTATTGCACTCGCTGCATTATTATTTTCAATAAAAGCGTTTTCAATAAACCCTCCAGCTGCAGTAGGCAGTTCTGCAAATATTATTCTTTGGTTACATCCAGATTCTGCCGTATATAACTCTAGTGGAACGTTAGCCACTATCGGTCAAGATGTTGCCGAATGGAAAGATATCTCTGGAAACGGATTCGATTTTAGTAATACTTTTTCCAACAGGAGACCGGTATTAACTACCCATAACTCCAAACGATTTCTTGATTTCACTCCGGGAGATTTCCTTGAGAATACAGCAATTAAGGATTCCATCAATGGGTTAGATGAGTTTTCAATATTCATTACGGTTAAATCGGATATAATAAATACTGACAAAGGTTTTATGGATTCTGAAAATCCTAACAATACCGATGATAAAATTTGCTTACGTTACGATAGAAGTGGCGCAAATACCGGTAGAAACAACTGCCTCAAAGCAGGAATGAACGGAAATTCAGCTGCAAATCAAGTTGAGACACAGGCTAATACGCAAAGCACAAATGTCCAAACATTGACCTTGGTTTGGGAAGATGGTGAAAAACTACTGGTCTACATAAACGGCGTACTGAATGACTCTTCGAGTGCAACAATAGCTGCTCCGTTAGCCGGAGTAAGTAAAATCATTTTAGGAAAAGGTCCTAAAGATAATGGTGGAGGTCTTGGAGGATCATCTGGTTGGGATGGCCTAATTGGTGAGGTTGTTTTTTATAATAAAAAGTTTAGCTCCGACACCATTCAGCAAGTGGCGAGTCAAATCTCCTCCATAAAATCTGTAAAAAGCGGCAACTGGAACGACCCAACTATTTGGGATTGTAATTGCGTACCGCTAGACACCTATAACATTACTATCAACACTGGCCATACAGTAACATTAGCCAATAATGTTGGAGCCAGAAATTTAAATGTAAGTGCTGGAGGTAGTCTTGACTTATCAGCATCAAATTTCACTTTGTCCGTTTCTCAGCACTTAAATATGACTGGCTCCTTAATAGAGCGTTCAGGAGGAATTGCCTTTATTGGAAATCAAAACTCGTACGCAACCGGAAATTTTCGCGTACATGATTTAACTGTAAATAAAAATTCTGGATTTATGGAGGTGCAATCGGGTAGGTTAACCATTGAAAACGAACTGACGGTTACATCTGGGACATTCAGACCAAACAATAGAACAACATTGACATCCACTGCAACTAATACGGCACGAATTGCAGAGGTAACGGGTAACATTTTAGGTTCTATGACTATCCAGAGATACATTGATGGACTCACTAATCACATTGGATATAGACATATCTCTACTCCTTTTTCTAATTCAACGATAGCCACTGTTCAGTACAACGCAACTACAAACCCGGGTGGAATTTTAACTTATGGTTTTGCCGGTACCAACTACCCTACAGCAGGTAATGGATACCTTTCAACCTATGCGTTTAATGAGGCAACTGCTGCTGCTAATAATGACTTTCAAATGGGTTGGACTGGTGCAACCAGCAGTGCAAATAACCTTGGGTACGATAATGCGCTGGCTTTTTACTCGGGTGGGTCGCAATTTCCTACATATACTATCAATGCTACAGGCCAACCGAATGTAGGTAATAAAACTATAAGCAACCTTACTTATGGAGGAGCTCAGCTGAGTGCAGGATGGCATCTAATTGGTAATCCTTATGCATCTTCACTGAACTGGGGTACCGTTACTAAAAACGGAGTTGACGCCACTGCCTATATTTTTCAAGAAACTGCAGGGGGTTACATTGCATCAAGCTTACTTGCCTTACCAAACATAATTTCAAGTTATCAAGGCTTTTTTATTCATGTAAATAATGCAGCCAACTCAATTCAATTTAAAGAGTCGGATAAAGCTTCAGCTGATGTAAGTTTCATAAGGTCCCAAACACCAATAAACCGATTAAAAATCTCAGCACACAACCTAACTAGTGGTAAGAAATCTATAGTGGCCTTAGATTTTAACGAATATGCCAGTAGTGGATTTGACCCACAATACGATGCCTACAAGTTGGATAACCCTCAAGACTTTCCCTCGTTCTACTTTCCTGTTGCAAACGATCAACTGCAAGTGAATACAGTGTCGGAAGCTGAAGGAATATCGGAGTTCAATTTAAATCTTCAATCGGTTCAAAGTACTAAAATGAGAATTTGGATTGAAGAAGTGCCTGAAATTGATGGCTGCTTATATATGCGTGACAACAAAACAGGTAATTACTACCCAATTGAAGACAGTGCGTCATTTCTAGTAGAGGTGAGTGCTAATAACACTTTAAAGAACCGGTTTACTATCGAAGTATTAAACGCAGTGCAGAAACTAAACACAACTAACGCCACCTGTTTTGACAAAAATGATGGAAAAGTAGAAATTGAATTCTCTAATTTTAGTGGTGTTTGGACTCTAACGAACCAAAACAAAAAAATGGTAGATGGTGGATATACTGCATACTCAAAGATCAATAATCTAGCAGCGGGTTATTACACGCTAAGTTGGGAAGCGGAGCATTGTGGAAGCTTTGAAACTAAGTTTTTCATTACACAACCCGAAGAGATTGAAAGCAAGTTTGAAATTCCAAATACGGTTCAGGTAAACGAAGAGATTATACCAAACAATATATCAAGGGGTGCTAGCAACTTCAAGTGGTTTGTCGACACTAATCTTTTTTCCACTGAAACTTTACCAAGGTTTAAATTTAATGAAGTAGGAATTTTCAAAATTGCATTGCAAGCTATCAATGGATCTTGTAAAAAGACATTCTCAAGTGCAGTTGAAGTATCTGGTCCTCCAGAAAAAAGCATAACATCTTTAAATGGATTGAATGCAGCACCCAGTAACATTTGGTTTTATCAAGGCCATTTGTATTGGACTGAGAAGTGCATTGCTAGTGAATTTAAAGTAATCGGTACAAGCGGTCAGTTAATTGAATCTAATTCAATTGATAATGGCTCCACTTCATTTGATTTATCCCATTTAAAACATAGAACCTATATAATAGAAGTGGAAAGCGAATTTGGGTCAGTTGATAGAATAACCGTGATTCGATAACTTTTAACGCTCCAAGGAGAACTGAGCAGGCTCTTGCTCTACTCCATTTATTCTGATGCACAGAGAATGAGAACCAACGTAATGTTTACGAGTGGTTAGCTCTTTAAATGAATGTGCCTTGGTAAAATTTTTGAAAGAACGTGCAGGCAAGTCAAATTCAGAAATCTGAAATACTTTTTTGGCTGATCCGTGTTTCTTTTTAAAATCGACCAAATATTCCACTCGTAATTTTTTAGGCTGCTCACTGGTGTTTACAAGCTTAAAATCAAAAGTGAAAGCACTACCTATCGAAACAACATTACTAGAAAGTGAAAAGTCTTTGAGCTTAATCCTATCTGGACTATCAAACCCAAACAATTCCAGTGCTTTTGGATTTGATTGCTTCAATAAAGTTCTCAGTGCTCTTTTTACAACCCAGGTAGAGTTTTTTTTATTTTCATTGATCCAACACTTTCCTATTCTCAAAACAGTTTCTGGGTGATCTTTTGAAATATCATTTAAATTGTTAGCTACGCTTTTTCGGACGTAGAGACTCTCGTCGTTACGCAGTTTTTTTAGAATTGGGAATATGGGATCTGGATCTTCAATAAGCAATTTGATATTACCACCCCAAGGCAATCTTGGCCTGCAACCCTCACTCGATAATCTGCGGACATGCTCATTGTCGTGTTCGCTCCATTTACTCATTTGCGCCATAGTCTTTTCAGGAAACGCTTTAATGAATGGTCGAATGGCAAATTCTCCAGTAGAATATACAGTCAATCTTTCTAGCGCTAGCATGGAGCGGTCAAAATGCTCCATTCCATATTTCTTAACGAATGCCGGAAAAATAATTTGTTCAAACCCCGAAGGCAAATTAGGAGCAGACTTTTCTAATCCAGATACAATTTCATCAAACGAACCTACAGTTGCCTCATGTATTGCGTCGGCAACGTGCTGGATTCTATCCATTAATTCGCGCTGCTCCCAATCACTGGTTAAAATAAAATGCAGAAACTGAGACTTTGAAAAATCCCTCAAGTTTTTAGCCAATTCATTGGCATACTCCTCAACAAGCTGCTGGTTGATCAAATTTTTCAGCGGCTCCACTACTCTTTTATGATTTTGGTATTATACACATGATTAGCCCCCACCAATTCCAATACATAGACACCTTTTTCAAGTCCAGACAATTCAACGGAATTGGAAACCGCATCAACAAAAACGACTTTACCAGTAATATCTATGATCCGCATAGAGTTGAAGCCTGTAAGATCTCCATTAATTTCAATGAAACCCTCACTGGGGTTAGGAAAAACAGTAATCGTATTCCCGTCCGAACCAGAAACTAAACCTGCGGGTTGAAGTGCCATAACCGCTACATTATCGAGATACAAATTGTTACCAAAATCATTGGTCCCAACAAAACGGACTTGTAAATATTCAGCATCCTCATAATCGGACAAATCAATGGTTACACTTTTCCAGTCATTCTTAGTTGGAATGTATAAAGCAGTTGTATCTGAAACTATAGCCAAGTTAGCTCCACCTTTTCCCCAAACATTTTTCCAATTCGAATTGCAACTGTTGGTCACTTCCACAGCTAATGAATCTTTAAAAATTGACCGGATTTTAGACGTGTAAGCATAATCAAAAGACAGTTGAACCTTCTCATTACCCGCTAACATGAGCTTTGGTGAGATCAAAAAATCTTGTTGGTCTGCACGCTGATTGATATTGTAGTATTCCAGTTGAAGCGCCTGTTTCAAGCCACCATCCTCTTGGTAAACCCGAACGTTCCAAGTCTGATCATTATCTGGATTATCTATGAGCCAATTGGTTGTCTTGTCTGTAAAATCGTCTGTAAATGGGGTTTCTCTTGATCCAACATTATTCCATGTAGCATAAGCTTGGTTATTAAATGGATTGTCATTTATTGGTAATCCAAAACCAATTCTCACACCAAATTCAGTACTTTGCCTATCTGATTTCGTGCATCTTACAGTAATTATCACAGAATCACCTGGGCTTAAATCATTTTTGAGTCCTTTTGGCCCAGTCGCGAACCCACCATGACCATATTCAACAAATGGAATAATTAAAAAAGTATCCTTATCAATTATTGAATCGCTGTGATTTATAATTTTAAAATCAGCCTCTATTTCATCCAAGCAACTTATTCCTTCATTGGAAATGGAAACTAACTCAACACTTACATCTTGTGAATAATCACGAGGTAATGAAACCGTATTTCGTGCGGCTAACCACAGAAAAGCACTATCTACATTTATAAGTCCATTTCCATAAGCAATATCCTCTCCTGCCGGACCTAAATCGGTGGCTGTCAGATATAGTGCTTCTAAAATATCTTGACCGGGCAAATTCGGAAAGGCTTCTTTTAAAAGTAAAACAGCACCAGCCACATGGGGCCCTGCCATAGAAGTGCCTTGGTAACTCGCGTATCCGTCTTGGTCTACCGCAGAACGCACCGCAACACCTGGTGCTACCACTTCAGGCTTTATACTGTCTATCCCAGCTTTTGCACAATAACTTGGCCCTCTGCTGCTAAAACCAGCAATAGGGTAATTTGAATTATTGCCATTAATTGCTCCAACCGTAAAAACCAAATATGGGTTTCGGGTTATGGTTGCAGGGGCTCCAATAGTATTTGTTCCCGGTCCGTTGTTACCAGCGCTCCAAACGACTGCTATTCCTGCTAACTGACACGCCGCAACGGCATCACCAAACGGATTGGTGCATATATCCGGCGAATCCTCTGTTGACCTACCCCAAGAATTATTAATGACATCTGGTAATTTATAAGTTGTGGGGAACCTATTATAAGGATTAAGCACCCATTCAAATGCCCGCACCGTTGAGAATAGGCCTTTACGTTCGCTTGTTCTGGTAGCTACAGGGTCGGCAGCCATAAACGTAGCATCAAATGCAACACCTACCGTATCATTGTTATTCGGGTCAAGCCCCAAAACGGTTCCAGTTACATGTGTTCCGTGACTATTTCCTTTGTCTTTAGGTACTGGACTATCAAACCCATACCAACTTTGTTGAGCTGGTTCTCGCTTTCCAACCCATGCATCGGCAATAGACGGATGTTCTGACCAAATTCCAGTGTCTATAATCAATGCTTTTCTTCCTTTTCCAGTGTAGCCTCTTGCCCACATTTTGTGCGCATTAATTGCCAATAATCCGGGTTCCACTCCATTTATAGCATCTTCTTCGGAACTGCCTTCCTCCATTTCAACATCTTCCACCACTATCTGATTCTCAGACGTCAATTCCATCCACCGCACTTGTGGATTTGAACTCAACTCCAAAACTTCGTTTTTAGATAGCTGAACAATTACAGAATTTCCCAACCAAAAATCTTCGTTTACCTGATTCTTATTAATCCACTTGTCAAGCTGGATCATTGAAGAGTTATGTAATGCTTTGGAAGCAGAAATAACCGCCTCGGCCCGCTGCTCCAAGGTGTAGTTTTTTACTCTAAACTCCTTATCCAGCGCCTCGTAATCCAGTTGCGCATCGAATTGCAGCCAAACTTGCTCCAATGAGCCCCTTTCACCGCTTCTCGCCCAGTTATTGAGTTTAGTACTCATTGTTTCTTGAGCAAAAGCTGTAAATGATGTAAGACAAACGATAACAGCACAAATCACTCTTAACATACGGTATTGCATAAAGTATTTTTAGAATCGGATGCTAAAAGTAAGGGTATTCTAACTTTGATTTCGAAAGAAATTGAACACTTATGGCAAACGACAGAATTACAGAATCAACTTCTAACCACGACAATCTAGAACAACTTTCGATTAAACAACTTATTACTGGGATTAACCAGGAAGACCATACCGTACCACAAGCCATTGCAAAAGAGGTAGATAGCATTGAAAAATTGATTAGAAAAGCAACCGAACAACTCAAAAAAGGTGGGCGATTATTCTATATGGGTGCTGGCACCAGTGGTCGTTTAGGTATAGTCGACGCTTCTGAATGCCCACCAACCTTTGGTGTAGACCACAACCTAGTAATCGGACTTATTGCTGGCGGGGATTCCGCCATTCGCAAGGCAGTAGAGTTTGCTGAAGACGACACTGAGCAAGGCTGGAAAGATTTATCTGAAAACAACATTTCAACTAACGATTTTGTCATTGGAATTGCGGCTAGCGGCACTACTCCATACATTATTGGAGCATTAAAAACTTGTCAAGAGAATAACATACCAACTGGTTGTATTACTTGTAACCCAAACTCACCTATAAGCAAAGTTTCAGATTACCCTATCGAGGTGGTTGTTGGTCCAGAATTCGTTACCGGAAGTACTCGAATGAAATCTGGAACTGCTCAAAAGCTCGTACTTAATATGATATCTACTGCTTGTATGATTCAATTGGGCCACGTAAAAGGGAACCGCATGGTGGACATGCAATTGAGTAACGATAAATTAGTAGATCGCGGCACTAAAATGGTTATGGAAGGAACCGGACTAGACTACAAGGAAGCTGCTGCATTGCTAGAGAAACACGGAAGTGTTCGGAAGGCTGTCGAATCGGTAAAAAATTGAAATCAGTCAACAGGCATAGTTTCTCCGAAGACTGATCGCAGATATACCTACTCAAAACATTTAACAACCATTCACCGCAAAAATCAAAAGCTTTATTCTACATTTGGGCAAAGACTTTAGGGGTGTCGTTTTGCGACTGAGAAATACCCTTATAACTTGATTCGGTTAGTACCGACGGAGGGAAAAGTCAAATGCTGCAATGCTTTCGCAGCTCCCTCCATTAAAATTAGTAAGAAGTAAATGGAGGTAATCGTAAATAATTCCGCAAAACAATTGAATGATGGCTGTCAACTGAATGACTTGCTCAATCAATTGAATTTGACCGAACAAAAAGGTATTGCGATTGCCGTGAATAACAAGGTAGTATCAAAGTCTAACTGGACGAGCACTACCCTTTCGAACAACGATAAAATCACGATAATAAAAGCTACTCAAGGAGGATAAATTATGAAGAAAGACAATGCACCAAAAGAAGAAGTAATCAGCCGTGAGCCCTTCCCTTGCTCAAAAAAAGTATTCGTACGCGGCGAAATGCACGATGTAAAAGTCGCTATGCGAGAAATATCATTGGATGATACGCACGACAAATTCAATAACAATAAAACACCGAATCCTTCGGTAACTGTTTACGATACGAGTGGGCCATACACAGATCCAACAGTTGATATTGACATTAAAAAAGGACTACCTCGTTTGCGAGAGGAATGGATTAAAAAGCGCGGCGACGTTGAAGAACTTAGCGGACAAACTTCTGAGTACGGTCAAGAACGATTTAACGATGCTTCTTTAGACCATTTGCGTTTTGAGCATATCAAGAATCCTTTACGAGCTAAAAAAGGCAAAAACGTATCTCAACTGCATTATGCCCGCAAAGGAATCATTACTCCGGAAATGGAATACATTGCCATTCGTGAAAATCAGCGCATGGAGCAAGTTACTGAAATGAATATGCAGCATCCTGGTCAAAGCTTTGGTGCAAATACGCCTAAAGGAAGGATTACTCCTGAGTTTGTAAGAGACGAAATTGCTGCAGGACGCGCAATTATCCCAAATAATATCAATCACCCAGAAAGCGAACCCATGATTATTGGTCGTAATTTCTTAGTGAAAATCAACGCCAACATTGGCAATTCGGCCGTTTCTTCAAGTATTGAAGAAGAAGTTGAAAAAGCTGTGTGGGCTTGCCGTTGGGGTGCAGATAACATCATGGATTTAAGTACGGGTGCTAACATTCACGAAACACGCGAGTGGATTATCCGTAACTCACCCGTTCCAATCGGAACGGTTCCGATTTATCAAGCTTTAGAAAAAGTAAACGGAAAGGCAGAAGACCTTACATGGGAGTTGTACCGGGACACGTTAATTGAACAAGCAGAACAAGGCGTAGATTACTTTACCATTCACGCAGGAGTGCTATTGAGATACGTTCCACTTACCGCTAAACGCGTAACTGGAATCGTTTCTCGCGGTGGGTCCATTATGGCCAAATGGTGTTTGGCACATCACAAAGAAAATTTCTTGTACACCCATTTCGAAGAGATATGCGAGATTATGAAGGCTTATGATGTTGCATTCTCACTGGGAGATGGCTTGCGTCCAGGAAGTATTGCTGATGCTAACGACGCAGCGCAATTCGGAGAGTTAGAAACGCTTGGTGAATTGACAAAAATCGCTTGGAAACACGATGTTCAAACCATGATTGAAGGCCCAGGTCACGTGCCCATGCACATGATTAAGGAAAACATGGACAAGCAGTTAGAAGTATGTGGAGAAGCACCTTTTTATACATTGGGACCGTTGACTACAGACATAGCACCGGGTTATGATCACATTACTTCTGCCATTGGCGCAGCAATGATTGGTTGGTTCGGAACTGCAATGTTGTGTTACGTTACTCCGAAAGAACATTTGGGACTACCAAACAAAAAAGACGTCAAGGACGGTGTAATCACGTACAAATTGGCTGCTCATGCTGCGGATTTGGCAAAAGGACACCCGGGGGCTCAGCACCGAGACAATGCACTGAGTAAAGCGCGTTTTGAATTCCGCTGGGAAGACCAGTTCAACTTGTCGCTAGATCCAGATACAGCTCGGGAATATCACGATGAAACACTACCTGCTGAAGGCGCTAAAATTGCGCATTTCTGCTCTATGTGTGGCCCTCATTTCTGCAGTATGAAAATTACTCAAGATGTAAGAAAATACGCTGAAGACAAAGGCGTTCAGGACGAAGCAAAAGCACTGGAAGAAGGCATGGCTGAAATGAGCGAAACCTTTAAGAAAAAAGGAAGCGAACTTTATCTATAATATGCCTTTTGAAATAGCCATATTTTCTCACGAAGGAACTTATCCGAACGAAACAGACCACGTTGTTGAGCTGTTAGACGCTGGGCTTGATCGGTTTCACGTTCGTAAGCCTGATGCCAGTATAAGTGAACTCAAGGTGTACCTCTCCTCTATTCCAGAAAAATATAGGAGTAGAATTTACGTTCACTATCATCGTGAACTGGCGAAGCAATTTGACTGTAAGCTGCATTTACAATTCAAGTTTGCTTCAATTCAAGGCGAAGTGCAGCCCTGCGATTCGGTTTCAGTGCATAGCCTGACGGAATTTGAACAAATTGACGGAAAGATCGAATCGTGTACTTTAAGTCCAATTTTTGAAAGTATTTCTAAAGAAAATTACGCTGCAAACCCAGAGTTATATCGAATTCCAAAAGAACGCAGCACTCGGGTTATAGCTCTTGGTGGTATCGACCAGAACACCATAGTCAATGCGAAAGAACTGAATTTTAATGGTGCTGCTGCATTGGGCGCTATCTGGCATATTGGAAATAGTCCTTTAGAGAACTTTAAATCGATTCAAAAAGCGATTCAAGAAAAAGCAGAAGTATGCTAAGACCAGCACGACCATACGTTTTGACCATTGGCGGGTTTGACCCTACTGGTGGAGCTGGTGTTTTGGCCGATATCAAAACAACAGAACGTCTGCGTTGTTATGGAATGTCCGTGCTAACGGCAAATACAGTGCAACGCGAGAATAAAGTACTGAGTGTGGACTGGCTAACCTTTGACTATTTGAGAGCGCAAATTAATAGTATAGCACATTGTCGTTTTAAAACAATAAAAATTGGCATTGTCGAACACCCCGCTATGCTCGAACTTATTCTTGAAGGTGTTAAAAGGTCGTGGCCAAAAGCTCAAGTAATTTGGGACCCAGTTATAAGCGGTAGTGATAATACTGTTTTCTTTGATTATGAAGCTCATTCAGACATATCGCATATTATATCAAGAGTTGATATAATTACCCCTAACTCAAAGGAGTTGAGCTTGTTGTCAAATAAAAAATCGATAAATGAACAGTTATCACATCTTTCAAAGTACACGAAAGTTTATTTGACAGGAGGACATCCAGGTAGTAGTCAAGAAGACCAATTGGGTGTGGATTATTTTGCAGATGAAAACGGAATAATAAAGCTAAATCCAAAGCCTGGGACTTACTCCGAAAAACACGGTTCTGGATGCATATTTTCTACCGCATTGGCCTGCCATTTAGCATTAGAATATCCGTTGCATCAAGCATTGCTAAAAAGTAAACGCTACATAGAACGGGCATTAAAGAGCAACAAGTCGCTTCTAGCCTATCACTATCAATAAAAAGATATGACTAATAACCTACATTTTATAACACATTCAGATGATGCTTCCGAGCAGCTTGAGCAAGTTAAAAAGGCTTGTGAGGCTGGAATTGAGTGGATACAGGTGCGTATAAAAGCAAAAAGCAAAGAAGAAATTAAAGAACTAGCCAAAGAAGCTAGAATCATAACCTTAGAATACGGAGTGAAACTGTGTATCAACGACCATTTAGATGTTGCCATTCAGTGCAATGCAGATGCTTGTCACCTTGGCAAAGAAGACATGCCTTTAGCATCAGCGAAAGCATTAGCTGGAGGCAAATTAATAATCGGAGCTACATGCAACACCATTGAAGATGTATATGCAGCTTATGAAGCTGGCGCTGATTACATAGGACTTGGCCCTTATCGTTTTACGACAACCAAACAAAAGCTAAGTCCAGAGCTAGGAGTTAAAGGATACACATTGATTTTAGACCAAATGCGAGAGAAAAACATTCAGATTCCGATAATTGCCATTGGTGGAATTCAGCCAACAGATGTAAAAGCGATTACTGAAATAGGGGTATTTGGAATTGCGGTTTCAGGAGCCGTCATCCAATCCGAAAATTGGTCTGAACGTGTTCAGGAATTTCACGATGAATTGAAAACGACAAAACAACAAGTGAATGTTACAAATAGCTGATAAACAATTCGAAAGCAGACTATTTACTGGTACTGGTAAATTTCGGTCTTCAGAGAATATGGGAGAAGCTATTGTGGCTTCTGGTTCTGAATTGGTAACGGTTGCACTAAAACGAGTTGACCTAAATGATGAACAAGACAAAATGCTTCAACATTTGTCGGCTAATCATATTTCACTTTTACCGAATACCTCTGGAGTAAGAACCGCAAAAGAGGCCATTTTCGCTGCTGAATTAGCCCGTGAAGCGTTAGAAACGAATTGGTTAAAGTTAGAAATCCACCCAGACCCTAAATACTTACTCCCCGACCCTATTGAAACCTTGACTGCTGCTGAAGAATTGGTCAAATTGGGATTCATTGTATTGCCTTACATTCACGCAGACCCAGTATTGTGCAAACGACTAGAAGATGTTGGGACTGCGGCGGTAATGCCACTAGGGGCGCCAATCGGGAGTAACAAGGGTATTAGAACACAAGACTTTTTAGAAATAATCATTGAGCAATCGAATGTACCCGTTGTAGTTGACGCAGGCATAGGTGCGCCGTCGGACGCAGCAAAAGCTATGGAATTGGGCGCTGATGCCGTTTTGGTGAATACCGCCATTGCAGTAGCAGATAATCCAATAGAAATGGCAAAGGCTTTCAAATTGGCTACTCAAGCTGGCAGAATGGCTTTCGAAGCTAAATTGGGCGCTGTAAGTTCAGGTGCCAATGCTAGCAGTCCACTAACCTCATTTTTAGACGAATTATAGCATGAGTTTTAAAACGCTTTTCGATACGTACGATTGGGATACTACCAAAGCTTCGATTTACTCGAAGACCTCCACAGATGTAGAGCGTGCCCTCAATAGAGATAATCGAACTATTGAAGATTTTAAAGCGTTAATCTCACCTGCAGCGGCTCCTTATTTAGAGCAAATGGCCAAGTTGAGTCATGAACTTACGCAAAAGCGTTTTGGGAAAACCATTCAGATGTATGTTCCCATGTACCTATCGAACGAATGTCAAAACATTTGCACCTATTGCGGGTTCAGTTTCACCAACAAAATACCGCGTAGAACTCTTACCGACAAAGAAATTTTAGACGAAGTAAAAGCAATAAAAGAACTGGGCTTTGATCATTTACTGTTGGTAACGGGAGAAGCGAATACTAAAGTCGGAGTAGACTACTTGAATAACGCCATAAAACTAGTACAGTCACATTTTTCTCATATTGCCATTGAAGTGCAGCCCTTAGACCAAAACGAATACGAGCAATTGATTCCTTCTGGGTTAAACACCGTTTTGGTTTACCAAGAAACTTATCATCGGGCAGATTATAAAAAGCATCACCCGAAAGGAAAAAAATCGAATTTCGATTACCGACTGGATACTCCGGATAGACTGGGCAAGGCAGGAGTTCACAAAATTGGTGTAGGCAGTTTGATAGGTTTAGAAGATTGGCGGGTAGACAGCTTTTTTACCGCACTTCACCTCGATTATTTAGAGCGTACCTATTGGCAAACTAAATATTCTATTTCTTTTCCTAGACTGCGTCCACACGAAGGAGAATTGCAACCTAAAGTAGAGATTAGCGACCGCGAACTGGTTCAGTTGATTTGTGCCTATCGCATTTTCAATGAGGAAGTTGAATTAAGCCTTTCTACGAGAGAAGCGCCGAAGTTCAGAGACCATGTGATTAAGTTGGGAATCACCAGTACAAGCGCAGGCTCAAAAACAAACCCAGGTGGTTATGCAGTTGAACCTCAATCCTTAGAGCAATTTGAAATAGATGATGACCGAAGCCCAAAAGAAATAGCAGAAATGATAACTAAAGCTGGCTACGAGCCCGTCTGGAAGGACTGGGACGCTTCGCTATGGAATACTGCAAGATCAAGCGAAAAAGAACATGCTTAGCCCAGAAGAAAGGCAACGCTACGACCGCCATCTCATTCTACCTGAATTTGGAGAAGAGGCTCAACTTAAACTAAAAAACGCCAAGGTTTTGGTAATTGGTGCTGGCGGATTAGGCTGCCCTGCACTACTTTACTTAACCGCAGCTGGAGTTGGAACTATTGGAATAATTGATGGTGATATTGTGGATGAATCCAATTTGCAACGTCAAGTCCTATTTGCTTCTCGAGATATAGGCAAGAAAAAAGCGGAGATTGCCGCTCAAAAGCTTTCCAAGCAAAATCAATTCGTTCATTTTAAGGTTTACTCTGAATTATTGACCAACCAAAATGCGTTGGCTTTATTTGAGCAATACGATGTAATTGTTGATGGCACCGACAATTTTGCAACGCGTTACTTGTGCAACGACGCGGCCGTTATTTGCAATAAACCATTAGTACATGGAAGCATTTTTAAGTTTGAAGGGCAAGTCAGTGTTTTTAATTATCAAAACGGACCTACGTATCGTTGCCTATTTCCAGAACCACCATCGGCGGGCACCGTGCCTTCTTGCAGCGAAATAGGTGTAATCGGCGTATTACCAGGTATAGTTGGGAATTACCAAGCACTGGAAACCATTAAAGTCATAACTGGAGTTGGCTCTGCACTTTCAGGTAAGTTGTTGTGCATAAACACGCTCAACAACAGCCAACAGATTTTGGAATTTGACCGAGACGAAACTCTGGCTACGGTTTCAAGGCTATTGGATAGTTATGAAGTCTTTTGTGGATTCAACCCACTAATAAAAGAGATTACATTTGATGAAGCGCAACTACTATTGGAAGGCAAAAACCACCAATTAATCGACGTGCGAGAAACTCAAGAGTTTAACAATCATAATATTGGAGGTAAGAACTTACCGCTAAGCAGTTTACATCCAGACCAGATAACTGAACTGTCAACTCCTATTTTTATTTGCCAAAAAGGCGTTAGAAGTTTAAGAGCAGCACAATTATTCAGTGAAACTACCAACAAAAATGCCTTTTCAATTGTTGGAGGAATTGATTTAAAAGGTTATTAAATGATTGGTTTGTAAAGCCAACGTTCTTCAAATTTACTCCGTTACTTGTACTAAAATACATCATGAAACGAAAAACACTACTTAACACATTATCAATACTCAGCATATGTACTGTTGGTGTACTCAATTTAAATTACTCCTCCAACCCTCCAATTGACCGAACGAATCGCACAGGTGTAAATTGTACAGGTTGCCATTCGGGATCATTAAACCCAACAGGTGGCAGTCTTTCCATATCAGGTACTAATGCATATTATCCGGGCAGAACGTATACCATTACTGCTGCTTTGACGGGTGGAACTATATACGGTTTCGAAATTACTGCCGTTCAATCCTCTAGCACTAGTACAGGTGCTGGAACTTTCTCTGGCACAGGTTTCAATACCACTACATCTGGTGGTAGACCATATGCACGCCATAGCTTAGCAAACACTACCAGTAGTTTTGGTGTTTCATGGAAAGCACCAACTACCAATGTAGGTTCAGTAACAATATTTGGAGCTGGCGTTTCAGCCAATAATAATGGAGGCACTAGCGGAGATAAGACATATGCTACAACGAAAGTTATAACAGCTCTAAACAAAATATCTTTTAACTTAGACAGCACATCAATTTCGTGTATTGGTACAAATACAGGCAAACTCAAGGTTGCATCGGTGAGTGGTGGTGCTGGTGGACCATACACCTATCAATGGAGCGGTAGCACTTCTACAGCAGATTCCTTAGTCAATTTAGGGCAAGGATCGTACTCGGTAACCGTTACGGATAGTGATAATAACTCGGAGAGTCTAACAGTTAAATTGAGCGACCCACCAAGTATAACGGCACGTGTTCAAAGTAATAGCAGTCTTTGTGGAGACAGTACCGGCATTGCCACAGTATCAGCAAGCGGAGGAACTGGCCCACTAAGCATTATTTGGCCTTCAAACTTTACGGTATCAAATGACTCTGCACTTCAATTGAAAGCTGGCAATTACACGGTTACTGTTCAGGATAGTCTAGGTTGCTCCACAACTCAGAATTTCAGCATTAATACACAAGGTTCTAATATTGCTTTTGATACCAGTACTGCGCCAGAAACCTGTGATAATGGCTGGGGTGAAGCAATGGTATCCAATGTAAGAAATACGATAGGGAACTTCACCTATCAATGGAGTAACGGTTCCACTAATGCTCAAATTGATAGTCTTACCGGTGGCTCATACACGGTAACGATTAGCGATGGTGCCGGGTGCACTGCAACCAAAACATTGGTAGTGGGTAAAACGACTAATGTACTGTCGTTTTCTACCATTTCTTCAAATGATGCTTGTAACAAAGCAATAGGTTCAGCAAAAGCAATTGGGGCAACGGGAGGAAAAGCACCCTATAGTTACAACTGGAGTAATGGTCAAAATACAGACTCTATAAGTGGATTAATTAAAGGCATGTATTCGGTAACTGTAACAGATTCACTGGGCTGCACCGCGAATCAATCCATAAATATTGATGATGAAAGTGCACCAGCAATAAGCCTTAGCTCATCAAACTTAAGTTGTTTCAACGACAGCTCTGGAACTGCAATGGTGCGTATCAATGGAGGAACAAAACCTTACACTTACTTATGGTCGAACGGAAGCACTGACTCAACAAACTCCAATTTGAGCGCTAATAGAACCTACACTGTTACCATAACGGATTCAAACAACTGTTCGACAATTGACTCCGTTTTATTGAGCGAACCTGCAGCATTATTAGTTGACAGCCTGTTTCAATTTAATAGCAACAGCGATTCTACCTGTGATGAAAGTGCTGCACTGATTGTTTCGGGTGGCACGCCAGCCTATTCCTTCCTTTGGAATAATGGCGCGGTAGACTCTGCATTAACCGATTTATGTGCAGGTCAATATAGCGTTACCGTTACCGATGCAAACGGCTGCATGCTAAGTGATTCGTTGCTTATTGAAGACGCGTCCATTGCGAGCATTGCCGATTACCAATCGACGGACTACTCCATTTATCCAAATCCAGTGCTCCACAGTATCCAAATAGATGGTACTACCCCAATCGTAGAGGTAAAGGTACATTCACTTCAAGGAAAGCTATTACTCTCCCGCAGTGATTCGGATATTCAATTTATTGATGTAGAAGAATTAGTATCCGGAACCTACCTTTTGATATTGACCGATGACTCAAATGAGCAGTACATTAGTCGATTTATTAAAAAGTAGTATTAAAAAACAAAAAAAGCGCTCATTGAAGCGCTTTTTTTTTAACCAAATTTTTAAGAATAGGCACTTTCTTGAACGCCTAACTATTTCAATTACATTT
Source organism: Salibacteraceae bacterium (assembly GCA_965660875.1). GTDB lineage: Bacteria > Bacteroidota > Bacteroidia > Flavobacteriales_G > Salibacteraceae > UBA6770. The sequence continues at coordinate 12,785 of CBFIBQ010000013.1, read as the reverse complement.
GAGAGAAATCTAAAAGACATGAAAAAGTTAGCAGTTTTTATATTGGGCATTGTATTGTCCTTGAGCAGTGAAGCTCAAACAAAAGTTAAGTTTTATACTACGCTCGGCGAGTTTGTTCTTGTACTGGAGGATAGCCTTGCTCCAATTACGTCTGGTAATTTCAAAACCTTAGTTTCTGAAAATTATTACGACGGCGTTTCTTTTCATCGAGTAATCAACAATTTTATGATTCAAGGCGGTAGAGGTGCTAATAAGCCAAACATTCAAGACGAGTTCCACGATTCATTAAGTAATGTACAGGGCACCATCTCTATGGCGAATACAGGAGCAGCCAATTCGGGGAATACGCAATTTTTTATCAATTTGGTTAACAATACAGGATTAGATTACAACAAAGCACCCTTAAGTTCTAAGCACCCGGTGTTTGGTCATGTCATCGAGAATTTTAGTGTGGTTCAAGCTATAGGAAGTGCACCTGTGAATGGGTCGGCTCCAAATCCACCGATATATATGGATAGCTTGCGCATTATGAAAACCGAACCTACAGACACAAACAATTCTAACGATTCAAGTGCGGCTACCCTAATAGCAGGTAATATAAGCTCTTCCAACGCTCTACTTAACTGTTTTCCTAATCCAGTTACCGCGCAAAGTGTCATTAAAATCACTACCCAAAGCAACAAAGCGACCTTAAGGATTATTGATTTATTTGGAAAAGAAATAGCGGTAAAGCAATTTACTGAATCTGTAACCGCTGCAATTCCCTTTTACGAAGTTGCAGAAGTAGACTTACCTTCTGGTGTTTATTTACTAGAAATAGTTGATAATAATCAAAGACAGACGCAGCACATTCTCGTTGAGTAGCTGCCGTTTATCGGACAATATGCAGTGGGCCCTGAGCCTTTTGCGGTTGATTTAAACACTCATCCCACTCCACAGTGTAAATGTATTGACCAATACCTAACGGTCTGCCATCATTGGTCCCATCCCACTCTTCTAAGGGGTTATCACTTTCAAATACTACTTTACTCCATTCGTCAATAACACGAACATTGAAATAAGATTTAGGCCGCACATAAGTGCGCCAAGTTTCATTTAAACCATCATTATTTGGCGAAAATGCATTAGGAATCGAATAACTGGGGTCCAATTCACGAATCACTTCTACCATATCTGAACCTTTATTTCCGCAATAGTCAAGCACCTCAACGGCATAAATTCCAGGTTCCGAAACACTTATAAACGCGGTGGAATCGCCTGTATTCCATTCATATTTAATAGCACCAAGGACTTTTTGCCCAAGTTCTAGTTCTAAATTACTACACAAGAAATCATCAGGCCCCAAGTCTACATTTAACTCATTGATATACTGAACAGCAATCTCGTCAATGGCCTCTCCACAAAAATTAGTCACGGTTACTTCATAATTACCCGCTCGAGTTATTAAAAAGTTACTATCTCGCGAACCATCGCTCCATAAATAACGTGATTCTGGAAAAAACGCGTTTAATGCTAAACTGTCTCCTCTGCACAAAATGGTGTCTTCACCTAAGTTTACCGCGGTACCAGAAACAAACACGCGCACTCTGCGACTATCAGAGGCAGTACATTCGTTTTTGTCGGTTACTGTAACGCTAAACAAATCTTGGTATCCCACTGATATGTTTGGTGTAGTGTCGTTGGTATTCCACACATAACTTTTGTACGTGCTATCCGGGTCTGACCTCAAAACGGCTATATCACCTTCGCAAATGTTTGTATCGGGCCCTAGATCAACAGGTTTCACCTGATAGGTTTCAACTTGCACTGTATCTACCCAAGCACAGCCTGCAGTATCTCTAGCCGTACACCAGTACTTTCCTTTAACAAAGAATTTACCGGTTCGTGTCGTTTGACCATCACTCCATCGATACGACGGGTAGTTATGATTTACCGTAACCAAGGTGGAATCTCCTTCACAAACAAATTTATCCGCACCTAAATCGATGATTGGCCCTGAAGTATAGTTGATTTGGCCTTTACAACTTAGCGTATGCGGGCCAATACCTGAAGAAACTTTACCATTTATCCCTACCAAACAAACAACATTCTTACCTATTCTGAAGGCACTGGCATTTACACCAGCTACTGTTTTAATGTTTGCATTATTGGCATTATCAATGAGCACACCATTTACATAAACCATCCAAGCATCATCACCATTAATCTGAAATGGCTGAACATCTATACAATTTGACCTTAACTCGAATGCATACCTGCAATAAACAGAATCCGAATTTGCATAAGGTCTAATCCACATAGATTGTGTTCCAGGAACCGGAGCTAGCACCGAGTTTCCATGAGGTGAAGTAGCGTTTATCCAACCAGAATCGTCAAAGTCAGGGCTCAGCCAGCCTGGCTGGTAAGTACCGCTTACCTTCCACTGCGTACCGCTGTTCAAGTTAAACTGAGCTTCACTGGTTTGACCCAGCGATAAACCCAACAACAAAACGATATAAATTTTAATCAACTTCACTTACTTGCAAAGATACACTGAGCATAAGACAAAAATCAAAAAGAGCCATGTTTTACCCACAGCTCTTTCTTAATATCTGGTAGCGCTTAATGAACTTCCTTTTCCGGCTTACGAAAGACGAACTTTCCATCAAATTCATCGAGAATAATATGGTCGCCCTCTTGCACTTTTCCAGCTAAAATATTCCGCGACAATTCATTCATCACTTCTTTCTGAATCACTCGTTTTACAGGGCGAGCACCGTATTGAGGGTCGTAGCCTAACTCCGCCAAATGGTCAATCACTTCATCAGAGGCTTCCATGGTAATGTTCTTGTTTTGTAACACCTTATCCAGGCTTTTCAGTTGAATTCTAATGATATCTCGAATATCATCCTTCGAAAGCGGCGTAAACATTATTGTTTCGTCAATTCGGTTAACAAATTCGGGCTTTAGGCTTTTCTTTACAAAACCAAGCACATCCATTTTGGTGGTTTCAAACAGCAAATCGTCTACAATATCGGCCTTTTCGTAATTATCGCGAATCAATTCACTTCCCAAGTTAGAAGTCATGATGATAATCGTGTTTTTGAAATTCGCTACACGACCTTTGTTGTCCGTTAATCTACCGTCATCCAAAACTTGCAACAAAATATTGAATGCATCAGGGTGTGCTTTTTCGATTTCGTCCAACAAAATAACCGAATACGGTTTTCTGCGCACGGCCTCAGTTAGCTGACCACCTTCATCATATCCAACGTATCCTGGAGGCGCTCCCACTAGCCTACTCACAGCGTGTCGCTCTTGATATTCACTCATATCGATTCGAGTAAGCGCTCCTTCGTGGTCGAATAAAAATTCTGCTAATGCTTTTGCTAACTCTGTCTTACCTACTCCTGTAGTACCTAAGAATAAGAAAGACCCCAACGGTTTTTCCGTATCAGAAAGTCCTGCCCTACTTCTTCTTACGGCATCTGCTACTGCAACAATTGCTTCTTCTTGACCAATTACTCGTTTGTGCAATTCGTCTTCAAGGTTTAATAGTTTTTCAGCTTCCGACTGAATCATTTTAGAAACGGGAATGCCGGTCCATTTTGCAATGATTTCTGCAATGTCTTCCGAGTCAACTTCTTCTTTTACCATTTGAGAACCACTCTCTTGCAATTCAACCAGCTGCTTTTCAAAAGTCTTAAGCTGTTCTTCGGCTTCGGATAACTTTCCGTAGCGTATCTCAGCAACTTTCCCAAAGTCGCCCTCGCGTTCGGCTTGTTGCGCCTCAAACTTCAATTGTTCAATTTGCTCTTTAACCTGTTGCGTTCCATCAATCACTTCCTTCTCGCCTTCCCACTTTGCTTTAAGCTGATCGCGTTGCTCGGCTAGATTTGCAATTTCCTCTCCGAGTGAAGTCATTTTTTGTTTATCTCCTTCTCGCTTAATTCCTTCGCGTTCAATTTCTAATTGACGAATTTTTCGCTCTACTTCGTCCAGTTCCTCCGGCATAGAGTTAATCTGGATTCGCAGCTTAGAAGCCGCCTCATCAATTAAGTCAATGGCTTTGTCTGGCAAGAACCGATCTGAAATGTAGCGTGTGCTCAATTCCACAGCTGAAATTATCGCACTATCCTGAATCCTCACCTTGTGATGCGTTTCGTATTTCTCTTTTAATCCTCTAAGAATACTGATAGCGTCTTCCATATTCGGTTCGTCAACCATCACCATTTGGAATCGACGCTCTAAGGCTTTGTCTTTCTCAAAGTACTTCTGATATTCGTCCAGCGTAGTTGCTCCAATTGCACGTAATTCGCCCCTTGCCAACGCGGGCTTAAGGATATTTGCAGCATCCATAGCCCCCTGTCCACCGCCTGCACCTACTAGCGTGTGAATCTCGTCAATAAACAAGACAATAGACCCTTCTGAACCAGTGACTTCTTTGACTACAGCTTTTAGCCGTTCTTCGAACTCTCCTTTGTACTTGGCTCCAGCAATGAGCGCCCCCATATCCAGTGAGTACAACTCTTTAGACTTTAAGTTTTCAGGTACATCGCCAGAGACGATTCTGTGGGCTAAACCTTCCGCAATTGCAGTTTTACCCACTCCGGGCTCGCCAACCAAAATGGGGTTATTTTTCGTCCTTCTGGATAAAATCTGCAATACCCGTCTAATTTCTTCATCGCGCCCAATTACGGGGTCGAGTTTACCTTTTTCAGCTTGAGCATTCAGGTGAATTGCATATTTATTTAAGGCGTTGTAGGTTTCTTCGGCATTTTGAGAGTTCACCGTTCCTCCTTTTCGAAGCTCTGTAATTGCTGCTTTAAGCTCGCGTTCATTTATACCGTTATCCTTCATTAAAGAAGATACACTAGACCCTACTTGCAATAAGCTCATGAGCAAATGCTCAATAGAAACGTATTCATCTCCAAAGTCTTTAAGAAAGTTATTCGCTTTAGCCACTACTTTGGCAGCGTCTTTAGATAAGTAAATATCTCCACCCTGAACCTTTGGGTAGCTCTCAACTATTTTATCTAAAGCCTGAACAAAAAGATTAAAGTTAACGCCCAGTTTTTTGAATAAAAATGGAGTTACGTTTTCGTCTACTTGCAAAATTCCTTTCATAAGGTGTCCAGTCTCAATAGCCTGATTATCGGCTGCCATTGCTAACTGCTGAGCTTGCTGAATTGCTTCTTGACTTTTAGTTGTTAAGTTATTTGTATTCATTTATTTAAGTTCGTTTAATTAATTTAATGATTGAAGTTTTCAGATTACCTTTAGTCAAATAAAATACCATATCGATAAAACCCGAATTTTACTGAAATTTTGACAGCTAATAGCGATTTCTAACGACATAATTTCCGATTTACACCTCGGGTATTGGTCGTCACTAACGCACAGGAGAAGATCTACTCAACACTAGCTATTCGACAACAGTAACATCCAATCACTACATAAGATTCCGTATAGAAGGTTCGTATAGATTTTACGATGTAAAATCGACTCACCTAATCTTACGGAATGACGGCTGTGGAATGTAAGTGAAATTCAAACTGCTAATTATCCCCAATCGTCGTTCTAGAAGAATAGCTTTACTTAACGACGCAGGAGGTTAGAAAAACTTCTATCCGGAATCTCTCCTTAAAGTAGATTCCCGCCTGCACGGGAAAACCGGCTGTGGAATGGATGTGATATCAAACTACAATTCAACTACAAGCGTCATTCCGGAAGAATTGTTGAACTTAACGAAGAAGGAGTTTAGAGAAACTTCTATCCGGAATCTCCATTTGCAATAGGTTCGTTCTTGAGCTCGGAATGACGAGTGAGCTTATTATCTAATAAACTCAACTTTTAAAGACTTAACATACAGTTTACCTATTCAAATATGGGAGCTTTATTTTTGAAGCATGGAATATATTCTCATTGGCGGAGTTGCTTTAATAGCCTCTTTACTCACTTTTTTTAGTGGGTTTGGATTAGGCACCATGTTGCTGCCTGCTTTTGCCTTGTTTTTCCCATTGGAATACGCCATTGCGTTAACGGGAATCGTTCATTTACTCAACAACCTCTTTAAAACTGGACTTATAGGGCAACGCATCCATAAGAAAACTTTGTTGGTTTTTGGTTTACCCGCAATAGCGGGCGCTTATTTTGGATCTAAACTATTGCTTTCTATGAGCGAATTTTCAGAAGCATATTCCTACCAAGCATTTGAAAGTAACTTTGTAGTATCATGGACTCAAATAATTGTTGGAGTTTTGCTGATCATATTTGCTTTTCTTGACAAGAAAACGCTAAGCAACCGCATTCAACCTCCCAACTGGGTTTTACCAATTGGCGGAACAATCAGCGGTTTCTTTGGTGGATTGTCTGGCCATCAGGGGGCGCTTAGAACGGCGTTTTTAGCTCAGCTTAAATTAGAAAAGGAACAATTCATTGCCACTGGAATTGCTATTGCCTGTTTGGTAGACTTCACTCGAATACCCATGTATTTCTCCAATGTTCAAGAGTTGGAGCGCCTACCCTTTCCCATAATGATAACTGCAGTTTTTTGCGCATTCCTTGGTGCAGTATTGGGTAAACGCTTCCTAAAGAAAATTTCCCTTGAGACGGTTCACAACATCATAGCTATACTTATTACGGTGACGGGAGTAACAATGATACTGGGTTGGTTATAAATTCTACCCACTCTACTTTGGCTCGTAAATACTTTGGTTGAAGTCGGCAGGATGTTTGGCGTTCTTTTTACTGTAAAAAGCCTGAATGACTTCCATATCTTTATTAAAATCTCCCGTGGGGTAAAACACATCACCAAAGCCGAGTTTGCGTTCCTTATAGTCCATATACCCCAAAATGATAGGCAATCCAGTTTCAATTGCCGTGTAATAAAAACCCGTCTTCCAGCGCTTTACTTTGCTTCTGGTTCCCTCGGGCGGAAAGAGTAAATAAATCTCGTCACTTTCCTTTATCATTTTTTGCAACTGAGCAGTTAGCTCATTTTTTTTGGAGCGATCAACAGGTATACCCCCTGTCCAATAAAACAAGTACTTCAACGGAAAGAAAAATAATGAGTTCTTTATTAAGTACCTTAGGTTTTTTATCCCCATCAAATGCAGAGCGGGAAGCGCATACACAAAATCCCAATTGGATGTATGCGGAGCACCAATAACAATAAACTTGTTGCCATGATCCTTAATATCGTAGTCGATTTCCCAACCCCTGATCCAAAGTAAAAATCTACTGAATACTGTTTTTAGTGCTTTCATGCGCTTTGCAAATAAAATGCTTTCGGAACTATTCACACTCACTATTAAAAAAGAATAAATCTAATTTTAGCGCATTTAGCCTAATAGCCAAAGACCGTAGTTTCGAGCAAACTAAAATATATATTATGGCAACGATAACATTGAAAGGAAACGAAATACAGACTTCTGGAAATTTACCAGAAACAGGGAGCGACTTAAATGATTTCTCATTGACAGGTGTTGATTTATCATCAAAATCATTGGCGGATTTTAAAGGGAAAAATATGATACTAAACATATTTCCGAGTATTGACACCGGAACATGCGCAGCATCGGTAAGAAATTTCAATAAAGAAGCAGCAAATTTAGATAACACAACGGTACTTTGTATTTCAAGAGACCTACCCTTTGCTCAAAATCGATTTTGTGGCGCTGAGGGTATTGAAAACGTGGTCATGTTATCCGATTTTAAGAGCGGAGACTTTGGCAAAGCGAATGGGTTAGAAATTACAGATGGTCCGCTAGCTGGTTTGCATTCAAGAAGTATTATAGTTGCTAACTCGAATGGTGAAATTGTACATACCGAACAAGTACAAGAAACCGTTGATGAGCCGAATTACGAAGCAGCATTGAATAGTTTGTAAGCTGAAACATTATTTTTTGATTTGAAGCGAGTCTAGCAAAAGGCTCGCTTTTTTTGTGGCTTTTTAGTGCTGCTTAATTATTGAATAGAATAATTTTGAAATTGTTCGAAGTATTCGTGCATACCCTGGTCATTTAGAAGATAAGCCCGCTTGGTAAAATGGTATTTAACTCAGTAGAATTTCTGATTTTTTCGTTATTGTTCTTCTTGTTGTGGCCAGTATTTAGAGTTAAAAACACAACAAGGTGGGTCTTCATTGTTTCAGCAAGTTTTTTATTTTACGGCTGGTGGGACTGGCGTTTTCTCTTCCTTATTCTGTTTAGTGGATTGGTCGATTATTTCGCAGGCCTAGGCTTAATTTCTAATCCTAAGTATAAAAAGCCCATTCTAATCATTTCCCTTACGGCCAACTTGGGTAGTTTATTTGTTTTCAAGTATTCAATTTTTTTCGCCACCATTCTCGAAGACTGTTTTTCTTTACTTGGGCTTCAACTCGCACTTAAAGAAAGTATACCAGAGTTTGCGCTGATTCTACCGGTAGGAATTAGCTTTTATACGTTTCAATCCTTGAGTTATACCATTGACATCTATAAAGGCAAACTGAAGCCAACAAAAAACATTCTGCTCTTTTTTAGCTACTTAGCTATGTTCCCCCAACTCGTAGCAGGCCCTATTATTCGTGCCAAGGACTTTTTAAACCAATTGAGAACCTATCGAATTCCCAGCGAACTTGAGAAATGGAATGCCTGTAAAATGATTTGTTACGGCTTATTTCAAAAAATGGTAATCGCGGATAATCTATCTTATTTGATTGATTCGGCTTATCAGGGAAAGGCCATGTATTCGGGCAGCCTCTTTTGGTGGGTAGTGGCCATTGCATTTTCATTTCAAATCTATTGTGATTTTAGCGGTTACACGCTTATAGCTAGAGGAATAGCTAAGTTTATGGGCTACCATTTCAAAATGAATTTCAATCACCCCTATGCATCGAAAAGCATTCGTGAATTCTGGACGCGTTGGCACATATCGCTTTCCACCTGGTTTAGAGATTACGTATACATCCCTCTCGGTGGCTCTAGACGAGGAATAGCTTATGGGCTTTTTGCATTGGCAGTAACTATGCTAGCGTCTGGTATTTGGCACGGAGCAAACTATACTTTCATTACCTGGGCTGCATTACACATTTTGTATCTAGTTATTGAAAGAAAATCTAAATGGAATCAATACTTTAAAAATGTACCTGTGGTTCTCATGTTTATTGTTTTTATTCAAGCAACAATAGCGTGGGTGTTTTTTAGAGCAAATAACGTTGGTCAGGCAATGGAAATTATAAAAAACTTGTTCAGCTTTTCTCCAAGTAATTCCAATTTCTTTGACACCTATTTCAATGGTATTGCATTTTTATTGCTCGCCATTGCTATTGAACTTGCAGTGCATTTGCGAAAAAAAATTCGACCAATTAAAATCGCCTACTTAAGTCGCAGGGATGCAATCGATACCGCTGTTGTTTCAGCCAGTATCCTGTTTATTTTATTCCTAAGAGGTGAAGGACAACAGTTCATATATTTCCAGTTCTAATCATGCGCAAAATCATCATATCGTTGTCTATAAGTGCTGTGGTTGCGGCATTTATACTTGCTTATGCGCCTAGGCCAGCAAAGAATAAAGAAATAATAGAACAATTCTGGGTTCAAAAAACCTTTGCAAATTCAAATTACGATGCGGTTATTGCTGGGGATTCTAGAATTTATCGTGGTGTATCCCCTTCAGAAATTGAAGAAAATAGTTCAAAAGTGCATAAGGCAATTAATCTAGGCTTTTCCAGCGGTGGCTTGAGTCCGGAATACCTCGATTTTGCAATTTCTAAGTTTGATAAATCATCAAAGAGTAAATTTCTAATTGTTGGAATTACGCCTCACTCACTTACCTCAGAGGCATTTAAAAATGAAGCGTTGGCTGAGTACCAAAGCTATAAGCAATTTGATGTATTCCGATACAAATACCTTTCTCCAGTATTACAACACATAGCTCCTTATCGGCCCATTGAAATTTTCAACTACGTAAAAAAGAATTACCAAGAGCACTATAAGAAGGGAGGCTGGGTTGCTTCTGACTACATAAAACGAGACAAAACTCGTGCGTTAAAAAGCTACGCTAAAACATTTAAGAAGTATCAGGTAAAAGATTCTACGCTTCAATTGTTCACGGAAAAACTAAAGAACATCTCGTCCGCAGGTATTAAAATTATAGCATTTAGACCACCAAGCAGCAGAGCAATGAGGGAACTAGAAGACTCGATTAGTGGGTTTAATGAAGCTGCATTGCGCCGAGAGTTAAATCATTTGAATATACCTTATCTAGAGTTGAAAGATGAAAATTACACCAGTTACGACGGCAGTCATTTAGAAAAAGAATCTGCCAAAAAACTCTCTAAGGAAATTGCTCAGGCTATAGATATTCTATAAAGATGGCTAAAGGTTTGAAAAATGCTCTAGCAAATCGCTTGTCATTCTTACAATAATTAAGATTTGTGTAGGTTCAGGGTGGTTCGAAAGTCTTAATTTCGTTTTTTAATGAAGTTCGTCTATCCAGCATTCCTATTTGCGCTCATAGCGTTGGCGATACCAATAATCATTCACTTATTCAATTTCAGAAAATTTAAAAAGGTAGCCTTTTCTAATGTTGCTTTTTTAAAGGAAATCAAGCAAGAGTCTAAGTCCAAATCAAGGCTAAAAGAGTGGCTGATATTACTGAGTCGTTTGCTTGCCATTACATTTTTGGTTTTTGCTTTTGCTCAACCCTATATTCCAGTTTCATCCACCCAAAAACTAGGTGGAGAAAAAGCAGTAAGCATTTACCTGGATAACTCATTCAGTATGGATGCTACTGGAGAGAATGGAAGGTTATTGGATATCGCAAAACAATTTGTATACAAGATTATTGACAGCTATCCAGCGGGACAAAAGTTTCAATTGATAACCACAGACTTGAGCGGTAGCAGTCAAAGAAGTGCCACTAAAGAGCATATTGAAGAAGAGTTGGCTACCTTAACTAATTCGGCAAATAGCTTATCAATCAGAGAGGCTATGAGTATTCAAAAAAATTGGCTTTACGAGAAAGGTATAGAACAAAAGGAACTCTTCGTAATTAGTGATTTTCAAGGGGCAACTAGCGAAAGTATATTGAGTGAAGTAGATTCGAATGTTGATTTTAAACTGCTGCAGCTCGCCCCCCTTAGCAACTCGAACTTATTTATTGACAGTGTATGGATTGAAACTCCAGCTATTCGATTGAATGAAGAAGTTGAACTGATGTATCGGGTAAATAACACAGCTGACCAAGACATTAAAGAGAGTAAAATAGTACTTACCATAAATGACGAGAACTTTGGGAATGCAAGTTTAGATCTCCATGCAAATTCAAGTACTGAATATTCCTTTGCATTTACCCCCACTGAAACTGGTTTCTTTAGAGGTTCTATTCAAGTGGAAGATTACCCTATAGCTTATGATAACAGCTGGAACTTTGCCTATACAATTGCTCCTAAAATTGATATCAAGATTATCAATGAAAAGGATAGTAGCCGAGCATTAAGCAAGCTTTTTTCAACCGATCAATTCAGAATGAAACAAGTGTCGGCCAATCAAGTAAATTTTTCAAAACTAAAATCTAGCGACCTGATTGTGCTAAACAATGTAGAACAAATAAGTCTGGGGTTAAGCTCAGAATTAAAGTCCTTCATTGAAGAAGGTGGCGTTGTTTGTGTTTTACCTAACCTTGCTCGTATCAATGAGCTTTCCAGCTTTTTTGAGACACTTAAAATAGGTTCAACTGTAATCATTGACACCGCAAATAGAAGAAGCAATACCATAGCCTACAACGATCCATTTTTTTCCGATGTATTTAAAAGTCGAGAACAGAGGATTGACTTACCTGAGGCCTACAACTCCATTCGGTGGAAACCAAATGTTTTAGGAAACCACGTGGAATTAATTGGACTAGAAAATGGTGTTCCATTGTTGCAAAAAACAACATTGGGTAATGGTTTCGTTTTTTGCTGGTCTACCAATATGAGTGCTGAGAACGCTAATTTGACAGACCATTCCATATTTCTTTTGAGCATGTATAAAATTGCATTGTCAAAAGCATCCAACAAAACCTTGTCGCATTCTATTCAACCCAATTTGCAGTTTTGGACCGATTATGCTGGTGAAACGGAGTTCTTAAAAATGAAAGGACCACAAGGAGTTTTTATTCCCGAATTCCGGTCTTCGTTGTCTAATTTAACGATTTGGCCGCACGAAAATGTGAACCAAGCAGGGTTCTATGAATTGAATCTGAAAGACTCCCTAATCGACTTATTTGCAGTAAATTACTCCAGAAAAGAATCGGAGCAAAATTTCATCGGTGAAGAAGAATTGAGCACTCTTGCTGCGGAAAATGGAAGTGTTTATTTATTGTCAAATGATTTTGAGCGCTTCGATTACTCGCTAGAAAGTTTATCCAAAGGCATTACTTACTGGAAATGGATGGTTGCTTTAGCCTTGCTTATGTTCTTGATTGAAATACTTTTGATAAAATTTTGGAGGAATTAGTGTACCATGAAACTACTCATTAAACAAGCAACTGTTTGCTACCCGGGTCACGAGTTACACGGAAAAGCACGTGACATTATTATAGAAAATGGCAAAGTAGTTTCTATTGGCGCATCGTTGCGCAACCCAGGAAAACACAAAGAAATCACTTCAAAAAATTTACACCTATCCCCGGGCTGGCTTGACCTTAAAGCTAACTTTAGAGAGCCCGGTTTTGAAGATAGCGAAACACTCGAAACTGGAATTAAAGCCGCTATTTCAGGTGGGTTTACTGGTGTTTGTCTGACCCCTGACGTACTACCCTTTGCGGATAGTCGTTCC